>CAZNWE010000015.1:0-61686 GCA_964576715.1 uncultured Geminicoccaceae bacterium | reverse complement strand
CAATCGTCCCGATATTCGCATGCGGCTTCGTCCGCTCGAATTTCGCCTTCGCCATGACCGGGTTTCCCGTTCCACCTTAAGTTAAGTTTAGAGATCGGCGCCGGACTGGCGCAGGCCCGACTGGCGCAGGAGTGGAGCGGGTGAGGGGAATCGAACCCCCACCGCCAGCTTGGAAGGCTGGAGCTCTACCGTTGAGCTACACCCGCGACGAGCATTGTGCGATGCTCCCGCCAAGGACGAGTTGGTGGAGGGGGTAGGATTCGAACCTACGTACGCTGACGCGGGCAGATTTACAGTCTGCTGCCTTTAACCACTCGGCCACCCCTCCAGGTGTCCGCCAATGGCGAAAACGTCCGGCGGCATATCGCCTAAGTCACGGCCTTGTCAACTGGACGACCCTCAGCTTCTCCTGGAATCCCAATGCCCGAACAACCTCCCAAGAACCGACCCGGCCAACCGGGCAAGCAGGCCGATCGCCCCCGGGGCAAGCAGGCCGATCGCTTCCACCCGGCCAACGGAACGGGCGCCGGGCGCGGCGGCAAGGCGCCCGCCGCCAGGCGCCCGGAGACCGACCGTCGCAGCCCCGGTCGCCAAGGTTCCGGTCGGTCCGGGTCGAACGAGCTCTGGCTGTTCGGCGAGCATGCGGTCGTCGCGGCGATTCGCAACCAGCGTCGCACCTGCCACCAGCTCCTGGCGAGCGAGGACGGCATGCCGCGAATCCGCGATGCCGCCGCCAAGCGCGGTCTGCGGATCACCCCGATGCCCAATGCCGACATCGCCCGGCGGTTACCGAGCGCTGCGGCCCATCAGGGTGTGGCGATGCACGTCGCCCCGCTGCCGCCGCTGCAGCTTGAGCGGGTGATCGCCATCCAGCCGGAGAACAGCCTGCTGCTGGCCCTCGACCAGGTGACCGATCCGCGCAACTTCGGCGCCATCCTGCGCTCGGCCGTGGCCTTGGGTGTCGGTGCCGTGATCGTGCCGGAGCGCCGCTCGGCCGAGCTCAACGGCACCGCCGCCAAGGCCGCCTCCGGTGCCGTCGACATGGTGCCGATCGTCGAGGTCGTGAACCTCTCGAGAGCCCTGCAGCGCCTGAAGGAAGCCAGGTTCTGGATCACCGGCCTCGATGCCGCGGGGAGCACCAGCATCGACGAGGCGGCCCCTGCCCCGCGCCGGGTCCTGGTCATCGGCTCGGAGGGCGACGGCATGCGGCGCCTGACCACCGAGACCTGCGATGAGACCTTGTCGATCCCGATCGACCGCCGGATCGACAGCCTGAACGTCTCGGTGGCAGCCTCGCTCGCCCTTTATGCGTTGACGCAGAAGGCCAGGGCTCCCTAAACCACGCAATGTAGCCGGCGTAGCTCAGCTGGTAGAGCAACCGCCTTGTAAGCGGTAGGTCGCGGGTTCGAACCCTGCCGCCGGCACCAGCCTCCCCAGCGGGAAGAGAACGGGCGAGCTCGCGCGCGCCCTCTACGATGGCGATTTGTACGGCTGGGCCCGGGTCCAGGCAAAAATGCTGCGTGGCCTCGCGAGCGACCGTCGCAATCTACCCATCGACGTGCTGCACCTGGCCGAAGAGGTCGAAGATTTGGGCCAGGGGCAGCGACACGCCTGCCGCAGCCAGGTCCGCACCATCATCGAGCACCTTCTGAAACTGCAGCTCTCACCGCGCCCGGAACCGCGCGGCGGCTGGGAGCGCCGCATCCTGATGGCACGAACGGCCCTCGGCGACCGCCTGACCGAGCCCCTCGAGCACGACCTCGAAGCGAATCTCCAACGTCTCAACCGCCACGCAGCCACCCTCGCGCGGCAATGCTGGAAATGTACGGCAAGCGTAAGCGAGCGGCCGGCATTCCGACACGATGCTCACGCCCCCTGGATAGGCTCAAGGTTTCCTGACCTTTGGCGCCTTAGGCAGAATAGCCGCCAACTGTTTCGTTCCCATTCTCTGGCGAATCTTTGATCCTACGATGCTTTCGGGATTGCGCGCCGTTGCCACCAAGCCTCGAGGGCTTGCGGGCCATTGGTCGTGAGTTGATCGCAGCGCGTCTCGAACAGGTGGCGGATCAGCGGCTCGAGTTCGGCACTGCCGGGATCGACGGTCCAGCAATCCACTTCACGGCCGTTCGCGTGGGCAATGCCGACAAGGTCGACGCCCAGGGCCGCGGCCCGGGTAATCAGGCCATGCTGCAGGTAGAGCATGGTCGCCCCGGGGGCGGCGCGCAGCATGGCGGCGGCGAAGGCACCGGCGGCGGCCTGGTCGGCGAGGCACCGGTCGGGCAGCAGTTCCGAGGGATCGAAACCGGGGCGACTGCCGCGGGCCAGGTTGGCGAGTTCGCTCACTGCCTGCCAGTCAGGCCCGCCGATGTCGAAGCGGTCGGCTAACGGCGCAATGACGGCGCCGAAGCGGGCGCGGGCGAGGCCGGTCAGGCTGCGGGAGTCGAGCTTGAGGTCGAGTTGGACACGACCGGCAGCCGGGCTCGCGGCCAGCCGCTCGGTCAACTCATCGAGGAAGATTGGCGGCGTGTCGCGTGGCATGCCGTCCAGATGGCGCTGGCGCAGCTTCTCGATGGCAAAGCGCGATGCGCCCGTCACCGGGCCGCTGCCGGTGGTCTCGGCATCGAGCGTGGCATCGTGCAGGCAGACCCAGTGGTCGTCACCGGTCAGCTGCACATCAACTTCCAGGAGCGCGCCTCGGGCGAGGCCGAGGGCCAAGCCGTCCCGATCGTGCGGCGCGCGATCGGGACGGTCGCGCAGCTTGTGCCATTTGAGGCGGATCGCGTGATCGCCCTGGCGAAGCGCGAGGCCGAGGGCGGTCATGAGGCGCCGGCAGGAACGAGTTTGCGGGCTGTGATGTTGGCGCGGCGTCGTGGTGGCGTGCGCGTGGGGGTCATGGCTTTGTCTCGGCTGTCGATTCCGGTCGTCGTGCTCGGCACCGGCCTCTCGATGATCGGTATCCAGGGTGGCGTCGGCGAGTGCTAGGGCCGTGGTCTCGACCAGCGAGCCTTGCCGTGGCCCGGCATCGGACGACGGCGCGGTGCGTCGAATGCTGCTGAAGCCACCGCCGCTGCCCTGCCCAACGCGCGGCACCGAACCGGTTCAGTGCCAGGGCCGTGTGACACTGGTTCGACAGCGGGCCCCCTCGGCGTGTCTCGAGCATCGCCGCTAGCTGCTGCAGGTCGTCGACGACGACATCGGGGGCCGAGGCAGCGAGTGCACGCCGGCAGGCTGGGGTCCGGGGGTCATCGACCGGCACTGGCTTGTCGACGGTCAGGAGGCCTTGAACTGCTTCATGGGCGTGCCACGGAGGGCGGTTTCCTGCTCCGCGAGGTAGTCGCGGGTGATCGGCAGGGCGTGGCGGTCGCGGATGTACTGGATCTGGTAGTTGACCATGCTGCCGTGGCGAAAGCCGACCAGCGCGTAGGCGAGGTAGAACTCCCACATGCGAAAGAAGCGTTCGTCGTGGAGTGCGGTGATCTCGGCCCGGTGCTCGCGGGTGCGCTCGTACCAGGCGGCCAGGGTATAGGCATAATGCAGCCGTAGCATCTCGGTGTCGGCGGCGATCAGCCTGGTCTCTTCGCTCGCCTTGACGATCTCCGAGAGCGCCGGCACGTAGTAGCCAGGAAAGATGTACTTGCTGGTCCAGGCGTTGGGCACGCCGGGACCGCCCATGCTGCCGATGGTGTGCAGCAGCATGACGCCGTCCCTCGAGAGCAGCTCGCGCGCCTTGCGGAAGAAGGCGGAATAGTGCCGCGGCCCGACATGCTCGAACATGCCGACCGAGACGATGCGGTCGAATGGCCCCTCGACGTCCCGGTAGTCGCGCAGCGCGAAGGTGACCCGGTCGGCGACGCCGGCTGCGGCGGCGCGCGCGCGGGCGACCTCGAGCTGCTCCTTCGAGAGGGTGATGCCGAGCACGTCGACGTCGGCGATGCGGTTGAGGTAGAGCGCCATGCCGCCCCAGCCGCAGCCGATGTCGAGGACGCGCTGTTTGGGGCGAAGCATCAACTTGGCCGCGATATGCGCCTTCTTGTCGGCCTGTGCCTGCTCCAGGCTCGCTGCCGGATCGCGGAAATAGGCGCAGCTGTACTGCCGGTCGCGGTCGAGGAAGAGGTCGTAGAGGCGGTCGGAGAGGTCGTAGTGGTGGGCGACGTTGCGCGCCGCGCGTGCCCGCCAGTTGAAGAGGGCGAGCTTGCGCATCACGTTCCTGCTGCCGCGCCCGATCGCCCTGCGCGACCGCCCGCCCGCCTCCCAGGGCGCGTTCGAGGTGACGAGATCGAGCAGGCCGAGGATGTCGCCGTCTTCGAGGATCAGCCGGCCGTCCATGTAGGCTTCGCCGATGCCGACCTTCGGCCGACGGAGCACGTCCGGGATGACGTTGCGGTCGGCGAGGCGCAGCACGATGCGCCGGCCGCTGCCATCGTCGCGGCCATAGGTGCGCCGGCTGCCGTCGGCGTCGATGATCGTGAGTTCGCCGTTCTCGATGATCCGCCCGAGAAATCGGTCGAGCAACGTCGAGGGGCTAAGGCTCAGCCGCTCGAGCGCGAAAACCAAACCGCTGCTCCCTCCGGTCCTGTTGCCTAGAACAGGTCCTGGCCGCCGTTGACCGGGATTTCCGCACCGGTGATGTAGGAGCTCTGGTCGGTCGCCAGGTAGTAGATGACGGCGGCGACCTCGGTCGGGGAGCCGAGGCGTTTGAGGGGGATGCGCTCGACCAGCTTGTCGGTGCCGGGGGAGAGGATGGCAGTGTTGATCTCGCCCGGGCAGACGGCATTCACGCGGATGCCGAGATGGGCGAGGTCGGCGGCGAGTTCGCGGGTGAGTGCGGTGAGCGCTGCCTTGGAGGTGGCGTAGGCGCTGCCGGCGAAGGGGTGGACGCGGTGGCCGGCGATCGAGGTGATGTTGACGATGTTGCCGCCGACGGCGGCGAGCTTCGATGCCATCGCCCTGCTGAAGAACACGGGCGCCAGGAAGTTGATCGCAAAGGTCTTGTTCCACACCGCCATGTCGCCGTCGAGGCAGCCGAGGCGCGACCCGCCCTCGCCCTTGGGCGAATAGCCGGCATTGTTGATCAGGGCGTGGATGGGGGCCCCGCCGAGGATCTCGTCGAGGCGCTCGGCGGCTGCAGGCAGGTTGGCGGTGTGCGCGAGGTCGGCGGTGATGTGCGCGAGGCGCTCGTCGCGCGGGCACTGCGGCGGCACCTCGTCGCGCGAGCAGGTGATCGCTCGCCAGCCATGGCGAACGAAATAGGCGGCGGTGGCATGGCCGATGCCGCGGCTAGCCCCGGTGATGAAGACGTTCCGGCGGTCACTGGACGTGGGTTGCGCCGCGCGCTCGCTCATGGCCGGTTCCTTGGTGGCTGCATCTCCCCACCATGCGTACCACAATCACCGCCAACAATCACGGCGGTGCTGCTGCCCGGTCGCTTCAAGCCTTCCAGTTTGGCAGGCCGTCAGCGGCTTGTCAGGGTGCCAGCCGCTCGATCCGCCAGCCACCCGCGACTGGCCGATAGACCAGCCGGTCGTGTAGCCGGCTCTCCCGCCCCTGCCAGAACTCGAAATGGTCCGGCACGATGCGAAAGCCGCCCCAGTGCGACGGTCTCGGGAGATTCTCGGGGTGGGCGGCCTCGAGCGCCTTGAAGCGCGCCTCGAGCTCTGCCCGCGAGCCGATCACCCGGCTCTGCGGCGAGGCCGCGGCGCCGATCCGGCTGCCGTAGGGGCGGCTGTTGAAGTAGTTGTCCGATTCGGCCTCGGCGATCCGCTCGGCACGCCCCTCGATACGCACCTGGCGGTGCAGCCGGTCCCACCAGAACAGGAGTGCGGCCATCGGATTGGCCGCGAGATCCAGCCCCTTGCGGCTGTCATAATTGGTAAAGAAGACGAAGCCACGCTCGTCCACGCCTTTTAACAAGACCATCCGGCTGGCCGGCCGACCGGCAGCGTCGACCGTGCTCAAGGTCATGGCGTTGGGCTCCATGAGGTCGGCGGCCAGCGCCGCTTCGAACCATTCTGCGAACTGGCGAAACGGATCGGCATCGGCCTCATCGAGGACGCCGGCATCGTAGTTCTGGCGCATGTGGGCCGGATCGAGCTGCATCGGTTAACTCCTCCAAAAGTGGCCCTAGAGGTAACCGCATTCATGGCGCTGGCAAGGGCCACTTCCGACGGGAAAGTTCGAGCCGGCACTGCTTGGAGGTATGGCGATGCAGGATGGTATCATCTCTATCCAGTCGCACGTAGCCTATGGCCATGTCGGCAACAGTGCGGCGGTCTTTCCGCTGCAGCGGCTGGGTCACGAGGTCTGGCCGGTCAACACAGTGCTGTTCAGCAATCATACCGGCTACGGAGCGTGGCGCGGCCGGGTGATGCCGATCACCGACGTCCGCGAAGTGCTGGCCGGGGTCGAGGAGCGGGGCGGCTTCGATCGGGCGAAGGCCGTGCTCTCCGGCTATCTCGGCAGCGCCGAGCTGGGCGGGGCGGTGCTCGAGACCGTCTCGCTGGTCCAGGCACGACGGCCGGATGCGCTTTATGTCTGCGATCCGGTGATGGGCGATATCGGTCGCGGCTTCTTCGTCGCCGAGGGCATTCCAGCCTTCTTCAAGCACCAAGCCGTGCCGCGGGCGCAGATCATCACGCCCAACCAGTTCGAGCTCGCCTATCTGGCGGCACAGGAGTTGCAGTCGCTGGCCGACGTTCTGGCGGCCGCCAGGCTGGTGCGCGAGATGGGTCCGAAGCTCGTCATGGTGACCAGTCTGGAGCTCCGTGAGCGACCCGGCGAGCTCGGCGTCCTGGCCGAGACTGCCGGTGGCACCTGGGTGGTCTGGACGCCCAAACTCGACGTCCAGCTCAACGGTACGGGCGACGCCTTCACCGCGCTTACCCTGGCCTACTGGCTGGCCACCGGCGGCGATCCGGCGGCGACGCTGGAGGCAGCGGCGAGTGCCATGTTCGCCTTGGTCGACGCCACCTGGCAGGCGGGCGAGCGCGAGCTCACGCTGGTCGCGGCGCAGGACCGGCTGGCCGAGCCGCCTCGCCGGTTCAAGGCGCAGCGTCTCGGGTGAGCTTCGCGGCACTGGCCCGGCCCGCGCTTCGGGCTCGCTCGAGGATCGCCTCGGTGTCGGTGGCGAGACCGCTCAGCGCCCGCATCCGGGCGACGTCGAGGATGAAGGGGTCGTGGTGGCGCGGGTCGGTGACCAGCAATCGGCCTCGGCCCCTGCCCTCGATCAGGGCCATGGCCAGCCGCCCGGTCTCGAGGCCGACGCCGGAGCCGATATTGACGATGCCGCCGGGCGGGTCGCGGGCCAGTCGGGCGATCGCCGCCGCGGCGGTCTCCACCGGCAGGAAGTCGCGGCGCACGAACGGGCTCATGTCGAAGGTGATCGGTTCGCCGCGGTCGAGCGAGGCCAGCATCATGCCCATGAAGCCCTGCCGGCCGGGCTCGTAGCCGAAGATGTTGGCGAGCCGCAGCCGGGTCAGCTGCCGGCCCAGGATCGCTTCGAGCGCCGTCTCGAGCGCCAGCTTGTGTTCGCCGTAGCGGTCGGTAGGCCCCAGCGGGGCGGCCTCGTCCAGCGGCTGGTCGGCGGGCGCGTAGACCTTGCGGGTGCCGAGGCTCAAGAACGGCAGGCCTCGGCCGGCGGCGAGTCGGGCGATCGCCAGTTCGGCATCGTCTTGCGGACGATAGCCGGGCTTGCCGAGACCGGGGCTGCGGCCGGCGTGCACGACGGCGCTCACCGCCGGCACTGCCGCGGGCAACTCGAACAGGTGGTGGCTCGCCGGTCGCGCCTGATTGCCGAGCGCCTGGACGACGGCGGCGCCAATGAAGCCGCCGGCGCCGGTGACGAGGATCGTCGGGCCCGTCAGTCCTCGTCCTCCAGATCGAGAATGACCACCTGCTGGTTTTCCAGCGCCAGGGCGATGCGCCCCGCCTTGAGCTCGAGGGCGCGGTCGCCGAAGAGCTCGCGTCGCCAGCCGTGCAGGGCCGGGATATCGGCCTGATCGTCCTGGGCCAGGGCCTCGAGATCGGCCGCAGTGGCGATCAGCCGCTGCGCGACGTCGCTCTCGTCGGCGCATTGTTTCAAGAGCACGCGCAACAGATCGACCGTGGGGCCGAGCCCCTTGACCGGCGGCTTGGGCTCCGGCAGCCGGGGCAGCTCGGTCTCCGGCATGGCAAAGACCCGCTCGACGACGGCGACCACCTCGCGCATGCTCTCCTTGTCGAGATTGATCCGGTCGAGCCGGCGCAAGGCATCCTGGTCGCGCGGCTTTTGCGCCGCGAGCTCGAGCAGGAGATCGTCGCGGACGATGCGGTTCCTGGGCAGGTCGCGGGCCTGCGCCTTCTTCTCGCGCCAGGCTGCCAGGTGCTGGACCAAGGCGATGAATCGCGGCTCGCGCGAGCGCACCTTGAGCCGCTGCCAGGCATCCTCGGGCCGGGTGACATAAAGGGACGGGTCCAGCAGATAGCGGGTCTCCTCCTCGACCCAGCCGGAGCGCCCCGCCTCCGCGATCCGCCGGCGGAGCTTCTCGTAGATGACGCGCAGATGGGTGACATCGGCGAGCGCATAGGCGAGCTGCGCCTCGGAAAGCGGCCGCCTGCTCCAGTCGGTGAAGCGCGAGCTCTTGTCGAGCTTGGCCTTGGCCAGCCGGTTGACCAGGGTCTCGTAGGCCACCTCCTCGCCGAAGCCGCACACCATGGCGGCGATCTGGCTGTCGAACACCGGCTCGGGCAGGCGGCCGTTCATGAGCTTGAGAAAGATTTCGAGGTCCTGGCGGCAGGCGTGGAAGACCTTCAGCACCGTCTTGTCGGCCAAGATGTCGAGGAGCGGGGCGAGGTCGATCCCGGGGGCGAGGCTGTCGACCGCAATGGCTTCGTCGGCGCCGGCGAGTTGCACGAGGCAGAGCTTCGCCCAATAGGTGCGCTCGCGCATGAACTCGGTGTCGATGGTAATGTAGGGCTCGCGCTTGAGCCGATCGACGACCGCCTGGAGCGCGCTGGTCGTACTGATGAGGGTCATGATCGAGCCTGGGGCACGAGGTGCTGCGGTCGCCCGGCCTGTCGGCTTGACAGGCGGCGAAGCCTTGTGACCTTTACGCGCGGCGTCGAGCCCCGAATTTCCTTTCCTTCAGCATGAAGAGCAACGGCATGCACCGGTATCGTACGCATCGCTGCGGCGAGCTGACCAAGGGCAATGTGGCCAGCACCGCCCGACTGAGCGGCTGGGTACACCGAAAGCGCGATCACGGCCAGTTGCTGTTCATCGATCTTCGCGACCATACCGGGCTGACCCAGATCGTTGTCCAGCCCGAGACCTCGTTCTTCGCCGAGGCCGAAGGTCTGCGGCTCGAGAGTGTGATCACCGTCACCGGCAGGGTCGTCGCGCGCACGGCCGAAACCGTGAATCCGGATCTCGCCACCGGCGAGATCGAGCTCGTGGCCGAGCGCATGGCCGTGCAGGCGGAGGCGGACATTCTGCCGCTGCAGGTCAACGCCGAGCGGGACTACCCCGAGGAGACCCGCCTCACCTATCGGTTCCTCGACCTCCGGCGCGAGAAGATGCAGCGGCAGATCCGGCTGCGCTCGGCGGTGACCGCCAGCATCCGCCGGCGGATGGTGGAGCAGGGCTTCACCGAGATCCAGACCCCGATCCTGACCGCCTCCTCGCCCGAGGGTGCCAGGGACTTCCTGGTGCCTTCCCGGCTGCATCCCGGCCGCTTCTATGCCCTGCCCCAAGCACCGCAGCAGTACAAGCAGCTGTTGATGATGTCGGGCTTTGATCGCTACTTCCAGATCGCGCCCTGCTTTCGCGACGAGGATGCGCGCGCCGATCGCAGCCCCGGCGAGTTCTATCAGCTCGATCTCGAGATGGCCTTCGCCACGCAGGAGGACGTCTTCGCCGCGGTCGAGCCGGTGATGCACGGCCTGTTCGAGGAGTTCTCGGACTGGGCGGTAACGCCCATGCCGTTCCCGCATATCGCCTATCGGGACGCGATCCGGCGCTATGGCACCGACAAGCCGGATCTCAGGAACCCGATCCAGATGCGCGATGTCAGTGCCCAGTTCCGCGATTCCGGCTTCAAGATCTTCGCCAACATCCTGGCCAAGGACGCAAAGCACGCCGTCTGGGCGATTCCCGCACCGGGTGGCGGTTCCCGCGCCTTTTGCGACCGGATGAACGCGTGGGCGCAAGGTGAGGGCCAGCCAGGGTTGGGCTATATCTTCTTCAAGGACGGCGAGGGCTCAGGCCCTCTGGCGAAGAACCTGGGGCCGGAGCGGACCGCAGCGATCCGCCAGGACTGCGGCCTCGTCGACGGCGATGCCGTCTTCTTCGTCGCCGGCGATCCGGCGGCCTTCTACAAGTTCGCCGGCAGCGCCCGGGACAAGGTGGGGCGGGACCTCGATCTCGTCGACAAGGACTGCTTTCGCTTTTGCTGGATCGTCGATTTTCCGATGTTCGAGTGGGACGAGGACACCAAGAGCGTCGCCTTCTCGCACAACCCGTTCTCGATGCCGCAGGGCGGGATGGCGACGCTCGAGAGCAAGAACCCCTTGGATATCCTGGCCTTCCAGTACGATATCGTCTGCAACGGCATCGAGCTGTCGTCGGGGGCGATTCGGAATCACCGACCGGACATCATGGAGAAGGCGTTCGCCATCGCCGGGTATGACAAGGCGGTGCTCGAAGAGCGGTTCGGCGGGATGTGGCGAGCGCTGCACTACGGTGCGCCGCCGCATGGTGGCATAGCACCCGGGCTGGACCGGATCGTCATGCTGCTCGCCGATACGGAAAATCTCCGCGAGGTCATCGCCTTCCCGATGAACCAGCAGGCGCAGGAACTACTGTTGGGGGCACCGGCAGCGGTCAGCGAGAAGCAGCTGAAAGAGCTCAACCTGCAGCTGTCGCTCACGGCGCGGGAGAAGCTCAAGGCCGAGACGGCACCGAACGCCGCCGAGTCGGCGGCCGGGTAGCTCCGTCGTCAGCTTGCCTGGACAACCGTCGGTGACGCTCGGCGCTTCATCACCCTGCAGGGAGCCGCTTTTCGCCGGCCGATCAGCATCGCTGCTTGAAACTCTCCAGCGCTTATTGTATGATTCGTTGGTTGGCTGAAGTTGATTGCGATGAGGACAATGGCTCGTCTTTGTCGAAGGCAGGTCGATGTGCATCTCGGGGTGCATCGAGACGGGACCACGTCGAGCCAGCCAACAAACGGTTTTACGATGAGCCAGGGAGGGTGCGAGGCACGCATGGACGATCCACCCACTAAGCCATAACGATCCTGTCGCCGTGGCCCGGAGGGCCAAGATGGGATCGTGGTTCGGGCACCTCTCGGGATCCCGGTGAACGAACCATCAGACAATCTGTGCAGGCGACGAACGGACAGTGGAGTGCCCATGGGTCCGTGAAAACTCCGACGATGGTCGGACTGCGGCACGAGATGCCGGAAAACCCCGCGAGGACCTAGGCGCCTGCGGGGTTTTCGTTTCGTCGTCGCAGCTTGCATGTCAGCGTTGCAGCGCGTTGCTGCGGCCACGTTTCCAATGCTGTCGCGCCGGTCGCAGGCCTCTGCTAGGCTTCCGACCGTTGGTTTTGCGGAGGCGTGATGATGCAGGTGCAGGCGGCGGTGGCGTTCGGGGCTGGCCGGCCCTTGGAGGTGACGACGGTCGAGCTCGACGGGCCCAGGGCCGGCGAGGTGCTCATCGAGGTGATGGCGACCGGGCTCTGCCATACCGACGAGTTCACCCGTTCCGGCGGCGATCCCGAGGGCATCTTCCCCTCGATCCTCGGCCACGAGGGGGCGGGCATCGTCCGCGAGGTGGGGGCGGGCGTGACGTCGGTGAAGGTGGGTGATCACGTCATCCCGCTCTACACCCCCGAATGCCGGGAATGCGCGTACTGCCTCAATCCCAAGACCAATCTCTGCCAGGCGATCCGCACGACCCAGGGTCAGGGCCTGATGCCGGACGGCACGTCCAGGTTCAGGATCGGCAAGGATGTCATCTACCACTACATGGGCTGCTCGACTTTCGCCAATTTCACCGTCCTGCCCGAGATCGCCCTCGCCAAGGTCAGGGCGGACGCACCCTTCGACAAGATCTGCTATATCGGCTGCGGCGTCACCACCGGCATCGGTGCCGTCATCAACACGGCCAAGGTCGAGCCCGGCAGCACTGTCGTCGTCTTCGGGCTGGGGGGCATCGGCCTCAACGTCATCCAGGGGGCCAGGCTCGTCGGTGCCGACATGATCGTCGGGGTCGACCTCAACCCCGAGCGCGAGGCGATCGCGCGCACTTTCGGCATGACGCACTTCGTCAACCCCAAGGAGCTCGGTGACAAGGACATCGTGGCACACCTCGTCGCGCTGACCAGGGGTGGTGCCGACTACAGCTTCGAGTGCATCGGCAATGTCGACGTCATGCGCCAGGCGCTCGAATGCTGCCACAAGGGCTGGGGCGAGAGCATCATCATCGGCGTCGCCGGCGCCGGGCAGGAGATCAGCACCCGCCCGTTCCAGCTGGTGACCGGCCGGGTCTGGCGCGGCACCGCCTTCGGCGGGGCCAGGGGCCGGACGGACGTGCCGAAGATCGTCGACTGGTACATGGCCGGCAAGATCAACATCGACGACCTGATCACCCACACCATGCCGCTCGCCGACATCAACAAGGGCTTCGATCTGATGCACCAGGGCAAGTCGATCCGCGGCGTGGTGGTCTATTGATGGCGGCAACGCCCGAGATCAAGGCCGGCCACCGCTGCCACGGCGGGGTCCAGGCAGTCTACTTGCACGATTCGAGCGCCACCGGCACCAAGATGGAATTCTCCATCTATCTGCCGCCCGCGGCCGAGCATGGCCAGCGCTGCCCGGTGCTCTGGTGGCTCTCGGGCCTGACCTGCACCTGGGAGAACGCGACGACCAAGGCGGGTTTCCAGGGCCCGGCGGCGAAGGCCGGGGTGATCGTCGTCTGCCCGGACACGAGCCCCAGGGGCCTCGATTTGCCGACCGAGCATGACGCCTACGATTTCGGCTCGGGTGCGGGGTTCTACCTCGATGCGACTGTCGAGCCCTGGGCGCGGCACTATCGGATGGAAACCTATGTCACGCGCGAGCTGCAGGATCTCGTGGCCGCGCATTTTCCGATCGATGTGGCCCGGCAGGGGATCGCCGGGCATTCGATGGGTGGCCATGGGGCGCTGACGCTGGCCTTGAAGCTTCCGCAGCTCTATCGCTCGGTCTCGGCCTTTGCGCCGATCAGCTCGGCCATGCGCTGCCCCTGGGGCGAGAAGGCGCTTTCGGGCTATCTCGGCCCCGACCGCACCACCTGGCGGGCCCATGATGCGACGGCGCTGATCGAGGATGGCAAGCGGGTGTCCGGGATCCTGGTTGATCAGGGGCTTGGCGACGCGTTCCTCGAGCAACAGCTCAAGCCGGAGCTGCTCGAAACCGCCTGTGCGGCCAGCGGCATCCCGCTCGAGTTGCGGCGGCAGCCCGACTACGACCACTCCTACTACTTCATGCAGAGCTTCATGGCTGAGCACATCGCCTGGCATGCCGGACGGCTCTGAGCGGGCCGGCGACAGGCTGCTCTTGGGCGCGTCGGGTTTTTCGGTGTTGACGAGATCGGATAGCCCACACGGGTCGGCAGCGGTGATCGATGCGTTCACCTTGCTCATGAACGCCGCGGCCGACCCGGCGACGTCGCTGCGGACGGCATCCGGGCCGGAGGGTTCGTTTTCCGCGATGTGGCGTCACCGGCCCTTCGCTAACCGGCGGCAGGCTCGTTCTGGCCGACATGGAGCCTAGCCCTGCGCCATTTCATGCAGGTCGCCGAGTGGGATTGCGTGCAGTCGCGAGCGCATGCGCCCGCCGCGAGCGAGGTTGTGGCGGCAACCCGGCGCCACTTGCCGCCGCTTCGGTCGGCCTTCTTGGGCAAGGCGAGACGCGGTGGCCGACGACTTGACGGCCGCACCCGGCAACCGATAGACGCGCCGAACCGAGGGCGGGGGCGAGAATGCGGATCACCAGGATCAGGAGCCATGTGCTGCAATACGACCTGGACACGCCGCTCGGCTACTCGCAGCAATATTTCACCAAGCGCACGGCGCATCTGGTCGAGGTCGAGACCGACGCGGGGATCACCGGCTGGGGCGAATGCTTCGGCGCCGGGTCCGTGGCCCTGGCCAATCGGGCGATCGTCGAGACGGTGATCCAGCCGATGATCCAGGGCCGCGATCCCTTCGATCGTGAGGCCATCTGGCACCATGTCTACAACCTGTTGCGCGATCACGGGCAAAAGGGCATGCCGTTGCAGGCCCTCTCCGGCGTCGACATCGCCCTTTGGGATATCGTCGGCAAGGCGCTCGGCCAGCCGCTGTTTCGCCTGCTCGGCGGGCGATGCCACGCGCGCCTGCCGGCCTACGGCTACGGCATGATGCTGCAGCCGGTGCCCGATCTCGAGGTGCGCTTCGCCGCCGAGGCGAGGCGCATCGAGGCCATGGGGTTTGCCGCCATGAAGATGAAGGTGGGCCACGGGGTTGGCACCGATATTCGCCTGGTCGAGGCGGTTCGCGCCGCCATCCGCCCCGAGACCCGGCTCATGGTCGACGCCAATCACTGCTACACGACGCCCGAGGCGTTCGAGGTCGGCCGGGCGCTCGAGGCGCTCGAGATCTTCTGGTTCGAGGAACCCGTGGCACCCGAGGACCGCGACGGCTACCGGCGGCTGCGCGACGGCCTCAAGCTGAACATCGCCGGCGGCGAGGCGGAGTTCAGCCGCTATGGCTGGCGTGATCTCTTGGCCGCCGGCTGCCTCGACATCGCCCAGCCGGAGGTGTGTGGGCTGGGCGGGATCAGCGAGTATCTCAAGGTTCTGGCACTCTGTCAGAGCCAGTTCATCCCGGTCGTCAACCACGTCTGGGGCTCGGCCGTGGCGGTCGCCACCAATCTGCACCTCTTGACCGCCATGCCGCCGATGCCGGGCGGGCTTCATCCGTTCGTCCCGATGCTCGAGCTCGACACCACGCCCAATCGCTTTCGCGACGAACTCGCGTGCGAACCGCTCGACATCGAAGGCCAGCTCGCGGCCCACAACGGCACCGTCGCCCCACCTACCGTCCCGGGCATCGGCGTCGAGCCCGATCCTGCCTTTCTGGCTCGCTTCAAGGTCGCCTGATGCGCATCACCGACACCACGTTGAGGCCACATTGCAGCCACTTCGGCGCGGCGGGCCGGCGGGCGACCACCGCAGGGTCGGCCGCTGCACACTCGCCGCCGCCCCCCGACAGTGGTGCGACCATGGCCGACCGGCGCCAGGCGGCCGCCCCTCAAACAGGAGACGAACACGATGCGGCAATTGGGCTATCTGATCGGTTGGGGCTTTCTGCTCGTCGCCGGCGCGACCCTTGTTGCCCAGCTGTTCTCACTCTGGGCGAGCGGCGGCTATCGCCCGATATCCATCGGATCGATGTGGTACGTCCTCGACGGCAACAGCCTGGTCGGCTTTCAAGGGCTGATCGAGCGGAATCTCGGCTCGATGGTCTGGGCACCCGTCCAGCTCGTGCTGACCGCACCGGCCTGGCTCAGCCTCGCGGTTCCGGGTGTCGTCCTTGCGCTCCTTTGCCGGCCCCGCCAGCGCGGCCTCGGCGGGCTCTAGCGGGCGGCTGAGAGCGCCGCGAGGTCCACCGCGGTTCGGCACTCGGCAGGCTTGGTTGTCGCCCGATGGTCTGCAGATTCCGTTATCGTGCTTGCGTCGACGGCGATCTCTCACGCCGCAGCGGGCCACGCCGCAGCTCCTTGACGATCCCACGCATCAACTGCGTCTCGGGCGAGGTCAGCTGCATCCGTCCCACCATGACCTTGATGGCCCGGGTCAACGAGACCCGACGATCGGCCGTCCGATAGAAGCCGACTGCATCGAGCTCGAGCAGGAGGTGGTCGGTCAGGTCGGCGAGTTCGCCTTTGCTGGCCGGCGGATCGGCCAGCGCCTCGACCGCTGCGACCGCCGCCTCGCGGTGCCATTCATAGGCGATCAAGAGCACCGCCTGGGCCAGGTTGAGCGAGGGGAAGAGCGGGTTGACGGCGATCTTGACCAGCCGGTCGGCGAGGCTGAGGTCCGCGTTGTCGAGGCCGGTACGCTCGGGCCCGAACATGAACCCGACACGGCGGCCGGCGGCGATCTCGGCCCGGCTGCGCAGGGCCAGGCGGGGCGGGTCGATCACCTCCAGCTGCAGTTCGCGACCGCGCGCCGTGGTCGCGTAAAGGTGGTGCAGATCGGCCGTGGCGGCATGGGTCGAGGGGTGGATCGTCATCCGGTTCAAGATCTCGGCAGCACCGGAGGCCGCGGCCACCGCCTTCGCATTGGGCCAGCCGAAATCCGGGGCTACGAGGCGCAGCTCGGTGAGCCCGAAGTTCAGCATGGCGCGAGCCGCACTGCCGACATTCTCGGCGAGCTGCGGGCGGACCAGGATCACCACCGGTGCTGGGGGCAGGTCGTCGATGCCGCCCCGCGCCGCCTTGGTCCGCTTCATCGCGACCGGCGGGTCAACCGGCAAGGCTGGCCGGCTTCGGCAACACGCCGTCGAGCAGCAGCTTGTAGCTGATGGCGTCGTCGAGCGCGTTGTAGGAGGCATCGATGATGTTGCCGGAGACCCCGATGGTCTGCCAGACGCGGCCCTGCTTATCGGCGGATTCGATGATCACCCGGGTGACGGCGGCGGTACCGGATTCGGGCGAGAGGATGCGCACTTTGTAGTCGACCAGCTCCATGTGCTGCAGCGACGGGTAGGTCGGCATGAGCGCCTGGCGGAGCGCGTGGTCGAGCGCGTTGACCGGGCCGTTGCCGTCCGCCACGGTGTAGAAATCGCGGCCGTCGACCTTGACCTTGATGGTCGCCTCGGACTGGGTGACGAGCCTGCCCACCGCATTGAAGCGGCGCTCGTCGATGACGCGAAAGCTCAACAGCTCGAACGCATCGGTGATCAGACCGAGGCTGCGGCGGACCAGGAGCTCGAAGCTCGCCGAGGCGCCGTCATAGGTGAAGCCGTTCGTCTCGCGTGCCTTGATCCTGGCCAGCAACTCGCCCACCGCCTCGGGGCCAGGTGCCACTGCGAGGCCCATATCGGCGAGGCGCTGCGCCAGGTTGGCGCGGCCAGCCTGGTCGGAGACGAGGATATCCCGGGCATTGCCGACGAGCGCGGGGTCGATGTGCTCGTAGAAGCCCGGGGACTTGGCCACGGCCGAGGCGTGCAGGCCGCCCTTGTGGGCAAAAGCGTTGGCGCCGACATAGGCGGCGCTGCGATCGGGTGTCCGGTTGAGCCGCTCGTCGAAGCCGCGGCTCGTCGCGGTGAGGCGGGCCATCGCCTCGTCGCTGACGCCGACATCGAAGCCCAGCTTGAGCTTCAGGGTCGGGATCAGCGAGACGAGATTGGCGTTGCCGCAGCGCTCGCCGAGACCATTCAACGTGCCCTGGACCTGGCGACAGCCCTCGCGGATCGCCATCAGCGTATTGGCGATCGCGTTCTCGGTGTCGTTGTGGGTATGGATGCCGAGCTTTTCGACCGGCAGCTTGCGCGCGACATCCTTGACGATCCGCGCCACCTCGTGCGGCAGGGTGCCGCCGTTGGTGTCGCAGAGCACGAGCCAGTTCGCGCCGCCTTCGAGTGCCGCCTCGAGGCAGGCCACCGCATAAGCCGGATCGGCCTTGAAGCCGTCGAAGAAGTGCTCGGCATCGAGCATCACCTCCGGGCTATGCTTCAAGCTCTCGCGAACGCTGTCGACGAGCATCCGCAGGTTCTCGTCGCCATCGACGCCCAAGGCACCCTCGGCGTGGCGGCGCGAGCTCTTGCCGACCAGGGTGATGACGTCGACGCCAGCGTGAAAGAGCGGCTGCAGGCCGGGATCGTTGGCGGCCGAGCGGCCGGCTCGCCGGGTCATGCCGAAGGCACAGAACCGCGCCTTCTCGAAGGCCGGCGGGTCCTTGAAGAAGGCATCGTCGGTGGGGTTGGCACCGGGCCACCCGCCCTCGATGTAGTCGATGCCCATGGCATCGAGGTCCGCCGCGATCGCACGCTTGTCGGCCGGGCTGAAGGAGATGCCCTGGGTCTGAGCACCGTCGCGAAGTGTGGTGTCGTAAAGATAGATTCTCTCAGCCATTAATTTCGTCGCCAGGTTGTACCGCCGGGGCCGTCCTCGAGGATGATACCGTCGGCCGCGAGCTGATCACGGATCGCGTCGGCGCGAGCGAAGTCCCTGGCCCTGCGGGCCTCGAGACGCGCGCCTATGAGCGCTTCGATCGCGGTATCGTCGCCGCCTGCGGCCCCGCGCAGCCAGTCTTGCGGGGCCTGCTGCAACAAGCCTATGAGTGCCCCCGAGGCCTTGAGCCGGGCGGCGAGCGCCGGCGCCTCGCCGTGCGTCGCTCGATTCAGCTGGCCGAGCAGGTCGTGCAGCACGGCGACGGCTCTGGGCGTGTTGAGGTCGTCCTCCAGCGCCGCCACGAGTGCCGGGTCGGGCTCGCCACGCGGCCGCTCTCCGGCCCGCTCGAGGGCACCATAGAAGCGGTCGAGCTGGGTCTTGGCCACCTCGAAGCCCTGCTCGCTGCAGTCGATGGGGGCGCGGTAATGGGCGCCCAGCATCCAGAGGCGGATGGCCTCGCCTGGTGCTGCTGCCAGCGCATCGTCGAGGCGCAGCACGTTGCCCAAGGACTTCGACATCTTCTGGCCGCGCATGTCGACGAAGCCGTTGTGCAGCCAGAACCGGGCCATTTCCGCGAGCCCATGCGCGCAGCAGGTCTGGGCGATCTCGTTCTCGTGATGCGGGAAGATCAGGTCCTGGCCGCCACCGTGGATGTCGAACGGGACACCGAGATGCTTCTCGGCCATGGCCGAGCACTCGATGTGCCAGCCCGGGCGGCCGCGACCCCAGGGGCTGTCCCAGCCGGGCTCGTCGTCGGCTGCGGGCTTCCAGAGGATGAAGTCGGCGGGGTCGCGCTTGTAGGGGGCGACCTCGACCCTGGCACCGGCGATCTGGTCGTCGCGGTTGCGGCCCGAAAGCCTGCCATAGGCGGGCATCGAGGGGGTGTGGAACAGAACAAGGCCCGCCACCTGATAGGCGTGGCCGGTCTCGACCAGCCGTTCGATCAGTGCGGTCATCTCGGGGATGTGCCGGGTCGCCTTGGGCTCGAGCGTCGGCTCGAGGCAGCCGAGGGCCGCTGCATCGGTGAGAAAGGCTTCGGTGGTGCGCGTGGTCAGGGCCTCGATCGGCTCGCCGTTCTCCCTGGCCTGCGCGATGATCTTGTCGTCGACATCGGTGATGTTCCGGACGTAGGTCACCTTGGGATAGAGGTGGCGCAGCAGCCGGAAGAGGACGTCGAAGACGATCAGCGGGCGGGCGTTGCCGATGTGGATGCGCTGATAGACCGTGGGCCCGCAGACATAGAGGCGGACGTGATCCGGCTCGATGGGCTCGAACGGTTCCCTCTTGCGGGTCAGCGTATTGTGCAGCACGAGGCGCGAGGTCGTGGCGGGCAAGGTCGTGGCAGTCCGATCAACGAGGCGTTGTCAGGCGGTTTCGCCCAAGAGCCGGCGGCGGATGCGCCCAGCGCCGAGGAGCGGTAGCAGATCGCCCAGTTTCGGTCCATCGTCGCGGCCGGTCAAGGCGAGGCGGATCGGCTGGAAGAGGCGCCTGCCCTTGCGTCCAGTCGCTTGCTTGACCGCATCCAGCCAGGCCGTGGCGGCCGCGGCGTCGTCCAGGGCTTCCGGCAAGAGGCCGGCCGCAGCCTCCAGGAAGCCCGAGTCCTCGATGATCGGCGTCAGCGGCTCGCGCAAGCGGCGACGCCAGGCGAGGAGGTCGGCGGGACTCGTGGCATTCGGCCCAAGGCAGCGCCACTCCTCGGCTGTCAGATCGGCGAGGCCGGGGCGCTTGCGGGCCTCGGCCAAGGGCAGCGCCTGAAAGACAGCTGCACTGCAGCGCACGAGTTGGTCGTCGTCGAGAACGGCGCTGGTCCGGCCGAGCCGGCCAACATCGAACCCCGCGATCAGTGCTTCCATCGTCGTGTCCGGCGGCCACTGCCGGTCGGTGCCGAGAGCGGCCAGGACCAGACGGATGGCGTGCGGCTCGATGCCCTGTGCACGGTAGTCGGCGAGGCTCGACGCACCGGCCCGCTTGGCGAGCGGCACCCCGCCCGGACCGCTGACCAGCGGCAGATGCGCCATGGCCGGCGGTATCGCACCGAGTGCCGCAAAGAGATCGAGTTGGATCGCGGTGTTGGTGCGGTGATCGTCGCCGCGGATGAGGTGGGTCACCGCCATCTCGCGGTCGTCGACGACCGAGGCGAGCATGTAGGTGAAGCCGCCATCGGCCCTGGCGAGGACCGGATCACTGAGGCTGCCACCCGGGATGACGATCTCGCCCTGGACCAGGTCGGTCCAGCGCACGGGCTCGCCCGCGAGACGAAAGCGCCAATGCGGCCGGCGCCCCCCGGCCTCGAGCGCGGTGCGGTCGGCCTCGGTCAACGCCAGGGCAGCACGGTCGTAGACGGGTGGCAAGCCCTCGGCACGCCGCGCAGCGCGCTTGGCGGCAAGCTCGTCGGCGGTCTCGTAGGCGGGATAGACACGGCCGGCCGCCTGGAGCCGCGCCAGTGCTGCGCCGTAGAGCGCGCCGCGCTGGCTTTGCCGATGCCTGGCGTCCCAGTCGATGCCGAGCCAAGCCAGATCCTCCTCGATGGCAACGACGAAGCGCTCGCTCGAACGCTCCTTGTCGGTATCGTCGAGGCGCAGGATCAGCCGGCCGCCGTGCTGACGGGCGAACAGCCAGTTGACGAGGGCGGCACGGGCATTGCCGAGATGCAGCCGGCCCGTGGGGCTCGGCGCGAAACGCAGGACCGGGGACATGGCGCAGCCAGGCGAGCGAGGGGTCAGGCCTCGGTGTAGTAGCGGCTGAGCTTGCGGCGCACCAGCCGGGAGTCGGCGGCACCGAGCGGTGCAGCGACATCCGGGTCGGCCATGGTGAGCACGCTGCCGAGCACCTTCTCGGCGACGCCGTCGAGCTGCGCCAGGGCATGGGCGGCGACCGCGCGCTGGGTCGCCTGCCAGCGGACGAGGAACAGGATGCCGTCGCAAAGCGGCGCCATGACCCGGGCATCGGTCACGGCCAGCACCGGCGGGCTGTCCACGAGGACGAGATCGAAATGGCGACGCGCCTCGTCGAGCAGCACGCCGAGCGCCTGCGGCCCGAGGAGCCGGGTCGGCTGGCTTACCCGGGCACTGCCGGGGATGACGGCGAGGCCGGTCAGCGGGTCCTTGAGCAACACCTCTTCCGCCTCGCGCTCGCCCTTGAGGATCTCGACCAAACCCTGGGGTGCCTCGAGGTCGAGCAGGCCGGCCAGCTTCGGCCGGCGAAGGTCGGCATCGATCAGCAGCACCTTCAACCCCTCGCTGGCAGCCAGTCGGGCGAGGGCCACCGTGGTGGTGGACTTGCCCTCGCCGGGTGCAGCCGACGTCATCAGCACAACCTTGCCGCCGCCGCGGGTGGGCTTGAAGCTCAGCTCGGCAACCAGCGCGCGCAGCGCCTCGGCGAAGCGCGAGCAAGGATGCTCGAGCGGCAAATCGATCAGGGGGATGTCGCCGCGGCGGCCGCGACGGACCAACGGCAGGCAGCCGATGCAACGGCGGCCGAGCCCTTGCTCGGCAGCCCGCTGGGTGCGAAAGCCGCGATCGAGCTGCTCGACCAGGAACACCAGCAGCAGGCCCGTGCCGAGCGATGCCGCAGAGAACAGGCTGAAGACCATCGCCGGCTCGGGGAAGGATGGCCGCTGCGGCGGGGTTGCCTCAGAGATCAGCCGCGCATCGGCGCGCTGCACGCCGACCTGATCGGCGAGGCTCTGGCGGCGCGCCAGATTGCCTTCGTGGTGGCGGCGCGCCTGCTCCACCGCCCGCTCGAGCCTGGCGATCCCCGCCTCGGTCTGGCTCTGGGTGATGCTCTGCGACTTGACCGTCTCGAGCTCGCGCAACAACGCCTGCTCCCGCGCGCGGGCCGCCTGAATCTCGGCCTCCACCGTGCCGACAAGTGCCTGCTGCTCGGCCTGAATGCGGCGCTCGAGCTCGCGGCGCTCGGCCCGGACGTGGAGGATCTGCGGGTGGCGGTCGCCGTAGAGGGTCGCAAGCTCAGCCTCGCGGCGGGTGGTCTCGTTCTTCAAGGCATAGAGATTCTGCAGGACCGCCGAGCCGCCGAGCTCCTCGAATGCGAGATCGGCTTCGGCGCGAGCCAGCACAGCGCGCACCCGCTGCAGCCGGGCCTCGCGGGCGGCGCGGTCGGCGGCGGCGGCGGCGACGTCGCGGCGCAGCGTGTTGATGCCGAACGCCTCGTTGGCCAGTGCTTCGCCCTGATCGCCCTGCGCGCTTGCACGGTAGGCCTGGAGCTCGGCCTCGGCACGCTCGAGCGCCACCCGGCTCTCTGCCAGGGCCTGCTCCAACCAGGCAGTCGCCCCACCCGCCGCTGCCGACTTGGCTTCGAGCCTACCGGCAATGTAGCGCGCGGCGATGCCATTGGCGATCCGCGCCGCCGAGCCCGGGTAGCTGCTCTTGAAGGAGACGCGGATCACGTGGGTTTGCCCCTCGCGATCGACCGCGAGGCGGGCGAGGAAGCGGTCGACCAGAGCGGCCTGGTCGTCCGTGCCAGCAGTGGCCGCAGCGATGCCGAGACCAAGAGCTATCTGCTCGATCGGGTCGACGGTATGGTAGAGCTCGGGTTCGCTCGCAAGATCGAGCGCCTCGATCACCTCGCGGGCCATGCTGCGCGAGGCGAGCAGCGTCACCTGGCTCAGGATCGCCGCATTGTCGTCGGCGATCCGCGCCGGTGCGAGGATGCCGTCATCGGGCGTGTCCCCGCTCGGCTCGATCATCAGTTGGGCGGTCGCGACGTATGTCGGCTCGAGCATGGCGAGCGTGGCGAGCGCGAGGCCGATGCCGACCCCGAGACTGGCGAGCAGCAGAACAGTGTAGCGGCGCAGCACCGCCAAGAGGTCGATCAGGCTGAGCTCGGCGGCCGGTCGCGGCGTCGTTTCGCCCTGGCCGCGCGGTCGACCGGTCACCGCGGCGCTCCGGGCTCGGGCCCGGGCCACCGTGGGAGATGCTCGAAGCCCGAGATCTCGACCTGTAACGGCGGTCGGTCGGCATCGACCAGCACAGCTGGTGCTGCCAGCACGCCACCATGCGTCCAACTCTCGAACCTGAGCCCGAAGGCGCCCTGCTCCGGCGCGGGCAGCGTCTGCTCGAGCGGGGCATCGCGCCGGGCGGACCTTTCCGGCGTTGGCAGGCCAGTCTGCGCGAGCGGCAAAACGCCGTCGCCCAGCCCTTCGGCCGCGGCATGAAACACGGCCTGCGACTGGCCGGTACCGAGCAGGCTCGCCCCCGCAGTGAAGAGTGTTGCGCCCAGCGCGAGCACGGCGAGGACGCCCAACGGCCGGCCACAGCTCGCCAGATGGCGACGATTCGCCGGCGCAACGGCTCGTTCAACGCTGGCAGAAAATGCCCCGGGCCGCATCGGCCAGGCTCCTGGTTCTGCATGGTCTCATAAAATCTATCATAGATTGATAAAAAAACAAGTTTCTCTACCAAGGTCATCGTGTCCACGGCCGGTCACCGGTCTGGTCGGCGACAGTCTGCAGGCGAACGTGCTCGCCGTCGAGCCAGATGGCCATGCCGGCGCTTCGCCAGAGGGCGCGACCGCCGAGACTTGCGGTGCCGTCCGGACACGTCGCGGGGCCACCGAGCAGAATGACGAAAGCCGCCCGCCGGCAGTCCTCCATTGCGGCATCGGCGGTCAGCGCCACCGCCAAGGGTCGTCGACCGCCAGTGTCGATGAGGCAGCCGAGCGGATCGCAGCGCAGCCGCCCGTCGGGGCGGGTGTCGAACGGCAGGGCGATCGACGCGCCCGCTCCCTGCAGTAGCTGTCGCCCGAGCCAGTTGTCACGTCGGCGTTCGAGCAGGTGCACCTCGCCACGAGCCACCCGCCATGCGAGGAAGTCGCCGCGACGGTCGAGCAGCAGATCGGGCGGACGGGTCAGGGCCGCGACGATGACGCCGAGAGCGACGAGCCCGATACCCCAGCGCCGCCAGGTCGTCTGCCAAAGGCAAAGCCAGAGCCCGCCCAGGACGATCAGCAGCAGGCTCGACGGTGGCCATGGCGTGATGTCGATGGCGGCACCGGGCAGGGTGGCCATGAAGGCGGCGGTCTCGAGGACGATGGCGATGCCCTGGCCCATCACGACGAGGCTCGGCGCATCGAGACCGAGCGGCATCAAGATCAGCGCCAGCAGACCCATCGGCATGATCCAGAAGGCGGTAAGGGGGACCGCCAAGAGGTTGGCGAGCGCGCCATAGGTCGCAACGCGTTGGAAGTGGTAGGCGGCGAACGGCGTGGTGGCGAGGCTGGCGATCAGCGTGGTCAGCAGAACGCCGACGAAATAGAGTTTGACGCTGTCGCCGAACCGCGGCGGCTCATCGCTCGGCGCCTGCTGTCGACGACGCTCGCGCAGCGCCTCGTAGAAGGCGATCAGCCCGACCACGGCGGCAAAGCTCATCTGAAATGACGGGCCCAACAGGCTCTCCGGCTGCATGACGAGAACGGCGAGCGCCGCGTAGGCGAGCAGGCGCAGCGACAACGGGTTGCGATCGAAGAGCACGGCGACCAGCGCCACGGCCGCCATCATGAAGGCGCGCTGGGTCGGCACGGTGGCCCCGGCCAGCAGCAGGTAGGCGAAGGCGGCAACCAGCGCCACGGCCGCTGCCGGCTTCTTGGCCACGATGCGCAGCGCCAGAGCCGGCCAGAGCGAAAGGAGCAGGCGGCAGGCGACGAACACCGTGCCGGCGACCAGCGTCATGTGCAGGCCAGAGATGGCGAGCAGGTGGGCGAGGCCCGCCACCTGCATGTGACGCCAGACCTCCGAAGGAATCGAGGCGCGCAGGCCGGTCAGCAGGGCAGCGGCCACGGCACCCTCCGCACCGCCGATCACCGTCTCGGCCCGGGCCGCGATGGCATAGCGGAGCTTGGCCAGAGGCCGGCTGCCCATGGTCGCGCTGCCGCCGATGACCTCGGGCGTGCCGTAGGCGAAACCGATGCCGCCCAGTTGCTGGAAGAAGGCGCGCTGCGCGAAGTCGAAGCCGCCTGGAACCAACGCCCCGGATGGCGGCTGCAGGCGGGCGCGGGCCTTGATCCGCTGGCCCGGCAGCAGCGGGGGGTCGATGCCGCGGATGGTGAACCTGACCCTGGCCGGCGTGGCGCCTCGCTCGAGCCCCTCGATCACCAGGTCCTCGAGCAGCAGTCGCTGCCCGGTGCCGCGCGGCTCGGCCGCCCGGATGGTGCCTTCGAGCGTGTAGACCGAGGCCCGGAGCAGGGCCGGCGCATCGACGGCGAGGGTACGCAGCTGCGCCGCGGCAAAGCCGGCGAGCACCAGGGCCAAGGTCAGCCAGCCGAGCCACAGAAAGCCGGCACCGGCCTGCCGTCGCGCGCTGCCGAGCGCAGCCACGATGCCGAGCGCCAGCACGGCCAGGAGCAGCGGCGAGGGCTCGCTCGGCAGGGCGAAGTAGACGAGGATCCCGCCAGCGAAGGCCACCGGCGCCCACAGCGCCCAGCGCTCGCGCTCGGCCAGGAGCGTGGCACGCAGCCAGCTCCAGCGTTCGGCCAGGCTGCCCGGCAGCGACCGATCAGCTGCGGCACGGCCGGCCCGACGGCGGACGGCGAGTCTCGCCCATGCGGCAAGACGAAAGGCGGCCGGCTGCTGCACCGCTGCTCCGAACGTGTTACGACCCCCTGGCGATCCTCTGCGAAATACGGCCAGAAATCAACCATGAGTGTAATCGTTAGGTTTGCTCCATCACCTACGGGCTATCTGCACATCGGCGGCGCAAGGACCGCTCTCTTCAATTGGCTGTATGCCCGGCATCACGGCGGGCAGTTCCGTTTGCGCATCGAGGACACCGACCGGCAGCGATCGACCAACGCAGCAATCGACGCCATCCTCGACGGGATGCGCTGGCTCGGTCTGGAATGGGACGGCGACGTCGTCTACCAGGCGAGCCGGATCGGCGAGCACCAGGCGGCGGTCGACCGCTTGTTGGCGGCCGGCCATGCCTACCGCTGCTACTGCAGCCCCGACGAGCTCGAGGCGATGCGCGCCAAAGCCAAGGCCGAAAAGCGCCCGATCCGCTACGACGGCACCTGGCGCGATCGCGAAACCGCCCTGGCGCCTGCGGGCGTCGCTCCGGTGATCCGCTTCAAGGCCCCCTTGGCTGGCGAGACGGTGATCGACGACCGGGTGCAGGGCACGGTGCGGTTTCAGAACACCCAGCTGGACGACATGGTGCTGCTGCGGGCCGACGGAACACCCACCTACATGCTCTCGGTGGTGGTCGACGACATCGACATGGGCATTACCCACATCATCCGGGGCGACGACCACCTGAACAACGCTGCCCGGCAGGCCAACCTGTTCGCCGCCCTCGGCCGGGAGCCGCCGACCTTCGCTCACATCCCGCTGATCCACGGTCCGGACGGGGCCAAGCTCAGCAAGCGGCACGGTGCTTTGGGCGTCGCCGCCTATCGGGAGCTCGGTTACCTGCCGGAAGCCATGCGCAACTACCTGCTCAGGCTTGGCTGGGCGCACGGCGATGCGGAGATCATCTCGACCGAGGAGGCGATTGCGTGGTTCGAGCTCGACGCGATCGGCAGGTCGCCCGCCCGCTTCGACTTCCAGAAACTCGATTCGGTCAACGGCCACTATCTGCGCGAGCGCTCGAACAGCGACCTCGTCACCCTCGTGATACCCTATCTGACGGCCGCCGGACACTCGGTCGGCGCGGTCGAGAGGCAGCGGCTCGAGGCCGCCATGCAGGGCCTCAAGCAGCGCGCCCGAACCCTGGTCGACCTCGCGGCGAGCGCCGTGTTCTACGTGCATGCGCGACCGCTGCCGCTGGACACGAAGGCGGCCAAGCTGCTCGACGACACCGCCCGGGCGCATCTGGCGGCGGTGCTGCCGGCGCTTGCTGCGGCCCAGCCCTTCGACGAGGCGACGCTGGAGGCAGCCTGCCGTGCGGTGGCCGAAGCCCGTGCCATCGGCTTCGGCAAGCTGGCGCAGCCGCTGCGCGCGGCACTTACCGGCCGAACCGTATCGCCGGGACTGTTCGAGGTCATGGTGGCGCTGGGCCGGGCCGAGGTACAGGGCCGCATCGAGGATGCTGCGGCGGGCTGCAATCCCGCGTTGCAGCATGGCGATTGAAGCGATGGGCGGGCGCCGGTAGACTTGGAACTCTCCGCCACGGCATCGTGACGCCTCAGCGGTCCAACGATCGATAAGCTGCCGCCGGTTCTCGGGCTGGCGGCACGGGTCGGCAAGCGACGCCGGCGAGCCGGTCGCGTCGGGTCGGCCCGACAACACGAGCGAGGAACAAGAGGATGACCGACGACACGACTGCAAAATCGGTAACCATCGGCGGCATGGGTGGCGAGGCGAGCTTTCCCGTGCTCACCGGCACGATCGGCCCCGAGGTGATCGACATCCGCAAGCTCTACGGGGCGACCGGTCTCTTCACCTATGATCCGGGCTTCACCTCGACCGCCGCCTGCCGCTCGAGAATCACCTATATCGACGGCGACGAAGGCATTCTCCTGCATCGCGGCTACAGCATCGAGGACCTGGCGGCGAACAGCAGCTTTCTCGAGACCGCCCACCTGATCCTGTTCGGCGAGCTGCCGACGGCCGACGAGTATGCTGATTTCGTCAATGGTGTGACCTACCACACCATGATACACGACCAGATCAACTACTTGTTCCGCGGCTTCCGCCGTGACGCCCATCCGATGGCGGTGCTCGTCGCGGTGGTCGCCGCCTTCTCGGCTTTCTATCATGAAGATCTGGACACCAACGACCCGCATCATCGACTGATCGCGAGCTACCGACTGATCGCCAAAATGCCGACCATCACGGCGATGACCTACAAGTACTCGATCGGTCAGCCGTTCATGTACCCGCGCAACGATCTGAACTATGCCGAGAACTTTCTCTACATGATGTTCGGCGTGCCGTGTGAGCCGTGGAAGGAGAAGCCGGTTCTTTCCAAGGCGCTGGAGAAGATCTTCATTCTCCACGCCGACCACGAGCAGAATGCGTCGACCTCGACCGTCAGGCTGGTCGGCTCGACCGGTGCCAGCCCCTATGCGGCGATCTCCGCCGGCATCGCGAGCTTGTGGGGCCCGGCGCATGGCGGTGCCAACGAGGCGGTCGTCGACATGCTCCAGCAGATCGGCTCGGTCGACCGGATCCCCGAGTTCCTGGAGCGGGCCAAGGACAAGGACGACCCGTTCCGGCTGATGGGCTTCGGCCATCGCGTTTACAAGAACTACGATCCGCGGGCCGGGGTCTTGAAGTCGAGCGCCGATGAAGTGCTGGACGAACTCGGCAAGGGCGGCAATCCGAAGCTGGCGATCGCCAAGGAACTCGAGCGGATCGCCCTCGAGGACGACTATTTCCGCGAGCGCAAGCTGTTCCCCAACGTCGATTTCTATTCCGGCATCATCCTGGAAGCCATGGGCATTCCGACCAAGATGTTCACCGCCATCTTCGCCCTCGCCCGCACGGTCGGCTGGATCGCCCAGTGGACCGAGATGATCGAGGACCCGGAGCAGAAGATCGGCCGGCCGCGCCAGCTCTACACCGGCGCCGAAAAACGGTCCTACGTGCCGATCGACAAGCGCATGTGAGCCGACTGCGGCCCCGTCGGCCGGGCTCGGCTCTGGCTCAGAGCCCGGCCTCGGCGCGGGTCAGCAGCCGGGCGTTGACCACGGCGTCGGCGCAGAGCTTGCCGTCGACCAGTGCTCGGCCCCTATACCAGTGGATGCCCATGCGGCTCTTCTGGTGCTCGACCTCGAGGAGCAGGAGGTCGCCGGGCCGCACCGGGCGGCGAAACCGGGCCTGGTCGATACCCATGAAGTAGACGAGGTCGCCCTCGCCTTCGCGGCCCTGCCCGGCGACCACGAGCGCTGCTGCGGTCTGCGCCATCGCCTCGACGATCAGCACGCCCGGCATGATCGGGTCGTCCGGGAAGTGGCCCTGGAAGTACGGCTCGTTGATGGTCACTGCCTTCACCCCGGTGGCACGCCGGGGCGGCTCGATGCCGACCAGCCGATCGATCAGCAGCATCGGATAGCGATGCGGAATCAGCCGCAGCAAGCCTTTGCTGTCGATATCGGGCATCGATCGGGCGGGTGCGCCACTCTCGCTCATCGCATTCGGTCCTCACACGCCTCTTCCGGGGCGCCGAACACGACCACAATGTGGTGCCGCGGCCAAGTCTTTTTGCTGCCGTCAGCCCATTCGATAGCTACTGGTCACGGCTGACCGCCGCCAGGTGCTCCCTCGGGCACGCGAACATCCGGCAGGCTGGCGTTGAGCCTCGCCAGCACCTCGTCGGTGATCTCGATCTGCGGGGAGAACAGGAGGACGTTGGCGCTGGGCAGGACCAGATTGAAGCCGCGCTGCTCGGCAAGTTCGCCCACCACCTGGATCAGCGCCTCGCGGACCTCGCTCATCGCCATGGCAGCGACATCGTCGAGCTGCTGGCGGCGGCTCTGCAGCATGCGCTGGACCTCGGCGACATCCGCCTCGAAGGCCTTGCGCCGATCGGCGAAGGCTTCGGCCGAAAGAATGGCGCGCTGCCGGGCGAGCTCCCGGTCCGCCTCGACCAGGCGCTGCTCCTCCTCGGCGATTTCGCTCTGGTAGCGCACCCGTCGGGCCTCGATCTGCGTGCGGATACTTTCGGCCGCCCGCGCCTCGCGCATCACCCGCTGGTAGTCGATGACCGCCGCCGTGGCCGGCGGCAGCGGATCGTCGGCGGCATCTGCCTCCGGTAGCGGGAGCGGAATCCCGAGGCCGACGCAAGCGACGGCAACGCCTCGCACGATAGTCGCCCGACGTGTGCAATACGCTGGCCGCCGCTTCGGCATGCCCCCCCCGCCAGCCGCGCTAGAAGCGGGTACCGAATGAGATCCTGAAGGTTTCGGTCTCGTCGTAGTTCTCTCTCCTGACGGCCTGCGCAAAATCGATCGAGAGTGGTCCGAGCGGCGACAGCCACGACAGGCCGACACCGGCGCCGACCCTGATACTGCCGCTGTCCCGGAGGGTCGGGCCGTTGACGTCGATCTCGGTCAAGGTGCCGGCGTCGACGAACGCCCGGCCGAAGATCCGCAGGTCCTCGGGCAAGCCGAGCGGAAAGCGCAGCTCCGTCGTGCCGGTGTAGTAGAGATTGCCGCCGAGCGCGTCGTTGCTGTCGCGGTCGCGCGGGCCGATGCCGGAGACGCGAAAGCCGCGCAACGACTGGCCGCCGATGAAGAACCTGTTGGCCAGCGAGACATCCTGGTCGAGTCCATGGACGTAGCCGAAACCAGCGCCCAGGTTCAAGACGATATCAGGGAAGAACGCATAGTAGATGTCGCCCCTGAGCTCGTGCCGCAGGAAGGCGTTGTCGCCGCCCAGCCCGGCGAGATCCTGATCGAGTCGAACGATGTAGCCCTCCGATGGCAGGAACCTGACATCGCGGACGTCGTAGGTGAAGGTCTGGCCGACCAGCGAGGTGACGCTGGTGCCTTCTTCCCGTTGGATGAACACCGACGCGTCGCTGTCGACGTCCTCGATCTCGTCCTCGCGCAAGGTATAGCGCACGCCGTGCCGCAGCCGCTCGGTGAGCGGATAGCTGGCCCTCAGCGTGCCGCCGGTGCTCAGCTCGTCGAAGTTCGATTCGCTCTGGAAGTCGGTCTTGGTGCGGAAGAGGTCGAAGCCGGCGGCGAGCTCGCGGCCGAAGAGCCAGGGCTCGGTGAAGCTCAAGACGATATCCTGGCGACGGCCGGAGATGGTGAAGTTGGCGGTCACACTCTGGCCGCGCCCGAGCAGGTTGCGCTCCGAGAGGCGGATGTCGCCCAACGGCCCGTCCGCGGTGGAGAAGCCGGCACCGAAGGAGAGCTCGCCGGTCGACGTCTCGGCCACCTCGACCACGATGACGACGCGATCTGGCGCGTTGCCCCGCTCGGTGCGTACCTCGACCGATTCGAAAAAACCGAGATTGCGCACGCGCTGCTCGGAGCGGCGCAGCAGGGTGAGGTTGTAGGCATCACCTTCGGCCAGCCGGAACTCGCGTCGGATCACCTCGTCCAGGGTGCGGACATTGCCGATGATGTCGATCCGCTCGACATAAACCCTCGGACCTTCGTCGATCCGGAAGGTCAGGTCGACCGTGAGGTCGTCCCGGTTGATGTCCACGACCGGCTCGATATCGGCAAAGGCGTAGCCCAGTTGCCCCGCCCGATCGGTCATTGCTTGCACGATCTCCTCGATCTTCGCGGCATTGTAGGTCTGCCCGCTGCGCACGGTCACCAGGCTGCGAAAGTCCTCGACCTCGAGGTCGCGGATCGAGCTTGCGACGTCGACGCTGCCGAGCGTGTAGCGTGGTCCTTCGTCGAGGGTGAAGGTGATGAAGAAGCGATCGCCCTCGGGTGTCAGCTCGGCTAGCGCACTGATCACCGAGAACTCGACGTAGCCGCGCTCGAGGTAGAAGCGGCGGAGCAGCTCCTGGTCGAAGGCGAGGCGGTCTGGATCGTAGGTATCGGCCGAGCCAAGGAAGCGGTACCAGGCCCGCTCGCGGGTCTCGATCACCCCCCGGAGCGTGTTCGCCGAGAAGTTCTCGTTGCCGATGAAGGTGATGCCGCTGACCCGGGTCAGCGGGCCCTCCTCGATCTCGAAGACGAGGTCGACGCGGTTCTGGTCGAGCTCGATGACCTTGGGCTCGACGCTCGCGGCGAATCGACCATTGCGCCGGTAGAGCTCGAGGATCCGCTGCACCGACGCCTGCACCCTGGCCCGCGTGAAGACGACCCGCGGTCGCAGCTGCACCTCGCTCTCCAGCACCTCGTCGGTCAGCCGGCGATTGCCCTCGAAGGCGATGCGATTGATGATCGGGTTCTCGACCACGCTGACCACGAGATCATCGCCAACCCGCGCGATCGCCACATCGTCGAACAGCCCCGTGGCAAACAGGTTGCGAAGCGACTGGTCGATGGTGTCGGGATCGAAGGGGTCGCCGCGCCGCAATGCCAGATAGCTCTCGACGGTGAGCGCCTCGATCCGCTCGTTGCCACGGACGATGATGTTCTGGACGGTGTCTTGCTGCTGCGCCTGGGCCGAGGGCGCGGTTGGCCCGCCGATCAAGAGCCAAACGCCGATCACCAAGCAGCCGAGCGCACGTCGCATCCACCAACCCCCGTCTCAATCCCTTGGGCGGCACGCCCTGTGCCGGGATAGACACCGGGATTTGGCACGTCTTCGCGCGGCGGTCGAGGGTCGGATCAGGAAACCAGGCCGGTGAAGAACTCGATGATGTTCATCTGCACCAGGTCGTTCCAGGTAGCGAAGACCATTAAGGTCAAGACCATGGCCAAGCCGACGCGGAAGGCCATTTCCTGGCTGCGCTCGCCAAGCGGCCGCCCGCGCGCCGCCTCGATCGCGTAGAGCACCAGGTGCCCGCCGTCGAGCATCGGGATCGGGAAGAGATTGATTAACCCGAGATTGATCGAGAGGATGGCTGTGAACCAGATGGCCGGCACCAGCCCGTCCTGGGCAATGGTGCCGGACATCTGCGCGATACGCAGCGGCCCGCCAAGCTCCTCGGTGCCGCGGCTGCCGACGATCATCTCGCCGAGTGCCCCAAGGGTCGCGGTCACCATTCGCACGGTCTCGCCGGTCGCCTCGAACACCGCCAGGCCCGGATTGCTGCGGCGGAACTCGATGCCGGTGCGGCTGATCCCGACCAGCCCCACCCGATGGGTATTGCCGAAGCGGTCCTCGATCTCGCGAAGTGCTGGGGTCACGACCACCTCGAGCGGCGCGCCGTCGCGCTCGATGGCGAAGGTGAGCGGCACCTCGGCCTGGTCGCGCACCATGGTCTGCAGATGCTCGAAGCTGTCGACGGCGCGGCCATCGACGCTGACGATACGGTCGCCGGGCGCGAGGCCGGCCTCGGCCGCCGGACTGTCTGGGGTCACCTCGCCGACCACGGCGGGCGTGAACGGGCGGCCGCTGAGCACGAACAGCACGCTCAATACGACGATGGCGAAAAGGAAGTTGGCGGCGGGGCCGGCCACCACGATGGCCATCCGCTGCCAGACCGACTTCGCCGGAAAGCTCTCCCTCTCCTGCGCGGTCGCGGCGTCGGCGGTGGCGCTCGTCGCATCGGCATCACCCAGCATCTTCACGAAGCCGCCAAGCGGGATCAGACTGAATTTCCAGCGCGTGCCGTGCCTGTCGTTGAAACCGAACAACTCACGGCCGAAACCGATCGAAAAGACCTCGACCCTGACCCCGTTGCGCCGCGCCACCCAATAATGGCCGTACTCGTGCACGAACACGACGATCGACAAGATGATCAAGAACGGTACGACGTAGCCGAAGACGATGCTCATGCAGATGCTCTCATGCGAACGGCCGCTCCGGGCGGCCGCTTCTATGGGTCAGGCGCCGATCATCTCGCGTTTACCGACCTCGTCATCGGCCAGCCGACGCGATTGGTGATCATAGGCTGTTATATCGTCGATCGAACGCGGTTCGTCACCCGTCTGCCGTGCCAAAACGTCACCGACGACGGCGGCAATGTCCAAAAAGCGTATCCGGCCGGCGATGAACGCCGCCACCGCCACCTCGTTGGCGGCATTGAGGGTGATCGGATGGGCGCCGCCTGCACGCAGCGCCTCGCGCGCCAGCCGCAGGGCCGGGAAGCGCTCCGGGTCCGGCTGGCGGAACTCCAGCCGCCCGACGGTGGCGAGATCGAGCCGGGTGTTCGAGACGGCAAGCCGACCAGGCCAACCCAGGCAGTAGGCGATCGGCACCCGCATGTCCGGCACGCCGAGTTGGGCGAGTTGCGAGCCGTCCGTGAAGGCGACGAGACTGTGCACGACCGATTGCGGGTGGACGAGGATGTCGATCGCCGGCTCCGGCACGGCGAACAGGTGGTGCGCCTCGATCAGCTCGAGGCCCTTGTTCATCATCGTTGCACTGTCGATGCTGATCTTTGCGCCCATCGACCAGTTGGGGTGGGCCAAGGCCTGCGCGATGCTGACGCTCGCCATGGCGTTGCGGTCGAGATCCCGGAACGGCCCGCCAGAGGCGGTCAGGATCAGCCGGTCGACAGCGCTGCGGTCGTGCCCGGCGAGGCCCTGGAAGATGGCATTGTGCTCGGAATCGACCGGCAGAATGGTCGCCCCGTGGTCGGCCGCCGTGCGCATGATCAGCCGGCCGGCACAGACCAGGCACTCCTTGTTGGCGATCGCCACCATCCGCCCCTGGCGCAGCGCCTCGAGGGTGGGGGCAAGGCCGACGGCCCCGACGATCGCCGACAGCAACCAGTCGACCGGGCGGGCCGCCGCTTCGAGCACCGCCTCGGGCCCGGCCGCGGCCTCGATACCGCTGCCGGCAAGCGCCGTCTTGAGCCGGTCGTAGGCCGCCGGATCGGCCACCACGGCGAGCTCGGCGGCCATCTCCCTGGCTGCCGCAGCCAGGGCTTCGGCCTGCCGGTTGGCGACCAATGCGACCACCCGAAAGGCCGCCGGCGCCGCACGCAGCAGGTCGAGCGTGCTGCGCCCGACGGAGCCGGTGGCGCCCAGCACGCTGACCGAGCGCGGCTGTTCGGGACTAGGCGGGCATGGCCGCACGGCCGAGATTGCGGGCGAGAACGACATAGCGAAGGTCTAGAGGGCTTGATCGATGGCGACAAGTATGGCCAGCGCCGGCACGGCGAAGAGATAGCCGTCGAGGCGATCGAGCATGCCCCCATGGCCCGGGATCAAATGGCCACTGTCCTTGACGCCGGCGCGGCGTTTGATGAACGATTCGAACAGATCGCCGGTTTGCGCCACGATCGCCAAGAGGCCGCCGAACAGCCCGCCCTGCAGCCCGCCCCAGCCCGCGAGCGAGGCGGCCAACCCGCCGACCAGCATGGCTCCGCCAATCCCGCCGCCGAGCCCCGACCACGTCTTGCGGGGGCTGATCTTCGGCGCGAGCTTGGGGCCACCCAGGCTGCGACCGGTCAGATAGGCCATGACATCGGTGGCGACGATGACGAGCACCAGCCAATAGACCAGCTGCATGCCGTGCGGCAACTCGCGCAGGGCCAGGAATGCCACCGCCGGCACGCCGAGATAGACGACGCCGACGACCGCCCAGAGCCGCTGCGGCCAGCCACCCACACGGCGGATCAACAGCATGCTGACGAGCAAGAGGACGGCGCCGATGGCGCCAGCGACCAGCGCCTGGGTGGCGTTCGGGGCGGCACTCACCCGATATTGCACGAAGCACATGATCAATAGCGGCAGCAGAACGACACCGACCACGGCGTAGCGCTTCGGGCTGCCGATCATGGTCAGCTTGGCCCACTCGCTCGCCATGAGCACGACGATCACCATCATCACCGCTGCGAAATACCAGCCGCCGAGGGCGATGACCACGGCGGCGAGAAGGGCCATGACCAACCCGGCCATGGCCCGTCTGCCGAGATCGGCCGGCAGCCGTCGGTCAGCCGGCGCTGGCGCCATAACGCCGCTCGCGCCGGCCGTACTCGTCGACGGCCCGACGCAGGTGCTCCTCGGCGAAGTCCGGCCAGTGGACGTCGAGGAAGACGAGCTCGGTGTAGGCCAGCTGCCAGAGCAGGAAATTGCTGATCCGCTGCTCGCCCGAGGTGCGGATCAGAAGATCGGGGTCGGGCATGCCGGTGGTGTCGAGGGCGGCGGCGAAGAGCCGGTGGTCGATCGCCTCCGGCATCACTTCACCGCTCAGGGCAGCGGCAGCAAGCCGCTGGGTGGCGCGAACGATCTCGTCCCGCGCGCCGTAGTTCAGCGCAATGATCAGCGCCAGCTTGTGGTGCGCCGCCGTCAGGCGTTCGGCGTTGTCGATGAGCTCGAGGATGTCGCGATCGAGCCTGCTGCGGTCACCGATGACGCGCAGGCGGATTTCGTTCTTGTGCAGGGTCTCGATCTCTTTTCTGAGATAGAAGCGCAGTAGCCCCATCAGCTCGTTTACCTCGACCTCGGGCCGTTGCCAGTTCTCCGACGAGAAGGCGAACAGGGTGAGATAACGGATGCCGAGATTGCCGCAGGCCTCGACCGCGCGCCGCACCGCATCGGCGCCACGCCGGTGGCCGAAGACCGGCGGCCGGCCACGGGCCCGCGCCCAGCGCCGGTTGCCGTCCATGATGATGGCGACATGCACCGGCAGGCTCGGTGCGGCGGTCGCGGGCGTGGCTTGTTGCAGGGCAGTTGCTGACACGAGCAATCCGGGTGCTGGGGGCGCCGTTCGGCTTGGCGACAGGCTCTTCGAGCTCAGACGGTGACGATGTCTTTCTCTTTGTGCTGCAGCAGCTCGGCGACGAGCTCGATGTGCTTGTCGGTCATGGCCTGCACTTCGTCGGACCAGATCTTGTGGTCGTCCTGGCTGATGTGACCGTCCTTCTCCAGCTTCTTCAGCTGATCCATGCCGTCGCGGCGCACGTTGCGGATGGCGACCCGCGCCTGCTCGGCGTACCGATGTGCCACCTTGACCAAGTCCTGACGCCGCTCCTCGCTCAGCTCCGGCAACGGAATGCGCAGCAGCTGGCCGTCGACCGCGGGATTTAGCCCGAGACTGGCGTTGCGTATGGCCTTTTCGACCGCCTTGACATTGGCCTTGTCCCAGACCTGAACAGTAATCATCCGCGGCTCCGGCACGTTGATGTTGCCGACCTGGTTGATCGGCACGGCAGCGCCATAGGCGTCGACCATGATCGGTTCGAGCAGGCTGGCCGAGGCACGCCCGGTCCGGAGGCCCGAGAACTCCTTGCGCAGCGATTCGATGGCACCGTCCATTCGCCGCTCGAGATCTTCGATATCCAGCTCATTGTCACTCATGCCGCAGCCGCCTCGCCGGTGATGATGGTGAAGGTGCCCTCACCGCGCAGCACGCGGGCCAGGGCACCGGGAGCCTGGACCGCGAACACCAAGATCGGAATGGCGCTCTCGCGGGCGAGCGAGATGGCCGAAGCGTCCATCACGCGCAAATCCTTGGCGAGGACTTCGAGATAGCTCAGCCGGTCGAACCGCTTGGCACCGGGATCCTTCTTCGGGTCGGCATCATACACACCGTCGACCTGGGTGGCCTTCAAGATCGCATCACAATTCATCTCGGTGGCACGCAGGGCCGCCGCGGTGTCGGTGGTGAAGAAGGGGTTGCCGGTGCCGGCGGCGAAGATCACCACGCGCCCCTTCTCGAGATGGCGAATCGCCCGGCGGCGAATATAGGGTTCGCAAACCGCTGCCATGGGTATCGCCGACATCACCCGGGTCGGCAGACCCGATTGCTCGATGACGCTCTGCACGGCGAGCGCGTTGATGACCGTCCCCAGCATGCCCATGTAGTCGGCGCTGGCGCGCTCGACCCCAGCGCCGGCGAGGGCGGCACCGCGAATGATGTTGCCACCGCCGATGACGAGACAAAGCTCGACACCGATGTCGTGGGCAGCGCTGACCTCGACTGCCAGTTGGCGGAGCACCTTGCTGTCGTGGCCGAAGCTTTGGTCCCCGAGCAGCGCCTCGCCGGACATTTTCAAGAGAACGCGGCGATAGCGCGGCTGCGCCGTCAGCACTTCGCTCATCGCCCGACCACCCCCTGGTCACCCCGCTGCGTCATCGTCGCCCCTGTCGCGCACCACCGGCCGGCCAGCAGCGTCGCCAGGCAGAACTGCTCAGCCACCAGCCCTCGCTCGGGTGGTCGACCGAGCTGCCCCGCAGCACCGCGTAGCAGGTGGAATCGGCGACCATCGTCGTCTGGTCAAGCCGTCAGCTTGGCGACCTCGGCCGCCAGATCGTTCCCCTCCTTGACGATCCCTTCACCGAGTGCCAGGCGCACGAACTCTTTGACGGTCACCTCGGCACCGGCCGCCTTGGCGGCCTCGGCGAGCGCGTCCTTGACCCGCTTGTCGGTGTCCATCACCCAAGTCTGCTCGAGCAGCACGCTCTCCTCGTAGAACTTGCGCAGGCGCCCCTCGACCATCTTCTCGATGATGCTCTCGGGCTTGCCCGAGGCGCGCGCCTGATCGGCGAAGATATTGCGCTCCCGCTCGACCAGTTGCGGGTCGAGGTCGGCCACTGTGACCGATTGTGGGTTGGTCGCCGCAATGTGCATGGCAAGTTGCTTGCCGAAGGCCTCCAACGCCTCACCAGCGCCGGCCGATTCGAGCGCCACCAGTACGCCCATCCGCCCGAGCCCGGGAGCGGCTTGCTGATGCAGATAGCCGGCGACCGCGCCGCTCGCCACCTCGAGCATGGCCGTTCGACGCAGATTGATGTTCTCGCCGATCACCCCGATGGCATCGGCAATGGAATCGGTGACGGTCTTGCCGGTGGCCGGGATGACCGCGGCCTTCAACGCCTCGAGATCGCCCTTGGCAGCGATGGCCAGGCTGGTGATCTGGGATACCAGCGTCTGGAAGGCCTCGTTGCGCGCGACGAAATCGGTTTCCGAGTTGACCTCGACGACGGCCCCCTGGCGGGCGGCAAGCGTCATGCCGATCAAACCGTCAGCGGTGGTGCGCCCAGCCTTCTTCGCCGCGGCGGCAAGGCCCTTCTTGCGCAGGCTGTCGACTGCCGCCTCCAAGTCGCCGGCCGCTTCGCCCAGCGCCTTCTTGCAATCCATCATCCCGGCGCCGGTCCGCTCGCGCAGCTCCTTCACCATCGATGCCGTTATCTCAGCCATCATCTCTTCCGTGTCGGTTCACTGTCGGCGGCGCCGCGCCGCCGCGATCATGCTGTCACCTGGTCAGACGCGAGCCGGCTCCTCGGCAGGGGTCTCGATCGGCTCGATCGCGCCCATGTCACCCGCAGCCGGAGCCTCCGTAGCATCGCCCTCGGCCGTTTCCTCGGTGCCACCCGCCTCGACCGGCTCGGCCTCCAGGGGCTCGATCTCGCCCATGTCGATGCCGCTCGCGGTCATTTCCGCCTGCAACCCGTCGAGCACGGCCTGCACCATCAGATCGCAGTACAGGTTGATCGCACGGCTGGCATCGTCATTGCCGGGGACCGGATAACGGATGTCTGCCGGACTGGAGTTGCTGTCGAGAATCGCCACGACCGGCAGGCCGAGCTTCTTGGCCTCGGTGACGGCAATCGACTCCTTGTTGGTGTCGATGACGAACAGGAGATCGGGCAGGCCACCCATCTCCTTGATGCCGCCGAGCGCCTGCTCGAGCTTGTCGCGCTCACGGCTGACCTGCAGCAACTCCTTCTTGGTCAGACCGCTCTGCTGCTCGCCGAGCCGGCTCTCCAACTCGCGCAGCCGACGGATCGAGTTCGAGATCGTCCGCCAATTGGTCAACATGCCGCCGAGCCAGCGGTGGTTGACGAAATACTGGCCGCAGCGCTGCGCGGCGCGGGCGACCGGCTCCTGGGCCTGACGCTTGGTGCCGACGAACAGCACACGGCCGCCGCCGGCAACGACGTCGCGGACGGCCTCCAGAGCGCGGTGCATGAGTGGCACGGTCTGTGTCAGATCGAGGATGTGCACGCCATTGCGGACGCCGAAGATGTACGGCTCCATCGCCGGATTCCAGCGGCGGGTCTGATGGCCGAAATGCACGCCGGCCTCGAGCAGCTGGCGCATGGTGAAGGTGGGGAAGGTCATCGGTTCTGTCGTTCCTGATCCGGTTGAGCCACCGCGGATCCAAATCCGGCAGGCGCCGGACACCGGTGCGCGCCAGAGCGCGCGGCATGATCCGCGTGAGAGATCGCGCTGGTCTACAAGCGCTCTGCGACAAAAGCAAGACGAGCCGCAGGGATTCCGGGCCTGGCTAGATACGCCCCTTCAGCCTGTTCCAGTGGAACAACAGTGGCGCCAAGACGCGGTCGTAAAGCGCTGCGGCGACCGGACGGATCGGCCCGGCGCCCACGATGCGGCTCAGCCAGCGGTAACGCGGCATCCGTTGCCAGATCAGCATGAAGGCGTCGATGCCGACATGCAGCTGGCCGGTTTCGTCCAGCACGTGCAGCCGGCGCCGCGCTCCGGCCCGGTCGATGCCGAAGCCGGCCAAGGCCTCGGGCTCGGCCGCGAGATCGAGCCAACGCACCCGATCGCCGTCCGGCCCGTCTTTGTAGTGTTCGATCTCGAAGCGGCAAACCGGGCAGGCACCGTTGTAGTAGCAAACCGGTCGGTCCAGGGTCTCAATCGTCATGATAGTCCTTCAGCGCATCATCAGCTCGACCAGCGCCCGGCCGGACAGGAAAGCCGCCTCGAACCTGCCATCGAGGCACCAGTCGCCGCAGAGGCCGATGGCGCTCGAGCGATCGTACAGCGCCGGCTCGCCGACCGGGTCGACCACCAGCGCATAACGCCAGCGATGCGCCGCACTGTAGCACGGCTCGACCCTGCCGATGCCGGTGACCTCAAGAAACGCCTCGAACAAGCTTGTCGTCACTTCAGCCGGTGTCGCCTCGAGATGCGCGGTCGACCAACCGGGTGCAGCGTGCGCGGTCCAGGCGTCGCGTCCCTCGCGGCCGGGCTTGGTCGTGTTACGCGCGATCCAGGCGATGGGACCACCCGCCAGCTGTCGCGCATCGAAGCCGTCAAGGTCGAGCGGTGGATCAAAAGCCAGCAGCAGGGCCCAGCAGGGCGCCATCGTCACACGACGCAATGCCGCCAGGAAGTCCGGGGGCACAGCGACTCCGGTCGACAGCAACTCGGCGCCCTGAGGTGCCGGGATTGCCACGACGATGTCGTCGAACGGCCCATGCCGCGCCGCATCGGCCGCGTCCAGCCACCAGCCCTCGCCAGTACGGGCCAGCCGGTCGATGCGGCAATCGGTCTTGACCGGCACCTCGACGAGCAACTGCTTGAGCGGTGTGGCCATTGACGGCCGCCCGACATAGACCGGTCGATCGTCGATCTCGGCACTGCGCCAGCGGGCGACCGAGCCGGCCACGATCCCGGCCTCGAGGAGCTTCTTGAGAACCGGGTCGCGCGGGCGGATGAACTGGGCACCGTGATCGAAGACGGCACCGTCACGGCGATGCTGGGCCAGTCTGCCGCCGATCGAGCGGCCCTTGTCGAAGACGGTCACGCGCACGCCGCGCTCGGCCAGACCGCGCGCGCAGACGCTGCCAGCGACCCCGGCCCCGATGACGGCAACCCGTCGGCTCATCAGCCTTCTCCCGTGGCGGCCAGATCGGCCGCAGCAATGTCCAGGAGCTGCTGCCGACCGGCGGTGAAATCGCTGTCCAGCCAAATCTTTTCCAGCCGGCGCAGACAGGTCCCCATGGCTGGGCCGGGTGGCAGACCGAGGCCCGCGAGATCGTCGCCGCCAACCGGCAGCCGCGGCGGCTCGAACGCCCCCACGGTTGCGAGCGCAGCGCACGCCCTGGTGGCCGCGTCGGTGGCCTCGCTCGACGCTGCGGCCAGCATGAGCCGCCGCACCAGGCGCGGCTTGCCGAGCCGGTAGGCGCATTGCCGCAGCACCCGGGGTGGCAGGTCGAGCGGCGGCAGCTCTGCCGTGGCGAGGTCGACGAGGCACGCGCGCTCGTCATTGGAAAGCCTGAGGCGGGAGGCCACCGACTCGGCCGCGACGCGGCCGCGGAGCAGGCTCGCCAGCCGCAGCATCGGCGTCGCGTCCGGCGCCAAGGCCAAAAGCTTCCGCAAGGTCGGGCCAGCCGGCGCGGCGCCGAAGATGGTCTGCCAGACCCCGGTCTCCTGCATGAGGGCAACGGCTGCCTCGACGTTCTGGCCGACGAGCAGCTTCAAGAGTTCGGCGCGCAGCCGTTCGCCCGACAAGCGGCCGAGGCCGGCCCGTTCGGCGTGCAGCGCCGTCAGGGTCGCAGTCGGCGGCCGCGCGCGGCCGAAGCGGGCGAAGAAGCGAAAGAAGCGGAGGATCCGCAAGTAATCCTCGCGGATCCGGGCCACCGGCTCGCCGACAAAGCTGATGCGCCCGAGGACCAGATCGGTGCGACCGTCGAACGGATCGAACAGCCGGCCGGCCCGGTCGCAACTCATCGCGTTGATGGTGAAGTCGCGCCGTGCCGCGTCGGCCAGGAAGCAGTCGGTGAAGGCCACCGTCGCGCGCCGACCGTCGGTTTTCACATCGCGGCGCAGGGTGGTGATCTCGAAGTCGCGACCGCCGAGGATCGCGGTGATGGTCCCGTGCGCGAGGCCGGTCGGAACGGTGCGAATGCCGGCCTGGCGCAACAGTTCAATATTGCGCTCGGGGGCTACCGGCGTAGCGATGTCGAGGTCGACCATGTCCAGCGTCGGCTCGAGCAGTGTGTCGCGCACACAGCCGCCGACGAAACGCACGGCGTGGCCGTCGGCCTCGAGCGCGTCGAGCACGCGCTGCGACGGCGCCGCCGTGAGCCAGCGGGCAGCGGCGAGCGGACGCTCGTCAGCTGTCATCATCGCTGGTCGGCTGGTCCGGCGCGAGCTCGCTCGGCCACGTCGCGGCGGGGGCCCGCACCTCGCCCGGGACGATCCGGCCGTTCTCGAGGCGCGGCGGTACGTAGTCGCCGCCACTCTCCCAGCCGCCGATCAGGGCAAAAGACACGAGGCTGACGACGACGAGGCCGAGCCCCGCGGTGCTGAGGACGAACCAGGGGGTGTTCTGCAGCAGCGCTCGGCCACGGGTGACCAGGAACCGGTAGGTGAAGAAGCCGATGAACGGCAGCAGGAACGGCAGGAGGTAGAAAAGCAGGATGCGCGTCATGTCGGGACGAGGTCCGCCTATGCTGAACGGCCAGGGACGCTGCCGGATGGTCAGTCGGCGAGCGTGCGGGCGAAGTTGACGAGGATGCCGGCCGTCGCCCCCCAAATATAGCGTTTCTCGTACGGCAAGACGAAGAAATGCCGGCGCTCGCCTCGTCGTACATAGGAACCGCGACGGTGATTGGCAGGTTCGAGGACGAAGGCCAGCGGCACCTCGAAGATATCGGCGACCTCCGCAGGGTCCGGACGCCACGCCGCCGGTGGCTCTGCGACCCAGCCGACGATCGGGTGCACACGAAAGCCGGTGACCGTGTCGTAGTGCCCGAGGCTGCCGACCACCTCGATGCGCTCGGCGGCAAGCCCGATCTCCTCCTCGGCCTCGCGCAGCGCCGCGGTCGCGGCACTGACGTCGCTGATCTCCATCCGCCCTCCGGGCAGGCTGATCTGCCCACCATGCGCGGTCAGATGTGGCGCCCGGGTGGTGAGCACGACGGTCGGTCCAGCCGGGCGCTGTAGCAGGGCGATGAGCACGCCCGCCGGGCTGAGCCGCTCGGCAAGCTCCGGCGACCGGGGTTCGTCACCAGAGAGATACCAGGGTGGCGGCTCGGCCGCGGCATCATTCAACCGCGCGCGCAGCGCCTCCAGCCCCCAGCTCTGCTTGGCCTTGACACTCACGTCGGATCGAGTCGCCCCAAGCTGAATTGCACGCCATTGCTCTGGATCACGAGGCTGCCGGTCGCCGCGTCGGCTGTCGCGAGCTCGACCAGCTGGTAATACACCGGCCGCAGCAGCCGCCCCTCGAGCGGCAGGCAACCTGCCGTCGCGGGCCGCACGACGACATAAGGCGCAGCCGTGTCGTTCAGCGGCCGCGGTCGCATCACCAGCGGATGGTCGGCATCGAGCGACAACCAATCGTCGAGATTGGTGCGCAGCCGAATGAGCTGCGCCGGACCCGGCGCATCGATGGCGAACTCGACAATGGTGAACGGCACATCTTCGACCTCGACGCGCCCAGCCTCGACCGGCGTGACGAGCCAATAGCTAAAGTCCGCCGCCCGATAAAGTGCTGACGCGAACAGCTTGACGAGAGCCGGCCTGGCAATTCGCGAGCCCTGGTAATGCCATTCGCCGTCAGCAGTGATCCGCATCGTGAACTGGCCGCCGGCCGCCGGCTCGACGGTGAGTTCGGCCAGCCGCGCGCCGACGTCGAACGGCCGCTTCATCGGCCGCTCGCCTGCGCGCGCGACCACGCAACTTCTTGCCCGTGGTCGGCTGCCGGTCGCCCAGCCAGACCTTTTCGCCGCATCGCCCTCTTGCCTTCGTCCAAGCGTCATGCAGTTATCGAACAACTGGGGTGTCAACGTCGCGACTTCCAGTTGACACCGAAGCGGGACCAGGCCGCACCCTCGGCCGAACGGGGTGGTGTGATCAGCCGGTAGGGTTGGTGCCCTGCCGATGCCGCAGAGCGACTGCGAAGGACTGTCGATTTGAGCGAGACGTCGACTAGGGACCTCGAGCGCGAGATCGAGCGGACGATCGAGCAATTGGCGCAGATCAAGGCCGAGATCGCGCGGGTGATCTTCGGCCAGGAGGCCGTGGTCGAGGAGGTCCTGATCACCCTCTTGGCGGGCGGCCACACGCTTCTTGTGGGGGTGCCAGGGCTCGCCAAGACCAAGCTCGCCGAGAGCCTCGGTCGGGTGCTCGGGCTGTCCGAGAAACGCGTGCAGTTCACCCCCGACCTGATGCCCGGTGACATCATCGGTTCCGAGGTGCTCGAGGAGGACAGCGGCGGCCGCCAGCATTTTCGCTTCATCGAGGGGCCGATCTTTACCCAGCTCTTGATGGCTGATGAGATCAACCGCGCGAGCCCGCGCACCCAGGCAGCACTGCTGCAGGCGATGCAGGAGCGAAAGGTGACCGTGGCCGGCCACGATCATCGGCTGCCCGCCCCCTTCCACGTCCTCGCCACGCAAAACCCGATCGAGCAGGAGGGCACCTACCCGCTGCCGGAGGCGCAACTCGATCGGTTCCTCATGCAGGTCAACATCGACTACCCGGAGGCCGAGGCCGAGCGGCAGATGATGATCGCCACCACCTCCGGCAGCGAGGCCCAACCGGCGCAAGTGATCGACGGCGCCACGCTGATGGCGATGCAGGCGCTGGTCCGCCGCTTGCCGGTCAGCGAAAGTCTGGTCGAGGCGATCCTTGCCCTGGTGCGGGCCGGCCGGCCGGAAATCAGCACGGTGAACGGCGTTCGTGAGCAGGTCGCCTGGGGCCCGGGACCACGCGCCAGCCAGTCGCTGATGCTGGTCGCGCGGGTCCGGGCGTTGCTCGATGGGCGCCTGGCACCGTCGCTCGACGATCTGCGGGCACTCGCGGCCCCGGTCCTTAGGCACCGCATGGCCGTGACCTTCGCCGCGCGCGCCGACGGGATCGGGGTCGACGACGTCATCGATCGGCTGCTTCGGCAGGTGGGATGACGAGCGCGACGCGTCGCACCGGCATCTTTCGGCATGAGCGCCCCGGTGCGTGTTGAGCCCGGCGACCTACGACGGCTGCGCGGCGAGGCCGAGCAACTCGGTGCCCGGCTCCCCGGCCTCATGGTCGAGGCCGAGCGGGTCGCGGCGACCGTCAGCCAGGGCGTGCACGGCCGCCGACGCACTGGCGTCGGTGAGACCTTCTGGCAGTATCGCCAGTATCAGCCGGGCGATCCCGCTGGTGCCATCGACTGGCGCCAGTCCGCCCGCTCGCGCCATCTGTTCATCCGCGAGCAGGAATGGGAGGCAGCTGAAAGCGTTTGGCTGTGGAGCGATCAATCCGCCTCGATGCAATACCGGTCGAGCACGGCGCGACCGACCAAGTACGACCGCGCCCTGGTCTTGACCATGGCGCTCGCCGGCCTCTTGGTGCGCGCCGGCGAGCGGATAGCACTGCTCGGCAGCGGTGAGCGGCCGCGCGGCGGTCAATACGGTTTCAACACGGTCGTCCAGCGACTGCTCGAGGGTGCGGCGGCCCCGACTTCCATGGTGCCGCAGCAGGCGTTGCCGCGGCATGCGCGCCTCGCGCTGTTGTCCGATTTTCTCGAGCCGCCAGACCAGCTGGGCCATCGCTTCGCGCAACTCAACGCCACGGGGGCTCAGGTGGCGATGCTGCTGGTCGCCGATCCGGCCGAAGAGACCCTGGATTTCCGCGGTCGGGTCCTGTTCGAGGGGCTCGAGGGAGAGGGCCGGACACTGATCGGCAACGTCGCCAGCATCCGCGATCGGTATCGTGATCTCTACCGCGCCCACCGCGCCCATCTCGTCGACCTCGCGCGCCGCAATGGCTGGCTCCTTTCACATCACCATACCGACCGGTCGGCCGAGAGCGGGCTGTTGACCGTCTATCAGATGCTGGCCCCACGCGCCGCCGGACGACACTGAGCATGCTGTCGTTCGGTCCTCTTGCCTTCCTCCAGCCGTGGCTGTTGTTCGGGCTCCTGGCGCTGCCGGCGATCTGGCTGCTGTTGCGCCTCACCCCGCCGGCACCGCGCCGGGTCGGCTTTCCACCGCTCGCCTTGCTGCTCAAGCTGGTCGCACCCGAGGAGACGCCGGCGCGCACCCCGTGGTGGCTACTGCTGCTGCGCCTGGCGATCGCGGCCCTGATCATCACTGCCCTCGCCGGTCCGGTCTTGAACCCGGCACCAGAGCTCGGCGGGCGTGGGCCGCTGCTGCTGGTCGTCGACGACGGCTGGGCCGCCGCACCGAACTGGCAGCGGCGGCTCGACGCCGCGGCGGAGCTGCTCGAGCAGGCCGAGCGGGACAATCGGCCGGTGATCGTCGTGAAGACGGCGCCGGACGGCCGCGATTCGGCACTCGAGCCGCGGCCGGCCCGCGAGGTGCTCGAGGGGCTGCCCGGTTGGCAGGCGCGCCCCTGGCCGGTCGATCACGGCGAGGCGGCCCGTCGGCTCGACTTGCTCGGCCTCGAGACGGCCCAGCCGATCTGGCTCGCCGACGGGATCAGCGACCGGCAGGATCAAGACTTGGCGACGCGGGCCCTGGGCACTGCGCTAGCGGCACTCGGTGAGCTGCAGATCATCGCCGATCCGCCGGCCGAGCGGGCGCTGCTGCTCGCCCCCGGCGAGCTCACCCGGAGCTTGCAGGCGGTTTCCGTGATCCGGCCGTCGGCAGACGCCCCCTGGCCGTCCGAGCTGGTCGCCGGCGGCCCGGCTGCCGAGGTCCTCGGGCGCTTTCCGATCCCCGCCGCTGCGCCAGGCACGACGGTGACGGTCGAGCTCGAGCTGCCGCTCGACCTGCGCAACCGTATCGCCCGGCTCGAGCTGACCGGAGGCCATGGTATCGGCGGCGTTCTCCTGTTCGACGAACGCTGGCGGCGGCGGGCGGTCGGGATCGCCAGCGACACCCGCACCCCGGTCGAGCAGCCGTTGTTGGCCGAGCCCTATTTCGTCGAGCGGGCACTGGCGCCGTTTGCCGAAATGCGCCGCGGACGCATCACCGACCTGGTCGAGGCACCGTTGTCGCTCCTGGTGGTCACCGATCGCGGCCAGCTGGACGCCGCCGAGGCGACAGCACTCGGTGCTTGGGTCGAGCGTGGTGGGGTGCTGTTGCGCTTCGCCGGACCGAAGCTCGCCGGCGTCGATGCCGATGGCCCTGCGGCCGAGGCCGGAATCGGCGCCGTCGATGGCGATCCGCTGCTGCCCGTCCCACTCCGCTCGGGCGATCGCCAGCTCGGCGGCGCCCTCTCCTGGTCGGAGCCTCTGCCGCTGGCGCCCTTCCCACCGGATGGGCCGTTTGCCGGCCTCGAGGTCGGCGAAGAGGCGATCGTCTACCGGCAGGTCCTGGCCGAGCCGAGCCCTGAACTCGCCGAGGCGACGCTGGCCAGCCTGGTCGACGGCACGCCGCTCGTCACCAGCCGGCAGGTCGGCGAGGGGCGGATCATCCTGTTCCACACGACGGCCAATACCAGCTGGACCAGCCTGCCGCTGTCCGGGGTGTTCGTCGACATGCTGCGGCGGATCGCCGAACTCGGGGTCGGCGCCGGCAGCCGCATCGAGGGCCTGGTGCGCGCCGATCGCGTGCTCGCCGCCGACGGCAGCCTGATCGAGCCGCCGGCCGACCTGCAGCCACTCGAGGCGGCGAGCCTCGCCACCCTGCCCGTCGGCCCGGCCAGCCCGGCGGGGCTGTACACCACCCTCGGCTCGAACGCCGGCGATGCGACGAGCGAGCGCGGGCGCGTCGCGCGCAATCTGCAGGAGCAGGTGACATCGGTGGCGGCCTTCGATCTTGCCGAGATGAGTCCGACCGTCGATACCTACCAACGAGGCGATGAACGTAATCTCATGCCGCTGTTGTTGACACTGGCGACGCTGCTGGCGCTCGCTGACCTTGTGCTTTCCTTTGTCCTTCGCGGGCTGCTCCCCCGCTTGCCGTCGCTCGGGCGGCGGTTCGGACGTGGCGCGACCGCGGCACTCCTTGCCGGCCTGTTGTCGACAGCGATACCGATCACGCCCGCGGCTCGGGCGGACGTCGACGCCGACGAGACCCTGATCGTCGAACGCACCGCGGAGACGCGGCTGGCCTATGTCCGCATCGGTCTCGCCGACACCGACGAGCGCAGCCGTCAGGGCCTGGTCGGGCTCGGGCGCGTGCTCGAGCAGCGCAGCTCGATCGAGACCGGCGAGCCGGTGGCGGTCGATCCGGCGGTCGACGAGCTGGCCGTATTTCCGCTGCTCTACTGGCCAGTCCCCCCGGAGCACCCGCCGCTGGCGGACACGACCATCGGGCAGGTTGAGGCCTATCTGCGCCAGGGCGGCATGGTGCTGTTCGACACCGGCGATGGCGGCCGGCTGCTGCCGGGCCAAGAGATCCGTGGCCCGGGCGAGCGGCGCCTGGGCGAGTTGCTGCGCGATCTTGATCTCTCGCCGCTCGAGCCGATCAGCGACGACCATGTGTTGACCCGGTCGTTCTACCTCATGCAAGACCTGCCCGGTCGTTACGCCGGTCGACCGGTCTGGGTCGATCAGCAGCCGCAAAGTGTCAATGACGGGGTATCGAGCGTCATCATTGGGGCGCACGACTGGGCCGGTGCCTGGGCCGAGGACACCTACGGCCGGCCGCTCTATCCGGTCATCCCCGGCGGCGAGCGGCAGCGGGAGATGGCGCGACGGTTCGGCGTTAACCTGGTCATGTATGCCTTGACCGGCAACTACAAGACCGACCAGGTGCACATCCCGGCGCTGTTGGAGCGGCTCGGCCAATGATCGAAAGCAGCCTCGTCTTCCAGCCCCTGGTGCCGCTCTGGCTGCTCCTCGGCATTACCGGCCTGGCGCTGTTGCTGCTCGGTTTCGGCCTCTGGCGTCAGGCGCGCGGCACGCTCTGGCGCGGCCTCTTGGCGTCGCTCCTGATCCTCACCCTCGCCGGTCCGCAGCTGTTGCGCGAGGAGCGGCAGCCGCTCGACGATATCGTCGTCGTCATCGACGACCGGAGCCCGAGCCAGCGCGTCGCCGACCGCCCGGCGACGACGACCGATGCTGCAGCCACGCTGGTCGAGCGGCTCGACGGGCTGAGCGGGATCGATGCCCGCCGTTTCGCCGTGGACGGTGACAGCCGAGCCGGCACCGACCTGTTCGCCAGCCTGCGCGAACGCCTCGCCGAGGTCGACCAGGATCGACTGGCCGCGATCATTGCCCTGACCGACGGGCGGGTCCACGACGCACCGGCGGCGGCCGAGGACTGGCCGGTCGAGGCCCCCTTCCACGTCCTGCTGTCCGGCCGTCCGGACGAGACGGACCGGCGGCTGACCGTCGAGCAGGCGCCCTCGTTCGGTGTCGTCGGCGAGCCGCTGCCGGTGGTGCTGCGGGTCGATACGACGCCCGAGGCCGCCGCCGGCCGGGCAACGTTGCCGCTCGTCGTATCGCGCGATGGCGAGCCTTTCGCCGAGCTGACGATAGCCGAGGGCGAGCCGGTCGAGTTCGAGCTGTTGCTCGACAAGGCCGGCCCCAGCGTCTTCGAGTTCGCGGTGCCGTTTGCCGCGGGTGAGCTCACCGACTTGAACAATCGGCAGGTGTTGACGGTCAACGGCATCCGCGACCGCCTGCGCGTCCTTTTGGTCTCGGGCCAGCCCTATCCCGGGCTGCGCGTCTGGCGCAACCTCCTGAAGGCCGACCCGGCGGTCGACCTCGTCCATTTTACCATCCTGCGCCCGCCGGAAAAGCAGGACGGGACGCCGATCCGCGAGCTGGCCCTGATCGCCTTTCCGAGCCGCGAGCTCTTCGAGGTCAAGCTCAACGAATTCGACCTCATCATCTTCGATCGCTATTCCAGGCGCGGGCTGCTGCCACTGGTCTATCTCGACAATGTGGCCCGCTATGTCGAGGAGGGTGGTGCGCTGCTCGAGGCTGCCGGGCCCGAGTTCGCGCAGCCGCACAGCCTCTACCGCACGCCGTTGGCTCGGGTGCTGCCCGGTCGGCCGTCCGGCGAGGTCTACGAGCGCGGCTATCGGCCGACCGTCACCGAGATCGGTGATCTGCATCCGGTGACCGCGGGGCTCACCGCGGAGGCCGAGAACGGCGAGTGGGGGCGCTGGTTCCGGCAGATCGATGTCGAGGCGCCGAATGCCCAGGTCTTGATGACCGGGGTCGCGGACCGGCCGCTCCTGGTGCTGCAGCGGGTCGGCGAGGGACGGGTGGCCCAGCTCCTCTCCGACCATGCCTGGCTGTGGCAACGCGGTCTCGATGGCGGCGGGCCGCAGGCGACGATGCTGCGCCGCCTGGTCCACTGGCTGATGCGCGAGCCGGAGCTCGAAGAGGAGGCGCTACGCGCCATGGCGACTGGCCAGGGGCTGCGGATCGAGCGGCAATCCTTGAGTGCCGAGACGGTCGAGGTCGAGGTGATAGCGCCGTCCGGAGAACGCTTCGAGGTGATCCTCGACCCGGTTGCCGACGGGCTCGCCGCAGCCGAGATCGAGGCCACCGAGGACGGGCTCTACCGGGTGCAGCATGGCGAGCACCTGGCCTTCGCCACCCCCCGGCCGATCGCCCCGGTCGAGCTCGCCGACATGACCGCCACGGCCGACCTCCTGGCCCCTATCGCCGCCCACACCGGCGGTGCGGTCAGCTGGCTCGAGGATCGCGGCCTGCCCGACATCCGCCGGGTCGAGACCGATCGCCGGGCGGCGGGTGCCGGCTGGATCGGCCTCGAGCGCAACCGCGCCTACACCGTCGAGGGCCTGACCCAGACCCCGCTCTTCCCCGCCTGGCTCGCAGCACTGCTGCTGATCGCCACCGTCGCCATGGCCTGGTGGCGCGAGGGCCGCGCCTGATCAAGTTTGCGCTAGCACCTTGTGCGCCGCACAAGGCTTTGGCAGGCTCGGGGTGGCCTAAAGACCTGCTCGATTTTGCATCGAACCACGAATGAGGAGCTTGCCCATGTCGTCTGCTCGTCTCGCCACCCTCGTCATCGCGGCCGGTCTGGTCGTGAGCGCCTCGGCCGCCGCCGATCCGATCGAGAACCGCCAATTGCTGATGTGGGCGAATGGTGCCGCGGCCAAGGTGTCGGGCGAGATGATCAAAGGCAACATCCCCTTCAACGAGGACGTCGCCAACCTCGCACTCTACACATTCGCTGCCGCCAGCGAGAGCTTTGTCGACTTCTTCCCCGACGGCAGCGAGACCGGTCGCGACACCCGGGCCAGGGACACCATCTGGTCGGACTGGGAAGGCTTTGTCGCCGCCGGCACCAAGTTCGCCGATGCCGCGGCCGCCGCCGTGGCCGCCGAGCCGAAGGACCTCGACAGCTTCAAGGCGGTCTTCGGGCCGATCGCCGAGAACTGCAGCAGCTGTCACGAGGACTACCGAGTCTCGCGCAACTGATGGCGTTCAAGGGCTTCCTCGCCACCGCCGCGGCCCTGGTCGCGGCGGCCGGTGCCGGCTTTTGGTATCTGACGAGGCCGGCGACCTATGTCGAGCTGGACCTTGCGGCACACCAGCCGGACCTCGCCAATGGCGAGCGGCTGTTCTGGGTCGGCGGCTGCGGCTCCTGCCATGCGGCACCCGACGCCAAGGGTGAGGAAAAGGTCAGGCTGGTCGGGGGCCTCGTCCTCGAGACCCCGTTCGGCGGCTTCGTCGTGCCGAACATCAGCCCCGATCCGGCGACCGGCATCGGCGGCTGGTCCGCTGCCGACTTCATCCAGGCGATGCGCCAGGGTGTGTCGCCCGACGGCCGGCACTACTACCCTGCCTTCCCCTACTCGTCCTATGCGCGGATGCCGGTCGAGGACCTGCTCGACCTCAAGGCCTTCATCGACACCCTGCCGGCGATCGAGAACCAGGTCGGCGAGCATGAACTCGGTTTCCCCTTCAACATCCGCCGCGGCATCGGGCTCTGGAAGCGGCTCTATCTCGACGCCGCGTGGGTCGCCGAGATCGACGCTGCCGACCCGGTCCTGGAACGCGGCCGCTACCTCGTCGAGGGCCCCGGCCATTGCGGCGAGTGCCACACCGCGCGCGACGCTCTGGGCGGGCTCGACCACAGCGTCTGGCTCGCCGGGGCGAAGGCACCAGAGGGCGACGGCACGGTGCCCAACATCACCCCGGGCGGCATCGGCGACTGGTCGGCGTCCGACATCGTCTACGCCTTCGAGAGCGGCTTCAAGCCAGACTACGACACCCTCGGCGGCTCGATGGCCTCGGTCCAGGACAACCTCTCCCGCCTGCCCGCCGCCGACCGCGAGGCGATCGCCGCCTACCTCCTGGCCCTGCCGGAACGGCCGAACGCCTATTGAGCGCGGCTGGCCGGCGAACCAAGCCTTCCGTTCAGCCGTATCGAGGGGTGAATGGATGGGAGTTCAGCGCTTGACCCTCGACAGCTTTACCGGCCCGGTGCGGGCCGCCGTCATCGGTGCCACGGGCGGGATCGGCAGCGCCTTCGTCGAGCTGCTCGCCGCCGAAGACGCGGTGGCCACGATCCTGGCCCTGTCACGGTCGGCGGGCGGACCAACCGGCGACAAGATCGCGCACGGGCAGATCGACACCGACGACGAGGCCAGCGTCGAGGCCGCGGCGGCAGGCGCCAGGCAGGCCTTGGGCGGGCTCGATCTCGTGATTGTCGCGACCGGCATGCTGCACGGGCAGGGCGGGCTGCAGCCGGAGAAGACGTGGCGGCAGCTCACGCCCGAAGCGATGCTCCGCGTCTACCGCACCAACGCGGTGGGCCCGGCCCTGGTCGCCAAGCATTTTCTGCCCCTCCTGCCGCGCCAGGGGCGCGCCGTCTTCGCCGCGCTTTCGGCCAGGGTCGGCTCGATCGGCGACAACGAGCTCGGCGGCTGGCACAGCTACCGGGCCTCGAAGGCGGCGCTCAACATGCTGATCCGCAATTTCGCGATCGAACTCGGCCGCAAGAACGGCGATGCCGTGGTCGTCGGCCTGCATCCGGGCACCGTCGACACCGGCCTCTCTAGCCCCTTCCAGGGCGGTGTTCCCGAGGGCAAGCTCTTTACCGCCCGCCACTCGGCGACCCAGTTGCTCAAGACCCTGGACGGGCTCAGTGGCGCCGATAGCGGTGGGCCCTTCGCCTATGACGGCGAGCGCCTCCCCTACTGACGGCAGGCCGTGCTCAGATCCTGAGGTCCAGCCTGGCACCGCGTTCCTGGGGTGGCCGCAAGGCAGCAGCGTCCCGAGCCGGCTCCGTCAGGTCCGGGCGGGCGGTCCGGTCGACGGCGGCGGTCATCTGCACCTTGGCTGCATTTCGTTCGGTCGCGGCGTGGCGCTCGGCGCTGGTCGGATCACCGCCGATGCTGCCGCCGCGGCCGTTCTGCAGCCGCTGGCTGATCTCCTCCCGGGCACTCGGCGGCAGGCCGGAAGGGACGCGGCTGATCTCCATGGTCTGACCCCTCGTTTCAGCTTTCGCGTGAAAGTCTGAACGAAAGATTAGCAGCCGCGAGTTAAGACTTCGTTACGCCCGGCGGCGCGGCGGCGGGCGCTTCGGATGCAGCATGCCGAGCAGAGCCGGAACGCCGCCCAATGCCGCGATGCCAGCACCGATTGCGAAGAGCCCTGGCGATTCCCTGCCGGTCTCCAGCAGCAGAAAGGCTTGGCCGGCGAGCAACAGGGAGCCGACCCAGACGGTGAGCACGACGAGCGAGGCGAACTCGCGGGCGTGGCGGCGCGTGGTCCAGGCCGGCGGCGTCGACGCATCGAATCGCGCGCCGACCCAACTCGTGAGAGCAGCGGCACCGGCAACGGCGATGCCGGCGGGAATGGCGTAGATCATGGGCAAGGCCCCGTTCATGAACCCCGCAACCATGGGCCGACGCGGCCCCTGAGCGGACGCCCATAAGTAGGACGCCGAGAAACGTCGTCGAAGTGGCCGATCTTGCAGACCTCGAGCGTGAGCTACCGCGAAAATGCGCGGCTCAGGTCCAGCCCCCGTCGGCGACGTATTGCTGGTTCGTCATGCAGCCGCTGTCGTCGGACGCGAAGAACAGGATGACCCGCGCGATCTCGTCCGGGTAGAGCTTCCGCTTCAGGCACTGGCGGGACATCAGCTCCCGCTCGCCCGCCTCGTCAAGCCACATGCTCTGCTGGCGCTCGGTCATGATCCAGCCGGGAGCGACGCAGTTGACCCGGATGTTGTCGGGGCCGAAATCGCGGGCCTGGCCGCGGGTGAGGCCGACAACGCCCGACTTCGAGGCGGTATAGGCGTGCATGCCGCCCTGCCCCGCCAGCCAACTGGTCGAGCCGAGATTGACGATCGAGCCGCCGCCCTGCCGCTTCATCATCGGCTGCACCGCTTGCGCCGCGAAGAACTGGTGCTTGAGGTTCATGGCGATCCGGTCATCCCAGTAGTCGGGTGTGACCGTATCGAAGGGATGGCGGTCGTCGCGGGCGGCGTTGTTGACCAGCACGGTGATGTCGCCGTTGATCCGCGCGGCCTCGACCACAGCCCGGCGCAGCGCGTCGATATCGCGAAGATCGGCCTCGAGGAAAAGCGGCGCCGCGTGGCCCGCGGCCTCGACGGCGGCCACGGTCTTCAGGCTCGCTTCTTTGTCGAAATCGATGAAAGCGACCTTGCTCCGCTGTTCGGCAAAGGCCTGGACGGTCGCGGCACCGATGCCCGACCCGCCGCCGGTGATCAGCACGGAGCGGTCGGTGAGACTTGGATAGGTGGCAAATCGGCTCATGGATCAAAACCTCATTCGGCTGAGCTGGAGAAGGGGATCGCGTGGCGGGTCAGCCACCAGCGGCGGAGCGCGCCGAGGGCGACGAGGAGCCAGATGCCGATAGTGACGACCCCGAGCGCAGCGGCGATCGGGCGGTCGAAGAAGGCGAGGAGGTTGCCGTCGGCCTTGATCATCGACTGCATGAAGTTGCGCTCGATCATTGTGCCGAGCACGAGGCCCAGGATCGCCGGGGCCACCGGAAAGCCGTTCTCCTCCATGACGAAGGCGATGATGCCCAAGACCAGCATGATCGCCACCCCGAAGACGGTGTTGTTGATGGCAAAGGCACCGACCATGCAGAGGGTCAGGATGATCGGCATCAAGACCTCGCGCGGCATCTTGAGCATCTGCCCATAGGACTTGATGGCGAGCCAGCCCAGGGGCAGCAGCAGGAGATTGGCGACAAAAAAGGCGATGAACACGCCATAGAGCAGCTCCGGCGTGTGGAGCATGACCATGGGCCCGGGGTTCATCCCCTTCATGTAGAGAATGCCGATGACGATGGCGGTCACCGTGTCGCCCGGAATGCCGAAGACGAGTGCTGGGACCCAGGCACCGCCGAGCGACGCGTTGTTGGCGGCACCCGCGTCGACCAGCCCCTCGACGTGGCCGGTGCCGAACTTCTCCGGCTCCTTCGAACTCTTCTTGGCGATCGCATAGGTCACCCAGGCGGCGATGTCGGCGCCCGCACCCGGCAGGATGCCGATCAGCGTGCCGGCGAGGCTGCCGCGGGCGAGACCCAGCTTGTAGCGCCGCACCGATGCGAGACCGGGCCGGAAGATGGCGCCACTCGCCTGGCGCATCGCGGTCATCTTCTCGCGCCCGCCAGTGGTACCCAGCGCCCAGCGCAGCACCTCGGCGATGGCGAACATGCCGATCATCGCCGGAATGAAGCTGACCCCGCCCATGAGTTCGGTCGAGCCCATGGTGAAGCGCGGCTGGCCGGCCATGATGTCGATGCCGATGGTCGAGATGAAGAGCCCGAGCAGCAACGACACCAGCCCCTTGAGCGGGCGGCCGGTCGAAACGAAGGCGGCACAGGTGAGCCCGAACGTGGCAAGCCAGAAATATTCGAAGGTCGAGAAGCTGAGCGCCACCTCGGCGAGCAGCGGGGCGGTGAAGGCGAGGATCGAGGCACCCACCAGCCCGCCGATCACGGCACAGACGAGGGCCGTGCCGAGGCCGCGATTGGCCTCGCCCTTGAGCGTCAGCTGGTGCGTATCGTCGACATAGGCCGCCGATGCAGGTGTTCCCGGAATGCGCAGCAGGGCACCCGGCAGGTCGCCCGCGAAGATCGCCATGGCGGTGGTCGAGACGATCGCCGCGAGCGCCGGGATCGGCTCCATGAAGAAGGTGATGGGCACCAGAAGCGCTGTCGCCAGCGTCGCCGTCAGCCCCGGCATCGCACCGACGAAAAGGCCGAAGGCGCCCGCCGCCAGCATGACGCCCAAGACGTAAGGGTCGAAAACGAGCCCGAAGGCGGTGACCAGCGTGTCGCTCAGCATGACCCTGCCGTCCCGTACAACGCACCGCTCACCAAGGCAGCCGCGGCAGCACCGAGCCAGCGGGCAGCGGCACCAGCAGCATGGTACGAAACGCCCAGTCCACCGCCAGCACGAACACCACGGTGACGAGGGCCGAGGAGAGCCAGGCGCCGTGGCGAAAGCGGACCATCAGGAGAAAGCTGCCGAGGCCGGCGGTGACAAGAAAGCCCAGCCAGTTGGTGAAGATGATGAAGGCGATGATGACCAGCAGCACCAGCCCCGCGTCGATCAGCCGGTCGGTGCCGATCCCGGTCGTGTCGAGCCAGCCGGTGACCAGCCGTACCCGCCAGCCGCTGACCACGAGACCGAGGCCCGCCACCATCAGGCCGATGCCGATGATGGTCGGAAACAGGTCGGGCCCGTAGGCCTGACCGTGCGTCGGCTGGAAGGTGCGCGCCTGCACCACGATGGCGAGGCCGCCGAGCAGCACGACAAGGCCTAATATGGCGTCGTTGAGCTTCACGGCCGACCCCGCCAGCGCTTGCGTCAGCGGGCGCTATTGGGCGAGACCCAGCTCCTGCATCACCCCGCCCAGCGCCTCGTTGCTGTCCGCCATGAACTGCCGATAGCCTTCGGGCCCCTCGAAGATCATGCCGAAGCCGCGCCCCGCCATGAACTCGCGGAACGCGTCGCCGGCATGGATCTGCTCGAGCAACGGCACCAGCGTATCGACCACCTCGTCGGGCAAGCCGACCGGCCCGGCCACACCACGCCACGCCCCGAGCCGCCAGTCGACGCCCGCCTCCTGCAACGTCGGCACGTCGGGGAAGCTGGCATTGCGCTCCGCCCCCATGACGGCGAGGCTCTTCACGCGCCCGGCCTCGATCAGGGACTGCGCCTCCGGCACCGAGCAGGTGACGACATCCACACCGCCGGCGACCAGGTCCTGCAGTCCCGGTGCCGCACCCTCGGACGGCACCCACGGCACTTGGTCCGGCTCCATGCCGGCGGACTGCAGCATGCCGGCCAGGGCCAGATGCCAGATGCCGCCCTGGCCCGTACCCGAGCCCTTGAGCGTGCCCGCCGGGTTGTCGCGGACATGTGCCAGCAACTCCTCCACCGTGTTCCAGGGCGCGTCGGCCCGGACCTGCACGCCCGCCGGATCCTCGTTGTAGAGTGCGAGCGGTGTGTAATCCTCGTAGGTCAGGTCGGTCAGGCCCGCCCAGTGCATCATGCCGATCTCGACCGTGACGATGCCCAGCGTGTAGCCGTCGGGGTCGGCCGTGGCGATCGCACTGTGACCGACCACACCGGAGCCGCCCGTCCGGTTGACGACGTTGACCGGCTGGCCGAGCTCCTGCTCCATCAAGGACGCGATGATCCGTGCTGTCGCATCCGTGCCGCCGCCGGCACCCCAGGGCACGATGATTGTGATCGGCCGTTCCGGATAGGCGGCCGCGGCCGTGCCGAGCCCCAAGCCGAGCGCCAAGGCGAACGTACTCGCTCCGAGCAATGCCCGTCTGAGCATGATGAAAGCCTCCCCGTTATCGTTGCTTCGCCCGTTGAAGCTAGACGATCGTCGGGCGGGCCGCCAGACCCGAAACCGGCGGCGCCATCGGGGTCACCTGCTCAGACGAGCCGCAAGAGGGCGGCACCGGTCAGGCAAAAGGCGACGCCGAGCGCAGCTTCGAGCGGCCGGCGCAGACGGCGCATCAGCCGGGCGATGCCGCCCGAAGTGGCGATGCAGGCGAGCGTGCCCTCGCAAGCGACGTTCAGCACGACGATGCCCGCGACGAGCGCTGCGGCGAAGGCGGGATCATGCCCGGCGGTGGTCATGGCACCGGCACCCAGCGCCAGGATGGCGGTCCAGAACACCAGCTCATTGACGCTCGCCATGGTCAGCAGAACGCCGTGCAGGAAGGCCATCGCCGGTGAGCTGCCGCCGCTCGCCGCCTCGATCCCGTGCTCAGCAAAGGCGGCGAGGACCGCACGGGCGCCCAGCGCGACCAGGGTCAGCCCTACCAGGAGCTTCAGCCCACCGAGAAAGAGCGGGGCCTCGGCCGTCAGCCGCCAGGCGCCGAGCATCACGAACCCCGCCCAGCTCGCGGTGCCGACCGTCGTGCCGGCGACGAAGGCCAACGCGCGGCGCCGTTGCCCGCAGCTGGCGCTCGCGCAGATGTAGAGCGTGCTGGGGCCGGGCACGATGAGGTGCAGCACAAAGAGGGTGTAGATCCACGCGAGGTCATTGAGGTGCGTGATCGACATTGGCGCCGCCTCCCTGAGCGGCTTGTTCTTGTGGTCGTGAGGGACAGTGTCAGCGGAGCGAGGTGGCCGCCGAAGCGGCCGACCGACCACCGCCCCAGGCTGCCGGAAAAGCGCTCAGTCCCGCGTCTCGGCCCGCGCTCCCCTGATGAACATCGACGTCGCCTCATTCGGCGGGCTCTCGGCCACCGTCTCGGGGCTCGGCATCGTCGAGCGGGCACCACGCCCCGGCCCGCGTCCGGATGGGCTGCCGACAGACGAGCCATCGATGTAGGCGGTCGCCGACCGCGCGCCTCGGCTACCGCTCTGATCAGTCGACACCGACGGCACGTCGAGTGGCAGGTCGTTTTGCGCATTGGGCAGTCCCGACGCGACGAGGCCGCCGACCATGGCGGTTGCGAGAGCGGCGGCGAGCATGTTTGGCCGTGCGATCATGGGCTTTGTCCACCTTGAGGTTGTGACTCTCGGAGGCGCTGCTGCCTCCCCGGTCATCCGGCGGCTGGCTGCTCCCGGCCGCGAATGACGATGTCACCTTGGTGGCAAGCCCTGACCGGCTCTGTGAATGGCTTCACACGCCGATCAAAAATCGTCGGCGCTCTCCGCGATCACCCGCAGCGCCTCCTTGTCGATGACCCGAACAGCGCCGCGTGACAGGCCGACCCAGCCGCGCCCCCGCCAGACGGCCAGGGTCTTCGCCACTGCCTCGCGCGTGGCACCGGCGAAATCGGCGAGTGCCGACTGGGAGACCGGAATGATGCCGTCGGCTGGCGCGAGCTTGTCGGCGAGATGCAGGAGCCGGCGAGCGAGCCGCGCCGGCAGCGGCATGAACGAGCGCTCCTCCAGTTTCTCGCTGACCACCCGGAGCCGTTCGCAGAGCAGATCGATGAACTGAAGCGCCAGATCGGGCTCGCTTCTGATCGCCTCGAGCAGGTCAGCACGCCGCACCTTGCGCAGCCGTGCGCGGCCGATCGCCGAGGCGCTCGCCGTGCGCTTGCCGGCAAACAGGCCGATCTCGCCGAAGATCTCGCCCGGGGTCATCACCTCGAGCGCCAGCTTGCGGCCACCGGGCGAGAGCACGCCGATCTCGATATCGCCCTCGTCGAGGATGTAGAAACTGTCGGCGTCGTCGCCCTGGTTGAACAGGAACTCGCCCGGCGCCAGGGTGACGGCGACGGCCGAACGCTCGATTGCGGCCCGTAGTTCTGGCGACACCGCCGAGAAGATCGAGCGGTCGGGCGGGTGCTTGTCGGGCTGCCTGGGGTGCATGCGGGGTCCGCCGAACCATTTCTTTTCGGACGGCATAGCGCATCCCGGCCACGACTAACAGCACGCGCGTCCCGCGGCGGCCGGATCAGCGCATGAGCCGCGCGGTTCCCGACACGCGAATGCTGCTGCCGAGGGTTGGCGGGATGTCGGCCCGGATGCGCGATCGCATGCCCATGTCCTCGCCTTGGATGATCTCGATCGCCCCGCCAAGCGGCCAGCCGATGTCGCGGAGGTAGCCGGCGAACGCCGCAGCCGCGGCACCGGTCGCCGGATCCTCGACGATCCCGCTCGAGGCGAAGGCATTGCGAACGGCGAAGTTCTGGTCGTTCGTTGCGTGGACGAGCGGGATGGTGACGAGGCCCGCGGCCCGCATCAGCGTCCGGCCTTGCTCGAGATCGTAGGCCATGCGCGCGAGGCGGCCCCGATCGGCAAGGGCCAGGACGAAGTGATCGGCGCCGGCGTGGATGGCGGCGGGCGGCAGGCGCGGATCGAGGTCGCCGGGGGCGAGGTCGAACAGGCGAAGGACGGCGGCGACCAGCTCAGCTGTGGCCGGTGCGCTCCGGGTCGGCGGGGATTGGAGAGCGGCCCAAAGCTGGTCGCCGTCCTGCCTTCCCTCGACGGTGATCGCAGCGTCGTTGAGCTGGAGGTCGAAGACCCGATCGCCCTCACGCAGCGCCAGGGCGGCACCGAGGGCGATGGTCGCATGGCCGCAGAACGGCACCTCGGCCTCGGGCGAGAAATAGCGCACCCGCCAGGCCAGGCCCTCAGGCGTCGCGAAGGCGGTTTCGGAGAAGCCGATCTCGGCCGCGATCGACTGCATCGCCTCCTCGTCCGGCAAGGTCGGGGCGATCAGCACACCGGCCGGGTTGCCGCCGACCTGCCCATCGGCGAAGGCGGCGAAACGTTGAACGGTCATGGTTCTGGCCTTTCGGTTGATGATGGCCAGGAGAGTGCCAGGACCAATGGCGCCATGATATGAATTCGCGAAGGCAAATCAGCCTTCCTAATTATATTATCAAAGGAATTCGAGCCGTCATGCCTTCGACTCAAAACAGGCCCCTCGATGCGATCGACAGCCGGATCGTCGCCGCGCTCGCCAGCAATGCGCGCGTGGCGATGAGCGACCTGGCGCGCGAGATCGGGATGTCCGCGCCGAGTGTCGCCGAGCGCGTTCGGCGCCTCGAGGCCGCGGGCATCATCCGTGGCTACACCGTCGAGATCGATGCCAGGGCGTTGGGCTACACGCTCGAGGCGATCGTACGGATCAAGCCGCGGCCGGGCCAGCTGCACCTCGTCGAGCGGCTGATCCAGGATGAGCCGCACTTTCTCACCTGCGACAAGGTCACCGGCGACGATTGCTTCATCGCCCGGCTGTGCCTCGCGTCAATCGACGAGCTCGACCCCTTGCTCGACCCGCTGCACGAGCGGGCCGAGACCAGCACCGCGATCATCAAGTCGTCGCCGGTTCGCGCTCGCCTGCCGCCGCTCGTGGTCGAGGCCGCGCGCTAGACGCTGCCGACCCGCTAGAAACTGCCGAAGAGCGTGCCGACGGCGATCAGCGCCACGAGGGCGATGAGCGGCATGACGATGCCGGCGACCGCGATGTCGAAGTAGGAATCGCGGTGGGTGAGGCCGCAGATCGCGAGGAGCGTGATGACGGCGCCGTTGTGCGGCA
>CAZNWE010000014.1:0-62872 GCA_964576715.1 uncultured Geminicoccaceae bacterium | reverse complement strand
ATCTTCCCCGTATGTCTTGCCTGTTGCCTACCGGCCGAGCTTTTCCTCGAGCTGCCCCATGGCGGCCGGCGGTAGGGCGACATCGAGGTGGACGCCGGATTCGTCGTCGTTGCGGGTGAGGACGCGGCCTTGCTGGTGGAGCCAGTTGATCAGCGCACCCTGGTCGTGGGCGAGGTCGAGGTGGATGGTCTGATCGTCAGCACTGAGGCGTTCCTCGATCAGTGCCAGGAGGGCGTCCTGGCCTTCGCCGGATTTGGCGGAGACAGGGATCGTATCGGGGGTTTCGGCGGCGCGGGCGAGGGTTTCAGCACGGGCTTCGGGGGAAAGCGCGTCGATCTTGTTCCAGGCTTCGATCAGCCGCCGGCGGCGGACGGTTTCGTCGACGCCGAGTTCGGTGAGGACGGCCTCGACGTCCGTCTTCTGGGCCTCGGTCTCAGGGTGGTCGATGGCGCGGACGTGGACCAATAGGTCGGCTTCGAGGACTTCTTCGAGCGTGGCACGGAAGGCAGCGACCAGGGTGGTCGGCAGGTCGGTGATGAAGCCCACGGTGTCGGAGAGGATGACGTTGCGGCCGGACGGCAGCTTGACCACGCGCATGGTGGGGTCGAGGGTGGCGAACAGCAGGTCCTGGGCCATGACATCGGCACCGGTCAGGCGGTTGAAGAGGGTGGACTTGCCGGCGTTGGTGTAGCCGACGAGGGCGATGACCGGGTAGGGGACGCGGGTGCGCGCGGTGCGGTGCAGGCCGCGGGTGCGGCTGACCTGGGCGAGCTCCTTCTTGAGTGCCGTGATCCGCTCGTCGATCCGCCGGCGATCGAGCTCGATCTGCCGTTCGCCGGGCCCCCCCATGAAGCCCGCACCGCCGCGCTGCCGTTCGAGGTGGGTCCAGGAGCGGACCAGGCGGGAGCGCTGGTAGGTGAGCGCGGCGAGCTCGACCTGCAGTACGCCTTCCCGGGTACGGGCCCGCTCGCCGAAGATCTCGAGGATCAGCCCGGTGCGGTCGATGACCTTCGTCTCCAGCCGTTTCTCCAGGTTGCGCTGCTGGATGGGCGAGAGGGTGCCATCGACGACGACGAGGCCGACATCGAGGGCAGCCACCTTGCCGTGCAACTCGTCGATCTTGCCGCCGGCGAACAGCGTCGAGGGTCTGGGGTCGCGCAAGGGCGCGGTTTCCGCGTTCACCACGTCGAGATTGATGGCCGCCGCCAGGCCGACCGCCTCGCTCAAGCGGATCTCCGGCGACCGGGCCGCCCGGCCGGAGAGATAGGGGTGGACGACGAGGGTCGGCAGACGTGGTGCCGCTGTCGGTGTCGGATGGTCGCTGATGGGTCTCGATACCTCGGGTTCGGCAGCGGGTGGCCGCGGCTAGTCGCGGCCGGGAGCGTCGCGATTCGCGGCGTCGCTCCGCGCACTGGCATAGCCCTCGCGCGCACTCTCGTCGGCGGCAGGATCATAGAGACGCACGGCGGCCGACGGCATCACCGTCGACACCGCATGCTTGTAGACCAGCTGCACATGGCCGTCGCGACGCAGGAGCAGACAGAAATTGTCGAACGAACTGATCACGCCCTGCAGCTTGACCCCGTTGATGAGGAATACCGTGACCGGAATCTTGTTTTTGCGGACATGGTTGAGGAAAACGTCTTGCAGGTTCTGTTGCTTCTCGGCCGCCATCGAGTGGGATTCCCTACCTTATTATGGTCTGGCGTGTCACCCTGCCACTACCTGATGTCGGTTGGCAGGCGCATCAATCAAGCTTTCCATCGCACGAAGGCCGTACAAGCGTTAGGCCGGGCGCCGGTCGCTGGCTAGCCCAAGAAGCATACCATGCGTCGATTTTCTCGCCAAACGACCGTCAGACGACACCGTCGAGGCGTTCCTCGGCAAGGTAGCGGGCAAGCAGTCGCCGCGTTATCGAGCCCGGCTTGCCGTTGCCGATAATGCTGTCGTCGATGCGCGTGACCGGCAGAATGAGGCTTGAGGTGCTGGTGAGAAAGGCCTCGCGCGCACGCTTGGCCTCCGCCACGGTGAACGGGCGTTGCTCGATGGGAATGCCGGCGGCTTCGGCCACCTCGAACAGCACGTCGCGGGTGATGCCGCCGAGGATCTCGTGGCCCCGGGACCGGGTGACGACGGTGCCCTCGGCACTGACGATATAGGCATTGGCGGTCGAGCCTTCGGTGACGTAGCCGTCCTCGTCGTAGAGCCAGGCTTCCCGCGCCCCGGCCTCGGCGGCTTCCTGTTTGGCCAGGACATTGGGCAGGAGGCTCACCGACTTGATGTCGCAGCGTTGCCAGCGGATGTCCGGGCGGGTGACGACGGCGACCCCGTCCTCGAGCTCGTGCGGCTTGGGGAACGGCGCGCGGCGGACGGTGACGACGAGGGACGGCCGGGTCACGGGCTTGGGGAAGAGGTGGTTCCGGGGGGCCGTGCCGCGGCTCACCTGGATGTAGACGATGGCCTTGTCGAGCGGGTTGCGGCGCAGCGTTTCCTTGACGATCAGGCGAAGAGCACCGCGCGCGGTCGGCATCGCCATGCGCAGGCTCGCCAGCGACCGCTCGAGCCGGTCGAGATGGCGCTCGAGATCGCGTGGCGCGCCGCCTCGGCACTTGATGACCTCGTAGACCCCATCGGCGAACTGATAACCGCGATCCTCGATCATCACCGCCGGCGCGTCGATCGGGACATAACGGCCGTTGACATAGGCGATGCGCGCCATGCGGGGACTGGCTCCTCTGCGGTCTCTTGCTGGCACGGATGTAGCGCACTTCTCGGCCAGGGGTACAGTCCGGCCGGTGCCGCGCCGATGCGGCACGGTTGCGGCGCAGAAAGTGACGCGGGGCGAACGGTGCTCCCAGCGCATGGGATAATCGCTGGAAGGCGGCTACTCTCGCCGGTGATCATCCATCACGGCGTCGGCAACGTTGAGACGCTGGTCGAGGTCCTCGGTGCGAGGCGCGGGATGGCAGGCCCGACGATGAACAGTGCGGCCCGCACCGGCCCCGGCCGCATCGCCAACAGCCAGCTCGGCAAGACGCTGATCGGCGAGCTCGACGGCCATATCACCGACCGCCTGCGCCAAGCCGAGCTGCCGGTCGAGACCACCGACAACGTCCAGGGCCACGTCTGGCAGAAGTTCATCTTGAACGCCGCCATTACCGGCCTCTGCCTGGGCGACTTCGCCGACCCGAACCCGCGCGGCACGGCATCCGCTGTCCGGTCAACGAAACGATCGTGCAGCTGGTCAAGGCGATCGAAGGGAAGACTTTGATGTGGGGAAGATGATCTTCCCCACGCCCATCCTTTTTTGGCGCAGGCGACTGCCCCAAGCGAAGACACAAGCTAATGGTCTGGCGTGGGGAGGCGTTACCTCCCCGTTCTTGGCATAAGCTCTAAGCCACCGCCTCGATCACGACCCGGACCTTCGCCATGATCTCGTCGATCTGCTCTTTCGTCACGATCAGCGGCGGTGACAGGGCGATGGTGTCGCCGGTGATGCGGATCATGATGTCGAACTCGTGGAACGCCTTGCACATGGCGTCATAGGCGCGGTGGCCGGGCTTGCCGGGGTAGGGGCTCATCTCGACGGCGCCCATGAGGCCGATATTGCGAATGTCGATGACGTTGGGCGCGTCGCGCAAGCTGTGCAGCGCCTCCTCCCAGTAGGGCGCGAGCTCGCCGGCGCGCTCGAAGAGGTTCTCCTCCTGGTAGGTCTCGAGCGTGGCGAGTGCCGCGGCACAGGCCAAGGGGTGGGCCGAATAGGTGTAGCCGTGGAAGAGCTCGATCACCTTGGGATCGGCCTGGGATCCCACGATGGTGTCGTGGATGTGCTTTCGCGCCATCACCGCTCCCATTGGGACCACGCCCGAGGTCAGGCCCTTGGCGGTGGTGACGAGATCCGGCTGAACACCGAAATACTCGGCGGCCGAGCCCTTGCCGAGCCGGCCATAGGCGGTGATCACCTCGTCGAAGATGAGCAGAATGCCGTGCTTTTCGGTGATCGCGCGCAAGCGCTCGAGATAGCCACGTGGCGGCGGGTAGACGCCGATCGAGCCCGCCACCGGCTCGACGATGACGGCGGCGATGTTCGACGCGTCGTGCAGCGCCACCAGCCGCTCGAGTTCGTCGGCAAGCCCGGCCCCGTGCTCCGGCAGGCCCCTGGAGAAGGCGTTCTTCGCGATATCGAGCGTGTGCGGCAGGTGGTCGACGCCGGTCAAGAGCGAGCCGAACCACATCCGGTTCTTGACCATGCCGCCGACCGAGATGCCGCCGAAACCCACACCATGATAGCCGCGCTCGCGGCCGATCAGCCGGGTGCGGGTACCCTCGCCGCGGGCGCGGTGGTAGGCGAGTGCGATCTTGAGCGCGGTGTCGACCGATTCCGAGCCCGAGTTGGTGAAGAAGGCGTGGTCGAGATCGCCCGGAAAGAGGGCCGCCAGACGCGAGGCCAGCTCGAAGGCCTTGGGGTGGGCGAACTGGAACGAGGGGGCGAAGTCGAGATCGGCGACCTGGCGCTGCACGGCTTCGACGATCTTCGGCCGCCCGTGCCCCGCGTTGCAGCACCAGAGCCCGGCCGTGGCATCCAGGATCTGCCGGCCGTCGATGGCCGTGAAGTGCATGTCCTTGGCCCGCGCGATCAGCCGCGGCTCCTGCTTGAAATGCTTGTTCGAGGTGAACGGCATCCAGAACGCCTCGAAGTCGTTCGGAATGGCGACGTCGGTGGCGAGCTCTCGTGTTAGCATCTGACGCTCCCTTGCGGCACGGCGGCCACTATCGAACCGCTGCCGGCGTCACGTCAATCGAGCAGCTACGAGCCGACGCGAAGCGTCGCGGTCAGGCCGCGCAGGAGGGCGATGGTGCTCAAGGCGGTGATCTTGCCGGTCCTGGGGTTGGCCGCCGACGGCACGTTCTCGATCGCCAGCGTGAACCGGGCGCTGTCGGCCTCGACCCGGATCTCGTGCATGTTGCGGCTCACCGCCGGGTCGGCCCAGATCTCGAGCATCGTCCGGTCCGGCCCGATGCCGGCGAGGCTCAGCGCGGCGGCGACGTTGACGTTGGCCGGAAAGCCCTTGGCCCCTTCGCGGGCGGTGCCCTTGAAGACGCAAAGCGGCTCGGTGAGCCCGTCGAGCTCGATGCCGTTGGCGACCAGATGAGGCGCCCCTTGCAGCCCCGCGGGCGGCTTTCGGGTCACCATGGCCACCCGCTCGATCCGCCCCTCGGCGGCAGCCCGGACCGCATCGAGGCCCAAGAGTGCTCCGGTCGGCACGAGGATTCGGGCACCGCTGCTCTCAGCCATCGCGAGCAGGTCGTCATGCACCAGGAGTTGGCCCACGGAAAGCGGCACGAGTACGCCGCCGGCGCCGATCACCGGCAGGGCGAGCTCGCGAAAGACGGCAGCCGGTGCGCACTCGACGACGATGTCCGCGGCGGGGGCGAGGTCCGCCAAAGGCAGGATCGCCACGTCGCTCGTCAGCCCGTCGAGATTGCGGCGCGCCTTCGCCTCGTCGCGGGCGCTCACCGCCACCAGTGACAAGCCGGGGATGCCGGCATCGAGTGCCCGCGCCACCTCCCGGCCGATGGCACCGAACCCGCCGATCGCCACGCGTCGTTCCGTCATCACGGCGTCTCCCTTGCGCCAAGCCCGACAAGCGCCCTAGACGAGACGCTGCAAGATCGCGCGTCAACCGCGAGGATAAGCCCGATGAGCAAGCGGCCGATCGTCGACCGGGCCGAGGTCGCCATCGATTTTCCGGACAAGTCGTATCTCGGTTCGTTCACCCGGCATTCGGCGTTCGAGGCGGCGGCCGATGCCGCGGGTGTGCTGCTGCGCCTCGTGCGCAGCGGGCCTGAGAAGCGGCAGGTCGACATCCACCTGCACTACCATCTCTTCGCCGACATACTGGCCGAGTTGGCCGGCTCGATCGAGGCCGGGCATCCGGTCGGCGAAGCGCAGCGGGCACCGCTCCTGGCGGCGGCGGAACGCCTGGTGGCGTCACTGCGGCGGTGATGCGGCCCGGTCAGGCGGCGAAGGCGCGGGGCAGGCCGTCGCGGTAGTCGTCGCTCACGTCGACCCAGTCATGGCGGCTCAGGTGCCGCATCAAGGTGTGTGGCAGCACCCGGGCATAGCGCCGCTCAGGGACGATCGGCAGCCCGAGCCGGGCGAAGGTGCGGGCGACCAGCTCCGAGCAGAACGCCGTCTTGTCCTCGGCCTCCGCGCGCACCCGCTTGAAGATGAAGCGGAGATTGTAGGGCTGGCCGAGCTGCTCGGCGATCGCCTGCAGCAGGGCGCGCTCGCGATCGGGGGCATCGGCAAGCGCCGGGTGGCGATAGGCCCCGACCAGCCGCCGGCGCCACAGCGGCCGCGGCGCCGCCGCGGCTGGGACGATAGCGCCGGCCGCCTGCGGTGCCTCGCCGACGCCGTCCATGCAGAACAGCCGGGCCGGCACGACGCTGACCCCGAAGCGGACGCTGGCATCGACGTAATAGCCCGGGGTCGCCACCATCATGGCATGGGTCGCCCGGGCGATACCGCCTTCGAGGATCGACTGGACCGCCGCATTGAGGTGGCTGATCGGGCGGCGACCGCGGGTCAGGACGATGTCGCCGGGTCGCTGAAAGCTGGCCCATGGGCACGACGGTTCGGCCTTGACTGCGGCGACCAGCCGATCGAGCAACCGCTCGACGTCGGCGCCGAGACGCTGCGCGTCCTTGCCGACACGACGAACGAAATCATCGAACGCAGCACCGCTCAGCTGATCCATGACCCATCCATCCCAGGCGAATTCGCTCAACCACCGCTTTGAGCTAGAGCACCGCTATCAGCATTTGACGGCAGTTCTGTGAAATGTTGTACATAACGTCGGCGCCGGTGCAGCGGCGTGTCGTGCGCGTTTACCAATCCTTCAGCGGCCGCGACGGATGGCGACGATCACCCGATCGAGGGCCTCGAGGAAGCGCGAGCGCTCGGCCTTGCCGAACGGACGGCCGCCGCCCCTGACGGTCCCGGACTCGCGCAGGTCGGTCATGAGGTTTCGGGTCGCCAGCACGTCGCCGATGGTCCGGGCATCGAGCACCCGGCCGTCCGGGGTCACGACCCGCGCCCCGGCCTTGATCGCCCGATCGGCCAACGGAATGTCGCTGGTGACGACAATGTCGCCGGGCCGCGCCCGTTCGGCGATCCAGTCGTCGGCCTCGTCGAGCCGATCGCCCACCGTCACTCGCTCGATTGACGCACTCTCTGGCACGCGCAACCATGAATTGGCGACGACGAAGGTCTGCAGGCCGTAGCGCTCGGCGACGCGGTAAGCTTCGTCCTTCACCGGACAGCCGTCGGCGTCGAGATAGAGGGTGGTCAAGGGTCGATAATCATCGTGCTTCAAACCAGCGTGCGCTTGCCATGCCTTTGATCTCGGGCACCAGCTCACCGGGCTTTCGACGTTCGGCGAGCACCCGCCAGGCCAAGGCCTCTACCTTGGCCCGAGCTTCGCCCGGCGTGGTGCCATAGGCCATCACGCCCGGCAGCGCCTCGATCTCGGCGATCCAACGACCGTCCACTTCCTTCTCGATCGCGACGCAGAGATGGCCGGCCATCATCGGGACCCGCTCGCCGAGTGGTCCGCAGCGACTGGCGGCCACCATTCCGGGTCCAACAATTCGGCGAGCACATAGGGTGGGTCGACCGGTAAGTCGGCTGCGGCATCGCCTTCGCCGTGGCGCTCCAGCGCGAGGACCGTCTTGGCACGGGCCTTGGCATAGTCGCGCTCGAGCTCGGCCTCGATCTCCGGCCGCATCGACGACGTGAGGTAATCGTCGATGTCCTGGCGCGCTTCCAGGACGGTTTCGCGCCATCCCTGGCGCAGCTCTGCTGCCGGCGAGAACTGCAGCTTCAAAAGATGCTCCATGATCCGCCGCAGCTGGCTCTTCACCCGGCGAAGGTCGGAGCGGCCCAAGCTCTCCACCTCCTCGGCGAGGTTCTCGAGGTCGAGCCGCGTATTGGCACGCTCTTCCTTGAGCCGCCGCAGTTCAGCCGCCTGGCGCCGGCTCCAGGCGTAGTAGTCACTGCGGTAGAGGTCATCGACGTTCGTGCTCATGTCGGGTGATATAGCACGCTTCACCCCACCGGCGGCAGCTTGGCCTTGAGAATCTCGCCGACCACTTGCGGGTTCGCCTTGCCGCCCGAGGCCTTCATCACTTGCCCGGTGAACCAGCCGATCACCTTGGGGTTCTTCTGGTAGGTGGCGACCTGGCCCGGGTTGGCGGCGATGATCTCGTCGACGATCGCCTCGATCGACCCGGTATCGGTGACCTGCTTCAGGCCCTTCTCCTCGACGATCGCCAAAGGATCGCCGCCGGTCTCGAACATCATGGCGAAGACATCCTTGGCGATCCGCCCGGAGATGGTGTCGGTCTTCAAGAGATCGAGCAGCTTGCCGAGATTATCCGCCGTGACCGGGCTCTCGCCGATGCCCTTGCCGGCCTTGCCGAGCAGGCCGAAGAGCTCGTTGATCACCCAGTTCGCCGCCTGCTTGCCGTCGCGGCCCTTCGCCACCGCCTCGAAATAGTCGGCAGCCGCCCGTTCGGCGACCAGCACGCCGGCATCGTAGGCCGAGAGACCGTATTCGGCCATGAACCGCGCCTTTTTCCTGTCGGGCAGCTCCGGCAGCGTCGCCTTCAACCGCTCGACGAAATCGTCGGGCAACACGACAGGCAACAGATCGGGGTCGGGGAAGTAGCGGTAGTCGTGCGCCTCTTCCTTGCCGCGCATCGAGCGCGTCTCGCCCTTGGTGGCATCGAACAGGCGGGTCTCCTGCACCACCTTCTCGCCGGTTTCGAGCAGCTCGACCTGCCGCTTCGCCTCGTACTCGATCGCCTTGGCGACGAAGCGCATCGAGTTGACGTTCTTGATCTCGCAGCGGGTACCCAAGGCCGTGTCGCCTACCTTGCGGACCGAGACATTGGCGTCGCAGCGCAAACTGCCCTCCTCCATGTTGCCGTCGCAGGTGCCGAGATAGCGGAGGATCGAGCGGAGCTTGCGCAGGTAGAGCACGGCCTCCTCGGGCGAGGCGATGTCCGGCTCGGAGACGATCTCCATCAACGCCACCCCGGACCGGTTGAGGTCGATCAGGGTCTCGCCCTCGCGCTGGTCGTGCAGCGACTTGCCGGCATCCATCTCGAGATGGAGGCGGGTGATGCCGATCGGCTTGGTGCTGCCGTCGAGAAAGTCGATGAGCAGCTGGCCCTTGCCGACGATCGGGTGCTGGTACTGGCTGATCTGGTAGCCGTTCGGCAGGTCGGGATAGAAATAGTTCTTCCGCTCGAAGATCGATTCCCGGTTGATCAGGGCCTCGAGCCCGAGCCCGGTCTTGACCGCCTGCTCGACGCAATGCCCGTTGAGGACCGGCAGCATCCCGGGCATGCCGGCATCGATCGGGCTCACCTGGCTGTTGGGGGCGGCACCGAAGGCGGTCGAGGCTCCCGAGAACAGCTTGGCATTCGAGGTCACCTGGGCGTGCACCTCGAGCCCGCAGACGATCTCCCAGGTGCCGGTGTTGCCGTCGATGGTGTAGGTCATGGACGTCGATCCCAAGGTTCGCGCTCGGCGTTCTCTCTAGCTGCCGGCCAGGCCGCTGGCCATAGCCGGTGGCGATCGGTTGACCTCGCCGACCGGCGGGCACAGACTTCAGCCATCGCAAAGCACGACCGGGACGCCGCCATGCCGTTGCCGCAGCGCTTGATCCGGACGCTGGCGCTCGGCCTTGTGCTGCTCGCGACACCCGTTCGGGCCGAGCTCGAGGTCGATGTCGAACTGGTGCTTGCCGCCGACATCTCCAGCTCGATGGATATGGGCGAGCGCTACCTGCAGCGGCTGGGCCATATCGAGGCGCTGCGCCACCCGGCGGTGCTGCGCGCCATCCGGGCCGGCCTCCACGGCCGGATCGCGGTGACCTATTTCGAGTGGTCCGATCCCCACATGCAGCGCGTCATCCTGCCCTGGACCGTGGTCGAAGACGCGGCCACGGCGGCGGCGGCGGCGGCGACCATCGAAGCGGCCCCGCCACTCGACGGCATCCGCACCTCGATCTCGGGCGCCCTCGAACGGGCAACCGGGATGCTCGCCGAGAACGGCTTCAGCGGGCTCCGGCGGATCATCGACATCGCCGGGGACGAGCCGAACAATGCCGGCCCGCCGCTGGCAGAAGCCCGGGCCGCCGCCCTCGCCCGGGACATCACCATCAACGGCCTGGCGATCATGCTGCGCACCAGCCCGCGGGCCACCGGCGACACCGCCACGCTCGACCGCTACTTCGCCGATGCGCTGATCGGCGGCCCCTTGGCCTTCGTCATGACCGTCCGTCATCCCGACGATCTGGTCGAGGCGATCCGCCGGAAACTGGTGCTGGAGATCGCTGGCCTCACGCCCCCCGGTCGGGCCGGCGATCGGCGGCTGCGCTGACCGATATCGCCGGTCCGGCGGGGCGCGCGGTTGGCGGATGCCTCGCCCAGTGCGATGATGCCACCGGCCGCCGGTGAGGCCGTGGCGAAGACGGATCGAGGGAGGCCGCATTGGCGGGGATCGAGAGAATGACCGACATCAAGAAGGTGACGCTGCTCACCAACGAGTATCCGCCAAACGTCTATGGCGGGGCCGGTGTTCACGTGGAGTATCTCAGCCAGGCGCTGGCCAGGCATCTTGCGGTCGATGTCCGCTGCTTCGGCGACCAGCACCACGACGTGCCGAGTGTGCACGTCCGCGGCTATCCGGCCTGGCCTGCCGCCAAGGAGAACACCGATCCGCGCTTCGCCGGCGCGCTCGACGCCTTCCATCGCTCGCTCTCGATGGCCAAGGACACGATCGACGCCGATGTCGTTCACTGCCACACTTGGTACACCGACATGGGCGGGCTGATCGCGAGCAAGCTCTGGGGCGTGCCCTACGTCCTCAGCATCCATTCGCTCGAGCCCCTGCGCCCCTGGAAGGTCGAACAGCTCGGCAACGGCTACCACCTTTCGAGCTGGATGGAGCGGACCGCGATCGAAGCGGCAGATGCGATCATCGCCGTCTCGCGCGAGACCAGGGAAGACGTGCTGCGCCTCTTCGACGTCGACCCTGGGCGCGTCCACGTCATCCACAACGGCATCGATCCCGCCGAATACCGCCCGACCGGTCGGACCGACGCCCTCGAGCGCCACGGGGTCGATCCTGAAAAGCCCTATCTCCTCTTCGTCGGGCGGATCACCCGGCAAAAGGGCATCATCCACCTGGTCGACGCGCTCCCCGAGATCGACCCCGGGCTGCAGATCGTGCTCTGCGCCGGCGCCCCCGACACCCCGGAGATCGGCCGCGAGATGGCGGAACGGGTGGCCGAGGTCAGCGCCGCCCGGCCCGGCGTGAAATGGCTCAGCGAGATGCTGCCCCGCGCCGACATCATTCAGCTCTACGAGCATGCGGCGGTGTTCTGCTGCCCCTCGGTCTACGAGCCGTTCGGGATCATCAATCTCGAAGCCATGGCCTGCGAAACCGCGGTCGTGGCCTCCCGGGTCGGCGGCATTCCCGAGGTCGTGGTGCCCGAGGAGACCGGGCTTCTGGTCGACCTCGAGCTCCGCCCCGGAACCTTCGAGCCGGCCGATCCGGCCGCCTTCTCGACCGGCCTCGCAACCGCGATCAACCGCCTCGCCGCCGATCCCGAACTTTGCGCCCGGATGGGCAAGGCCGGCCGCCAGCGCGCCCTCGACCACTTCAGCTGGGACGCCATCGCCGCCACCACGATCGACCTCTACCGGTCGCTTCGAGCGTAGTTCAGGGACGGCAGGGCTCCGCCGACCGGCAGCCCCGTTGAGCAATGGGAAGAGATGCGGGGAGGCACGCCTCCCCACACCCCACCGGAACTTCGGATCGGCGCCAGATCGGGGCAGGTGGAGTGGTGAACGGGGGGTAAGGGTACCGGGTACCCTTTACGGCACCGCCGGACGACGGCAGGCGATGGCTCGAGGGACGCTTCAGTCGCTGATCTACCGCTAGAGCAGCCCGTACGGCACCGCCGCGAACCCGGCAGCCCGCTCCAGCGCCAGACCGGCATCGAGGACCGTCTGCTCGTCCCAGGGCTTGCCGATCACCTGCAGGCCGAGCGGCAGGCCCTCGGCCGAGAGGCCGGCCGGGACGGACATCGCCGGCAGTCCGGCGAGGCTGGAGGGGACGGTGAAGACGTCGTTGAGATACATCGCCACCGGGTCGTCCATCTTTTCGCCGACGCGGAAGGCGGCCGAGGGTGCCGTGGGCGTGAGGATCGCGTCGACCTTCCGGAACGCCTGCTCGAAGTCGTCGACGATCCGCCGCCTGACCTTCTGCGCCTTGAGGTAGTAGGCGTCGTAGTAGCCGGCGGAGAGCACGTAGGTGCCGATCATGATCCGCCGCTTGACCTCCGCACCGAAGCCGGCGGCCCGGGTCTTCTCGTAGGTCTCCTTGAGGTTCTCGCCTTCGACCCTGAGCCCGTAGCGCATGCCGTCGTAGCGGGCGAGGTTCGAGGACGCCTCGGCGGGGGCGATGATGTAGTAGGTCGGCAAGGCGTATTTGGTGTGGGGCAGGCTGATCTCGACGATCTCGGCCCCTTCGGCCTTGAGCCAGTCGGCGCCGGCCTGCCAGAGCTGCTCGATCTCGGCCGGCATGGTGTCGACCCGGTACTCGGCCGGGATGCCGACCTTCAGCCCCTCGACCTTGCCCACGAGGCTGCCGACCCAGTCCGGCACCGAGAGCTCGGCCGAGGTGCTGTCGTTCGGGTCGTAGCCGGCCATCGCTTGCAACAGCAGGGCCGCGTCTTCGACGCTGCGGCCGAACGCACCTGCCTGGTCGAGCGAGCTCGCAAACGCGACGATGCCGAACCGCGAGCAGCGGCCGTAGGTGGGCTTGATGCCGGCAATCCCGCAGAAGGCCGCCGGCTGGCGGATCGAGCCGCCGGTGTCGGTGCCGGTGGCGGCCAGGGCGATGCGCGCGGAAACGGCCGCGGCCGAGCCGCCGGAGCTGCCGCCGGGTACCAGGGCCGCGTTGTCCGAAGGCCTGGTCCAGGGGTTCTTCACCGGCCCGTGGTAGCTCGTCATGTTGGACGAGCCCATGGCGAACTCGTCGAGATTGGTCTTGCCGAGCGACACCGCCCCGGCCTGCCAGAGCTTTCGCGTCACCGTCGATTCGTAGGGTGGAAAGAAGCCGTCGAGGATGCGCGAGCCGGCGGTGGTCAGGACACCCTTCGTACAGAACAGATCCTTGATCGCGATCGGCAGGCCTTCGAGCAGCCCGGCGTCGCCCCGGGCCAGGCGGGCGTCGGCGGCCTTCGCCATCGCCAGGGCGAGGTCCGGTGTCTCGGTGATGAACGCGTTGAGATCGCGGGCGCTGGCCATGGCATCGAGGTGCGCGGTCGTGAGCTCGACCGCCGAGAGCTCGCGCGAGGCCAGCCGGCGCCGGGCCTCGACGAGGCCGATATCGGCCGTCATTCGACCACCTTCGGCACGACGAAATAGCCGTCGTGGGCAATTGGCGCATTGGCCGTGATCGAAGCTTCTTGGTTGCCGTCGGTCACGACGTCTTCGCGCCAAGAGTGGGTGATCGGCATTACCGAGCGCAGCGGGGCAACGTGCTCGGTATCGACCTCGCCGAGCTGCTCGATCCACCCGAGAATGGCCGAGAGCTCGCCGACCAGTGGCTCCAGCGCCGCCTCGGGCACCTCGATCCGGGCGAGCTCGCTGATCCGTCTCACCGTGGCTTTGTCGAGCGACATGTGCGATCTATCCAGATGGTTGTGCGAGCGCTAGATCGAGTGACCGTACAGGATCTGCCGAGCCGGCGCCGCCGGGCCGATTGTTTGCGAAAAAGAAGGTGGCTTGTCCAGCGATGACGCCCAGCGACACGACCGCGAGACGCCAGACCAGGCCGCGCCGGCGCGCGGACGACGTCGCCGCACTGATCACGGCCTGCGGGCGCGACGAGCGCGCGGCACTGCAGGCCCTCTACAAGCTCACCGCACCAAAGCTCTATGGCCTCGCCCTCAAGGCCGCCGACGACCGCGCCGCGGCGGATCAGGCGCTGGTGCAGACCTATCTCGCGGTGTTCAGCGAGGCCACCGGGTTTGAGCGTGACCGCGACGATGCGATGACCTGGCTGCTCGCCATGCTGAGCCGCGAACTGCCCGGCGTCGCCGGCTTCGGCAAGGGGAGCCGGGTGAAGCACGTGCAGCCGCCGCTCGAACTCTGGCAGAAACTCGACATCGGCCTCGGCCTCAAGCGCCTCGACCGGCACATCAAGCCCGGTGTCGCCACCCAGGCCCGCGGTCGCGATCCGATGCCGGCAGCGCAGGACCGGCTGATCGAGCGCCGGCTGCGCTTCTGGCGCATCGCCGGTGTCGCCTCGTTCCTCGGCTTGGTGCTGGCCGTGGCAACGCTACTCGGCCGGGCCCTTGGCGATGGCCCCGGAGCGGGGGTCTCGCCGCCGGCGGCTGCGCCAATCGCGCCGCCGCAGCCCGGGGCGCCATCGACGGCCCCGGCAGCCGCCGCCACGGCGGCAAGCCTGAACGGCGATGCGGCCTGGTTCGCCATTCTGCGGCCGGCCGCCGGCAACCGCGCCTGGCGCGTCGAGGGCACGGGCGATGCGCTGCAGGTCACGGCGGTGCCGCCATTCAGCCTGCCGCCGGCCAATGCGACGGCCGAGCAAGGGTCCGCCGCAACCGCCGACCGCGTTGTCCTGGCCCTTTGGGCATCGACCGCAAAAGACCAGGATTTGCAGCCACTCGGCACCATCGATCCACAGACGACAACGTCGCTCGCCTTGCCGGCCGGACTGGACGACAGGTCGCTCGAGCTCGCCATCTCGCTCGAAGTCGCCGACCGTCCAGCTGCAGACGGCCCGTCGGGCCCGCTCCTCTTCGCCGGCGGGCGCGCCCGCTGAAGGCACCGGCACCACCGGTCATCGACGGCACGATCCCGGGCGACGCGGGACGGGCGGCCAGCCGAGCGTTCACGGCGTCGCTCGCCGCTTCGGGCTCACTGCTCGGCCTCGATCTCAGCCGCAAGCGGATCGGCCTCGCCGGCACCGACCCCGCCCGCCGCCTGGTGACCCCGCTCACCACCCTGGAGCGGACCAGGATGGCCACCGATGTCGCCCGGCTCGGGGCGCTCTGCAGCGAGCGCCGCGTTCAGGCCCTGGTGATCGGCCTGCCGTTGAATATGGACGGCAGTCAGGGGCCGATGGCACGCACGGTGCACGGCTGGGCTCGGCATTTCGCAGCCGAGCTCCGCCTGCCCGTCTATCTCCAGGACGAACGGCTCTCGACCGAGGCGGTTCGCCAGGCGATCGAGGCCGGCCGGCTCGCCCGGCCGCGGCCCGGAGCCAGCCTCGACCACTACGCCGCGGCCGTCATTCTCGAAGATGCGTTGCGCAGCTTTGCCGGCAACGCCGCAGCGCCTGTCAGCGAACCAGGCGATAGCCACCAGGCTCGGTGACAAGCAGCGTGTTCTCGCCGGCAACCGGCTCGATCTTCTGCCGCAAGCGGTAGATATGGGTCTCGAGCGTGTGGGTGGTGACCCCGGCATTGTAGCCCCAGACCTCGTCGAGCAGCGTGTCGCGGGCGACCGGGCGGTCGCCGACGCGGAAGAGATACTTGAGGATCGCGGTCTCTTTCTCGGTCAGGTGGATCTTCCGGTCCTGCTCGGTCACCAGCATCTTGGCGGCCGGCTTGAAGGCATAGGGGCCGATCTGGAACGTGGCGTCGTCGGACAGCTCGAACTGGCGAAGCTGGGCCCTCAGCCGCGCCATCAGGACGCCGAGCCGGACCGGCTTGGTGATGTAGTCGTTGGCGCCGCTGTCGAGGCCGAGGATCGCATCCGCGTCGCTGTCGTGGCCGGTCAGCATGATGATCGGCGCCTTGACCCCGGCCTTCCTGATCAGCTTGCAGAGGTCGCGGCCATCGGTGTCGGGCAGGCCGACATCGAGGATCAAGGCGTCGAGCTGGTGCGCCTTGGCGAGTTCGAGCCCGGCCTTGCCGGTGCCGGCCTGCAACACTTCGCAGTTTTCGTGCAACCCGAGCTGCTCCGCGAGTTCGCCGCGAAACCCCTCGTCATCGTCGACAATCAAAATGCGGTTGCCGTTGCGCATGTCATCGAGCCTGTCTTGCGGTTTCGCCCCTCCCGGCCCGACTGGTTTAGCCGGCAATGGCGACGAGCGAAAGCACTCCCGCAGCATCCGCAGGCGCGGCGGCGCCGGACCGCGGAGAAAGACGCCTTGTCCTGCCCGCTGCATAAGGGTATCGCACGAGACGGCGGGGTTAACCGAACCTTCATTCCTTGGGGTGCCTAATGCAGCACTGACGTCGCCCGTCGAGCGTCGGAACATGGCTAGGCCGGTCGGTCCGCGAGCGACGCTGCGCGCATCGCGAGGCGACCGTCAGACGGCTCCGGCTCTTCGGCGCAATTCGGAAGGTGCTGCCGCGTTCGATGCTCTTGACCCTCTACATCCTCGCCCTCGCGGCGGTCTTGCTCCACGCCCCGGCGCAATTGCTCGATCCCGCCAACCGGCCGTTCTTCGTCGTCATCGGCGTGATCGGCGTCTGGCGCTATAGCTGGGCGATCGTTCATTTTCTCCGGGCACAATACTACAAACGCTCGGTTTTTCCGCGCCTGAGGCAGCGTGCCGACCGGCTCGGCATCGTCGCCGAAGACCCGGCGACAGCGACCGCCGACGCAGCCGCGGCGGCGGTCTCCAGGAAGCCCGAGCTCTACATCCTGATCACCAGTTTTCGGTTGCGGGCGGAGATCACGGCCGAGGTGTTCCGCGCCGCCTTTGCCGAGGCGTGCGGCTACGGCGGAAAGGTGACGGTGGTGGCGGCCCTGGTCGAGATGGCCGACCAGCGCTTCGTCAAGCACATCTTCTACAAGATGGCGCCGCCCGATCGGGTCAGGCTCACCCTGGTGCGCACGCCGTCCTACGGCAAGCGGCACAGTCTCGCGGTCGGGTTGCGGGCGATGGCGCGGCGCCGGCCCGACCCGGACGCCATCGTCACGCTGGTCGACGGCGATACGATCCTCACGCCGGGCGCGCTCGAGCGCTGTGTGCCGATGTTCGCCGCGCTGCCGGACGTTGCGGCATTGACGACCGACGAGGACGCAGTGGTCGACGGCGGGCTGTGGCTGCGGCAATGGTTCAGCTTGCGTTTCGCCCAGCGCCACATGCTGATGTGCTCGATGGGCCTGAGCGGTCGGCTGCTGACGCTGACCGGCCGGATGTCGATGTTCCGGGCACGCTTCGCGCTCGACCCGAGCTTTATCGAGAGCTTGAGCGCCGACAGCGTCAACCACTGGCGGCTCGGCCGCATCCCGCTGCTGACCGGCGACGACAAGTCGACCTGGTTCTGGCTGTTGCGCCGTCGGCGGACGATGCTCTACGTGCCGGACGTCAAGGTGATCACCCTGGAGGAGCCGTCCGACCAGCGATTCTTCGTCGCCTCGACCCAACAGATGCGTCGCTGGTTCGGCAACATGCTGCGTGCCAGCAGCCGCGCGATCGCGCTCGGGCCACGGCAGATCGGCCTGTTTGCCTGGTGGTGCCTGATCGATCAGCGGATCTCGATGTGGACGCCGCTGCTGCTGCCGCTCTCGGCCGCCGCCCTGGCCATCGTCGTCGGTCCGATCGTCCTCTACGCCTACCTCACCTGGGTCATGTCGACCCGGCTGATCCAGTCGCTCGCCCTCTTGACCATGCGCGACCGGATCGGTGGCCTCTACCCGCTGCTGATCCTTTACGGGCAGATCTACGGCTCGCTGGTCAAGACCTGGATCCTGTTCCACCCCTACCGGCAGGGCTGGACCCGGCAGCCGGTGATCATCGAGGGCGTGAATGGTGGCGTCGGTCGCTGGCAGACCGCTCTATCGCATTACACCTATCTTCTGGCGATGCTGGCGCTACTGACGGTCGTTGCCTATGCCACCGGGCTCCTGACCCCGCCCTCACCCGCCGCAGTCGCGGTATCATTCGCCCGGCTCTTCTAGCGCCGCTGGAACTTGGAACACGTCATGGAGCCACAGGTCGTTCACGAGGCCGAAGTCCACCGCCAGCACATCCGCCTCAAGATCCCGATCAGCGTCGAGATCGATGGCACCGTGTTCACGGTCGACGACTGGTCGATGGGTGGCTTCGGCATTCAAAGTGAGATCACCTCGCGCCAGCCGGGTGAGCGGTTCGTGGTCAAGCTGGTGTTTCCCTTCGAGGACTTCGACGTCACCCTCAGGCTCGATTGCCAGATGGTCTACATCCTCGCCGACAACACCCGCTTCGGCTGCCGCTTTTTGGGCCTCAGCCAGGGGCAGCTGGCGCTGTTCCGCTACCTCGTCGATGCCTACCTCTCGGGCGAGATCGTCAGCGGCGGCGACATCCTGGCGATCGCCGGCCGCGACAACATGGCAGCGGCGCGCGAGCGCGGCATCGGCTTCAACCCCTACGCCGACGAGGACAGCTGGGGACGGCGGCTGAAGCGGCTGGCCGGCTACAGCCTGCTCGGCGTGATCGGGCTCGGCCTGGTGGCCGCGATCGGGCTCGGCGTGCAGGAACGCTACTTCACGGTGCGCGCCGAGACCGCCGTGATCGAGACCCCAGTCGTGCGGTTGCGTGCCCCGGCCCCCGGCATCATGGCGCCGCTGATCCTGCCCAACCTGCTCGCCCCGGGCACGCCGGTGGCGCGGATCGAGACCGCGGATGGGCGGTTCGTGCGGATCGAGAGCCCGTGTGACTGCGTGCTCTACGACTGGCTGATCCAGCCCGGTCAGTTCGCCGAGCAGGGCGAGGAAGTGGCGCTCCTGGTGGCCGCCGATCAACCGCTCATGGTGCGGGCGCAGGTGGCTTTCGACCAGGCGGCCAAGCTGTCCGAGGGCGCGCTGGCGCTGATCGACGTGCCGGGCAGGCCCGGCCAGATGCGCGGCCAGATCGAGCGCATCGACTTCCGCCCGAGCCTGCGGCGCAGCGACAGCGGGTTCGGCATCGAGCCCGGTCGGCGCCTCGCCACCGTGGTAATTCGCCCGGACCAGCCGTTCGAGTTCGAGGACCTCGGCTCGATGGTCGCCGTCCAGTTCCCCTGATCTCGAGTGCGGCCCAGCATCTCGAGCGCGGCGAGCCGCCGCCCGAGGCCGTGGCGCCGCCGCGGTCGGTCAGCCGCGCGCGCAGCCGATGCAGGTCGGCACCGCCGGATCGAGCTCGAGCCGGCGCGGCTCGATCGGCTCGCCGCAGCGCACGCAGGCGCCATAATCGCCGGCGGCGAGGCGCTCGAGCGCGGCGCTCAGTTGCTGCATTCGCCGCTGGCGCTGGCGGTCGGCAGCCTGCGCCATCGCCTGGCGCTGCATGGCGTCCATTCGTGACAGACGGCCGACGCTGGCCTGGTCGAGCTGGACCGGCTGGCGATCGCTCGCCGTCGCCGTGGAGGCGGCACGGCACTCGGCGAGGAGTTGCTCGAGCGTGGCCCGTACGGCGTTCGGGTCAAGCGGTGCACGGCTCATGCTGCTGTCCCTCGCTGTGGCCGCGACGACCGGCGCGCACGGTCGGACGGTGTTGCCCGACAACGCCGAAAGCCGGCCGGCCGCGTCACCCGCTCAAACCGCCGTGAAGCCGCCATCGATCAGGATGGCCTGGCCGTTGATCAGGTCGGCGGCCGGACTCGCCAGGAACAACACGAGATCGGCGACCTCGATCGGCTTGCCGAAGCGGCCGGCGGGAATCTTCGCCTTCATCGGGTCACCCTTCGCCGGATCGCCCCAGACCTGCTCGCCCATCGGCGTGAGGATCACTGTCGGGCAGACGCTATTGATCTGGATGTTGTGCTTCGCCCATTCGCTGGTCATCACCTTGGTCAGCATGTTGAGGCCACCCTTCGAGGCGCAATAGGCGCCATGATCGTCGAGCCCGACGACCCCGGCCTGGCTGCTGATATTGATGATCTTGCCGGCCTGCTGCGCGATCATCTGTGGGGCAACCGACCTCGCGATGATGAACGGGGCGCGCAGGTTGACCGCCATGGTCAGGTCCCAGTCCGCCGGCTTCGCGGTCAACAGCGGCTCGACCAGGGCGATCCCGGCATTGTTGACCAGGATGTCGATCGTGCCGAACGCCTCGAGGGCCGTCGCTGCCGCCATCTCGGCGCCCGCCACCGTGGCGAGATCGGCGGTGATCGGGACCGCCCGGCGCCCGGCCGCCTCGATCGCGAGGCCGGCCGCCGCCAGGCCTTCGGCGTCGCGGCCGACAGTGGCAATATCCGCTCCCGCATCGGCCAGCACCCGGCAGATCTCGAGCCCGATGCCCTTGGTGGCGCCGGTGACCAGCGCGCGTTTGCCGTCGACGCTGAACCGGTTGGTGAAGTCGCTCATGGCCTGTTCCCTGCAGCTGATCGCCCGTGGCCGATCGCGTGTCGTTGACCGGGTGTCGTTGCGCCGGCGTCGTCGCCAGAAACCGTCTTGCCCGGCAGTTGCACCCCGAATTGCACCCCCACCGGCTTAGCCGATCCACCGGGCGGAGGCCAGCCCGTCAGCCGGCGACGTCGGGCGTACCATTGGGCCATGCGCTTAGGGCGTTGTTAACCCTAACGCCCTAGGCTGCCGTCAGTGCCAAGTGCCGAGGACCAGCCAGCATGCCCGCCGATTCGCCCCTGCTCTTCCAGCTCATGTCGGCCCGCGCCGATTTTCTGCAGGCGCGCCATGCCGTGCTGGCGCAGAACGTCGCCAACGCCGACACCCCCGGCTACCGGCCGAAGGACCTCGTCGAGCCCGATTTTGCGAAGCTCCTGGGACGGCAGTCGCCGCAGCTCCACCGGGTGGCACTCGAGCGGACCCGCAGCGATCACCTTGCCGGCGCGCGCAGCCTGACGGGAGCAGCGCGGTACCAGCGGCTCGATGCCGCCGAGGTGGCCCCGGCCGGCAACGCGGTCGTGATCGAGGAGCAGCTGCGTCTGATGGGCGGCGCGGCGCGTGGCTATCAGCTCGCGACGAGTGTCTACGGAAAATATGTGGGCCTGCTTCGCACCGCCATCGGTAGCGGTGGCTGACGCTCGGCCACCTGTTGCACGGAGAGCATGTGATGAACCTCGAAACCTCGCTCAAGATCGCTGCCGCCGGCATGCAGGCGCAAGCCGCGCGCCTGCGGGTCACTGCCGAGAACCTGGCGAATGCGCAATCGACCGGACAAACGCCGGGCGCCGAGCCCTATCGCCGCAAGACGGTCAGCTTCGCGAACGCGCTCGATCGGGCGAGCGGTGCCGACCTCGTCCGGGTCGGACGCTACGGCGAGGACCCAGCACCCTTCGAGGAGCGCTTCGAGCCCTCGCACCCCGCCGCCAACGCCGCCGGCTATGTCCGCTACCCCAACGTCAACCCGCTGATCGAGCTCATGGACATGCGGGAGGCGCAGCGCAGCTTCGAGGCCAATCTGACGGCACTGCAGCAAGCTCAGGGCATGCTGCAGCGAACCCTCGACCTGCTGCGCTGAGGCCGCAGACGATGGCGCGGACAAGAGGTGCTGACCGCAGCCGCAGGCGGCGCAAGGCATGAACCCGGGCATGGCCGGACCAGCGCTCGCGGCCTATCGCGCTGCTGCCGGCGAGATCGCGGTCGATCAGGCCGCAAGGCCGGGCAACGCTGCGGCTGGCGGCTTCGACGAGCTGCTCAAGGTCGAGTTGCAGCAAGCCGTGCGGGCGCTCGAGCAGAGCGAGCAGACGAGCATCAACGGCCTCACCGGCAGCGCCGGCATTCAGGAGGTGGTCGAGGCGATCACCGCCGCCGAACTCACCCTGCAAAAGGTCACGGCGGTGCGCGACCGGGTGATCACGGCGTATCAGGAAATCATGCGGATGCCGATCTGATCGGCGTTGCTGCGGCAGCCAGGGGCGACGCGGATGCTGACCGAGATCGCGGTGCAGGAGGTGAGCCGGCAGGCCGTATGGGTGATGCTCAAGGTGGGCGCACCGGCGATGGTCGCGGCCTTGCTGGTCGGCCTCGTCGTCTCGCTGTTGCAGGCGCTGACCCAGGTCCAGGAGATGACCTTGACGTTCGTGCCGAAGCTCATCGCCATTTTTTTGACGCTCATCGTCGCCACGCCGTTCATGCTGGCCACCCTGATCGACTTCACCCATGCCGTCTTCGCGCGGATCGCCGGTATCGATGTGGGCTGAGCTCGGACGGCAACATCGCGGCGGCGATCGGCCCATGGACGGCCGGGCACGATGATCGGTTGGGAGGGTGACGTCACCCGCGAGATGCTGATCGTCGGTCTGGTGTTCTGCCGGGTCGGCGCCGCCTTGATGGTGCTGCCGGCGTTCGGCGAGCCTTATGTCGTATCGCGAGCACGGCTCGGCATCGCGCTGGCGACCGCCGTGCTGGTCGGCCTGCCGCTGAGCGGGCGCCTGGTGCTGCCGCCGCCCGGCACCATCGAGCTGGCGCTGCTGGTGATCGGCGAGGTCGCGTGTGGCCTGTTGATCGGTGCCATCATTCGGCTCGTCATGCTCGCCATTCACTTCGCCGGCAGCCTGATCGCCATGCAATCCGGTCTCGCCACCGCCGCCTTCTTCGATCCGCAGGAAGCGACCCAGGGCACCCTGACCGGCAATTTCCTCGCGGTCCTGGCACTCGTGATCATCGTGGTCGCCGACGCGCATCTGCTGATCCTCGAGGCGCTGACCACGAGCTTCGTCGTCATCGAGCCGAACGCCGGTCGCGAGATCGGAGCCCTGGTCGAGGTCCTGGTGCGCCTCGGCGGCCGCGCCATCGAGACCGGGCTCCGGATGGCCGGCCCGATCGTTCTCCTCAGTCTGCTGTTCTACCTGCTGCTCGGTGTGTTGAATCGGCTGATGCCGTCGTTTCAGGTGCTCTTCGTCGCGATGCCGCTGCAGATCGCACTCGCGCTCGGCATCATCATGCTGTCGTTGGGTGCTATCATCGAGCTCGCGGCGGCACTCCTGACCGACAGTGTCGCCTGGCTCGATCCGACCTGAGAGCGATCGATGGCGGAAGATCAGGATCAATCACAAAAGACCGAGGAGCCGACCCCGAAGAAGCTGCTGGATGCCCGGCAGAAGGGGCAGGTCGCGAGTTCGAAGGAAGTGAGCAACCTGCTGCTGATCGGCTCGGCCGCGGGGATCCTGGGTCTGGCGCTGCCCGGCATCATGCGTGATCTCGCTGTCGGCATGAGCCACTTCCTGCGCCATGCGGGCGACCCCGGTCTGAGCGGCAGTGGGCTCGGCGGCGGGCTGCAGCGGGCGCTGGCCCAGCTCGGCTTTGCCCTCGTCGTGCCGCTCATCGTCGCCACCATTGCCGCGATCGCCGCGCCGGCGCTGCAGAACGCGGTCATCTGGAGCACGGCGAGCCTGCAGCCGAAACTGGAACGCATCTCGCCCGTCGCCGGCCTGCAGCGCCTGTTTTCGCTGAAATCGATCGTCGAGTTCGTCAAGGGTCTCGTCAAGGTGGCGGTGATGACGGCAATCGGCGTCGGCGTGATCTGGCCGAACCGCCAGCGACTGGTCGCGTCGGGCCATCTCGAGGTGAGCGCCGCGCTGGATTTTCTCTGGGAAACGTCGCTCTGGGTGATCGCCGCCATCGCCGCCTGCCTGACGCTGGTCGCCGCCCTCGACTATGCCTATCAGCGCTTCGCGTTCATGCAGCAGATGCGCATGTCCCGGCGCGACGTGCAGGACGAGCAAAAGCAGAGCGACGGCGATCCCATGGTCAAGCAGCGCCTGCGCGCGTTGCGGATGGAGAAGGCTCGCCAGCGCATGATGGCCGAGGTTCCGACGAGCACGGTGATCGTCACCAACCCGACGCATTTCGCCGTGGCGCTGCGCTACACGAGCGGTGTGACACCGGCTCCCAAGGTCGTCGCCAAGGGGGTGGACGCGGTGGCGATGCGCATTCGCGAGATCGCCATGGCCAGCGATGTGCCGATCGTGGAAAGCCCGGCTCTGGCCCGAGCCCTGTTTCGAAACGTCTCACTCGGTGCCTTGATCCCATCCGAGCATTATCAGGCCGTGGCCGAGATCATCGGCTACGTGCTGCGGCTGCGGCCGGGTCGGGATGACATACCAGGGCACACGCCCTAACGAACGCTAACCAGTTGACGCAACCGGATCTTCATCGCCCGGGGGCATTCTCCGTCGTGCTTTGGCGGCGCCGAACAGGTGCCCGAGAAAGGCGGAGGAAATGCCATGCGCCAACTGCTCCTTGCGGCTCTGCTGAGCCTGTCGCCGGTCGCCGCCGCGCAGGCGACGCTGCCCGTGGCGCTGTTCAAGACGGCAGAGATTCGGGCCGAATCCCACGCCGGCCTGCAACAGTGGCAGGCCGTGCTCGAGCGCATTCGCCAAGAGCAGCCAGCCTATCGGGCCTGCCGCAACGATCCCGCCGCTTGTCCCAATCGGGCCACCTCGGAGTGGCGCGAGCAGCTGCAACAGCTCCGTGGCTTGCCCCTCGACCAGCAAGTCGCCCGTGTCAATCGCTTCGTCAACCGGTTTCAGTATCGCTCCGACCTCGCCGTCTATCGCAAGTCGGACTACTGGGCCTCGCCGCTCGAGTTCTTCGCCAATTCGGGCGACTGTGAGGATTATGCCATCGCCAAATACGTCTCGCTTCGCTTGCTGGGCGTGGCCGAGGAGCGGCTGCGCCTCGCCGTCGTTCACGATCGATTGCGCAATCTCGCGCATGCCGTTCTCGTCGTTTATCGAGACGATACGGCCGTGGTGCTCGACAATCTCACCAATGCCGTTCTGCCCCACGACCACGTCGTGAACTACGTGCCCTACTACACGGTGAACGCGACAACCCGTTGGGCGCACGTGCCGAGCGGCAGGATCGACATGTCGGCGGTGGGCGGTGGGGGTGAGCGATCCCGCTGAAGCACGATCGCCAACCGGCCAGGCCATTCCAGCCCGCCGCATGGCACAACAAACCAGCGCAAGACTGGCCGCTGGCCAACCACCGGGGCACCATCCAGCCCGACCGATGGAGGGGGCCCCTTGGGCCGGACAGAAGTCAGGCGGCGATTTCGACCGCAGGCCGGGTGTCGCGCGCCGTCGTCGAGCAGGGCGGATGACGAATGTGCCGAGGCGGCCAGCGGGGCGCACGGCTCCCCGAACGCGAGCGAGCCGGTGGCGGTCATCGAGGTTCGCGGATGAACCTGCGGGCAAGAGGCAACGAGAAAGATCGGATGCGCGTCGCGCAACGGGCACCCGAGCCCCCGGCGACCAGCGTCAGGCAGTCGCGTGGCAGCGGGCGGTGCTGGGGCGCCGTCCACGACGACGATCGACGAAGGTGATGCCCTCTTCTGCTTGCACCCAGTGTCATCCGCTTGGCGACATCTGGGTTCCGCACGGGCGACTGCGACCATGGCAGCAAGACGCCGTCCCGGCCGTGGGTCGATCGTGCGGCCGCCCCATGGATGCCGCCGACGAGCGAGCAGCGGCCCGCTACTTGCCCTTGCACTGTCGACGATTTCAGCTAGAACCCGGGGGCGATGCGGTCGTGGCGGAACTGGTAGACGCGCAGCGTTGAGGGCGCTGTGGGCCTAGCCCGTGGAGGTTCGAGTCCTCTCGACCGCACCATTTTTTTGGCCGTGGCGATACTTCGGCGCTGGTTCTGCCCCATCCAGCGGCTGATCATCGTGAGCAAGCCAAGCCGGCGGGCTGGGTCGGGTATCGAAAGCCTTGCAGCACGCCACGCGCAACGCGCGCCGCCGCAGAACCGCCAAGTCGCGTGGCTGGTCGTCGCGTGGTGCATAAACCGCGTTGGTCGATCTCGCGAGCCCCTTGGCGGTATCCCTTTTGCCACAGCGACAGTCTTGGGCATAGGTCAAGGTCAGCCCGACCCGGGCGGCACCGCCGCCACTGGCTGAGTATCGTTCCGCCGGATGCGTCCATGCCGACAAACGCGTACGCGCTCGCCCGTCACCCAACCCACCAGCGGCGCCCGATCCAAGTCCAGGCGGCACCTATCGGCGGGGCCTAAAGCGGATCAACTTCCGCTTCTTGCTTCGCGCCTAGGCCGCCCGACGGCCGTTGTCGAGTTCGCTGGCGAGGGCGGCGAAGCGGCCGAGGACGGTGGCGATTTGCGCCGGTTCGTGCGCGGCGGAGACGCTGCAGCGCAGGAGGCAGGCGCCGTTCGGGGTACCGCCCGGCAGGGCGAGGTTGACGTAGACGCCAGCTTCGATGAGGTGGTTCCAGGCCATGACGGCGGTGGCTTCGTCCGGCATGCGGATGGCGACTATTGGGCTCAAGGGCGAAGAGATGCTGAAGCCCAGGGCGGCGAGGCCGGCATGAAGCTGCTCGGCATTGGCCCAGATGCGCTGCCGGAGCTCAGGCCGGCTCTCGATCTGGTGCAGCGCCTCGCCAACCGAGGCCATGGTCGCAGGGCTCGGCGAGGCGCTGAACATGTAGGGGCGGGACGCCAGGCGCAGGAGGTCGAATCTCGGGTGGTTGGCGACGGCGAAGCCGCCCGAGGCGCCAAGGCTCTTGGAGAAGGTGCCGACGATGAAGTCGACATCTTCCTCGACGCCCTGCGCCTCGGCGACACCGCGGCCGCGCTCGCCATAGACGCCGAAGGAGTGCGCCTCGTCGACCAAGAGCCAGGCGCCGTGCTTCTTCTTGACCGCGACGAAATCGGCCAAGGGGGCGGTGTCGCCGAGCATCGAGTAGAGGCCCTCGACGATGATCAGCTTGCACTGGCCCTTGCCGGCGAGGCGGGTCAGCCGACGGTCGAGATGCTCCGGGTCGTTGTGGCGGAAGACCACGGTCTCGGCCGGGCTGAGCCTGGTGCCGTCCCAGATGCTGGCGTGGCTGTCGGCATCGGCGAGAATGATGTCGTCCGGGCCGGCGAGGCCGCAGATGGTGGCGAGGTTGGCCTGGTAGCCGGTGGTGAAGACAATGGCCTTCTGGCGGTCGAAGAAGCGGGCGAAGGCGGCCTCGAGGCTGGTGTGGCGATCGTAGGTGCCATTGGCGATGCGTGAGCCCGTGGTACCGGTGCCGTCGGTCTCGAGGGCGGTTCGGGCCGCCGCGACGCAGGCCGGGTCGAAGGTGAGGCCGAGATAGTTGTTGGTGCCGACGAGGATGGTGTGGCGGCCGCCGATCAGCGCTTCGGTCGCCGAGATGATGCGATCGACCTTGACGCCGAACGGGTCACCGCCGATGCCGAGCAGCGCCCGGTGCCGCGCCTCGGTGGCTGCGTATTTGTCGAAGATGTCCATGCGACAGCACTTCCTTGAAACGTCGCCGGCTGACCGGCTCAGGCTCGAAACGTCGCCGGCCGGCCGGCTCAGGTCTTGGCCAGTTGTCCGGCCGCCAGATCGATCAGATCGCCGATGGTCTTCAGCTCGCCCACCTGGTTCATCGGGATGTCGATGTCGAACTTGTCCTCGATTTCCATGATCAGGTCCATCGCGGCGACCGAATCGATGTTGAGGTCGGCACCGATCTCGGTCGATCGGTCGATCGGCTTGCCTTCGGGATTGTAGTGTTGCATCAGCGCCATGATCTCCGCTGCGATCGTTTCAGTCACGCGCCGTACTCCTTCACCAGCCAACCGGCACCAGCCAACCGGACGCCACTTCCTATCTTAGAGCCAACCGGCCTTGCGGTACCAGTCGAGGGTGAGCGGATATCCTTGTTCGAAGGTGATGCGTGCCGGGCTGTCGGGCAATGGCGGGCCGGCTGCGACCCACTGCCCGTGGCCGAGCTCGCCGAGCTTGTCGTGGCTGAGCGGCAGGTCGAGCGCGAAGCGGCGCGCCAGCGCGTCGGTCGCCCGGGCCGGCAGGTCGAGCAACCTCACCGGCACCCGGACCAGCCGCACCCGTCGCCCGCTGGCCCGCGCCGCCACCGCCGCAAGATCGCCCCAGCCATAGCCCAACGGCTGCCCGTCATCCGGCTCCGAGAGCGGCGGCAGCGCCAGCCGGCCAGCGAGCTGTAGCGCGATGAGCTCCACCAGATCGTGCACGTGGAGGAGGGAGAAGCGGGCGCCGCGCGGCCCGGGCGCGATCAGCAGGCCGCTCGCCAGTTGGCGAAAGATCAGCAGTGTCGCCCGATCGCCAGGGCCGTAGACCGCTGGCGGCCGCAGGATGGTGACCCGGTCCGCTCCGAGCACGGCGATGGCGGCTTGTTCCGCGGCGCGCTTGCTCGCCGCGTAGGCGGAAGCCTCGGGGTGCCGTGCCGCCAGCGAGGAGACCAGCAGCAGCCGGCCCCGCCCCGGAGCCATGGCCCGGGCCAGCCGTTCCGTGCCGCCGGCGTTGATGTCGGCGAAGGCGGTCGGGCGCGGAGACTTGACGAGGCCGGCGAGATGGACGACCGCGTCGGCATCGCGGACCAGCCGGGCGAGCGCGGCCGGGTCGTCGAGCGCGCCCTCGACGGTCGCCGCACCCGGCACGTCGCCGCGGCGCGAGAGGGCACGCAAGCGATGACCGGAGCGCGCCAGCCGCTCAAGCAGGGCTCGGCCGACAAACCCCGTGGCCCCGGTGACGGCGACCGAAAGGTCCATCTTCTGCTCCGTGGCAGCGCTCGGCGGCGCGGCTCTCGGTGGCGGCTTGGCGCTGGGTTGCAGCAGGATCAGGGGCTCAGCTCGCCGCGGCGAGCAGCGCAGCCGCGGGCAGCGTACCAGGATGCGGCTGCAGGTCGGGCGCCGCCGCCAGATCGCGCAGGATGCCGCGCTGGAAATGGTCGCGGACGGTGGCCCGGCTCAGCTTGCCGGAGGTGGTGAAGGTCAACGAGCGGGGGGCGGCCAGCACCACCTCGCAGCCGACGCCGGCGAGCCGATTGACCACGGCGGCGATCAGCTGGCGCAGCTGCGCATGCTCTGCCGGTCGCTGCAGGCGGCACTCCACGACGACGACCAGCTGCTCGCCATCCTGCTCGTCGCCGACCGAGAACGCGGCAACGTCACCGGCGCGCACGCCGTCGAGCTTCTCGACCGCCCACTCGATGTCCTGTGGCCAGATATTGCGGCCACCGACGATGATCAGGTCCTTGGTGCGGCCGCTGACCACCAGCTCGCCGCCCACCAGATAGCCCATGTCGCCGCTATCGAGCCAGCCGTCGCCCTGGAGCACGGCCGAGGTCGCCTCCGGGTTCCTGAAATAGCCCTGCATCAGGCTCGGGCCCTTGATGCAGATGCGGCCAACCTGCCGTTCGGGCAGGACCTTGCCGCTCTCGTCACGGATCTCGACGGCATAGCCCGGCATGGGTGCGCCGCAGACGACGAAGCTGCGGCTGGCCGACGGCGGGACGCTCTCGCCCGCCGGCAGGGCCAGATGGTCGCGCTCGAAGGTGTCGCCGCGCGCCACCCGGTCGACCCGGATCCCACGGCCGAGCCGGTTGAAGGTGACGGCCAGGGTCGCCTCGGCCATGCCGTAGCTCGGCACGAAGGCGTGCGGATCGAAGCCCGCGGCCGCGAAGGTGTCGGCGAAGGCGGCCAGGGCCTGCGGGCGGATCATCTCGCCGCCGATGCCGGCGACCCGCCAGCGGCTGAGGTCGAGGTTGCGGGGGGTGCCGTTGGCGGCCCGCCTGGCGCAGAGCTCGAAGCCGAAGGTGGGGCCGAAGGAAATGGTGCCGCCGAGCTGCGAGATCAGCTCGAGCCAGACCAGCGGCCGCCGCGCGAAGGCAGTGGTGCTCAGATAGTCGACCGAGATCTGGGTCATGACCGGGGTCAGACAACAGCCGACCAGGCCCATATCGTGATAGAGCGGCAGCCAGGAGGTGCAGCGATCGCCCGGGCGCAGCGCCAGGCCGTCGGTCGCGATCGCCTGGGCGTTGGCGGCCAGTGCGGCCTGCGTCACCAGCACCCCGCGCGGAAAGCTGGTGCTCCCCGAACTGTACTGGATGTAGCAGATGTCGTCGGCACCGAGCGGCTCGAGCGGGGTGTCGCTGGCGGGCCAGGTCATGATGTCGGCAGCGGTGGCGGTAAACTCGACGGCGGTGGCGGCGGTCGCCTCACGCAGGATGCCGACCAGCTCGGGCCCGGCAATCGCGGCCTTGGCCCCGGCAGCGTCGAGCATGCCGCGCAGCCGCTCGACATAAGCTCCCTTGCCGCCGAAATTGATGCTCAACGGCAGCGGCACCGGGACCAGGCCGGCATACTGACAAGCGAAGAAGACAGCGAGAAAACCCGGCGACGTCTCGGCGATGATGCCGATCCGATCGCCGCGCTCGAGCGCCGTCGCGGCGAGGCGCCGGGCGATCGCCCGAGCCCGCTGCCTGAGCTCGCGATAGGAGAGCGCCGTCTCGAGCGCGCCGCGGCTGGAGAAGAAATTGACGCCGGTCTCGCCCAGCGCGGCATAATCGAGGCCGGCTGCCAAGGTCGCGAAGTCGCCCGCGCGGAAAGGCAATCGCGTATTGGCAGTGGCTGTGACCTCGATCATCGACCAACTCCGTAAGACATGCTTCAACCCCGTTCGCTCCAGCGCGCACCCGAGGGCGACAACGCCGCTGCGGTGTCATGCTGCCGACTGAACCGGCGCAACCCGAACCGGCCGCGATGCACCACCGGCCCAGATCACCGTGACAGACAAGCCTTCAGCGATCACCCGTGTGCAGGGAGTTCATGGTGCAAAAAGCATATGGTTAACAAAACCTGCCGAACTCTCCATATTGCGCTTCGCTCGCAATAACGAATCACGTTGGGTTGCAGATTGTTACAGCCACCGCCTGAGGCTGCAACTCAACCGACTTGCTGCCATCGGCAGAACCGGTAGCGTGCTCGGAGATCGAGCACCAGTCCTTTAGTTGGCGAATTGTGCAGTGCAGCATAGCCTGCGGGAGCTTTTCATTTCGGCTGTGGCGTCGAGGTGACGCGATGCCGCGTCATGCGGCGCGGTTGACGGCTATTGCCGGCCAATCGATAGGGAGGGCGGCCGGCAACTTCGCTCACCGGCGCGCTGACCCGCCCCTCGGCGACGGGTCCAACAATTACCTTCACCATGATCGAGGAACGAGGATGCGCCCTTCTTCAATCGACCTCGGGCTGCCCGCACTGACGGTCGCCCTGCTAGCCGGCCTGGTCCTGACGCCGCCCGCCAACGCCCAGGACGGTGCGCCGGCGCCCGACACGGCCGTGCCCGACACAGCCGTGCCCGACACTGGCCCGGTGGTGGCGAGCGATGCTGCCGGCGCCGCCTACAGCGTCGCCGAGCGCGAGCTGTTTGCGCTCAATCTCTACCACGAGGCCCGCTCGGAAGGCCGCGACGGCATGATCGCCGTGGGCTGGGTGGTGCTCAACCGGGTCGATTCCGAAGCGTTTCCCGACAGCATCACGGCCGTCATCAACGAGCCGACCGGAGGTGCCTGTCAGTGGGGCTGGACCTGCGACGGCCAGGCGGACACACCGACCGAAATGGACAAGTGGCAGCTGGCGCAGGAGGTCGCCGCCCTGATGCTGAGCGACGCCCGGCCGGCCGATCCGACCGGTGGGGCGATCGCCTTCCACGAAACCTTCAGGCAGACCCCAGGCTGGCTGCGCAACGGCGCGACGCGAACGGTGACGCTCGGCGATCACCATTTCTACCGGCTGAATTGAGCCGGCTTAGCGGCCCCGGAAAGGCGGCTGGGGTCAGTCGCGAACCACCGCCCCCCGCGGCAGCCGCCGCTCGGTGCATTGCACCCGCTGCACGCCGACCTCGCTGGTGCTGATCAGCCGACAACCGGTGAGCCGCCTGGCTTGCCGATCGACGAACCAGATGCGGTCGCCGGCGGCGATCTCGGCCGCGTCGGGCCCCGCCGCCGGCTCGACAGCCGGTGGCTCGGCCACGCTGCCGCGCAGGACGTCCGGAACGCCCGGGCGGGCCGTGGCACCGCCGGAGGCGACGACCGAAGCCGGGGACGTCGTCTCGCCGGCCGGGGGCGTCTCGCCCGACGCGACGCCAGCGAGGACGACTGCCGCAAGGCTGCCGGCAACCACGACGACACGACGGCAAGTCGGCAATCTTCGCGCGCTCATCATCAAGCTTCCTCCGCCACCTACACAGCCGGTCGTCGCCATTGCCAAAGCGGCGACTGTGGCTGCCTTGTCCGCGAGCATTTGAAGCATCCGGTTGGCGATGCTAATAGTCCTGATCGGAACGCGGACCTATCCAGGTAGGTCCGATGCGTCCGTCGGAGCGCTTCCCGGCGCACCGGGCCCGCGGGCTGCGGCCGGCGCGCGGCGAGCGATGCACCGGAGATGCCGCGCTTGAGCCGTCGCAACCTGCTCTATCTCCCGGCGGTGCTGCTGATCGCGATCGGCTGCATCGGGATGGCCTGGTTCCTGCTCTTTCCCGAGCCGCCCGCCGACGACCCGCTCGCCCGGGTGATCTATAATCACGAGCGGGCGCTGTTGATGGCCGCCGAGCGGGAGGGCCAGGAGACGCGGTTTCTCACCGTCCTGATCCCGTTCGACCGGACCCGCTTCTTCATCCGCAACGGCGAGCCCATGGGCTTCGAGTTCGAGTTGGTGCGGGCCTTCGAGCAGCACTTGAATGAACAGCGCCAGCGGGGCGAGCCGGCGGTCCAGGCGATCTTCGTGCCGACCCGGTTCGATCGTCTGCTGCCCACCCTCACCGAGGGGATCGGCGACATCGCGGCGGGCGGGCTGACGATCACGGCGGGGCGGGCAGAGCAGGTCGCGTTCAGCCGACCCTATTTCGAGGACGTGGCCGAGCTCGTGGTTGCCCACGTCGATGCGCCACCGCTCGAGCGCCTGGACGATCTCGCCGGCCGGCAGGTCGTGGTGTTGCGCGGCAGCTCGTACGTGGCGAGCCTCGCCCGGCTCAACGAGACGTTCGCCGCCAATGGCCTCGCTGCCGTCGACGTGGTCGAGGCGGCGCCGGAGCTGGGCACCGAGGACCTGCTCGAGATGGTGCATGCCGGGATCATCGACTACACAGTGGCCGACCAGCACATCGCCGAGCTCTGGGCCGGCGTGCTGCCCGGCTTGCACGTCGACAGCGATCTCAGGGTCGCCGAGGGAGGGGCGATCGCCTGGGCCGTGCGCCCTGGAGCCGAGGCGCTGAAGGCCGAGATCGACGCGTTCATGGCGACGGTCCGGCGCGGCACCCTGGTCGGCAACGTGCTCTTCAACCGCTACTACGACGGCCACCGCTTCATCGACAATCCGCTCGAGGGGAACGAGCTCGACGACCTGATCCGCTATCGCGAGCTGTTCGAGCGGCACGCCGCGGCGCACGGTTTCGACTGGCGGCTGGTCGCCGCCGTGGCGTTCCGGGAGAGCCGGTTCGACGCCGAGGCGCGCAGCCCGCGGGGCGCTGTCGGGCTCATGCAGCTGCTGCCGACGACGGCGGCCTATGTCGGCATCGACGATCCGACACCGGTCGAGGCCAATGTCGAAGCCGGGGTCCGCTACCTCGCCTATTTGCGCGACGCGGTGCTGGGCGACGACACCGGGCTCGACGAGCGGGCCCGCCGGGATTTCATGCTCGCCGCCTACAATGCCGGCCCGGGTCGGCTGCGCGACCTTCGCGCGATGACCAGGGACGAGCTCGGCCTCGACCCGGATCGCTGGTTCTTCAATGTCGAGCGCGCGGCGCAGCTGCGGATCGGCGACGAGACCGTCCGCTACGTCACCGACGTCAACAAATACTGGCTCGCCTACCAGCTCGGTGACGCGCTGCTGGCAGAGCGCGAGGCGCAGCGCGAGGCGGTGAACTGACGGGCTTGCCGCCGGTGCTCGATGGCGGCCGCGCGAGCCGGCCGGTCGATCGTCGTCACCCCGACTTGCCGCGCCGGGCGCATCCCGAGCCGCCGGCAGCGGGTGATCAAAGCGGCCAGAAGTAGACCAGGAGCGGGATCGCCGTCGTCACGATGATCACCTGCAGTGGCAGGCCCATTCGCCAGTAGTCGCCGAAATTATAGCCGCCGGGACCCATGATCAGGGTGTTGTTCTGGTGGCCGATGGGCGTCAGGAAGGCGCATGAGCCACCAATCGCGACGGCCATGAGGAAGGTGTCCGGATTGGCGTCCAGGACCTCTGCAACGCCGATGCCGATCGGTGCCATGATGACGACAGTGGCGGCGTTGTTGAGGATGTCGGTGGCCAGCATGGTGACGATGAAGACCATCAAGAGGGCCAGCACCGCGCCATGATGCGCGGCCTGACCGGCGATCGTCTGGGCGATCAGGGTGGTGAGCCCGGTGGTTTGCAGCGCGTCGCCGATCGGGATCATCGAGGCCAGCAGGATGACCACCGGCCAGTCGATGGCATCGTAGAGCTCGCGCAGCGGGATGACGCCGATCGCGATCATGGCGATCACCGCACAGCCCAGGGAGATCGGCAAGGCGAGCAGACCGGCCGAGGTGAGCAGGATCGCGGTGGCGAAAATGATCAGCGTCGGGACTGCCCGCCGGGCCTGGCCAACCTGCAGCCGACGTTCGGCCAAGGGCAGGCAGCCGAGCAGCCGCGTGACCTCGGCGAGCCGCTCGATCTCGCCTTGCAGCAGCAGCACGTCGCCGGCTCTGAGCACGATGCGATCGAGCCGGTCGCGCGTCGGGCTGCCTTCGCGGGCAACGGCCAGCAGGTTGACGTTGAACTGCTGGGCGAGCCTGGAGCGACCTTCCGAGCGGCCGTCGAGCTCCGAGCCCGGCTTGATCACCACCTCGGCCAGCCGGACGTCGTCGTTGCTGAGCAGGCTGACCGGGGCCCGGGTCTCGCCGCCGATGGCGAGCTGGAAACGCTCGATCAGCTTCGGCAGGTTGGCGGGCGAGGCTTCGACGATCAGCACGTCGCCCGGCATCAGCTGAAAGCGCCGGGGCACGTTGGGCACCCGCCGCTCGTTGCGGAGCAGGCCGAGAATCGCCACGTCGAGTTCGGCGAACTTGTCGGCGAGGTCGCCGATCGACTGGCCCAGGAGCGGGTTCTTCTCGGCGACGCGGATCTCGGTGACGTAGTCGCCGATGTGGAAGAAGGCCTCGAGCCCGGCCGCCCGGCGCCGGTCCCTGGGCAACAGCCGCCAGCCGAGCGTGGTGATGAAGGCGATGCCGACCAGCGCCACGGGCAGCCCGACCCAGGTGAAGTCGAACATGTGAAAGCTCTGGCCGGTCTCGCCTTGCCGGTAGGAGGCGGCGATGATGTTGGGCGGCGTGCCGATCAGGGTGACGAGCCCGCCCAACAGGGCGGCGAACGAGATCGGCATCAAGAGCAGCGAGGGCGAGCGGTTGGTGCGGGCCGCCGTCTGCATGGCGATCGGCATGGTCAGTGCCAGGGCACCCACATTGTTCATCACGGTCGAGAGCAGGGCCGTGGCCCCGGCGAGCGAGGCGATGTGGCGGGTTATGGTCCCGGTGAAGCGGCCGAGAAACTCGACCAGATGGCTCGTCGCCCCGCTGTCGGTCAGGCCCTTGGTCAGGACCAGCATCAGCGCCACGGTGACGGTGGCGGTATGGCTGAGGCCGGCGAACGCGTTCTCGGCCGGGACGATGCCGGTCAGCACGGCGGTGAGCAGCCCGGCAAACGCGACGGCGTCGTGGCGGAACCGGCCCCAGACGAAGCCGGCGAGAATCGCCATGAGCAAAAGGACGAGGCTGATCTGGGTGAGATCCATGCAAACAGCCGCCGCCGTCAGCCCGCGAGCTCCGCGAGCGTCAGATCGAAGGCACGGGCGGCCTTGTCGACGATCTCGTCGATCTCGGCCTCGCTGACGATCAGGGGTGGCGAGAGCACCATGCCGTCGCGGATCGCCCGCATCACGAGACCGTTCTGGAAGCAGTGCTCGCGGCAGCTGAGCCCGACCTTGCGTTCGGCGGGCCAGGTCCGACGGCTGGCCTTGTCCTGGACGAGCTCGAGGCAGGCGATCAGGCCGCAGGTGCGCACCTCGCCGACGAGCGGGTGGTCGGCGAGCGTCATCAGCCGCTCGCGGAAGTAGTCGCCGATCGGCCCGACCGCCCGGGTGTGCAGCCCCTCCTCCTCGATGATGCGGATGTTCTCGAGGGCCACGGCGGCGGCCGCCGGATGGCCGTGATAGGTCACCCCGTGGGCGAACTCGGTGCCGGAGGCGGCGAGGACGTCGGCGATCCGGTCGTGGAAGGCCACGGCCGCGATCGGCAGGTAGCCCGAGGAGAGGCCCTTGGCCATCGGCATGACGTCGGGGGCGATGGCGAACGTGTCCGAACCCCACCAGTTGCCGGTCCGCCCGAAGCCGCAGATCACCTCGTCGACGACGAGCAGCACATCGTAGGCGCGGCAGATGCGCTGGACCTCGGGCCAGTAGCTGGGCGGCGGAATGATCACACCGCCGGCCCCCTGGATCGGCTCGGCGACGAAGGCGGCGACGTTCTCGGGCCCGAGTTCCAGGATTTTCGCCTCCAGCCAGCCCGCCGCGATCTTGCCGAACGCATCCGGGTCGAGATCACCCCCCTCGGCGAACCAGTAGGGGTTGCCGACATGATGAAAGCGCGGCAGCGGCAGATCGAACGGCTGGTGCATGAAGCCCATGCCGGTGAGGCTGGCCGAGCCCAGGCCGACCCCGTGATAGCCAAGTGTCCGGCTGATGAAGTGCTTCTTCTCGGGCTTGCCCATCAGGTTCCAGTAGTACCAGAGGGACTTGACGATGGTGTCGTTGGCCTCCGAGCCCGAGCTCACGTAGAACACCCGGCGCATGCCGTCCGGCAGGATCTCGGCGAGCTTGGCGGCGAGCTCGACCGCCGGCACCGTCGCGGTCTGGAAGAAGGCGTTGTAGTAGGGCAGGTCCTGCAGCTGTTGGTAGGCGACCCTGGCCAGCCGCTCGCGGCCATAGCCGACATTGACGCACCACAGCCCCGCCATGCCGTCGATGATCTTGTTGCCCTCACTGTCCCAGATGTGACAGCCCTCGGCCCGGGTGATGATCCGGCTGCCCTTGGCCTCGAGCTCCGGGAACACCGTGAACGGGTGGAAGTGGTGGCGGCTGTCCAGTTCACGCCAGGTCGCGGTCTCGGCACTGTTACGCATGCGGCTCGTTTCGTGGTGAGGGCGATGGACTGCTCTGTGGCAGGGAGTGCCCCCGCCGGCAAGGGGGCCATCAGTCGCCGGCTTGCTCCATGCCTGGTCGATCGAGCCGCATGACCTCCCGATCATCGTCCCGCGGCAGCTTGCCGAAGGCTTGGCGGATGCACTCCTGCGCCTCGATCTTGTCCAGCAGGTCGCGCGCGGGGTGACCGGTCGACTGTTCCGTTGGTTGCCCGGTCGCGGCGATGGCCCCGCGCCGTCGCTCGGCATCGCTCTCGTCCTGGGTCCTCGCCACCCGCTTCACCCCGCATCCGCTGGCAAGGAAGTACATCGAACAGACAACGCTGCAAGCTCCCCGAGCACATCCATTTACGCCAAAAAACGGTGGGGCGCGGGGAGGATCATCCTCCCCGCTTTTCTTTCTCTTTCCTAGACATTCAACAACAAATGCTCGCGTTCCCACGAACTGATCACACTCTGATAGGCCTCGTGCTCGGCCTGCTTCACGGCGATCAGCACCCGGACGAAGTCTTCGCCCAGTGCTTCCTTGAGTTGCGGCGAGCTCGAGAGCTTCCTGAGCCCGTCGGGGAGTTGTTGGGGCAGGGTCTGGGCGAGGCGGTAGGCGCTGCCCTTGACCTGGTCGGTCGGCTCTAGCTCTTCGACCATGCCGAGCCAGCCGCAGGCCAGCGAGGCGGCGATGGCGAGGTAGGGGTTGGCATCGGCACCGGCGACGCGATTCTCGACGCGGCGCGCGTCGCGGCCGGATTCGGGGACGCGCAGGCCGACGGTGCGGTTCTCCCAGCCCCATTGAACATTGATTGGCGCATCCGAGTAGCGGCGCAGGCGGCGGTAGGAGTTCACGTTGGGGGCGAAGAGCGGCATGGCGGCCGGCATGAAGCGCTGCAGGCCGGCGATGTGGTGCAGAAAGAGGGCGGAATAGCTGCCGTCGTCATTGGCGAAGAGGTTCTCACCGGTCTGGATCGAGTAGACGCTCTGGTGGATGTGCATCGAGCTGCCCGGCTCGCTCTCCAGGGGCTTGGCCATGAAGGTGGCATAGATGCCGTGCTTCAGGGCCGCTTGTCGCAAGGTGCGCTTGAAAAGGAAGGCCTGATCGGCCAGCCCGAGCGGGTCGCCGTGGTTGAAGTTGATCTCCATCTGCGCCGCCCCCGCCTCGTGGGCCAGGGTGTCGATGTCGATCGCTTGTGCCTCGCACCAGTCGTAGACGTCTTCGAAGACCGGGTCGAATTCGTTGGCCGCCTCGATGCCATAGGCCTGGCGCGAGGTCTCCGGGCGCTTCGAGCGGCCGATCGGCGGCTCGAGCGGATAGTCCGGGTCGGTGTTGATCTTGGTGAGGAAGAACTCGAGCTCTGGTGCCACGACCGGGCGCCAGCCCTTCTCGGCGTAGAGCCGGAGCACGCGCCTGAGCACCTCGCGGACGGCGATGGTCACGGGCGTGCCGTCGTGGTGGAAGCCGTCGGCGATCACCTGTGCTGTCGGCTCCTCGTACCAGGGTACCAGGCGGATGGTGGCTGGATCGGGGCGCAGGCGGATGTCGCGGTTGACCGGGTCGATGACGTCGGCTTCGGGATAGTCGCCGGTGACGGTCTGGGTAAAGATGCTCTCGGGCAGCCGCAGCCCGTCCTCCTTGATCGACCGCAGGAACTTGTAGCCCGGCAGGATCTTGCCGCGGGCGATGCCGTTGATGTCGGCGACGATGCACTCGACCTCGGTGATCCGGTGCTCTTTAAGCCAGGGCTCGAGATCGCTCATGCGATCCTCTCGATCGGAGATGCGTACGGCAGGCGTCGCCGAAGGCCACGAACAGGCGCCGGTGGGTCTCGATCCGGGCGGCCTGCCATTCGGGATGCCACTGTACAGCCAGAACGAAGCCCTTGGCACCCGGCATGGTGACCGCCTCGATCGTGCCGTCCGCGGCGGTCGCCTCGCTGCTCAGGCCCGGCGCCAGGCGATCGATGCCCTGGCCGTGCAGCGAGTTGACCTCGATCGTCGCCGCACCGTCGTAGAGTCTGGCCAGGAGGCCGCGAGGCGCGAGGCTGACGGTGTGAGCCGGTCGGTAGCGGTCCGCATAGCCCAGGGTCTTGTCGGAGCGGTGGTCGGCGCGGCCCGGGATCTCGTGCAGGCGACCGTGGAGTGAGCCGCCCATGGCGACATTGACCTCCTGCAGGCCACGGCAAAGGCCGAGCAGCGGGATGCCCTGGTCGACGCAGGCACGAATCAGCGGCAGCGTGGTGGCGTCACGATCCGGGTCGGCCGGATCGCCCGCCGGGCGCCTGCCGCCGCCATAGAGCTCGGGGTCGAGGTTCGAGGGGCTGCCGGTGAGCAGCACGCCGTCGAGCCGGTCGAGCAGTGCCTCGATGACGAGCGCCGAGCCCACCGCCGGGATGAGCAGCGGCAGGCCGCGGGCGGCCTCGATGACGGCGTCGACATACTTGTCACCGACGCAGTGCGAGGTCGCGGGCCCGATTGCCTTGCGGCAGGCGGAAACACCGATGAGTGGCGGCGGGGCGGCAGGCGATTGGGTCCGGGGCGGCATCAAGCGGCTGTCTATCGCAGGCCCCGCCGCGCGGCAAGCCGCCGGCGGCGCGGCTCAGGCGGCGCTCGGCTTGGCGACCCGCTCGTTGTCGGCCGCAGGGGCCGCTGCCGCTGCCGGGGCCTTCCCGGCTGCCGGCGCCTGCTCGAGCGTCGGCCCAGCACCGCCACCGATCGACACCTTGCGGGGCTTCATCTGCTCCGGCACCTCGCGCTTGAGGTAGATGTCGAGCAGGCCGTTCTTGAGGTCGGCACCCGTTACCTTGATGTGGTCGGCGAGCTGAAAGCGGTGCTCGAAGGCGCGCTGGGCGATGCCACGATGCAGGTACTCGACGTCCTTCTCGGGGCGGCTGATCTGGCCCTTCACGATCAGCACGTTGTCATGGACCATGATGTCGAGATCGCCTTCGGCAAACCCGGCCACCGCCATGGTGATCCGGTAGGTGTCGGCGCTGACCTTGGCGATGTTGTAGGGCGGATACGAGGTATCGCGGGCGGCCTCGCGAAAGGCCGTGTCGAACATCTTGTCGAGCTGGTCGAAACCGACCGAGGAGCGAAAAAGGGGCGAGAGATCGAAGCTGCGCATGACCAGTCCTCCCAGAGCAACCAGTTGTCCCGTGGACCCGATGGCATCCACCCAAGGCAGGTGGGCAGCGTCTTTGAGCGGTTCAAGATGTCGGGGCGGGCTGGCGGCAGCCGTCCTTCCGTCCCATCTCCTCTGGTATGCAGCTGACCCTCGAAACCGCCCTCGCCTTCAAATCGGCACTCGTGCTCGCCGTCTTCGTCGTTTTCGCCCTGGCCGAACGCTTCAGGCCGGCGGTCGAGAGCCCGCTCCTCGTCCGGCTCGGCCGCAGCACAAAGGATGCCTGGCACCGGCTGACCAGGAACCTCGGGCTCTTCAGCCTCAACGCCCTGCTCTCGCCGCTGATCGTCATCCCGATCACCTATTGGGCGAGCGGCTTCTCGCTCGGCTTGCGGCCGGCGTTTCTGGACGGCTGGTGGGGCCTCGCGGTCGACATCCTGATCCTCGATTTCTGGATCTACTGGTGGCACCGGGCGAACCACGAGCTGCCGATCCTCTGGCGCTTCCACCAGGTCCACCACCTGGACGAACTCCTCGACACCACCAGTGCGGTGCGTTTTCACTTCGGCGAGGTAGTGCTCTCGGCCCTGGTCCGGGCGGTGGTGATCATCGCCTTCGACATCCCGCTCGCCGCCGTCATCGTCTTCGAGGCCCTGGTCCTCACCTCAGCCATCTTCCACCATTCGGACGCGCGGATTCCGGGCTGGCTCGAGCGGCCGCTCGCCAGGGTCATCATCACGCCGTCGATCCACTGGGTGCACCACCACGCCATCCGCGCCGACACCGACAGCAATTACGGCACCATCTTCAGCTTCTGGGATCGGCTGTTCGGCTCGAAGAGTGCGACCGAGCGCTTCGCCGCCATGAAGATCGGGGTCGAGCGGATGCGTGACCGGGGCTTGGTCCGCCTCCTCTGGGCCCCCTTCGGCCGTCAGCCGGCGGCCGCACCACCGCTCGACGGCACGGTGACGAACGAGGCGCCGAAACCGGCGCGGCGGTAGAGCAGGCCCAAGAACAGGCCACGCGACGCCAGGAACATCAGCATCGCCGACCACAAGCCCGGATTGCCGAGAGACGGGACCAGAACGGCAACCGCGACCACATAGACGGCGATCGAGGCGACCATGGCGTTGCGAAGTTCGCTCGTGCGCGTCGCACCGATGAAGATGCCATCGAAGAGAAAGGCCCAGATCGCGATCAGCGGCAGGACGGCGACGACCGGCCGGTAAGCGAGCGCGGCGTCGCGAACCGGCTCGATTGCCGTCAGCAGGTCGATGATCCATGGAGCCGCGAGCCAGAAGGCGAAGCCGATGCACAGGGCGAGCAGGCCAGCATTGACGAAGCCGGCCCGCGCTGCGGCGCGCAGGGCTTTCGGGTCCCTCGCCCCGACGGCCCGGCCCACCATGGCTTCGGCGGCATAGGCGAAGCCGTCGAGGCCGTGGCTTGCCAGCATGAAGAAGTGCATCAGGATGGCATTGGCGGCGAGCACGATCGGGCCCTGCCGCGACGCCAGCGCCATGAAGCTCAAGAACGCCACCTGCAGAACGGCGGTGCGCAGGAAGAGATCGCGGTTGATGCGCAGCAGCCGCCGGAAAGCAGCCAGGGCCAGGATATGCGCGCGTGACGGTGTTACCTGGACGGCCAGGCTGCGCAGCTGACGACGCAGGAGAAAGCCGCCCAGCATCAGCCCGAAGCCCTCGGCGAGCACGGTGGCGAGCGCCACGCCGGTGGCGGTGAAGCCGAGGCCCCAGACGAAGAGGATGTCGAGGGCGGCGTTGACGAGGTTGGTCGAGATCAACAGGAGGAGCGGCCCCCGCGCGTCCTGCATCCCGAGCAGCCAGCCGAGGATCACGGCATTGGCGAGGGCGAGGGGGGCGCCCAGGAGGCGGATCTGCAGATAGCCGCGGAACTCGGCATCGATCGCCGGCTCGGGCGCGAAGGCGGCGCTGCCAAGGCTTAGGGCCAGGGGCGTCGTCAGCATGACCACGATGCCAATGGCCGCAGCCAGAATGAAGGCTCGCGTGGCGGTGGCGCGGATCTCGACGTCGTCGCCAGCACCCAGGGCCTGTGCGGTGAGTGCTGTCGTCCCCATGCGCAGAAAGCCGAAGGCAAAGTAGAGAGCCGACGAGAGATTGGCCCCGAGCGCCACGCCGCCTAGTGCATAGGGCTCGGGCAGGTGGCCGACCACGGCCGTATCGACCATGCCCAGCAGCGGCACGGAAAGATTGGAGAGCACGAGCGGCCAGGCCAGCCGAAACGACTCTCGCAATGCCGCAGCCGTCAAGGATTGCCCTCACGCTCGATCGCGATCCGCCCTGTCGCTTAGCGCCTGGTGGCGGGCGTGGCGAGGGCCTTCAGCTGCCGCTTGGCTCGGCCCCGACAGCGCGCGCTTGCCCGGCGGCCGCGGCGGCGGCATCGTCGCCGAGCTCGCCGAGGACGAAGGCGAGGTTCTGCCAGGCAGCGGCTGCGTTCGGATGATCCTCGGTGGCTCGGGTGAAGGCGGCGACGGCGCGGCGCTTGTCGCCGCTGGCATAGGCGGCGTTGCCGAGGCCGATCCAGCCGGGCAAGCTGGTGGGCCAGCGGGCAAGGATCGTCGCATAGGCGGTGGCGGCGTCGGCCGGCCGGTGGGCGCGCTCGAGGGCGGCCGCGGCTTCGAGCACGGTCCGTTCGTCGGCCATGGCCGGCAGCCGATCGGGCGGCAGCACGACCAGCGCCCAGTAGCCGCCTCTGGCCCAGGTGTGGGCAAAGGTGGACAGTCGTGTCTCGTGATCGGCGATGCGCCCGGAGTGCAGCCGCAACGTGCCAGTTGTCAGGTCATAGCCGGTGGCGACGGCGTAGTGCCATTGCGGGAAGATCTGGAGACCGAGATTCTGGAGCACCAGGATCGGATGACCGGCGTCGATCTCGGCCAGGAGATCGGGCACGCTGGCCACCGGGACAGCTAGCCGGCCATAGCGACGCGCCCCGGCCAGGATGTCGGCCTGCAGCGTGCCCTGCCTGCCGGGGGTGTAGACGACCTCGACGAGATCGTCCTGGGTAACCTTCAGACCGGACCAGGCGAGCACCATGGCCAGCGCCGCCGGGCCGCAATAGTAGTCTTCCTGGGGGAAAAACGGCACCGCCTCGACGGCCCCGGCCGTGGGCAGGGCGGCGAGCTGCGGGTCGCCCGGCGGCGGCAGGCCGGGTGCCGTGGTGCAGGCGGCGAGGAGCGCCAGGGCCAGGAGCCCGGCCGCACCGGCCGTCCCCCGGCTCGCGCGTCGCCCGCGGCTCACTTGATGAAGGTGAAGACGTTGGTGATACCGGCAACGTCGGTGATGACCAGAATGATCAAGATGACGCCCGCGGCGATGGCGATCGTGGTCAAGAAGCCTTCGCCGGCCGGCAGCTCGTTGAGCTCGCCGGCGATCCGGCTGATCTCGGCGTCGCTCAGCGCGGCGATCCTCGCCTCGGCCTCGCTCGGATCGACGCCGAGAGCGGTCAGCTGCCGCCGGACATCGTCGCGGGCCAGCAAGGCCTCGATCCGCGCCCGCTCCGCATCGACCCCGAAGCTGTCGGCGATGACGCGGTCGGTCGGCACCAGACCGGCCTCGACCGTACCGAGCGGCAGGCCGGATACCAGCAAAAGGGTGATCGCCAGCTGGGCGAGGCCGCGACGGAAACCGGCCGGCATCTGCATGGGGCGTCTCCTCGGATGGGGCGTTTGAAGTTTGACTTACCCAAGCTTACCGAGCGGCGCCGGCTTGCCCAGCCCAGGTTGCCTGCACCCGCTGGTTGGCCGCGAAATCTTCAGCCGCTGTAGCGGTTGATCCACAGCTTGACCCGACCCAGTGCTGCCGGCGCGACGGACAGCCGGCCGAGGCCCAACCGCAGGAGCGCTTCGAGCCCGGCCGGCTCGGCTGCCATGTCGCCACAGAGCGACAGCGGCAGGTCGCGGGCGGCGGCGGCCTCGACGACGAGCCCGATCAGCCGCAGCACCGCCGGGTCGAGGGGATCGACGAGATCGGCAACCGCCCCGGTCGCATCGCGCGACGCCGCCATGACGTACTGCGTGAGATCGTTGGAGCCGATCGACGCGAAATCGATCGGCATCGTGTCGAGGGCCAGTGCTGCAGCAGGGGTCTCCACCATGATGCCGAGAGGCGGTACCGGCAGGCCGAGGTCCTGGGCCTCGGCCACGAGCAGCGCCCGGGCCGCCTCGACCTCGGCGGCCCGGGCGACCATCGGCAGCATCAGCGAGAGCGGGCCAGCGGCGGCCGCCCGTATCGCCGCGCGCAGCTGCGGCCGGAACAGCTCGGGCCGAACGAGGCAGAGACGCAGGCCACGCAGGCCTAAAAACGGGTTGGCCTCGGGCGGCAGGTCGAGGCCGGGCAGCGGCTTGTCGCCGCCGATGTCGAGCGTCCGCAGGACGAGCGGCCGGCCGCCGAGCCGCTCGAGCAGCCGGCGGTAGGTGCCGTATTGGGTAGCCTCGTCGGGCAATTGCGCCTGGCCCATGAACAGGAACTCGGTGCGCAGCAGGCCGACCCCGTCGCCGGCCCGCAGGAGATCGTCCGGCACGGCTTCGGGATCGTCAAGATTGAGCATGACCGTGATCGGCCGGCCGGCGGCGGTGACGGCCGGTGCGGTCAGGTGCTCGGCCGCGGCGCGCGCCTCGGCCCGGGCGGCACTAAGGCGTTTGGCATAGGCGGCGGCGGTCCGCGGCTCGGGGGCCACGACGAGGTGACCCGCGAAGGCGTCGAGCACAGCTTCGCCCGTGGTGGTCGCGACCTTGCCGAGCCCGACCAGCAGCGGCACGCCGCGCGCCCGGGCGAGCATTGCGACATGGCTCGCAGCACTGCCGTCGGCGAGCGCGGCACCACCGAGCCTGGTCCAGTCGAAGGCGAGAAAGCGTGATGGTGTCAGGTCGTGCGCAACGAGAATTGCCCCCTCGGGGGCTGCCGGGCGGTGGCCATTGGCGCCGTCGAGGATCAACTGCACGCGGTCGCGAAGATCCTCGAGGTCGGCGGTGCGAGCCTTGAAGTAGCCGTCGTCATCGGCGGCGAAGACCGCGATCTGCGCATCGAGGGCGGCCCGCCAGGCGGTTGCCGCCGTGGCACCTTTGGCAATGGCGTCGAAAGCCGCTTCGCTCAGCGCCGGGTCTTCGAGCAGTGCTAGTTGAAAGCCCAGGATCTCTGCCGCCATGGCATCGGCGCTCGCGCCGGCGAGTGCGGTGACCTCGGCGGTCGCGGTCGCGATCGCCGCCTCGAGCCTTGCCTGCTCGGACTTCTGGTCCGCAGCCGCTGGGCGATCGGCGGCGTCGCGCTGCAGTGCCGGCAGGTAGAGCAGCGGCCCCTGCGCCAGGCCGGGAGCGGCAACGCGGCCAGGGTAGCGTGCCTCAGGCATGTTCGTCGAAATTTCGGGTGACGAGGCCGCTGATCGCCTCGATGGCGGCCGCAGCCGCCTCGCCTTCCGCCTCGACCTCCATCGCGGTGCCCGTCCGCAGCTTCAAGGCCATGACCTTGACGATGCTCTTGGCATCGATCCAGGTGCCGTCGGGCAATGGGCGCAGCCGGATGCTCGCCGGGAAGGTCTTGGCGAGCTTGGTGAGCTTGACCGCGGGCCTGGCATGCAGCCCGGTCGGGTGGGTGATGGTGAGCGTCGCCTTGGCCGTCGTCATCAGCCCATCTCCTCGGCCGCGGCCACCACCTCGTCGAGCGGGCTGCCGGACGATGCCTCGGTGGCGGCGATCACAGCACCCTCGACGATCGGCGCCGCGCAGACCCGCACCAGCCGTCGCCTGGTCTCGTCGAGCATTTCGATCGCCATGTCGCTGTTCATCTCGGCCCCACCCAGGTCGACGAACACGGCGACCCCGGCGGGCGACCAGACCGCCTCGATGCCGGCCAGGATTGCCGCGACATCGACGCCGAGCCCGCCGTCCGGATCGCCACCCACACCGGCACAGACGACGTCGTCGCCGACCATCTGCCGGACCATGTCGATCGTCCCCTCGGCCACCTTGGCCGAATGCGAGACGACCAGAATGCCAACCGTATCCGTCATTCAGCCTGCCCCGATCGTTGCCTCGATCGCCTTGAACGCCGCGACCTGTGCTTCGAGCGCCTGCTCTGTCGGCAGGCGCTCCATGGATGACGCACCGTAGAAGCCATGGCAATGCCTCGCATGCCTCAGGACATAGGCAGCATCCTCGGGCATCGCGATCGGCCCGCCGTGGCAGAGCACGAGAATGTCGGGGTTCACCTCGAGCGCGCCCGCGGCCCAGTCGTCGACCAGGGCTGGGCATTCGGTGAGCGCCAGGGCGGTTTCGGCACCGATCGCCCCGCCCGTGGTGAGGCCCATATGGGTGACGACGATGTCCGCACCGGCCTCGGCCATGGCGATGGCATCGGCCCGCGAGAAGACGTAGGGCGTGGTCAAAAGGTCGAGCTTTCGGGCAGCCGCGATCAGCTCGACCTCGAGACCATAGCCCATGCCGGTCTCCTCCAGATTGGCCCGGAAGGTGCCGTCGATGAGGCCCACGGTGGGGAAGTTCTGGATGCCGGAGAAGCCCATCTCGGCGAGGTCGCGCAGCAGCTTGTCGCGGAGCATGAAGGGGTCTGTCCCATTGACCCCGGCGAGAACCGGCGTGCGCTCGACCACCGGCAGCACCTCGCGCGCCATCTCGACGACGATCTCGTTGGCGTTGCCGTAGGCCAGGAGGCCGGCGAGCGAGCCGCGGCCGGCCATCCGATAGCGGCCGGAATTGTAGATGACGATGAGATCGATGCCGCCCGCCTCCTCGCACTTGGCAGAGAGCCCGGTGCCGGCGCCGCCGCCGATGATCGGCACCCGGCGGCGCGCCATGTCGGCGAACCGTTCCATCAGCTCCTGGCGGGCGAAACGTGGCATGGCTCAGGCTCCGGCGGTGATGTCGCGAAACGCGGCGACGACCGCGGCCGCGAAGCTGTGGTCGTTGATGGCGGCGGGAACGCGGACGAGACGGCGATTGGCGGCAGGCTCGAAGGCCGCCTCCAGGGTATCGAAGAGCACGCGGTCGGCCTCGGGATCGAAGAAGGGCGCGCCGTCGACGTCGATCGCGGAGACGCCGCCCTCGGGGAGGAGAACGCGCACCGGCCCGGTCATGCGGTTGAGCTTGGCGGCGAGCCAGCGGGCGAACTCGGCGTTCTCCGCCGGCGTCGTTCGCATCAGCGTGACGTTGGGGTTGTGGACGTAGAGCCGGCGCTCCCGAAAGGCCGCCGGCACCGTGTCGCGCGCGCCGAAATTGACCATGTCGAGGGCACCCACGGAGCCGACATAGGGGATGCCGGTCGCGATCACCGCGTCGAGCCTGGCCTCGGTTGCCGGCATGACGCCGCCGACGAGAAGATCGGCGATCTCGGTCGTGGTCAGATCGACCATCGCCTCGACGAGGCCGCTCTCGACGAGCTTCTCGAGCGCCTGGCCGCCGGTGCCGGTGGCGTGGAAGACGAGGCAGTCGTAGTCGGTTTCCAGGGCCTTGGTCACCGCCTGGACGCAGGCCGTGGTGACGCCGAACATGGTGAGGCCGATCGCCGGCTTGGCGGCCGTGGCGGGTAGCGGAATCGTGTGCTGCATCATCCCGGCCAGGGCATGGGCGGCATTACCGAGGACCCGGCGGGTGATGGTATTGAGGCCCTGCACATCGGCCACGGCATGGACCATGGTGATGTCGGCCGGGCCGACATAGGGGGCGACATTGCCCGAGGCCACGGTCGAGACCAGTACCTTCGGCAGGCCCACCGGCAGGGCGCGCATGGCGGGGGCGACAAGCGCGGTGTTGCCGGAGCCGCCGGCGCCGATCAGCCCACCGAGGTCGGGCTGCGCCAAGGCGAAGCGGCGAAAGGCCTCGGCCATGGCGCTGACGGCGGTGCCGCGATCCCCGGTGAAGACCGCGCTCGGACCGTCCGGATGGTGCCGCGCGACCTCGGCGGCACTCACCTCGGCGGCCGGTGCGGCGGCACCGCTGGTGCCGAGATCGACCAGCTGGGTCGCCACCCCGGCGGCGGTGAGACAGTCGCGGATGTAGGCATGCTCGGCAACCTTGCTGTCGAGCGTGCCGGCGACATAGGCCTTGACCATTCGGCCTCCCCGTTTTGTCCTTGGCCAGCGAAATGACCATGGGTGACTGGCGTTGGCAAGAGCGGGCTGGTGGGGGCCGTGCCAATCTCACCCCATCGTACCTCGCAGGCCTGGTTTCAGCGCAACCATGACGGGAATGCCGAGGGAAAGGGCCGGTCCGCTGCCTATTCGGCCGGCTGGCCTTGTCGCTCCCGGTCGCGGATCTCCTGAAGCTCACGCTCGAGCTGCGCGCCCACGGCACCCGACGGTCGGGCGAAGCGGGCGAGGAGGTCGTAGAGGACCGGTGTCAGGAAGAGGGTGAGGATCGAGGCGAGGCCGAGGCCGCCGATGATCACCGTGCCGATGGCGATCCGGCTCTCGGCCCCGGCACCACTGGCGATGACCAGCGGCACGGCACCGAGGACCGTCGAAACGACCGTCATGACGATCGGCCGCAAGCGCAAGGCCGAGGCCTCGAGCACCGCCTCGCGCACACTCATCCCCTCGTCGCGGAGCTGATTGGCGAACTCGACGATGAGGATGCCGTTCTTGGCCATCAAGCCGATCAGCAGCACGATGCCGATCTGGCTGTAGACGTTGAGGCCGCCACCGGTGAACCAGAGCGAGAAGAGGGCCCCGGCAACGGCCAGGGGCACCGAGAGCATGATGATGAGCGGGTGGACCCAGCTCTCGAACTGGGCAGCGAGGACCAGAAAGACGATGACCAGTGCCAGGGCGAAGGTGACGAGGAGGCCGCCCGAGGCGTCGAGGAATTCGCGGCTCTGCCCGGCGAAGCCCAGCCGGGCTTCCGGCGGCAGGGTCTCGAGGGCGATCTCCTCCATGTAGCGGATGGCCGAGCCCAGGTCGTAGCCGTCCGCCAGGGAGGCGGTGATGGTCACCGCCGGCAGGCGGTCGAAACGGGTGAGCTCGGGCGCGGTCGCCCCTTCCTCCGGGGTCACGAGGGCACCGAGCGGCACGAGGTCGCCGCTATTGCCGCGAACGAAGATGTTGGCGAGGTCGGTCGGGCTCTGGCGGTCCTCGCGCCGCGCCTGGAGGATCACGGCGTATTCGCGGCCGCGGTCGATGAACTCGGTGACCTCGCGCGAGGCCAGGAGGGTCTGCAGGGTCTGGGCGATGGTCTCGAGCGGGATGCCGAGATCGTCGGCGCGATCGCGATCGACGCGCAGCGTGAGCTGCGGCTGGTTCTCCTCGAAGTCGATGTCGAGGTTTTCAAGACTGGTGTTCTCCCGGGCCAGTGCCAGGATCTCTTCGCCCCACGCCTTGACGCTGGCGAAATCGGGCCCGCCGATGACCACGCGAAGCGGCGAGCCGGAGCCGCGCAGGCCGAGCCCGGCCGGGCTCACCGGGAAGGCACGGATGCCGCTGATGCCACTGATCTCGGGGATGAGCGAGCGGACGATTTCGCCCTGCGACCGCTCGCGATCGCCCCACTCGGCGAGCCGGGCGACGACGAAGCCCCGATTGCCTCGATTGCCGCTGCCGACAATCGCGAAGACGCGTTCCGCCTCGCCGCTCTCGAGCAGCGGCGCTATGGCCAGCTCGACCAGGGCGACCTGCTCGTCGGTATAGGCCACGGTGCTGCCCTGCGGTGCCGTCACCGGTACGAAGAAGACGCCGCGATCCTCGGTCGGCGCCAGCTCTTGCGGCAGTGTGCGGTAGAGCCCGAAGCTGGTGCCGGCGAGCAACAGCGCCAACACGATCACCGGCAAGGGGGCGGCCAGCGCCTGGCCCAGCAACCGTCTGTAGCCGTTCATGAAGGCCCGGCCGACTCGCCCGACCTCGGCCGGGCTGTCGCCACCCGGCTTGCGGCCCTTGAGCACGCGCGAGCAGAGGGCCGGACAAACGGTGAGGGCGACGAAGGTCGAGATGACCACGGCAGCGGCCAGCACCAGGCCGAACTCGACGAAGAGGCGCCCCACGGCACCCTGCATGAAGGAGAGCGGCACGAAGACGGCGATCAGCGTCAACGAGGTCGCGATGATCGCGAAGGTGACCTGCTTGGCGCCCAGGACCGAAGCCGCCACCGGCGGCAGGCCCTCGTCGATCCGGCGCTGGATGTTCTCGAGCATGACGATGGCGTCGTCGACGACGAGGCCGATCGCCAGGATCAACGCCAGCAGCGTCAACACGTTGATCGAGAAGCCGAGCAAGAGGATCAGCATGAAGCTGCCGATGATGGCGACCGGGATGGTCACCGCCGGCACCAGGGTTGCGCGAAGGGATAGGAGGAAGGCGAAGATGACGAGCACGACGAGGACGACGGCGATGCCGAGTGCTGTCAGCACCTCCTTGATCGTGGCGCGGATGAAGATGGCCTCGTCCGAGCCGACGAGCAGCTCCATGCCGACCGGCAGGGTCGGTTTCAGCGCCTCGAGCTCGGCACGGACGGCATTCGAGATCTCGATGATGTTGGATTGCGACTGGCGCAGCACGCTGAGCCCGACCGCGGCGCGGCCGTCCGAGCGCACAAAGGTCGATTCGTCCTCGCTGCCGAGCTCCACCTCGGCGACATCGCCGAGGCGGATCGGGTAGCCGGCGCTGGTCGAGACGACGATGCGGCGGAAGGCTTCGACGTCCGCGAGGCGGCTGTCGAGGCGAACCGCGAGCTCGCGGGTGAGCGATTCCACCTCGCCGGCCGGCAGCTCCAGATTGTTGCGTCTGAGCGCTCCCTCGATGTCGGCGACGGTCAGGTTGCGTGCCGCCATGGCGCGGCGGTCGAGCCAGATGCGAATGGCGAAGCGCCGCTGGCCGTTGATCTCGACATTGGCGACGCCGTCGAGGGTGGCCAGCCGGTCAACCAGGAAGCGCTCGATATAGTCGGTGATCTCGGACGGTGTCATCCGGTCGGAGACGACGCCGATGCGGATCACCGGGTCGGCGTCGCTGTCGCTCTTGGTGATCTGTGGCTCGTCGGCATCGCCCGGCAGGTCGTTGCGCACCCGCGCCACCGCATCGCGCACGTCGTTGGCGGCCTGGTCGATGTCGCGATCGACATTGAAGGTGATGGTGGTGCGACCGCGGCCGCGGCGGCTTTCGGAGCGGATCTCGCGTACGCCCGAAACGCCCGCCACGGCGCCCTCGATCAGCTCGGTGACATCGGTATCGATGATCTCGGGTGCCGCACCGGTATAGGTCGTCGTCACGGTGACCACGGCCTGATCGACGTCGGGCAGCTCGCGCACCGGCAGCTGGAGGGTCGAGGCGATGCCGAAGACAACGATCAGGAGGCTGACGACGGTGGCCAGGACCGGCCGGCGGATGCAGAGCTCCGACAGCGTCATCCGACGTCCCCGACCGGCCTCGCGAGCTCGGGTGCGGCCACCGGCTCGCCCGCGTCGTCTTCGGGAAGCTCGTAGCGAATGCCGATGCCGTCGCGCATCCGCTGCAAGCCGCGAATGACCACGAGCTCGCCCGCCTCGAGACCCGAGGCGATCTCGACCCGGCCGACCACGCGGCTGCCGAGTTCGACCGGCCGGCGTTCGGCCTGGTCCGCGGCAGCGACGTAGACGACCGTGCGTCCAGCCTCGGTGACCACGGCTTCCTCGGGCACGACTACCGCCTCGCGCTCGTCCAGGGTCACGTCGACCAGGACGAAGAGGCCGGCGGGCAGCAGCAGGTCCGGGTTGGGCAGGGAAGCGCGAACGCGAAAGGCGCGGCTGACGACGTCGATCCGGGTGTCGATCGTGGTGACGACCCCGGCGAAACTGCGGTCCGGAAAGCTGGTGCTCGTCGCTTCGACCGCGAGACCGCGGGCAACCTGGCCGTAGAACCGCTCGGGCAGCGAGAACTCGACGATCATCTCGCGGCGGTCGTCGAGGGTGGTGATCACCGTGTCGTCGTCGACCCTGGCGCCCAGGTCGACGCGGCGGAGGCCGACGACGCCGTCGAAGGGCGCTCGGACGACACGGTCCTCGAGACGCTGGGCTGCCCGGTCGACGCGCGCCTGGGCGGCACTCGCCGCGGCCTGCAGCTCGACCAACGTGGCGGCGGCGATGTTGTTGCTCGTCCGCAGCCGCTGGCCGCGCTCGAGCGCCGAGTTGGCCTCCTGCGCCATGGCTCGAGCCTCGGCGAGGTCGGCGCGCTCGATCGTGTCGTCGAGCCGGGTCAAGATGGTACCGGCCTGAACCGGTTCGCCAGGCTCGAAAGTGAGCTCGGTGATCCGCCCGGAAGTGAGCGGCACGATCTCGATGGCCTGGTCGGCGAGCGTGGTGCCCACGGCCTCGGCGCGATCGCGCACCATCTCCTGCTCGGCCGCGGCGACGACGACGCCGACTGCCCGACCCGCACCCGACCCGCCGGCTGGTGCCGCACCGTCGGCAGCCAGATGATCGTAGATCAGAAACGCACCCGCGGCACCGGCGACGAGAACGAAAGAGATCATCAGTTGGCGAACAAGGCTCACGTTCGCGGTCCCCGCCCCATACCGGAAAGTTTCGAATAATCTACTCTACAGGTGGCGCAGGCCGCTGCTTTGACAAGCTCTTCAACTGGAGCGAGCGTATCAGGTGGCGGGCACAGCCGGTTTCGGCGCCTGCGTCGGCAGCGCCAGGCTGACCAGCCAGCTGGCGAGGAGGAAGGCCGCGGCACCGAGCAGGGCCCCGACGACGCCGGCAAGCTGGTAGACGAGGCCGGACAGCAGACAGCCGGCGAGCCTGCCGGCGGCATTGGCCATGTAATAGAAGCCGACATCCATGGCGACGTCCTCGGCCCGGCTGTAGGCGAGGATCAAAAAAGAGTGCAGCGACGAATTGACGGCAAAGACGGCGCCGAACAGCCCGAGCCCGACGACGATCGCGAGCCCGGCCCCGGCAACGGGGGTGACCGGCTCAGCCCCATGGGTCACCAGGAGCGGCCAGGGGACGATCTGCGCCAAGGCGACGGCCAAGGCGAGTGGCAGGATCGCCAGCGCCAACACCCAGTAGCGCGCCGCTCGCACCTCGCCCTCGAGACCCGCGGTGGTGCCCCTGACGAGCCGGGGTGCGATCGCCTGGACCATGCCGTAGCCGATCACCCAGAGTGCGAGGAAGGTCGAGACCTGGATGAAGCTCCAACCGGCGATCTCGTAGAGGAAGATGGGTACGGCGACCACGAACCAGATGTCCCGCGCTCCGAAGAGGAAGAAGCGGGCGACCGACAGCCGGTTGATCGCCGGCGACTTGGCGAGGAGCGAGCCCATGGCCGGCTTGCTCTTGGCGCGGCCCATGCCCTTGGGCAGACTGAGCAAGGTGGCCGCGAGAATGACGACGAGGACCGCTGCCATCAGCAGGAGGGCCGCAACGAAGCCGACGGTCGCGAGCAGCAGGCCACCCAAAAAGAAGCCCGCCCCCTTCATCGCGTTCTTCGAGCCCGTGAGGATCGCCACCCACTTGAAGAGCGTGCCCTTGGCCCCCTCGGCGACGATCAGCTTGATCGCCGACTTCGAGCTCATCTTGGTGAGGTCCTTGGCGATCCCGGCGAGCCCCTGCATGGCGGTCGCATAAACCACCGACCAGAGCACCGGCCAGCCGGGGTCGAGGGCGGCGAGCAAGGCCAAAGCCAGGATCTGCAGGCTGAGCCCCGCATAAAGCGTGGTGTTGAGCCCGAACCGGGCAGCGATCCAGCCACCCCAGAGATTGGTGACCACGCCCATGAGTTCGTAGAGGACGAAGAGAAGCGCAATCTGAAAGGGGGTGAAGCCGAGCGTGTAGAAGTGCAGGAGCACGAGCATGTGCAACGCACCGTCGGTGATCGTTTGACCCCAATAGGCAGCGGTGACGATGCCGTAGGCGCGGATGTTCAAGGTCTACTCCTGCAGCGCCCTGGCGACCTTGTCGACCAGCTCGACCATCCGGCAGGAATAGCCCATCTCGTTGTCGTACCAGGCGAAAATCTTCACCATGGTACCGTCGGTCACCATCGTGGATGGCGCATCCACGATGGACGATCGCGTGTCGCTCTTGAAGTCGATCGAGACCAGCGGCCGCTCCTCGACGCCGAGAATCCCCTGCAGCGGCCCTTCGGCGGCCGCCCGCAAAACGTCGTTGACCTCGCCTGCCGTTACCGATCGGTCCAGCTCGAAGACGCAGTCGGTGAGCGATCCGGTCAAGAGCGGCACCCGGACCGCATGGCCGTTCAGCTTGCCCTCGAGCTCCGGGTAGATGAGTGCTATGGCGGTGGCCGAGCCCGTCGTCGTCGGGATCAGTGACATGAGCGCTGAACGAGCGCGCCTCAGGTCCTTCTTCGGGGCGTCGACGATCACCTGGGTGTTGGTGACGTCGTGCACCGTGGTGATCAGCCCGTGGCGGATGCCGAAGGCGTTGTGAACGGGGCCGACCACCGGTGCCAGGCAATTGGTCGTGCAGGAGGCAGCGGTGACGATCGGATGCGTCGCCGGATCATAGAGATGGTCGTTGATGCCCATGACGATGTTCAAGGGGCCGTCCTTGACCGGGGCTGCGACCACCACGGCCTTGGCACCGCCCTCGAGATGCGGCTCGATCAACGCCTGCTTGGTGAACCGACCCGAGCTCTCGATCACGATGTCGACCCCGAGCTCGCGCCAGGGCAGATCGGCCGGCCGACTGTGGCCGCTGACGCCGATCCGCCGCCCATCCACCGTGAACGCATCGGCCTCGGCAGTGATCGCCGCACGGAACCGGCCGTGCACGCTGTCGAACTCGAGCAGATGCGCCGCTGTTTCGGCATCGCAGCCGGGATCATTGACATGGACGATGTCGAGGGCCGGAAAGCTGCCCTCGACCCCGCCGAGGCCCACCCGGGCGGCGAGCCGCCCGATCCGGCCGAAGCCGTTGATCCCGACCCTCACGCCACCGAGGCGCCGCTGTCGTCCGCCGGCGCCAGCTGGCCGATTTCCTCGACCTTCTGCTGCAGGCTGATCCGATCGAGCGAGCCGATCGGCAGGGAGACGAAGATCTTGATCCGGTTGTCGAGGAAGCGGAAGGCCTCCTGGAAATGCGCCATGCGCAGGTGATCGCTGCCCTCGGCCGCGGCCGGGTCGGGCACGCTCCAGTCGGCGGTGATCGGCCGGCCTTCCCAGGTGGGGCAAGTCTCCCCCGAAACACGGTTGCAGACGGTGAAGACGAAGTCGAAGGCCGGCGCATTGGCCCCGGCAAACTGATCCCAGCCCTTGGGCCGAAGACCGTCGATCGGCAGCCTGGCCTGCTCGAGCACCCGGAGCGCCATCGGGTGGACCGCAGCACCGGGGTCGGCCCCGGCAGAGCTGGCGTTGAACCCGTCCCCCGCCCGGTTGCGCAAAATGGCCTCGGCCATGATGCTGCGCGCGGTGTTGTGGGTGCACAAAAACAGCACGTTGTACTTGCGGTCCGTCATCGTCTCCTCGCCCCCTGTTGGTTGGCCCCCTGCTAGACGGCCCCTTGTTGGCTGCCCCCGTACTCCACTGGGTGGCAGCCGGCGATCGCCGCCATGAGCCCGCCGCAGATCTCTGGGCGGCCCTGACAGCAGTCCTCGGTGAGATAGGTCAAGAGCCGGCGCAGCCCCTCGAGGTCGGCAGCGTAAAAGATCTGCCGCTGCTGCCGCCAGGAGGTCAAGAGCCGGGCCCGCTCCAGTTCCTTGAGATGAAAGGACAGCGTGGAGGCAACGACACCGAGCGCCTCCGCGACGGCCCCCGCCGGCAATCCGCTCGGCCCTTGTTGCACCAGCAGCCGGACGATGCCGAGCCGGGTGCCGTGGCCGAGCGCCGTGAAGGCGAGAACCGCATCATCGTGTTCCATAGTTCACCGATCATCAAACCGTGCGGCAGAACCATTCAAACGGTACCGCGTCGTCGTGACAGGCCGATGACAAAGAGGCGGTCAGCTTTTCGGCAAAATGACGGCGATCTCTTCGGGCGACGGGGCCTTGCCGGAAACGACGATAGTGCCGTTGGCGACGAGCGCCGGGGTGATCAAGACGCCGGCGTCGGTGATCGCATCGGCATCGGTGATCTTCTCCAGCCGGTAGTCGAGCCCGAGCGACTTTGCCGCCGCGTCGGTGTTGGCCTCGAGCCGGTTGCACTTGGCACAGCCGGTGCCGTAAACTTTGAGATCGAGCACGCTTTTCTCCCCTTCAGCCGAAGATACTGCCGTAGATCAGTCCAGAAACGGTCGCCATGACGACGACCAGCGCCACGTAGACCACGGTGCGCTCGGTGCCCATGATGCTGCGAATGGCGAGCATATTGGGCAGCGACAGCGCCGGGCCAGCGAGCAAGAGGGCCAAGGACGGCCCCTCGCCCATCCCGGCACCCCGGAGTGCCTGGACGATCGGCACCTCGGTCAGCGTCGCGAAATACATCAGCGAGCCCACGACCGAGGCGAAGAGATTGGCACCCAGCCCCTCGCCGCCGACCGCGATCGCGATCCACTGCGGCGGGATCAGGCCCTCCTCGCCCGGCCGGCCGAGCAGGAAGCCGGCGACGAACACCCCGGCCAGGAGCAAGGGCAGGATCTGCTTGGCGAAGCTCCAGGTCTCGGCCATCCAGTCCTGGGCTGCCTCGCCACCGCGCATCGCGACGATCACGAGCCCGGCGAGGCCCACGAGAAACGCCAGCTGCGGCTCGTGCGGTGCCAGCACGGCGGGGACCAGGACGACGGCCCCCACAAAGAGCAGCGGGATCGGCCGCCAGTGGAAGCCGGCCACGAGGACCACCGCCAGAATTGCCGCGAACCCGCCGGTCAGCCACCACTTGGCCGCGGCGATGGCCGCCCATAGCGACTGGTCTTCGGCACTCACCACGGCCCAGTTGGCGAACACCAGCACCGCCATCATCGAACCGAACAGCAGTGCGGTCCGACCCGCATGGAACTCGGTATCGGGCAGCGCCTTGAACCCTGCGGCATTGCCGTTGCGAGCGAAAATCAGGTGCATGACGAGGCCGATGACGATCGCGAACAGAATCGCCGCCACCGCCCGGGCGATGCCGAGCTGCACACCCAGTACCTTGGCGGTCATGACGATGGCGATGACGTTGATCGCCGGGCCGGTGTAGAGAAACGCCACCGCCGGGCCGATGCCGGCCCCCCGCTTGTAGAGCCCGCCGAAGAGCGGCAGCACCGTGCACGAGCAAACCGCGAGCACCGTGCCCGAAACGGACGCGACGCCCAGCGCCACCCAGCGGTTCGCCTCGGCGCCGAGATGCTTGAGCACCACCGATTGCGGGATGTAGACCGCCATGCCGCCAGCGACCAGGAAGGCCGGCAGGAGGCAGAGGATGACATGTTCGCGGGCATACCACTGCAACAGCGCCGCCCCCTCGTAGACGGCGAACGCCATCGGCCGCCAGTCGAGCCAGGCGAGCGACGCCAACGGCAGCGCATAGATCGCCGCGAAACCCAAAACAGCCAGCAATAGCCAACGGCGCTCGACTGCCCAATCCATCGCTGCCCTTTCCGACCACCCGCCGTCTTCGCCGAGCGTCGATCATTTCACCCACTACCGACCGACGTAAGCGCGGCGCCTCCATCCTGCACTGCGACAAAAAAGGGCTCCGGGAAAGCGCTTTCCCGGAGCCCAGAAGACCGCCCGAAACGGGCTGCCTAACTCAGCCGGTGCTGTACTCGCGCGACTTGAACGACAGATGCGCCACCGCCTGGGGTGCATCCGCGAGCTTCCTGATATCGGCCCAGGTCTGCTTGTAGTTGGGGATCACCAACTCGTTGGTGCCGGCATTGACGACATTGCCCTGCACACCGGTGGGAAAGGCGAACAGCATGAAGGTCTCGCCCGGCCGGGCGGTCGCCGTCGGCAGCGCCATGGCCTGGGTGTAGCCGACGTCGTTGTAGACCTCGACCAGATCGCCCTCGGCCAGGCCCAGATCGGCCATGTCGTCGGGGTGCATCTCGATGAAGGGGTAGGGCCAGCGATCCATGACGAAGTCGTTGGCCTTGTCGAGATAGGCGGACTGCCAGACGGCGTTGGCGCGACCGTTATTGACCAGGAAGCGGTGGTTCTCCTGCTGCTCGACCTTGCCGGGCGCCTCGAGGCCGCGCCAGGGGGCATCCATGAACCGCGCCCGGCCGTCGTCGGTCGAGAAAACCCCCTCGGTGTACAGCCGCTTGGTCCCCTGGATCACCTCCCCCTCGACCCCGGTCGCCGGCTCCTGAAAGCCGTTGGTGCCCATCGCCCGGAGGCGCGCGTAGGTGACGTACTCGCCGCCATGCGCGTTGGCCTGGTAGCCGTCGATGAACGCGTCCTCCTCGGTCTGCCAGTCGAACCCCTGGAACTGGTCGGCAGACGCGTCGTTGCCGGCCTCGCGGAGCACCCGCTCCATGTGATTGGCGAGGCGCGCTGCAATCAGGCAGTCGGGCATCGCCTGACCGGGCGGGTCCATGTAGCGCTCGGTGATCCGCATCCGCCGCTCGCCGTTCATCGAGGTCAGGTTCATCTCGCCCGAGGTCGCCGCCGGCAGCACGACGTGGCAGGCCTCGCCGATCTTGGTCGGCACGATGTCGACATTGACGGCAAAGAGGCCACCCTGGCGGATGGCGTTGACGATAGCCGCCACTTGGGCGTCGCGATCGCCCGCCGGCACGGCGTTCATCGCATCCTTCACCATGTCGGTGCGGCGCTTGTAGACCCGCTTGAATTCTTGCGCGTTCAAGGTCGTCTTGTAGTGATCACAGCCCCAGACGTGGTGCACGCCGCCACGGCCGCCGATCAAGAGTTGGTCGACGTAGGCGGCGGGCCGGCCGACATGGGCGTCGCCGGGGCGGACATAGCCCTCCTGGTGACCACCGAGGCGAACCACGCCGCCGCCGGGCCGGCCGACATTGCCGGTGGCGAGTGCGAGGTTCACCAGGGCCCCGTTGGTCCGGTAGTTGTCGTTGCCCCAGATCAGCCCCTTCTCGTAGCCGAACATGGTGCGCCGGCGGGCGCCGCCCTCCTTGGGCATGGCGATCCATTCGGCCGCCTTGAGGATTTGCGCCGGGTCGAGCCCGGTGATCTCGGCCGCCTCGCCGAGCGAGATGCGGCAGCCCTCGACGGCGGCCTCGAAGCTCGTGAGGTGGCCCGGGGTCGCCTCGGAGATGCCGCGCGCCGGGTAGAGCGGCGGGCGGCTCGCACCGTCGCGCAGCGTCGAGGCCTCGATGAAGTCGCGATCCACCCAGCCCTCCTCCGCGATCAAGGTGAAGAGCGCGTTGAAAAGCGCCAGATCGGTGCCGGAGTTGATGGCAAGATGGAGGACGTTGTCCTTGCCCGCCTCGGCCTCGCAGGCATTGACGGTGAGCGTGCGGCGCGGGTCGACGATGATGATCCGCCCGGCGCTGTGCGGCTCGCCCGGCAGCTCGGCTTCCTTCTTCGAAAGCGTCGCGCCGCGCAGGTTCGGGACCCAGTGGTTGAGGAAGTAGTTGGTCTGCGTCTCGAGCGCGTTGGTGCCGACCGCCATGATGGTGTCGGCGAGCTCGGCGTCCTCGTAGCAATTGTTGAGCTCGCCAACCCCCATGTCGCGGGTGCCGTGGACCTCGGAATTGTAGGCGGGTCGATTGTGGATGCGGATGTTCTTGATCTTCATGGCACCGAAATAGAGCTTGCCGGTGCCCCAGGTGTTCTCGTAGCCGCCACCCGCACCGCCATGGTCGAAGGCCGAGACGATCACCCCGTCCTCACCCTGGTTGTCGACGACGGCGGCGGTGACCCTGGCCACCAGATCGAGCGCATCGTCCCAGCTGGTCGGCATCATCGAGCCGTAGCGCCAGACCAGGGGATCGGTGAGCCGCTGCTGTTGGGTCGAGCGCGCCTCGGAATAGCTCAGCTCGGCCATCCGCGCCCCGCGCACCGAGCCCAGGCCCGAGTTCACGACGCAGCCCGGGTCCGGCTTGATGACGAGATGGACGTCACGGCCGTCCTGCTTGACGATGTTGTACATCGACGGGCTGTACCAGGCCTCGGTCTCCGCCCCCTGCTGCTCGGCGAGATCGACGCCGAAGACGTTCTGGTCGGGGGCCGTGCCGCCCTGCTTGTTGATGTCCCAGGTATAAGCATGGTAGCCGCAGCCGACGATGCAGAAATGGCAGACGGCGGTGTGCTGCCTCGCATCCGCGGGGATGATCGGCAGCCGGTCGATCTGACGCTTGAAAGCCATCGTTTTCCTCCCGCTACGCCAAGACGTTGCTAAGACGGCCGTAGATCAGCTCGTCGACACCCTCGGCATGGATGTCGCCGGCCTCGTCGACGGTGAGGGCGAACTGCGGCAGGTTCTGGGTCGACTGGCCCCAGATCTGCAGCCCGCCCTTCTCCGGATCGAAGCGGGAATAGTGGCCCGGGCAATTGAACACCCGGTCCTCGGCATTGAACAGCAGGGCAAAGCCCTTGTGCGGGCAGAGGATGGAAAAGCCGACAATGTCGCCGTCGGGGCCGACGCCACCGGTGACCGCATGGCCGAACTTCAAGAGCACACCCGGCGAGTCCTCGTCCGGATAGGCGATGTCGAACGGCTCATCCACGACGAGGTCGGCGATATTGGCGAGCCGCGCCGACGGATAGTCCACCCGTGCCGCCGCCTGCGCGCGACGCACCGGCTGTGCCACAAAGGCCGCGGCCGCCGCCCCGGCGGCAGTGGTCGCGCTGCCGCGCAAAAATCGCCGACGGCCGAGATCGACGAGTGCATTGCACCGTTTCACGACAAGCCTCCCTGATTGTTCGGACCCTGACAATTTATTCTTAGTCGAATTCCAAGAACAAGTCACGTGCCCCGGTGGCCGTCGGGCAGCGCGCAAGGGCGAGGTCGTGGTCTGTCGTCTCAGCCCGGCGCACCGGTCAGCGCATCGAACAGCGTGGTGATCGATGCCTCGGCGATGCCGCGAACGATGAAGACGAGCCGGGTGTCCTCGTCCGCCGAGGGCCAGCCATCGAGCAGCACCGGCTCGTGGACGATATGCTGCACCGCATGCAGGACCAGGGGATAGGCCGGCTGCTCGGCGATCTTGACGAGCCCCTTGACCCGCAACAGCCCGGGGCCGGCGGTCGCGATCAAGAGCTCGAGAAAAGCGCTGAACGCAGCGGCCGGGATCGGCTCCGACCGACGCAGGCAAAACGCCCGAACAGCGTCGCCGTGCCGGTTCGGGTCGTGCCCGTGCTCGTGGCCATGGTGATGATGGGTGTCCAGCGCCGCCGCTCCGAGCCAGGCCTCGATCTCGGCCGAGCCGTGCCGCTCGCGCCAGGGCCCGAGCCCGAACAGCCGCTCCGGCGCCACCACGCCCTGCGCGCAGGGGACGATGTCGGCCACGGGATTGAGCGCCCGTAGCCGTTGGGCCAGGGCCGCCGGCAGGCTGCCACCCGCGAGATCCGCCTTGGTGACCAGGAGTCGATCCGCCATCGCCACCTGCTTCCTCGCCTCCTCCTGCGCGTCGAGGGTCGCGAGCCCGGCGGCCGCGTCCACCAGCGTGACCACGCCGTCCAGGCGATAGCCGTGCGCGATGAGGGGATCGGTCATCAGCGTCTGCAGGATAGGCGCGGGGTCAGCCAGACCCGTGGTCTCGAGGATCACCCGCTCATAGTCCATCACCTTGGCCCGCCGGCGCTTGATGTCGAGATCGCGGATGGCGCGAGAGAGGTCACCCCGGACCGTGCAGCAGAGGCAGCCGCCCGCCACCTCGATGATGTCCTCCTCGGCCGTCGCCACCAGCTCGTGATCGAGCGGCACCTCGCCGAACTCGTTGATGATCACCGCCGTCCGCGCGAAGCCCGGATCGGCCAGGATATGGCGCAACAGCGTCGTCTTGCCGGCACCCAGAAACCCGGTGACGACGGTGATCGGCAGCTGCCGCGCTGGATCGGGCCCTAAACCTGGATCGACGCTCAACCTCTGGTACCTCTGCCGCACTCGGGGTGATTGCCATTCGTGATGTTATAATATAACTTGACGATGTCAAACCTGCGAAGATGGATCGCCGTCATGCCGACCGTGCCGACAACCCCGCTCCCCGTCACCGTGCTCTCCGGCTTTCTGGGATCCGGCAAGACCACGCTCTTGAACCACGTGCTGAGCAACCGCGAGGGCAAGAAGGTCGCGGTGATCGTCAACGACATGAGCGAGGTGAACATCGACGCGGCCCTGGTCGAGCGTGGCGGCGCCAACCTCTCGCGCACGGAGGAGCGGCTGGTCGAGATGACCAATGGCTGCATTTGCTGCACGCTCAGGGACGACCTGCTGAAGGAGGTGACGGCGCTGGCCAAGGACGGCCGCTTCGATCACCTCCTGATCGAATCCACCGGCATCAGCGAGCCTTTGCCGGTCGCCACCACCTTCGACTTCCGCGACGAGGACGGCTTCTCGCTCGCCGACGTGGCCCGGATAGACAGCATGGTCACCGTGGTCGACGCCATCAACCTGACCGCCGATTACGGCAGTCACGACTTCCTCGCGATGCGCGGCCAGAGCCTGGGCGAGGACGACACCCGCACCGTGGTCGACCTCCTGGTCGAGCAGATCGAGTTCGCCGACACCATCGTGCTGAACAAGGTGGGCGATGCGACGCCCGAACAGCGCGCCGACGCACGCAGCATCATCAAGAGCCTGAATCCGGTGGCCCGGCTGATCGAGGCCGATTTCGCCGAGGTCCCGGTGACCGAGATCGTCGGCACCGGCCGCTTCGACCTCGAGCGCGCCCAGCGCTTTCCCGGCTGGGTGCAGGAGCTCTACGGCTTTCAGGACCACGTGCCGGAGACCGAGGAATACGGCATCGAGAGCTTCACCTTCAAGGAACGCCG
>CAZNWE010000013.1:35746-63369 GCA_964576715.1 uncultured Geminicoccaceae bacterium | reverse complement strand
GTCGAGGCCTTCGAGGCAGCGCTCGAGGAGCGCACCCGCGAGCGCGTGCCGCTGGCCTGGGCGTATTCACGCCACAGCCTGGCTCTTGCGCTCGAAGCTTTGGCCGATCGCAAGAAAGATCCGGCCTTGCTGCGCCGGGCTATTGCCGCCATGAGCGACGCGGCCGATGTTTATGCCAAGGGAGGGGTTACCTACTGGCTGCCGGTGGCGGATGAAAGTTTGGCGCGGATGCGGAACAACCTCGTAGCGATGACGAAAAAGGACTGAAGGTCCGGTAAGCACCCCCCAAAAATCCCGAGGGGGCCCGGGGGAAATCATTTCCCCCGCTCTTCTCTTCCCTCGCCTACCGCCGCCACAATAATCGTTCAGCCGCCGGTGACGCTCATGTGTCGGCTGACGGCGGGGGTTTTGCGGGTTCGGTCGATGATGAAGTCGTGGCCTTTGGGTTTTCGGTCGATGCCCTGACGGATGGCGTCGAGGAGGGGGCCGTTGTCTTCGGCGGTGCGCAGCGGGGCGCGGAGGTCGATGGCGTCTTCTTGGCCGAGGCACATGTACATGGTGCCGGTGCAGGTGACGCGGACGCGGTTGCAGGATTCGCAGAAATTATGCGTCATCGGCGTGATGAAGCCGAGCCGGCCGCCGGTCTCGGCGATCCGCACGTAGCGGGCCGGGCCGCCGGTGGAATCGGGGAGGTCGGTGAGTTGCCAGCGTTGTTCGAGGCGGGCGCGGACCACCGACAGCGGCAGGTATTGGTCGGTGCGGTCTTCGTCGATTTCGCCCAGGGGCATGGTTTCGATCAGGGTGAGGTCGAAGCCCTCGGCCCCGCACCAGGCGATCATCCGGTCGTACTCGTCCTCGTTGACGCCCTTCAGGGCCACGGCGTTGATCTTGACGTGCAGGCCCGCGGCCTTGGCGGCCTCGATGCCGGCCATGACCTTGTCGTATTTGCCCCAGCGGGTGATGGCCTCGAAGCGGCCGCGATCGAGGGTGTCGAGGGAGACGTTGATGCGGCGGACGCCCGCTCCGTGGAGGCCTTCGGCGAACCGCTCGAGCTGGCTGCCATTGGTGGTGATGGTGAGCTCGCCGAGGGTGCCGGGACCGTCGCCGAGCCGCTGGCCCAGGGCCTCGATCAGCGACATGACGTTGCGGCGGACCAGCGGCTCGCCGCCGGTGAGGCGGATCTTGCGCACGCCGGTGGCGATGAAGGCGTCGGCCAGCCGCTCGAGCTCCTCGAGGCTGAGCAGGTCCCGCTTCGGCAGGAAGGTCATGTTCTCGGCCATGCAGTAGACGCAACGGAAGTCGCAGCGGTCGGTGACCGAGATGCGGACGTAGGAGATGTGGCGGCCGAAGCCGTCGACGAGCATGAGCGACCTCCCGGAGCAACTGGCCAGCGCCGTTCGGCGAGGCGCTGCGATTTCCCGACTATCGAACCGCTGTCAAAGCTAATAGGTTCACGGCGGTTTGTGAATGCCCGAGGCTGGAGCGTTCGACCGATGCCTGGTCCTTGTCGATGAAGCTCGCGTTCCTCTCGGCCGGCACCGACGAGGCAGAGTGCGCCCGCGCCGAGTTGGCGCGCCGCTACGCCACGGTCGAGCCCGAGGACGCCGACCTGATCGTTGCCCTCGGCGGCGACGGCTTCATGCTCGAGATGCTGCACCGCTTCATCGACCGCGAAGTGCCGATCTACGGCATGAACCTCGGCACGGTGGGCTTTCTGTTGAACGAGTACGGTGCCGACGATCTCCAGGCCCGGCTCGCCCGGACCACGCCGGTGGAGCTCTATGCGCTCAGGATGCGGGCCGAGACGGCCGCCGGCGAGACGGTCGAGGGGATTGCCATCAACGAGGTGTCGGTGTTCCGCGAAACCCGCCAGGCGGCCCGGCTCAGCATCGAGATCGACGGCGTCAACCGGCTGCCGGTGCTGATCTGCGACGGCATCATGGTGGCGACCCCGGCGGGCTCCACCGCCTACAACCTCTCCGCCCACGGGCCGATCATCCCCCTGGGCTCGAACATCCTGGCCCTGACCCCGATCAGCGCCTTTCGCCCGCGACGCTGGCGGGGTGCCTTGCTCGGCAGCCAGACCCGCTTTCGGATACGCGTGCTCAGCCCGCAAAAGCGGCCGGTGAGTGCGGTTGCCGACTTCACCGAGGTGCGCGACATCGTCTCGGTCGAGATCTGGGAGGACCGAACCAAGCGGTTTCAGCTGCTGTTCGACCCGGAGCACAATCTCGAGGAGCGCATCTTGAAGGAGCAGTTCATCCCGTGACGACCATCGACCGGCGCCGCCTGCTCGCCGTCGCCCTCGCCGTCGCGCTATTGCCGCTCGCCGCAGCCGGCCAAGCTGGCGGCGCGCCGCAGCCGATCCTCCCACAGGAACCGCTTTCCATCGAGACCAGCGGCGGCCCGGTGGGCTTCCTGGTCGAGATGGCCCGCACGCCCGCTGAGCAGTCGCGCGGCCTGATGTTCCGGGAACAGGTGCCCCCCGGCACCGGCATGCTCTTCGTCCACCAGCGCCCGCGCCCGGTCTCGATGTGGATGAAGAACACCCCGACCTCGCTCGACATGCTGTTCATCGACGAAGGCGGCACCATCGAATCGATCGCTACGCGCACCACCCCCTTCTCGGAAAGCATCATCAGCTCCGAGGGCCCGGTCGCCGGTGTCCTCGAAATCCTCGCCGGCGAGGCCGAGCGGCTGGGCATCGAGGCAGGCGACCACGTGCGGCACCCGCATTTCGCCGACTGAGCCGGTCCGGGGGGACCCCGGTCCCCCGGCCTTGCGAAAGCCGAGAGGCCGCCGCTACCCCAGCTTCTGGCAGGTGGCGATGATCCGCCGGCCGGCCTCCTCGAGCAGCGCCGTCGCCGTCGCGTAGGAGATGCGGAAATGCGGGTCGAGGCCGAAGGCGGAGCCGTGGACGACGGCGACCCCGCCCTCCTCGAGGAGGTACTTGGCGAAGGCTTCGGACGAGCCGATCACAGCACCGTCCGGCGTCCGGCGGCCGATCACCCCGGCACAGGACGGATAGACGTAGAAGGCCCCCTCCGGCGTCGGGCAGTCGAGGCCGGGTGCCTCATTCAAGAGACCGACGATCAGGTCGCGGCGCTCTTTGAAAACGGCATTGCGCTCCGGCAGGAAGTCCTGCGGGCCATTGAGCGCGGCCACCGCCGCCGCCTGGCTGATCGAGCAGGGGTTCGACGTGCTCTGCGACTGCACCTTGCCCATCGCCTTGATCAGCTCGGCCGGCCCGCCGGCATAGCCGATCCGCCAGCCGGTCATCGCGTAGGCCTTGGAGACGCCGTTGACGGTCAGCGTCCGGTCATAGAGGCGCGGCTCGACCTCGGCCGGGGTGGTGAAGCGAAAATCGTCGTAGACTAGGTGCTCGTACATGTCGTCGGTCATGACGTAGACGTGGGCGTGTTGCACCAGCACGTCGGTGAGCGCCTTGAGCTCGGCCTCGCTATAGGCGGAACCCGTGGGATTCGAGGGCGAGTTCAAGATCAGCCACTTGGTCTTCGCCGTGATCGCCGCTTCGAGCTGCGCCGGCTGCAGCTTGAAGCCCTTCTCGGCCGGGCAGTCGATCGCCACGGGCACGCCACCGGCGAGCAGCACCATGTCGGGGTAGGAGACCCAGTAGGGTGCCGGAATGAGCACTTCGTCGCCCGGGTCGATGGTGGCCATCAAGGCATTGTAGAGCACCTGCTTGCCGCCGGTGCCGACCGTCACCTGCTCGGGCTGGTAGGCGAGCCCGTTCTCCCGCGCGAACTTGGCCGAGATCGCCTGCTTCAGGGCCGGCGTGCCGTCGACCGCGGTGTACTTCGTGTCACCGGCGCGGATCGCCTCGATCGCCGCTTCCTTGATGTGGTCCGGGGTGTCGAAATCCGGCTCGCCGGCCCCGAGCCCGATGATGTCGCGGCCCTGCGCCTTGAGTTCGCGGGCGAGATTGGTCACCGCGATGGTGGGCGACGGCTTGATGCGGCCCAGGCTCTGGGCGATCAGCGACATGGCGCGTCCTCCGGCTGCCTTGCAACGGTCTCGTCTGGCGCCTCGTATGACGCGAATTCGAAGACGCAACAAGGGCCGGCGCCGGCCAATCGACCTGGCTCAGCCCGGCTCGTCGAGCAGCCGGTCGAGCCGCGCCAGCCGCTCGTGCAGGGCGTGCACCCGGACCTCGAGCGTCGCCAGCTGCCGGCCGAGCCAGTCGCCCGCCGCCGGCGGCCGCATTCCCAGCGACCGGCCGACCGGCTGCAGCGTCGCCAGCCGGCGCGCGGGAGCCCGCCCCTCCTCGGGGCTGAGCACGCCGGCGGCCACCGCCTTGCGGGTCGACAACCAGGCCACCGAGAGCCCGAGCAGAGCGGTGAGTTCGGCGACCTTGATCGTCCGCTCCACCGGCCGGGGCGGCGTCGGACGGCAGGTCGCCGCCAGCTGTCGATCGACCTGCAGGCAGCCACGCAGCAGCTGGGCGAGGCCGACCGCCTCGGCCAGGAGCTGGTCGGTCGTCGAGTGCTGCGGCAACCGCCGCACTATCGATCCCTCACCCGCGATCATGGCCATCCTCGCCGCTCGCTGCCTCTCCGCCGACCATGGTTGTAGGCCGATCAACCAAGGGCCGAGGGGCGGCCGGCACGCGAGCGCGTACCGGGCTGCCGGCCCGCGATTCACCAAGCCGCGCCCTTGACACGGCGATGTTTCCCTTCACCTGTTAAAAGGTATTGATCTTTTGTTTCGCGTCCACTTCGCCGTCGCGCCCAACGACCGACCCGGAGTCAACGAGCATGAGATCCCAAACCGACATCCCCGATCGCCCGGCCAAGGGCAGCGCCATCTGGACCGCCGTCGGATGGCTCGGGTTCGCCGTCCCGCTGGTCGCCTACGCGCTGCTGCGCCTCTCCTGAACGGCACCCGCGCCGGCGCCCATGGCCGCCAAGCGGGCCGCTAGCGCTTGACCGTCTTCAGGGCACTGAGCGGTCCGTGCGGATGCCGTTCGTGCGGATAGGCAGGGTGGTGGTGGTCGTGGTCGTGAGGGTGCCCGTGATCGTGGCGGTGAGCATCTGCCCGGGCCAGGCGGCAGGCGCCGGTGCAGAACGTCTCGCACAGCGGACACTCCTCGACCGACGAGCCCGGCGCCGAGGCACCCTTGCCCTCGACGTGGTGGTGATGGCTCTCCTGCGGCAGCCCGACCTCGTGCTCGAAGCCCAACACCTGTGCCCGGTACTTGCACAGCGAGCAGTTCATCAGGTTCGAGCCTTCGAGGATCTCCCGCACCCGGTCGGCGAAGGTCTCGATCACCAACGGGTGGTCGTTGAGGTAGCCCGCCTCGACGAAGGTGATCTCGGGATGCGCGGCCGCGACCTGCCGGGTGAAGCCGTAGATCCGGTCGATCAGGATGCCGGTGAAGAGGAAATAGGGAAACACCACGACGCGCCGGTAGCCGAGCTTGGCGGCGTGCTCGAGGCAGGGCTCGACCAGCGGGAAGGTGACCCCGGAATAGCCCGTCTCGCACCAGCCGAAGCCGAAACCCTCCCAGAGCATCCGGGCGATCTTGGCAACGTTCGAGTTGGCATCCGGATCGGAGGCGCCGCGGCCGATCACGACGAGGCAGACCTCGTGGTTGGGCAGGCTGCCGTGCGCGGCATTGGCGCGGTCGAGTGCGGCCTTGATGCGATCGGCCGCGGCCTTGATCATCTTGGCGTCGACGCCGAGCTCGCGGCCGTAGTCGATGCGCAGCCCATGCCGCGCCTGATAGGTGTTGAGCACGGACGGGATGTCGTTCTTGGCATGGCCGGCCGCGAACAGCATGCCAGGGACGGCCAGGATTCGCGTGCAGCCCTGCTCCTTCAGCTTGTCCAGCCCGTCGCGGATCACCGGGTTGGCGAACTCGAGATAGCCGTGCTCGACCGGCCAGTCCGGGAAATGCGCTGCGAGCTTCTCGGCCACCGCCGCGAACTCGCCGACCGCAGCCTTCGATCGCGAGCCGTGGCCACAAACCATCACACCCATTCGCTCGCTCATCGCACACCCCAAGCCCTTGCACCGACCCTGGCGACATAGCCGCTGCGACAGGCCCCGGAAAGACCGCCGCAAGGCGCTGTAGCCGATGGTCGCATGCGGCCGGCGGCTGCGCTAGGGTGCGGCGGTGAACGGCTCGAGGAGCGGTCAGGCAAGCATGTCACGGGAGATCATGGTCGACGCCAGCAGGCCGCCGGGGGGTCGCCGCCTGGCGCGCAGCGACCGGCTCGGCCGCACGCCGGGCCCGACGGGATGGCCAGCGCAGTGACCAGCCTGCCGGGCGACGAAGCCTGCCGCCACGCGCCCGCGACCCGGCGCAATCGAGCGCCGATCCTCGCCGTGTTGAAGGACGTGCTGCCGCGCCGGGGCCTGCTGCTCGAGATCGCCTCCGGCACCGGCGAGCACGCCGCCTTCATGGCCCCGCGGCTCTGGCCCACCCTCGCCTGGCAGCCTTCCGATGCCGACGCTTCGGCCCTCCCCGGCATCGACGCGCATGCCGCGGCGAGCGAGGCCGACACCATTCGCCCGGCCATCCAGCTCGACGCGGCGAGCGGCGATTGGCCGATCAACCGGGCCGATGCCGTGTTCGCCGCCAATCTCGTCCACATCGCTCCCTGGCCGGTGGCGGCAGGTCTGTTCGCCGGCGCCGGCCGCGTGCTCGAGGCGCACGGCGTTCTCGTCCTCTACGGCCCGATGAAGCGTCGGGGCCGGCACACCGCCCCCAGCAACGGGGCCTTCGATCGGGCCCTGCGAGCCCAAGACCGCCACTGCGGCATACGCTGCCTCGATACCGAGCTCGACCCGCTGGCCACGGCGGCCGGCCTGACGCGGGCCCGCATCGTGCAAATGCCGGCCAACAACCTCATCGTCGTCTGGCGAAAGCTGGCACTCGGCGATCGCGTTGGCGACGAGGCGATGCCGCGGTCGACAGCATCCGACGTCGCCTGATGCAGCAGCGTTGTCGAGCGAAGAGGGCGCTCAGACCCAGGGACAGTTCGAGTTGCGATCCCCGAAGGTGCGGCCCTCGGCGTAGCGGGCGAGGGCGAAGGGGCGAAGCTCGGGCACGGCCGCGCCGGTGACCAGCTGCTGCGCAACCAGCTTGCCGACCCCGATCATCTTGAAACCGTGATTGCTGTCGGCGATCATGTAGGCGTTGTCGGCGACCCAGTCGAAGATCGGCACGTTGTCCGGGGTGAAGGCGCCGATCCCGCCGTTCGGCCGCTGCTTGAAGCGCTGCCGGCAGCCCTTGAAGCGCTCCATCAGGTAGGCGAGCGTGGCGCAGTAGTAGTCGGCGAACCAGGGGTCGGCCTGATAATGCGGATTGGCGTGACCGTAGGGGTCGAGCACGGCCTCCGGCCCGAGCCGGATCGGGATGGTGCCGCCCTGCACACCCGGTGCGCCGACCCGCTCGGCGGCGTAGCGGACATAGGTGTAGAAGTGCTGGTCGGGGAAGCTGCGGCCGTCCTCGGTCACCACGGGCGTGTTCATGAGCTCGACATGCAGGACCGGCGGATCACGGTCGTCGGCGGTCCGGTAGCTGGTGCCATCGAGATAGACCTCACCCTCGAGCAGACGCCAGAACGTCCACATGTCCTGAGCTTCGGCGACGCCGCCGTCCGGGTAGTGGAGATCGAGCGTCGCCGGCTGGCCGAGCCACTGCCAGTGCCGCGGCACCCAGGCGCCAGCACAGATGACGACGACATCGGCCTTGATCGTGCCCTGGCTGGTGACGACACCGCTCACCCGGTCGCCGGTCATATCGTAGCCCTGAACCTCGACACCGGCCCGGATGTCGACCCCCCACTGCCGGCATTTCTGGGCGAGGCCGGCGATCGCGGTGTGCGTTCCGGCATAGCCCGAGGGCCGCTCGTGCAAGACGCAATCCGCCTTCTCGGTGTTGAAATCGGGCCAGATCGCCTTGAGAAAGGCCTTCGCCTCCTTGCCGACATAGAGATCCGACGTGTAGCCGGCGGCGTTCTGGCTCTTGTGCATCGTCTCGTAGTCGGCCGTCTGGTTGCCCTCGCCGACGGAGACGTAGCCGACCTGCTGAAAGCCGAAATTGACCGGGTCCGATTGCCAGACGTCGACCGAATGGCGCAGGATGTTGTGCAACGGGCTGGTCATGTAGAGATTCCTGACACAGCCGCAGGCGACCCCGGTAGCCCCGGCCCCCGGGCCGCTCTTGTCGACGAGCATAACGTCCGCCCGCTTGCCGGTGCCGCCTTGCGCCAGCGCCATGGCCAGATGCCAGGCGGTGGACAGCCCGTGCACACCGGCCCCGATCACGAGGTAGGGAACGCTGCTCGGAAGATCGCTCATCAGCTTGACCCAACTTGCTGTCTCAGGCGGCCAGGGCGCCGCCCTCACGCTTGCGCCGCTCGACATAGTCGTCGATCGCAGCCTTGCGGCCGGGGTCGAGCGGCGGCTGCTCGTACGCCTCGAGGAAGGCCTTGGCCTTGACATGAGCGTGCATCATGGCGGTCGGCGAGCCGGCCTCCTGCCAGCTCGCGAAGTTGCGCCAGTCGGAGAGCAACGGCGCGTGGAAGGCGTTCTCGAAGCGCGCCAGGGTGTGGGCGGCACCGAAGAAGTGCCCGCCAGGCCCCACCTCGCGGATCGCCTCGAGGCCCAGCGCATCGTCGTCGACGGCGATCGGCTCCATGCACTGGCGGATCATCTGGATCAATTCGACGTCCAGGACGATCTTCTCGAGGCTGCAGACGAGGCCGCCCTCGAGCCAGCCGGCGGCATGCTTGACGAAGTTGACCCCGCCGGCGACGCACGCCCACAGGCTGAACATCGCCTCGTAGGCCGCTTGCGCATCGACGGTGTTGGCCGCATTGACGTTCGAGCTGCGGTAGGGAAGCCGCCAGCGCCGCGCCAGCTGGCCGCTGACCACCGTGGCCCTGAAGTATTCGGGTGTGCCGAACGCCGGCGCGCCGGACTTCATGTCCACGTTGGAGGTAAACCCGCCGTATAGGCAGGGCGCGCCGGCCTTGATCATCTGATAAAAGGCGATGCCGGCCAGTGCTTCGGCGTGCTGCTGCGCCAACGCACCGGCGATGGTCGCCGGCGCCATGGCACCCGAAAGCGTGAACGGCGTGATACAAACGCACTGGTTCCGGGGTGCCAGCTCGAGCATCCCCTCGATCATCGGCCCGTCGAGGCGCAGCGGTGAGCTGGTGTTGATGATCGAGATGACCCGCGCCGCGGCGGCGAGGCCGGCATCGTCCAGCCCATGGCCGAGCTTGACCAGCTCCAGGGCATCGAGGATCCGCGTCCGGCCGAGCGAATAGGCGTGAATCGGCTTGGTGCCGAGCTCGATGAAGGCCCGCTGGCAATCGAGATGCCGCGTCGCCGCCGGCAGGTCGACCGGCTCGACCGGGTAACCGCCAAAGACATGGATGGCATTGAGCGTCTGGCCGAGCCTCACGAAGCGGCAGAAATCCTCGAACGTCCCGGGACGGCGGCCGTGCTCGAGATCCGAGCAATTGGGCGCCGAGGCGATCAGCGAGAAGACCATCTCATTGCCGCCGAAGCCGACGTCGTGGGCCGGCTCGCGCCCCTTCAAGGGAAAGCTGGCGGGTGCCTTGGCAACCCAGTGGCGGATCACCTCGCGGCCGAAGCGAACCCGCTCGCTGCCGGCCTCGACCTCGGCGCCGCCGGCCGCCAGCACGGGCCCGGCTTCGGCCGAGAGGAAATCAATCCCGACCTCCTCGAGGATGGTGAACGCCGCCTCGTCGATGGCATCGAGCTGCTCAGGTCGCAGCAATGCCAGCGGCGGGAACGGATTGGTGACGCGAGCCCAGGGCAGCTGCGCCGCCCCGCCACTGCGGTCCTTGCGTTCCTTGCCACGTCGGTTACGCACCTTGCCGCCTCCAACCTTACCCGCCAACCGCTAGCGCCTCCGGCCAGGGCTGCAAAGCGGCTAACGCGACCATTCGACCCAATTTGCGACACCCGCTTGCCGGCCACCGGCAGACGCCGGCGCGGTCTAGGCTTCGTGGTAGGGATTGTCGCCGTGGCGGACGACGAGGCGCACGGCGATGCCGCCGAGCCCGAACGCCTCGACGAAGCTCGCCTCCAGATAGCGCTTGTAAGCAGCGGGCAGCTCGCCCTCGGGCTTGTTGGCGAAGAGTGCGATGGTCGGGGGTCGGGTGCCGACCTGCGTGGCGTAGCGGATCTTGATCCGCCGGTTCTGCGCCATCGGCGGCGGGGTCTTCTCGATCGCCGCGGCCAGCCAGCGGTTGAGCCGTCCAGTGGAGATCCGGGTCGACCAGCGGTCGACCGTCTCGACCACCGCCGGCAGCAGCTTGTCGAGCCCGCGGCCGGTCTTCACCGACAGGGTCACCAAGGGCAGGTTCTTGAGCTGGGCGAGCTTGTGCCGGAGGCGAAAGCGGATCTCGGCCAGCGTCTCGTCGGGCCGCTCGACGAGATCCCATTTGTTGGCGGCGATCACCAGTGCCCGGCCCTCCTCCAGCACCCGATTGGCAATGGTCAGCTCCTGCTTCTCGAGCGGCTCGGTCGCGTCGAGCAGCAGCACCGCCACATGACAGCGGCGGATCGCCCGCAGGCTCGCCGACGCCGAGAGCTTCTCGACCGGCGCCTCGATGCGCGTCTTGCGGCGCAGACCGGCGGTGTCGACCAGGCGTATGGCACGATCGCGCCATTGCCATTCGACACCGACGGCATCGCGGGTCAAGCCGGGCTCGGGTCCGGTCAACAACCGCTGTTCGCTGATCAGCCGATTGATCAGCGACGACTTGCCGACATTCGGTCGACCGACGATGGCGAGGTTCAATGGCCCGTCGTCATCGAGCCCGGGCTCGGTCTCGGCGTTTGCGGCCGCGTCGGCGGGGGCTTCGCCGAGATGCGGGCGCAACGCCTCTGCCAGGGCCTCGAGCCCCAGCGCATGCTCGGCCGAGATGGCGATGGGCTCGCCCAGCCCGAGCCGCCACGCCGCCTGCGCCTCGGCCTCGCCCGAGCGCCCCTCACACTTGTTCGCGGCGAGGACGATCGGCTTGCCCTGGCTTCTCAGCAAGCCCGCGATCTCCTCGTCGAGCGGGGTGATGCCGGCGCGCGCATCGACCAGAAAGAGGCCGACATCGGCGCTCTTCAGGCCAGCCAGGGTCTGCAGCACCAGCCGCTCGGACAGCTCTTGCTTCATGCCGATCTCGAGGCCGGCCGTATCGACCACGGTGAAGTCGAGGTCGAGCAGCCGGGCCGGCGCCTCGAGGCGATCGCGGGTGACGCCCGGCGTGTCGTGGACGAGCGCCCGCTTGCCGCCGGCAAGGCGGTTGAACAAGGTCGACTTGCCGACATTGGGTCGGCCGATGATGGCGACGCGACGGCTCATTGACGCTCTGCGGCGATGCGCTGGGGCGCGGGCTCGGCTAGTCGGGCACGGCTAGCGGTAGGCGAGGAGCTCACCGTTCGTGGTGAGCAGATAGAGCGTGCCATCGGCCACGACAGGAGGCAAGGACACCGGCCCCGGCAACCGCAGGCGACCGAGGATCTCGCCGGTGTAGGGCGACAGGCTGATCGCCTCGCTGGTCGAGCCCGCGAGGATCAACCGATCGCCGGCGAGCACCGGGCCGGCCCAGAAGATGCGGGTCGATTCCGGGTTGTCCGGGTCGCGCAGCCGCTCGAGCGGGCTCACCCAGCGGACCAGGCCGCCTTGGCGGACGACGGCGACCACTTCGTTGCGATCGGTCAGCACGTAGATGAAATCACCGGCGACCCAGGGCGTGTGCCGCGAGGTGACGTCCAAACTCCACCGGCGCGCGCCGTTGGCGAGGTCGAAAGCGCCCATCTCGCCACCGTTGCCGGCAACGATCGCGCGGCCCTGGTCGATCACCGGGCTGCCGGTGATATCGCTGATCGCGCCGATCGCCAGCGTCCGCCGCGGGCGCAGCACGGTGTCGGACCAGACGGGACTGCCATCGGCGAGGTCGAGCGCGAACACCTCGCCGGACGAGTAGGCAACGACGGCGAGGCGCCCATCGGCGGCCGGCGCCGCACCGCCGAGAATGGCGGCCTGCTCGAAGAACCCGGCGTGCTGCCAGAGCACGTCACCGCTCTGGACGTCGAGCGCGAAGGTCTGGTTGGTGCTGGTCGTCACCAGGAGGCGATCGCCGACCGGGGTCGGTGCGGTGCGGATCGGCGCGAACAGCCGGCGCTGCCAGAGCTCACCGCCATCGGCGGCGTCGAGGGCCAGAACGTCGCCGCCGGCCGTCGTCGTGAACAGCCGGCCCTCGGCGTAGGCGATGGCGCCGGAGCGCAACCGGTCGCTCGTCCGCATGCTCTCCGGTGTCGTCTGCCAGAGGCGTCGCCCGTCGGCGGCATCGAAGGCGGTGATCTGCCCCTGGCTGTCGATCGCAAAGACCCGTCCGCCGGCGACGACCGGGCGCGCCAGGAGCTGGCTGGCACCGCCGCTGCCGGCCCCGATACTGGCCCGCCAGGCCAGCGCCAGGTCGTCGGCCAGGGCGAGATGGTGCATGGCGTGGGTGGCGTTGCCGCCGGGCAGTGGCCAGTCGGCGAGGCGCTGCGGTGCCGGCAACACGATGTTGAGATTGGCCACCCGCGGGTCAGCCGCCATGCCGTCGGTCAGGAGCATGATCGGCACCCGCTCGCCGGGCAACGGCTCCTCGTCGACGCCGCCGAGCCAGCCGCCGCAGCCGCCGAGCGCTAGAACCAGACCGATCAATGCCAAGCCGCGGCGGCGCCTCCGTCCCACCGTCACCATCGCGTTGCGCCTGCTCATGAAGCGTCCACGCTCGCGGCTGGTGCGGCGGCGCCTTCGTCGACACCGAGCGCCGCCAGCAGCTCGCCGACGCGGCGGCGCATGTCGTCCGGGGTGCCGCTATCGGCCAAGAGCGCGCGCAGCGCCTCGATCGCTGCCGCCTCGTCGCCGGCCTCGAGCGCAGCGAGCGCGGCGATCTCGCGCGCCGAATGGCGAAACGGCGCATCGGCCGCCATTTGCGGCTGCAGCGAGGCGCGCAGCTCGGCCGGATCGGCCATCCCGAGCCGGCGCTGCGCCGCGCTCACGGCGGCAAAGTCACGCAGGACAGGATCGATGCCGGAGGCGGCCGCGAGCTCGTCCAACACGGCCATGCTGGCCTCGACCTCGCCCGCGCGAAGCCGCGCTTCGGCCTCGCGAAGTGCGGCGACGGCCGCGACATCACCCCGCTCGGCCGCCGCCAGGCTGGCGAACTGTTCGGCCGCCGCCGCCGGCTCGTCCCGCTCCAGCGCCGCCTCGGCTGCGGCGAAGGCGGCGCCCTGCCGTTCCAGCTGGCGGGCCTGCCAGGCGTCCCAGCCGACCTTGCCGGCTGTCGCGAGAACGACGACGACCACGGCACCGACCACGAGTGCGCCATACCGCCGCCAAAGTTTCGCCATGCGGTCGCGCTGCAGTTCCTCGTCGACCTCGCGAATGAACCCGTCTGATGCCAAGAGTCGTAACCCATCGGTTGAAGTGCTAAATGGTGATGAGCGCCTTTAGCACGCTCGACGCGCCGCTGAGAACGTCGATCGCCGAAACACTGGCGCTTTTTTGACGGAACGCGCCGGCGGGCGATCGGCGCGCCGCGGCGGCGCCCAACGGCCGCCCGGGCGCCGTCACTGCCCTGGCCGGCAGCTGTTCTCGAAGGGTGCAGGCACGTTGCCGAGACTGTTCGTCGCCATCGCCATGCCGTCCGAGGTCGCCGACGCCTTGGATCACATGATGCATGGCTTTCCCAATGCGCGCTGGACCGACCTCGATGACCTCCACCTTACCCTGCGCTTTGTCGGCGACGTCGACCACACGGTCTTCTACGAGCTCGGCGAGTCCCTCGCCAGCGTCTCGATGGCGCCGTTCGACATTCAGCTCCGCGGCCTCGGCCAGTTCCCGCCGAGCGGGCCGCTGCGCCAGCTCTGGATCGGTGTCGCCGCCAATCCGGCACTCGACCGCTTGCGGCGACGCGTCGCCCAATGTGTCCTGGCAGCCGGCGCGCCGCCGGACAGCCGCAAGTTCGTGCCGCACGTGACCTTGGCACGGTTCCGGCTACCGCCGTCCGAGCCGCGCCTCGCAACCTACCTGCGGCGGCATTCGCTGGTTCGGCTGCCCCCCTTTCCGGTCGATTCGTTCGGCCTCTATTCGTCGATCCGCCGCAGCGACGGTGCCGAGCACCTGCTCGAGGCCGAGTACAACTTCGTCACCGGCCAGATGACCCGATAGGCTCGGTCAGCGGTCTTGCGACCAGTGCTGCGACCCGGCGCCTTGCCGCCCCGTGCCGCACCGTTCACCAAAGGGACCCGGTCGGGCGCCATCACGGGCATGTGTCGCGTTACGCACTCGCACCCGCGCGTCAACCGCGGTATGCCCGCTCCGACCGACGAGTGAGGAGATGACGTTGCTGCAAAACCGAATCGATACGGCACGGTGCTGGTTCGCCGGCCTCGGGCTCGGCATGGTGCTGCTCGCCGCACCGGCTGGTGACGTGCTGGCGCAGACCGAATTGCCGCGGGACGAGGTCGAACGGATCGTGCGCGACTACCTGCTGCGCGAGCCCGAGATCATCATGCAGGCGATCGAGGAGCTACAGCGTCGGCGCGAGGCGACGGCGGCGGCCGACCAGCGCCGGCGGCTGGCCGAGGACGACGAGGCGCTCAAGACCGATGCGCGCGATCCGGTGCTCGGCAATCCCGAAGGCGACGTCACCCTGGTCGAATTCTTCGACTATCGCTGCGGCTACTGCCGGGCGATGGCCGAGCCGATGCAAGCGCTGCTCGCCGCCGACCCGGAATTGCGAATCGTCATGAAGGAGTTCCCGATCCTCGGTCCCGACTCGCTCCTCGCCTCACGCGCCGCACTCGCCGCCCATCGGCAGGGCGGCTACGAGGCGATGCACTGGGCACTCTTGGCCGCCAATCGCATCGACGAGGCGGTGATCCGCGAGCTGGCCGAGACCAACGGCCTCGATGCCGACCAGTTGCTCAGCGACATGGAGGTCGACGCGGTCGCCGACCACATCCAGGACAACATTCTCCTCGCCCAGGGCCTCGGCATCAACGGCACGCCGAGTTTCATCATCGGCGAAACGGTGGTGCCGGGCGCGGTACCGCTCGAGCGGTTGACCCAGCTCGTCGAGGAGATGCGCGCCGGCGCGGGCTGATCAGGCGCGCCGGCGCATCGACTGCAGGCTCTGGAAGACCCCGAGCCCGGCGGCCAGGCCCTTGGCACCGATGCCCCGCAGCGTGGTGACCGGGCCGAGGCCGGTGCCGCTCAGGCAGTCGGTGAACACCACCGGCTGCCGGCCGAGCCCGGCCAGCGTGCGCTCGGCAACCTTCTCGGGCTTGATCGCACCGGGCAGACTGCCACCGCGGTAGCCGGCGCGCTCGCCGAAGGCTGTGGCGACCGAACCCGGCAGGGCGAGAACGATGTCGACCGGCTCGCGGGCGAGTTCGGCCTGCAACGCCTCGGTATAGCTCACCACATAGGCCTTGCTCGCGGCATAGACGGCGAACTGGGGCACCGGGGCGAAGGCCACGGTGCTCGCGATGTTGACCAGCCCGGCCCGGCTTCGCGCACTGCGCGCCCGGGCCAGCATGCCGGGCAGGAGGCCGCGGCACAGCCGTGTCGTGGCCTCGGCGTTGACCCTGACGGTCAGTGCCTCGGCCTCGGCCGGATTCGCAAGATGCGACCCGAACCGCCCGAGCCCGGCATTGTTGATCAAGAGATCGATGCCGAACGCATCGGCTGCCTCGATCACCTCCGCCGCCCCAGCCTCGGTGGCGAGGTCGGCCTGGACGACCTCGATCCGCCGGCCGTCGCGCATCAGCTCGGTGGCGAGAGCGCCGAGCGCCTCGCGGTCGCGGCCGGTCAGCACGAGATCGGTCTCGTCCGGCAAGGCTCGGGCGAAGGCATCGCCGATGCCGCTCGAGGCACCGGTAACGAGAGCGGCGGTATAGGTGCGGCCGCCGCGCTTGCTGCATCGCATGACTGTCTCCTTTGCCAGCTGATACGCACGCCGTCGGGCCTTGGGTCAACCGGTCGTGCGCCAGACGATGCCGGCACCGAGGACGATCAGCGCGATGAACAACAGGCGGCGAAAGCGCTCCTCGGCGATCCGCCGGCGGATCCGGGCACCCAGCCAAAGGCCGAGCAGGGCCGGGGCGAGGGCGAGCGTGGAGAACAGGGCCAGTTCCGCCGTCAGCAGGCGATGGCGGGTGAAGGCCAGCATCAAGACGGCGGTCGAGATGCAGAACAGGAGGCCCATGCCCTGCACCAGCCGCTCCTTGTCGAGCCCGAGCGACTGGAAATAGAGCACGCCCGGCAGGATGGCCGAGCCGGTGAACCCGGTGATCAGCCCGTTGAGCAGTCCGGCGGCGGGCGACAGCCAGCGCTCGTGGTGACCGGGATGGGGCAGCGGCGGGGCCAAGAGGCTGATCGCGCCATGCAAGGCGATGAGCACGCCCAGGGCCACGGCGGGGCCACTGCCGGTGCTGCGCGCCAGGGCCCCGGTGCCGACCAGGATGCCGAGCGAGGCGGCGAGCAGAAGCGGCCAGAAGCGCCGGCAGGTGGCGAGCGGCTTCGGGCCCGAGAAACCCTGCACCGCATTGGTGACCAAGGACGGCACCAGAAGCACGGCGATCGCCTGGGTGATGCCGAGCGGCACGGTAAGCAGGCCGAGGACGATGGTCGGCAGGCCGAGACCGACGACCCCCTTGACGAGGCCGGCGCCGAGGAAGGTGAGGGTCACAAGGACGAGTGTGTCGGCCTGCCACATGGCTCAACCGCGCCGCCGGCGGTGGCCAAGAGTTCTGCTGTGCACCTTCGGCTTATCCTCTATACCGGCGCGGCTTTGCGGCCATCCGTTCGGGAGCCTGGTTGATGGTGGTGTCGCTCGTGGCAGGGTTCGCCCTGCTGGTCCTCGGTGGCGAAGCCCTGGTGCGGGGTGCCGTGGCCACGGCGACGCGACTCGGCCTGTCGCCGCTCTTCATCGGCATCGTCCTGGTCGGCTTCGGCACCTCGAGCCCGGAGCTCGTCACGTCCCTGCAGGCGGCATTCGCCGGATCGCCCGGTATCGCGGTCGGCAACGTGGTCGGCTCCAACATCGCCAACATCCTCCTCATCCTCGGCATCGGTGCCCTGCTGCGGCCGATCGTCTGCGAGCGCAAGGCATTCATTCGCGACGGGTCGGTGGTGGCCCTCAGTGCGTTGCTGCTAGCGGCTGTGGTGATGGTCGGCCATCTCGACCGGTGGACCGGGCTCGCGCTCGTCGCCGCCCTCCTGACCTACATCGTCTTCACTTATGTCAAGGAGAGCCGCAGCCCGGACGAGGCGGCCGCGGTGTACGAGGCCGAGGCGGCGTTGCAGACCACCGCAGTGCCGATGCCCTTGCCGCTGGCCCTGCTCTTCGCCATCGGCGGCATCGGGCTCACCATCTACGGGGCGAAGCTCCTGGTCGAAGGGGCGATCGCGCTCGCCACCACTTTCGCGATCTCCGAGGCGGTGATCGGGCTCACCGTGGTGGCGGTCGGCACCTCGCTGCCGGAGTTGGTGACCGCGATCATCGCCGCGGTCAAGAAGCACGGCGATGTGGCCCTCGGCAACATCCTTGGCTCCAATATCTACAACACCTTCGGCATTCTCGGCATAACCGCGGCCGTGCACCCGCTCGACGTGCCGCACGAGATCATCGAGTTCGACATCTGGGTGATGTTGGCGGCGACCGTCTTGATGCTCTGGTTCGCGGTCAGCGGCTGGATCGTGTCGCGGCGCGAGGGTGCGCTGCTGCTCGGGTTCTATGTCCTCTATATCGGGATCCTGGCCTGGGGGGCGCTATAGCAATTTGAAGAGGCTCGCGATGATCGCGGCCTGGGCGACCAGCATGCCGGCACCCCATTGCGGGATGCCCGTTTTGAGCTGTGCCATGTCACGCTGCAGCGCCGCTCGCCATTTTCTAAGATCGAACAGGTGGCCAAACGCCCGTTCAACAAGCGAGCGTGCTCGTCGGCGAGGATTTCGGCCCGCCGCACGGGCATGCCGGCGCCGACCAGACGCTTGATGAAGCCATGCGTATCGTCGATCACAGTGCTCATGCCGATCGATATGGCGGGGTCGGACGGTCGCCGCAACGCCGTTCAACTCGCCCGCAGCGCCGACGACGCGGGATCGCGCTAGGCGCTGGCCGGATGGCCGCGGTGGACGGCGGCAAGCTCATTGCGACTGGGCGAGGATGGCAAGGACGACCGCGGCAACAATCAGCCCGGCGATGACCGCCAGGGCTATCTTGATCCAGCTATAGGGCCGCTCGCCCTGTACCGCACCGGTCCGCGCGTTGACGCAAAGGTGGTAGCTCTTGCCGCCGAAGAGATAGGCGCCGAGCCAGCAGGGCAGGAGCACATGCTTGAAGCGGCGATCGTCGTGCTCGATGTCGAGGCGGTGGATCTCCTGGAGATCGCCGCCAATGTCGCGGCGGACGTCCATGGCGATCACCTCGCGCATTTTCTTCGCGGCCACGGCGAAGCTCTCCTCGAGCCCCAGCTGATACGCCTCGGCCTGAAAGCCGGCGAGGTAGTCCGGCGTGTAGGGCTTGAGGCCCAAGAGGTCCCAGGGCTCGAGCCGGTCGGTCATCCAGGTCGGCAGGGAGCGGCTGGCAAGCACCAACACGTCGTCGAAGAAGCGCCGCACCTCGCCCGAGGCAGCGCGCCAGCGGACCTTCTGCACCTGCCTGGTCTGGGTCACCATCCTGCCGTTGACCTTCGTCCGCACCTGCATCGGCACGGTGTAATAGTCACCACGTCGGCCGCGATAGCGGGTCCGGGTGCGGCTGTCGAAGGTCCAGTAGGGCAGGTAGACGCCAGCTAGCCGGCCCTCGTCGCGGGCATAGGTCTTGAGCCTGGTCGGCGCGAACCAGAGGGTTTCGAGCCAGCCCCGCACCCGCTCCTTGGCCTCGCGCTCGGTGATCAGGAAGGGTAGCAGGGCCTCGGGCTTGATCTGCCGGTGGACGCCGGTGTCGGTGACGATCGAGTGGCCACAAAACGGGCAGGAGCCGGCATGGGTGGCGGGGTCGAAGGTGAACTCGGCAGCACAAGAGTCGCATTTGACCGTCCGGGTCTCCTCGACCGGGGCGGTGCCGAGACCGTCGGCGAGTGCCCGGTCCAGGCTGTGCTCGACGATCTCGGTCTCGACCACGCGGACCGGGTTGACATGGCCGCAATAGGCGCAGCTCAGCGTCTCGGTCCCCGGTGCATAGCTGAGCACCGCACCGCACTGCTCGCAGGCCAGTTGCGCCTCGCGCTCGGGCTCGACGACGGCTGCCGTGGGCGCCGCTTGCTCCGTGGTCGCGGGCGAGCGCGGCCCCCATGGCCCGATCTTCCAGGGCATGCGGGATGACTCAGCTGCCGGGGATCGGCGGCGGTGCCGGCGGGAACAGGCTGGCGAGATCGCTGACCGTGGCGGCCTTCTCCCAGCCGGCCATGCCCTCGGCCCAGACCAGATCGTCGGGCCCCAGCCCGCCGGCGCTGCGCTGCTGGCCGAGCGCCGCGACCTCGAAGGGCCCCTCGGGCTGGCCGCCACGGGCGACGAAGAAGGCGCGGGCGCGCGGGATCGGCGGCGGCGCCGCTGGCGCCGGGCCGCCCATCGATTCGGCGAACTGCTTGGCCATCGCCATGCCCATGCCGAGCCCGATGCCGGTGGCGGCCCCGCCATCGGCCGGGTTCGAGGCAGCCGCGCGCATGGCTTCTGCGGCCTGGAACTGGGTGTACTTGCGCAAGTCGCCGATCACCCCCATCGAGGTGCGACGATCCAGCGCCGCCTCGACCTCGGGCGGCAGGGAGACGTTCTCGACCAGGAGCTTGGTGAGCTCGAGGCCGTAATTGGCGAACTCGGGGGCGATCCGGCCGTGCACGAACTGGCCGAGCTGGTCGTAGTTGGCGGCGAGATCGAGGACCGGGATCCCGGAGCTGCCGAGAATGGTGGCGAAGCGGGCGACGATCAGGTTACGGAGCTGGTCGGTGATCTCGTCCAGGGTGAAGTGACCATCCGTGCCGACCACCTCGCGGAGCAGCACGGCCGGATCGGCGATCCTGATCTCGTAGGTGCCGAAAGCTCTGAGCCGGACCGGGCCGAATTCGGCGTCGCGCAGCATCGCCGGGTTGCGGGTCCCCCATTTGAGGTCGGAGAACCGCCGCATGCTGAAGAAATAGACCTCCGCCTTGAACGGGCTCTCGAAACCATGGCTCCAGCCCTGGAGTGTCGAGAGGATCGGCAGGTTGGCGGTTCGGAGCTCGTACATGCCGGGGGTGAAGACATCGGCGATCTCGCCCTCGTTGACGAAGACCGCCGCCTGCCCCTCGCGCACGGTGAGCTTCGCACCGAACTTGATCTCGTTGTTGTAGCGCTCGAAGCGCCAGGCCAGCGTGTCGGTCGACCGGTCCGTCCATTCGATGACGTCGACGAACTCGCCGAACAGCTTTTCCATGATCACGAGAGTCGCTCCAGGTTGGCTCAGCCGGCCGGCTGCTGCGTGGCGGTGCCGGTGGCCCGGGCCGAGGCCGCCTGCAGGCTGGCCTTGAGCTTCTCCTCGGCCTCGATCAGCTGCACCTCGGCCTCCTTGCGCTTGGCCTTGCCCTCATCGGCGATGCGCAAGCTGTCCTCGATCGTGGCGATCAGCTGGTCGTTGGCCCGCTTGACCACCTCGATGTCGAAGACCCCGCGCTCGACCTGCTGGCGGACCTCGGCATTGACCTCGCGGAGATTGTCGGCGTTCTTCTCGAGCAGCTCGTTGGTGAGATCGGTCGCGGCCTTGACCGCCCCCGCCGCCTGACCCGACCGGTAGATCGTGATGGCTTGCGCCAGCTGCTGGCGCCAGAGTGGTACGGTGTTGGCCATGGTCGAGTTGATCTTGGTGATCAGCGACTTGTCGTTCTCCTGGACCAGCCGGATCGAGGGCAGGCTCTGCATCGTCACCTGGCGGGTCAGGAGCAGGTCGTGGACCCGGCGCTCGAGATCGTCGCGGCGCGAGCGCAGGTCGCGGAGCTTTTGCGCCTCGATCACGTCGTCGGCATTCTCCACCGACTTGGCCATGGCCGGGATGGTCGTCTCGTCGAGCTCCTTCAACTTGGCGCGACCGGCCGCGACATAGACTTCGAGCGAGCGGAAGTAGTCGAGATTGACGTCGTAGAGCTTGTCGAGCTTGGTGATGTCGGTGAGCAGCGTCGTCTTGTGCCGTTCGAGATCGTTGGTGATCTTGTCGATCTGGTCGCGCACCGTCTCGTACTGGTCGAGATAGCCCTGGAGCTTGTTCTTCGCACCGAAGAGGCGAGCGAAGAAGCCGGGCTGGTCGCGCGGGTCGATCGCCTCGAACTTGAGCTCGCGCAGCTTCGAGACCATCGAGTTGAGCGCGTCGCCGGCCGGGCCGACGTCCTTGGTGCGCACCGATTCGAGCATCGAATCGGAGACCTCGGTGAGCTGCTGCTGCGCCTTCGAGCCGAAGAAGATGATCGAGTTGCTGTCGGTCACGTCGAGTTCGGCCATCGCCCGCTCGACCTGCTCGACTGCGGTGCCCTCGAGATTCAGCTCGAGATCCTGGACCAGCTCGCCCGAGAGGGCGGCGATCTGGGTGGCGAGCGCGGTCTGCGCCGGGGCGGCCGCAGTGGTTGTCGGAGTGGTTGTCGGGATGGTGGGCGGGGCCGTGGTGGCAGTGGCGGTCGACGGCGTCTTCTCGGGCGACATGGTCATCGATCTGCTCCAGGCTTTGCGCATCAGTGCGGCGCTAGTGAACGCCCTCGCGTTCCAGTTGCGTTTTCAAGACGTCGATCTGCACCTCGAGGTCGAGGCTTTCGTTGCGCTTGAGGATTTCGGCCTGCTCGGCGAAGACCTGCTCGACCGTTTCCAGCACATGGCGGAAGTTCTCCGACAATGGCGTGTCGGCCAGATCCTTCTGCTGCTTGCGGTAGCCGGCGACGACGTCGCGGGTGCCGTCGAGATAGGTGACGAGGAAACGCCGCGCCCGACGCAGGTCGCGCGGGTCCTGCTCGATCTGCTTGAGCACGCCGTTGGCGCTTCGGGCGATCCGGGCCAGACGCTCCTTCAGCTCGCGGCTGTGCAGGCCGCGCGCCTCGGTCTCGATCGCCCGGACCTTGCCGCGCGCCTCCTCGAGCGCCTCGAGGACGGCCTCGGTGCGGAGCCCGGCGCGCTCGGCCAGGGCGGCATCGAGGCCTTTGTCCTGCCGCGGATCGAGACCGTAGGCGAGCATCGCGGCGAAGCCCATGAGCCCACCCGCGACGATGCCGACGACGAGCGGCAGGCTTCCGGCGAACGAGGCGAGCGCCATGCCGGCAACGCCGACCAGGATATGGCCGGCGAGCTTGAACGGTGGCGGCGCCTTGGTGATCGCCCGTTCGGCATAGTCGCGTTCCGCCGCACGGCCGCGACGGACCAGGCGGGCCGCAACCTGCAGTGCCGCGATGGCGACCAAGGCGCCGATCAGCTTGGTCGAGTTGCCGAGCATGAGGCCGGCAACGGCCGGGCCGACGCAGAGAAAGGTGGCGACGTGCAGGCTCCACGGCTCGGTCACGATGGGGGCCAGCGGCACGCCCGTCGTCGCCTCGACCCGCGAGCCGATCCGGCGCGAAAAAGAGCTCAGATCGTCGCTCATGCCACTCCGCCTACCTGCCGTAAGCTGCGGTGCTCAAAAAAACACCGCCCTGGTCGCCATCAGCCAGAACCCCAGGATGAGAATAGTGACGCCGAGTCCGCGTTTCATCCCGCCCCGCAACGCCATCGCCCGCTCCGATACTGCGTCACTAGACCAATCGTCGGCGCTCGGGAAGAGCCGAGCCGCGCCTAGGGCAACGCTAACGCCCACAGCGTCGGCACGACCGCGGCGCGGATCACCTACTCGCAGCTCAGATCGAAGGCGGCGAGCCCCTCCTCGAGATAGTCGGCGAGCAGCGGCATGCCCATCAGGTACTGGGCCGTGCGCGCATTGTGCGCCCGTGCCGCCTCGCTCAGCGCATCGTCCCATTCCTCGACCGCGTAGCTGCCCCGCCCGAGCCAGGCCAGCGCCACGAGCTCGACCTGCTCGTCGATATTGAGACCCGCGATCATCTCGGCGAGCTCGTCCTCGGTGTTGTCCTCGTCGGCTTCGTCGCCCTGCTCGTCCTGCGCCTCGATGCCGTCGACCTCGCCGTGGGCGAGATCGGAGCCCGGGTCGTCGCCGGCGGTGTCGAGCCCGGCATCGAAGACCCGCGCCTTGACGATGATGGCGCACACCTTGTCGGGATCGATGGTGAGCATGGTTGAATCGACCTCCCTCGCTGATGGTCACGGCAGTCGTGGAGCACGGCTGCCGAGCGTCGTCCGTGCGCTCCCGCGCACAACATCCCAGGGCTGCGGCGGTAGCGCAACAATCGCTCGACGTTAAGCCTTTGTGCACGACTTTCTGGTAGAGCGGCTCAAGCAGTTACTATCCAGATGAGGCCATGGCCTTAAGCGCTCGATCCGCACAATTGACCGGGAAAGGCGCGCGTGGCCATGGGTTGCCCCAGCCACCGTTGCCGAGCTCAAAGCGATCATGACCAGCCCGAAGCGGTTCATCATCCGGGTCGTCCTCTTCATCGCGCTCGCGGTGATCGTCGTCGCCGCACTCTACGACGTGATCATCCGGGCCTTCATGCAGAATCCGGCGCTGAACGGGCTGATCCTCGGCGTGCTGCTGCTCGGTATCGCCTACGCCTTTCGCCGCATCTTGATGCTGCGCGCCGAGGTGGCCTGGATCGAGGCCTTCCGGACCGCCGGCCCCGGCTTCTCGATGGCCGCGCCGCCGCGCCTGCTCGCCCCGGTCGCCGGCGCCCTCGGTGAGCAGGCGCGCCGCGACCAGGCGTCGCTGAACGCGTTGTCGATGCGCTATCTCCTGGACAGCATCAGTGCCCGGCTCGACGAGAGCCGCGACATCACCCGCTACCAGACCGGCCTGTTGATTTTTCTCGGTCTGCTCGGCACCTTTTGGGGGCTGCTCGAGACCATCACCTCGGTCAGCCGGGTGATCGCCGATCTGTCGCTCACCGGCGACGACATGGTGCTGATGTTCGATGATCTGAAAGCCGGGCTCGCCGCCCCGTTGAGCGGCATGGGCACGGCGTTCAGCTCGTCGCTGTTCGGGCTTGCGGGCTCGCTGATTCTCGGCTTCATCGACCTGCAGGCGACGCAGGCGCAAAACAGCTTCTACAACGACCTCGAGGAGTGGCTGGCCAGCCTGACCCGGCACTCCTCGCCGGATAGTGGCCTCAGCGGCGGCGGGGCGGCACCGCCGTTGCCGGCCTATCTGCAAGGCATGCTGCAGCAGACCGCCGAGAATATCGATCAGCTGCGGCTGGTCATCGAGCGCAGCGAGCATGCGCGTGGTGATCTCAACGCGACGCTCGGCTTGCTGAACGAGCGGCTCGGTCTGCTGCACGACCAGCTGCGCCACGAGCACGAGGCACTCGGTCGCCTGGCCCAGGCGCAGATCGACGTGCAGCAGGCGCTCGGCCGCGGCAGTGTCGTCACCCTGGACGAGGCGACCCGCGAGCATATTCGCAGCACCGACCAGAAGCTCGGCCGGCTGATCGACGATCTGGCGCGCGGTCGCGAGGAGAGCACGCGCGAGCTCAAGAACGAGATCAAGCTGGTGTCGCGGACCATTGCCATCGCCGCCGGCGAGCCGCAGTCTGTACGCTCGTGAGCGGCGGCCGGCAGCCGGCGATGCGGCAGGGTGATCGGCCGCCGGTAGCGCACCGACGGGCGACCGCGGGGCACCCCGTTGGCGGCCTGGCACCGGCGCCTGGCGGCCATGCGGCCATGCCGGGCCGGGCGTGCTGGCGGCCCGGCGGTGGCTGGGGGTACTGAGCGATGGCGCGCGGTCGGGCCCAACGGGCTTCCTCCACGGATATCTGGCCAGGCTTCGTCGATGCCCTCTCGACGCTGCTCATGGTCATCATCTTTCTGCTCGCCGTGTTCGTGCTCGCCCAGTTCTTCTTGAGCCAGCAGCTCGAGGGCCGCGATGCCGCGGTGAGCCGGCTCGAGGCGGAGCTGAGCGCGCTCGGCCGGGAGCTCGGGCTCGAGCGCGATGCCGCGGCCGAGCTCAGGCGGAGCGTGGCGCGCTTGTCGACGGATCTGCGCGGCGCCATCGCCGCGCGCGACGCCCTGACCGACCGGGTGGACGACGTCGCCGCCGAGCGAGATCGGCTCACCGAGGCCTTGGCGCTGCAGCGTGACCGGGCGCTGCAGCTCGAGGAGACCCTGTCGGCGCTGCGCCTCGAGCGCGACACGTTCGAGGCCGAGGCAGCGGCGGCACGGGCCGATCTGCAGGCCGCGACGGCGACCATCGACGCCGATCGTGAGACGCTCGAGCTGCGCCTCGCCGAGCTGGTGCAGCTGCGCCGCGACGTCGAGACGCTGCGCACGGTGCGCGCCGAGCTCGAGGCCGAGGTGGCCGAGCAGGCCGATCGTCTGGCTGCGGTCGAGGCCGATCGCGCGGCCCTCTCCGAGACTTTGGGGGCGGTGCGTGACGAGCGCATGGCGCTCGAGGCGCAGCTCGCCGGTCAGGAGGAGCGGACGCGGCTCGCCCAGCGCGAGCTCGAGGCCCGCGACCTGCGCCTCGAGGAGCTGGTGCGCAGTGCCGGCAGCCTCGAGACGGCGCTCGACGAGGCGGCAGAGGGGCGCGAGGCGGCGGAAGCCGAGGTGGCGCAGCTGCGGCAGCAGATCAACGCCTTGTCGGTGCAGCTTGCCGAGCTCGACCAGATCCTCGACGCGCGCGAGCGGGAGGTGGTCGAGCAGAGTGCGCTGATCGCCGATCTCGGCGCGCGGCTGAACCTCGCCCTGGCCGCCGAGGTCGAGGAGCTGTCGCGCTTTCGCTCGGACTTTTTCGGCCGGCTGCGCGCGGTGCTCGGCGAGCGGGACGACGTCCGCATTGTCGGCGACCGCTTCGTCTTCCAATCAGAGGTGCTGTTCGGCACCGGCGAGGCGGAGATCGGCCCGGACGGCCGGCGGCAGCTGGCGCAACTGGCGTCGACGCTGGCCGAGATCGCGGCGGAGATTCCAGACGAGCTGCCCTGGGTGCTGCAGGTCGACGGGCATACCGACCGCCGGCCGATCAGCACCGCCCGCTTCCCCTCCAACTGGGAGCTGTCGACCGCCAGGGCCATCTCGGTAGCACAGTTCCTGGTCAGCCAGGGCATCCCGCCCGATCGGGTCGCCGCCCGCGGCTTCGCCGAGTTCCAGCCACTCGATCCGGCCGATACGCCCGAGGCCTACCGCCGCAATCGGCGGATCGAGATCAAGCTGACGACCCGCTAGCCGCGCGCCACCGGCAGCCGCAGTGGCTGGGGCAGCGGCTCGGGCGTGGCGGTGGCCGACGCCGGCCGCGACCTCGCGCTTGCGGCGAAGTTCCGACCGATTGTTCCCGTCGCTGTTTCGATTGCCGGCATTGCCGGCGGCAACAGGCACTTACCGCGCGGCCCGGCTGGCGCGGACCGGTGGCTTTTGCCAATCGATAGCGCTAAACCAGCGCCGACCGGCGAACGCTGCGGCTGGGCCGTGGCGCGGTGGCATGGACGATCGGCGGTACGGCTGCGGTCGTGCGAAAAGCGAGGTGACCCCTTGGCGGATTCCGACGACATGGCGACGCCGCTGGCCAGCGGAATGCGCCAGGAACGACTGTTGCGCGTGCCCTTCGACGAGCTGATGGCGACCCATCGCGGCGCCCGGCGCCAGCTGCAGCTGGCGACGTGGGCGCTGTTGCTGGTCGGCGGCGCTCTGGTCGTGATGGCCCTGGCGGGTTGGTTGCCGCCCTTGCCGGCGATGGTCGTGGGTGTGGTCGGCGCCGCCGTGGCGGTCTTTCCCTATCGCGAGATGGTCGAGCGCGACGAGCGGATCGAGGGGCTGCAGGTGCTGCGCGACGAGTGGCGGGAACTGGCCGGGGCCAGTGCCTCGCCGCAGCAGGACACCGAGCGGTTCGTCGAACTCTTGTGGAAACTCTACGGCAAGCGTTAGGGCAGGATGGCATGGCGAACAGGATTTCCGAGCTCGAGGCGCATCTGCGGCAGTGGGAAAGCCGCAAGCAAAAGCGTACTGCCGCCTTCACCCTGATCCCGATCGCCGCCGCCGCCGGTGCCGGCTGGTATGCCTATGACCGGGTGCAGACGGTCGAGAGCGGGCTGGATCAAACAGTGGCCGCGCTCGAGCTGCCCGCCGCCGAAGCCGACAGCACCGCGGCACGCCTGGCCCAGCTCGAGGGCCTGGGCGACGAGGTCGCACAGCTGCGCGCCCTGCCGGAGCAGTTGAGCTCGGCAACCGCGGCCAACGAGGCGCTGCGCACCGAGCTCGAGGCCCGCGAGGCCGCGCTCGCCGAGCTCGAGGCCGGGGCTGTCGATGCCGCAGCGCTGCAAGCCGAGCGCGACGCGCTGGCCGGCGAGTTGGCGAGCTTGGCGAGCGAGCGCGACGCGCTGGAGGCGGCGGCCGCCGCCGAAGCGGCCGCTCGCGCCGAGGCGACGGCTGCTCTCGCGGACGCCGAGGCCAGGCTCGCCGGTCTTGCCGCCGAGCGCAGCGCCCTTCAAGCCGAGCTCGCCGAGCTCGAGGCGGCGCAGCA
>CAZNWE010000013.1:0-35646 GCA_964576715.1 uncultured Geminicoccaceae bacterium | reverse complement strand
CTGATCGCCGCCGAGCAGCAGCTCGCGGACGTCACCGCCGACGCCGCGGCAGAGGTCGAGACGCGCACCGCCGAGCGCAGCGCCCTTCAAGCCGAGCTCGCCGAGCTCGAGGCGGCGCAGCAGCAGCTGACACAGGACGCAGCCCTGGCCGAGCGTGAGCGCGACTCGTTCCGTGCCCTGGCCGCCGAGCGGGAGACCGCGCTGGCCGAGACCACCGACGCGCTGATCGCCGCCGAGCAGCAGCTCGCGGACGTCACCGCCGACGCCGCGGCAGAGGCGGCGGCGGCCGACGATCTAGAGAGCGAGCTCGCGCTGCGCGAGTCCAGCCAAGCGCGACTGCGCGAGGCGTTGACGGCGGCCGAGGCACGGGAAGCCGCGGCGGCGACCGAGGCGGCGGAACGCCAGGCCGCCGCCGAGGCGACGGCCGCTTCGGCATTGGCGGCATTGGCCGCTGCCGAAGCCGAGCGCGACACGGCCGAGGCTCGGCTCGAGGAGCTGCGCGCGGCCGCGGGAGTCGAGCGCGACGAGCGGATGCGGCAGCTGACGGCGGCGCGCGACGCGGCGGAAACCGAGCAGGCTCGCCTGCGTGCCGAGCTGGCCGAGCGCGAGGCGGAGGCGACGCGGGCGGCCGGGCTCGAGCAGGAGCTGCGCCTGGCGGAGAGCACCGTTGCGGCGTTGCGGGACGTGCGCGACGATTACGAGCGCCAGCTGGCGGCCGCCCAGGACGAGCTGATGGCGCGCGAGGCGGCGGACGCCGAACGGGTCGCGGCGTTGCGGGCGACGGTCGCCGGCCTCGAGGCCGACCTCGGGGTTGCCGAGGAGCGGCTCGACGCAGAGCGGGCGACCGCCGAGGCAGCACTGGCCGAGCTGCGGGCCGAACGTGATGCGGCGATCGAAGCGGCCGAGGCCCAGGCAGTAGCGGCGGCCGAGCAGATCGAGACCTCGAGTGCCGAAGCTGCCGAGCGGTCGGCAGCGCTCGCGGCGGAACGTGATGCGGCCTTGGGCTCGCTCGCGGCGACCGAGGCGCAGCTGGCGAATCGGGAAGCGTCGCTGAGCGAGCTGCGCCAGGACCTGCAGACGGCGACAGTGGCGCGCGAGGCCGCCGAAGCCCGCGTCGAAGCGCTGGAGGCCGAGCTTTTGGACGCGGCGGCAGCCGAGCGGCTCACCGCCGCTGCCGACGAACGGCCACTCGACGCCTTGCTCGACGTCGACGCGGCGACGCGGGAACGGCTGGCGGCCTTGGCGGCAGAGCTCGCCGAGCTGCGCGCCGTCACCGAAGCGCAGCGGGCGGCACTCACCGCACAGGAGGCCGCGGCTGGCGGGGCGGAGGCGGTCGAAATACCGCTCGGCGGCCAGCCGAGCCCGGCCGCAGCCGAGACAGCGGCCGCGGCAGCGGTGCGCCGAGATGCCCGGATCACCGGCGAGGTGCTCGCCCGGGTCGGCGGCACCGAGGACGTGGCGTTGCTCGACGGGCAGAACGTCGCCTACGCGGCCGGCCTGACCTTCGCCTCGGGCGAGGCCGAGCTCTCGCCCGAAGGTCGGGCCGAACTCGATCGGATCGCGATGGAGATCAAGCGCCTCACCGAGGCGCTGCCCGAGGATCTGCCCTGGATGCTCAGGGTGGACGGCCATACCGACGATCAGCCGATCCGTCGCGGCCGCCTGCGCTCGAACTGGGAGCTCTCGGCTGCCAGGGCCAGCACCGTCGCCCAGGCACTGATCGAGTGGGGCATCCCGGCCGACCGTTTGATCGCCGCGGGGTTCGCCGACACCCAGCCGATCGCCAGCGGCGACACCGAGGAAGCCCGCCGGCAGAACCGGCGGATCGAGCTCAGGCTCACCGCTCGTTGAGGCGGCGCGCGACGACCAGGCATGGCCGAACAGGGCGGCATCGCCAGACCAGGGCGCCGCGGCCGGGCCACCATCGCACGGCGTGCTGCTAGCCGATGGCGGCGGCGCTGACCGGCTGGCGCGAGCGGCTCCAGGGCTTTGTCACGTCGGCCCCCTTCGAGCGCTTCATCATCGGTGTCATCCTGTTCAACGCGGTGACCCTCGGCCTCGAGACCGTGCCCTGGGCGATGGAACGGTTTGCGCCGGTGCTCGTTACCCTCGACCACCTGGCGCTCGCCATCTTCGTGGTCGAGATCACGCTCAAGCTCATCGCCATGGGCCGGCACTTCTTCAGCCGTGGCTGGAACATCTTCGACCTCACGATCGTCCTGATCTCGCTCGCCCCGGCCTCGGAAGGCTTCGCGGTCTTGCGCGCCTTTCGCATCCTCAGGGTGCTGCGGCTGATGTCGCTGCTGCCGTCGATGCGGGTCGTCGTCCAGGCGCTGCTCGAGGCGATCCCGGGCATGAGCTCGGTGCTGGCGCTCTTGAGCCTCGTCTTCTACGTCTTTGCCGTGATGGCGACCAAGCTGTTCGGGGCAAGCTTTCCCGAGTGGTTCGGCTCGATCGGCGCCTCGCTCTACAGCCTCTTTCAGGTGATGACGCTGGAGAGCTGGTCGATGGGCATCGTCCGCCCGGTGATGGAGGTCTATCCGCTGGCCTGGGCCTTCTTCGTTCCCTTCATCCTGCTCACCACCTTTGCCGTCCTCAACCTGTTCATCGCCATCATCGTCAACGCGATGCACGCGACCCACGCCGACGAGGCGGCCGTGCAGGCCGAGCAGGCGCACGCCGATCAGGCGGCGCTGACGACCGAGATCCGCCAGCTGCGCCGCGAGATCGCCGAGCTGCGCCAGCGCGTCGTACCCCCGGCCGCGAGCGCGCCCGGGCGGCGGGACGACGCCTGAGCCCGGCCGACCGCTTCGCCCGGCTAGTCGCGAATGCCGCGCAAGCGGACATTGCGGCGGCGCAGCAGCTCCATCGCCGTCAGCAGGAGGACGGAGAAGATTATCAGCAGGGTGGCGACGGCGAGGATGGTCGGGCTCAGGTTCTCGCGAATGCCGTCGAACATCTGCCGCGGCAAGGTGCGCTGGCCGGGGCCGGTGAGGAACATCGCGACCACCAGCTCGTCGAAGCTGGTGATGAAGGCGAAGAGGGCGCCGGCGATCATGCCGGGGGCGATGAGCGGCATGGTGATCCGCCAAAAGACCAGAGGCGGCGGGGCGCCGAGGCTGGCAGCGGCACGGCTCAGGTTCCGATCGAAGCCGACCAGCGTGGCGCTCACGGTGATCAGGACGAAGGGAGCGCCGAGCGCCGCGTGCACCAGGGTGAGGCCGAGCAGGCTGTTGGCCAGGCCCAGCGGCACGAAATAGAAATAGGTGCCGGCGGCGACGATGATCAGCGGCACGATCAAGGGCGAGATCAAGAGTGCCGTCAACAGCTCCTTGCCGCGGAAGGTCGCGAGCGACAGGCCCACCGCGGCGGTGGTGCCGAGCACCGTGGCGATGGCCGTCGCACCGCTGCCGACGATCAGGCTGCGCTGGAAGGACTGCCACCAGACCGGCGTGTCCCAGAGCTCCTGGTACCAGCGGAACGACCAGCCGGGCATCGGAAAGGAGAGGAAGGAGCCGGCATTGAGCGACAGCGGCACGATGACGAAGAGCGGCGCCACGAGGAAGCCGAGGGCGCCGATCGTCCAGGCCCAGAGCAGGGCCCCGGCCAACCCGGGCCGCCGGGCCGGCACCGCCGCTCAGCCGAGCCGCAGCCGGTCGAGGCCGACCAGCCGGGCGTAGACGAGGTAGAGCACGAGCGTCGCGGCCAAGAGGATGCTGCCCAGGGCGGCGGCCATCCCCCAGTTGACGGTCTGCAGGGTGAAGAAGGCGACGAAATAGCTGATCATCTGGTCGGCCGCCCCGCCGACCAGGGCCGGGGTGATGTAGTAGCCGATCGAAATGATGAAGACGAGCAGGCAGCCGGCAGCGATCCCGGGCCGCGTCTGCGGCAGGAACACCTTGCGGAACGCGGTGAGCGGTGCGGCACCCAGCCCGATCGCCGCCTGCATGTGCGCCTTCGGGATGGTGCGCATGACGCTGACCAGCGGCAGGACCATGAACGGCAGCATGACGTGGGTCATCGCGATCAGCACGCCCGCCCGGTTGAAGACGAGCTGCACGGGCTCGGCGACGAGGCCGAGCCAGAGCAGGCTCTCGTTGATCGGCCCTTCGCGCTGCAGGACCACGATCCAGGCGGCCGAGCGCACCAAGAGCGAGGTCCAGAAGGGCAAGAGGACCAGGATCATCAAGGGGTTGGCGATGCCAGGCGGCAGCGTCGCCAGCTTGTAGGCCAAGGGATAGCCGATGATCAGGCAGGCGAGCGTGACCACGAGGCTGATCTCGAAGGTGCGGGCGAGGACGTTCCGGTAGATGGCCCGCTCGGTCGGCACCGGCGCGATCCGGTCGGCGGCGTCGCGTCGGAGGTCGACCGCCTGGAGCAGATAGAGATCCGTCCAGGCCGCCGCTGCCCGCTTCAAGGAGCGCCAGATCCGCGGCTCGCCCCAGGCCGGGTCGATCGCCGCGAGGGTCGCCAGACTGTCGTCTTCCGGGCCGTCGGGCAGCCGGCGGGCGGTGCCCTGCACGAGGCTGCGGTCGCCGGCATGCGCGTTGTTCAGCCGCTGGGCGACGGCCGCTAGCTTGCGTTCGGCCGCAGCCGACCGCAGCTCGGCGATGAAGCCCGCGACAATGTCCGGCGGCGGCAGACCATCGCCGTGCCAACCCCGCAGTGCCGCCGCCGTCGCCGGCATCACCGTCCGAAGCTCGCTGTTCTCGACCGACAATCTTAGCATGCCGAGGATCGGCAGCACGAAGACCAGGACGAGAAAGACCAAAAGCGGCGTCGTCAGCCCGAGTGCCCAGAGCTGACGACGCCGTTCGATGCGGCGGATGGCGCGCCGCAGTGCGGTATGGTCGAGGGCTTCGGTGCCGCCGACCGGCGCTGCCGCGGCGGCGGGCACCGCTACTGGGCGGCCCAGGCGTTGAAGCGCTCGGTCAAGGCCTCGACATTGTCGACCCAGAAGGCGTCGTCGAAGAACAAGCCGTGGGGCAGGTTCTCGGGCGCCGAGGGGATGTCGGGCAGCACCTCGGGGGCGACCTGCGCGGCCGCGGCGACGTGTGTCGGGCCGTAGGGGATAAAGGGTGGCAGCAGCGCCTGGCGCGCCGGATCGGCCCAGAACTGGATGAACTGGAAGGCCTCGTCCTGCTTGTCGGAATTCTCGAGGATCACCCAGCTGTCGAGCTGGTAGACGAAGCCGGCATCCCAGCCGATCCGGAAATTGCGCCCCTCGCTCTGGTTGGCGGCGGTCACCCGGCCGTTATAGGCCGAGGTCATCACCACCTCGCCCGAGGCGAGCAGCTGCGGCGGCTGGGCGCCCGCCTCCCAGAAGATCAGGCTGTCCTTGATGCTGTCGAGCTTGGCGAAGGCTCGGTCGACGCCCTCGGGCGTGCGCAGCACGTCGTAGACCTCGTCGACCGGCACGCCGTCGCCCAGCAGCGCGAACTCGAGCGCCTGGCGGGGTCCGGCGCGCAGCGCGCGCGTGCCGGGAAAAGCTTCGGTATCGAAGAAGTCGGCCCAGGAGCGCGGCGGGTTGTCCGGAAACTGGTCGGCGTCGTAGGCGAGAACGGTGGCCCAGACGATGTTGCCAACGCCGCATTCGTGCACCGCGGCCGGCAGGAAATTCTCCGCACCCAGCTTCTCCCAGTCGAGCTGGACGATGATCCCCTCCTCGCAGCCGAGCACCAGTTCGTCGGTCTCGACCTGGACGAGGTCCCAAGAAGGCGGCCCCTCGGCCTTGGCCCGCAGTGCCCCGATGCCGCCATTCCAGCTGTCCTCGGTGATGGCGATGCCGGTCTCCGCCACGAACGGCTCGAAAAAGACCTCGCGCTGGGCGTCCTGATAGGCACCACCCCACGAGACGATGGTGAGATCGCGGGCCTCGGCCGTGGTGGCGATCAACGCCACGCCGAGCAGTGCCGCGGTGCGGAGTAAGGCTACCGACATGGGTCCTCCAATGTTCCTGGTTGTCTCATGCATATTGCCGCAACCCGTGCCGGCGTCCACCACTCGTTACACCGCATGGGGAGCACCGTATGGGAAGCGCCATTCAGCTGTCGACGATACCGCGCAGCCGCTCGTTGCGCCGCCTGAGCAACTCGAGCGAGAGCAGGAGGAGTACCGAGATGGCGATCAGGATGGTGGCGACGGCGAGGATGGTCGGGCTGATCGCCTCGCGGATGCCGGACCACATCTCGCGCGGGATCGTCCGCTGCTCGACGCTGGCGAGGAAGAGCACGACCACGACCTCGTCGAAGGAGGTGATGAAGGCAAAGAGTGCCCCCGAGATCACGCCGGGCAGGATGAGCGGCATCGTCACCTTGAAGAAGGTCGTCGTGGGATCGGCACCCAGGCTGGCCGCCGCCCGGGTCAGGCTGTGATCGAAGCCCGAAAGCGTGGCGGTCACCGTGATCACGACGAAGGGCGTGCCCAGTGCCGCGTGCGCCAGGATGATCCCGAGATAGGTCTGGGCGAGGTTGATCTTCGAATAGAAGAAGAACATGCCGGCCGCCGAGATGATCAACGGCACGATCATCGGCGAGATCAGGATCCCCATGATGGCGGCGCGAAACGGCATGTGCGAGCGCGACAGGCCAAGGGCGGCAAGCGTGCCGAGCGTGGTGCTGACGATGGTCGCCCCGATGGCGATGATGAAGCTGTTCTGGATCGAGCTTCGCCAGGAATCGCTGTTCCAGAAGTCCTCGTACCAGCGCAGGCTGTAACCCGCCGGATCGAAGGTCAGCATCGCCCGGGTGAAGGTGAAGTAGGGCTCGGCGTTGAACGACAGCGGGATGATGATCAGGATCGGCGTGATCAGGAAGATGAAGATCAGCGCACAAATGACCCGGAACGCATAGTACCAGGTGCGCTCGAGCGGACCGGCGTAGACTGGCAGGGCCATGGCGTCGGTTCCCCCCTCAGCCGAGCTTCAGCCGATCGACGCCGATCAGCTTGTTGTAGAGGTAATAGAGGAGGATGACGGCAAACAGCAGGATGGTGCCGAGCGCCGCGGCGAGGCCCCAGTTCAGCGAGCGCTGCATGTGGAAGGCGATGAAATTGGAGATCATCTGCCCCGACTGGCCGCCGACCAGGGCCGGGGTGATGTAGTAGCCGATGGCGATGATGAAGACGAGGACACCGCCGGCCCCGATGCCCGCCGTGGTCTGCGGCACGTAGACCCGCCAGAAGGCGGTCCACTGGTTGGCACCGAGCGAGCGCGCGGCGCGCACGTAGGACGGCGGGATGGTCTTCATCACGCTGTAGAGCGGCAGCACCATGAACGGCAGCAGGATGTGCGTCATCGCGACGATGGTGCCGGTCTGGTTGTAGACCATGGTCAAGCGCCCATCGTCGCCGATGATGCCGAGCAGGACCAGGATGTCGTTCAAGACCCCCTGCTGCTGCAGCATCACGATCCAGGACGAGGTGCGGACCAGAAGCGAGGTCCAGAACGGCAAGAGCACGAGGATCATCAAGAGGTTGGCGATCCGCGCCGGCTGATGCGCCATCAGGTAGGCGATGGGAAAGCCGAGCAGGAGGGTCAGTGCCGTGATAACGATTGAAAGGACGAAAGTGCGGATGAAGAGGTCGACGTAGATGCGCTGCTCGGGGGCGACCTGAACGATGTTGCCGTTCTCGTCCCAGGTGCGGTCCAAGGCTGCCACGAAATAGCTCAAGGTAAACGGGCCGCTCTCCCGCTCGATCACCCGCCAGGTGGCGACATCACCCCACACCGCATCGCGCTCGATCATCGCCTCGCGATAAGGCGGCTCCATGTTGCGGGCAGCCCGGCCGGCGCGCTGCATCGTGCTGCGCATGCCGCTGATCTCGTAATTGAGGCGCGCACCGACACGACCGATGGCCGGCGATCCCATGCCCTCCCGGAGATCCTCGACGAGTGCCTCGAATATGGCCTCGTCCGGCAGCTGGGTCTTGTCCTCCCATGTCTCGAGCGCCTCGGCGGTGCGCGGCAGATAGGTCACGACCTCCGGGTTGCGCACCGAGTTCAATGCCATGTCGGCGATCGGCACGATGAAGGTGACGAGAATGAACACGAGCAGCGGCACGACGAGGGCGAAGGCGGTCAGGCGCTTCCTGCGTTCGGCCCGGGCGAGGCTGACCTTCAAGGGCTCGCCCGTGGCGGTCATCATGGGCCCACTGACGGGCACCTGATCGGGCCGGCTGATCGTCGCCTGCGCCATTCGCCTCTCCCTTCGAAGGCCGTTCCCGTCGAGCCAAGGGGCCGCCGGACCCTTGCCGGATCCGGCGGTCTTGGGCTCGGCTAGTTCAGCATCCAGCTGGCGAAACGCTCGCGCAGCTCGTCGCCGTAATCCGTCCAGAACTCGTTATCGAGGACGATCGGCGTCTGGTAGTTGTCGGGATGGGTCGGCATGTGCGGGTTCATGTCGATCCCGAGATCGGCATGGGTCGACACCAGCGATGCCGAGCTCGCCCGCGCCGGGCCGTAGGAGATGAACTTCGCCTGATCGGCCAGCCGCTGGCTGTCGGTGGCGAAATAGAGGTAGTCCATCACCGCATCGACGTTGTTGCCGCCGGCCGGCACCACCCAGCCGTCCCACTCGACGATCTGGCCGTCCCAGATGATCTCGAAGGGCTGGCCCTCGACCTCGGCGGCGGCGAACATCCGGCCGTTGTAGCCGGTGGCGAACGACACCTCCTTGTCGGCGAGGAGCTGCGGCGCCTGGCTGCCCTCGGTCCAGAAGATCAGGCTGTCCTTGATGGTGTCGAGCTTGGCGAACGCCCGCTCGACGCCTTCCGGCGTGCGCAGCACGTCGTAGATCTCGTCGATCGCGACACCGTCGGCATAGAGCGCCCACTCCAGGTTGGCGGCCGGCCGGTCCTGGATGGCCCGCCTGCCCGGGAAGTTCTCGGTGTCGAAGAAGTCGTCAATCGACGCCGGCTGGTTGTCCTCGGGGAACATCTCGGTGTTGAAGGTCATGACCGTCGAGTAGACGATCTGCGGAATGAAGCAATCGCCCAGGGAACCCGGCAGAAAGTCTTCGGATGCCGCGGTGCCGTCCGGGGCGGCGGCCAGCATGGCGTCGTGGTCGATCGGCAGGATCAACCCTTCCTCGCAGGCGAGCTGCGCGTCCGACGGCAGCATGTCGACGAGATCCCAGGTGACGTTGCCGGCCTGGGACTGGGCGCGCAGGCCAGCCAGCGCGTTGGCCGAACCGTCATCGTTGAGGATCGTGATCTCGGGGTTCTGCTCCATGAACGGCTCGTGGTATGCCCGTACTTGGCTCTCGGTGTAGGCGCCGCCCCAGGACACGATGGTCAGGCTGGTCTCGGCGGCGGCCGGTGCTGCACTGGCGAGCAGCCCGCCGATCGCCGCACCAGCGAGCAGTCCGGTGGTGGTCTTGATGGTCATTGGTGTCTCCCTTGTTCCGGTCAACCGGTCGGCCTCAGCCGATCCCGACGAGTTAAGAGCATGGGCACTCGCCGCGCCTCCGACAACCCGCAGCCGGGAATCCCGGCCCGGCCGGCTCAGGCATCCAGTGCCCGGCAATCGTCCATTTGCCAGCCGACCCGAACCTCGCTGCCTCGCTCCAGAGTGGGGTGGTCGCTGGCGTTCGGCACCTTGACGATGAACTGATCGGTGCCGCAGACGGCCATTCGGGCGCGGATGTGATCGCCGAGATAGATGAGCTCGAGCACCTTGGCGTCGAACACGTTGGGAAAGCGGCTCTCGTCCGGGTTGACCACCACCCGCTCGGGGCGGAGCGACAGCGTGCTCCGGTCGCCGATGCCGCTGACATTGACCGCGAGGGCCCGGATCGGGCGGCCGTCCACCTCGACCGTGCAATGGCCGTTCACCGCCTCCTTGACGGTGCCGACGAAGCGGTTGTTCTCGCCGATGAACTGGGCGACGAAGGCGTTGTCGGGCTTCTCGTAGAGCATCGGCGGGGGGGCGAGCTGCTGGACCACGCCGTCGTTGAACACGGCGACCCGGTCCGACATGGTCAAGGCCTCGCTCTGGTCGTGGGTGACGTAGACCACGGTCACCTGCAGGTTCTCGTGGATGTGCTTGATCTCGTACTGCATGGTTTCACGCAGCTGCTTGTCGAGTGCCCCCAAGGGCTCGTCCATCAGCACGAGCCGGGGCTCGAAGACGAGGGCCCGGGCCAAAGCGACGCGCTGCTGCTGGCCGCCGGAGAGCTGTGCCGGCCGCCGGTTGCCCATCTCGCCGAGCTGGACCATGTCGAGCACCTTGCTGACCCGCTCCTCGATCTCCGCCTTGCCCATCCGGCGGACTTGCAGCGGGAACGCGAGGTTCTCGGCCACCGTCATGTGCGGGAACAGGGCATAGTTCTGGAAGACCATGCCGATGTCGCGCTTGTGCGGGGCGACATTGTTGATCTCGCGGCCACCAAGGTGGATTTCGCCGTTGGTCGCGGTCTCGAAGCCGGCGAGCATCATCAGGCAGGTGGTCTTGCCCGAACCCGACGGGCCGAGCATGGTGAGGAACTCGCCCCTGGCAATGTCGAGGTTCAGGTCTTTGACGACGAGGGTCTCGCCGTCGTAACTCTTCTGCACGTCCGCGAACCGGACGAAGGCTTGCTCGCTGTTGGGCATCGGCTCTTTCTGCTGGAGATCCCTCGAGATGGTCGGTGCAGCGGCCCCGGTGTCTCGGTGACGTCGCGGTGGCCGTACGGTGACCTCACGGCGGCTCCAACGCCGCGTCCCCATTGGTGCTAGACAAGAATGCGGCGAGTGTAAAGCCGCCCTGCCCCGACCCTGTCGACGTGGAGTAATCGATCAGCATGACCGAAGCCGTCTTCCGCAGTGAGCCCTATCGACGCGCCGTCGACAGCGTCGTGACCGGCACCGCCGACCGAACGGTGGTGCTCGAACGGACGGTATTCTACCCGAGCGGTGGCGGCCAGCCCGGCGATACTGGCCGGCTGCTGGTCGCCGGCGGCGCACTCGACGTGCTCGATACCCGAAAGGGCGAGCTGCCCGACAGCATCCTGCACGTCGTCGCCGAGCCCGTGCACCTGCCTTCCGGCACCGCCGTCACCGCCGAGCTCGATTGGCACCGGCGCCATCGGCTGATGCGCATGCACACCTGCCTGCATCTGCTGTGCAAGGCGGTCGGCGGGGCGGTCACCGGCGGCCAGATCGGCGACGGCAAGGGCCGGCTCGATTTCGACATTCCCGAAGCCACGCTCGACAAGGACGCGCTGACCGAGCGGCTGAATGCCTGGATCGCCGAGGACCACGCCGTCGCCGAGCGCTGGATCGAGGCGGCCGAGCTCGACTCCCGGCCGGAGCTGGTGAAGACCATGTCGGTAGCACCGCCCAGGACCGGCGGCCGCATCCGGCTGGTCGAGATCGACGGCCTCGATTTGCAGGCCTGCGGCGGCACGCATGTCCGCTCGACCCGCGAAATCGGCCCGGTCAGGGTCGCCAAGATCGAGAAGAAGGGCCGGCAGAACCGGCGCGTGCAGGTGGTGTTCGACGAGACGGCTTGAGGGCAGAGCCCGCGGATGGCCGGCCGGCAGCGGGTCATCGACTACTATCGCTGGAGCGCTGGAGCGCTGCCGCGAAGCCATCGACGTCCTCATCAACCGGCGTTTCGACGGCAAGGGCCAATGAGCCGCCGTCGTTGCGCCCCCCGGCACGGCGCTTCCCGCCTGCTCATGGCCAGCTGCCCGCCGGCGGAGGCGCCGTGAAGATCCTCTATCACTATCGCATCGCCTCGGCCGACGGGCAGTTCGTGCATATTCGCGAGATGACCGAGGCCATGCGCCGGTGATCGGCCGCAGCTAGGTCGCCAGGGCGAAGAAGGGCGGCCGCAACGACCGCGGTCGGTCGGGTTCGACGCGCCGGCGTGAATGCGCTAGGAACCGTCCGTCTTGTTCTTCACCGTTGAATTCACGCTCGTGCATGCCCGGCGGCCGGCTGGTCGGCGCCGGTGGCGTGCCGGGCGGCAGGCAGGAGTGGGAAATGGCCGAACGGCAGCACGTGGACCTCTACATCGACGGCAACTGGCAGCCGGCCATCGCCGGCGGCACGATCGACCTCCTCGACCCGGCGACCGAGGAGGTGGTGGCGACCGCGAGCCAGGCCGAGCGCGCCGACGTCGAGGCGGCGATCGAAGCGGCGCACCGCGCCTGGCCGGCTTGGCGGCAGGTCGCCGCCTGGGACCGCTCGAAGCTGATCAGAAGGGCGGCGATGCTGCTCGAGGAGCGGCTCGACAAGGTCGCCCGGCTGTTGACCCTGGAGACCGGCAAGCCCCTGCCGCAGGCCAAGGCCGAGATCGTCGCAGCGATCGAGCTGATGGACTGGTTCGCCGACGAGGCGCGGCGGATCTTCGGCCAGACTCTGCCGGGCCGCAACGCCGACAGCCGCTTCATGACCACTTTCGAGCCGGTCGGCGTGGTCGGTGCGTTTACTGCCTGGAACTTCCCGGTGGTGCTGCAGGCGCGGAAGATCACCCCGGCACTCGCCACCGGTTGCACCATCGTGACCCGCCCGGCCGAGGAGGGCACCTCCTGCGTCGCCGAGCTGATCAAGTGCTTCATCGATGCGGGCGCACCCAAGGGCACGGTCAACCTCGTTACCGGCAAGCCCGAGGTCATTTCCGAGACCATCATGGACAGCGACCTGGTGCGCAAGGTGACCTTCACCGGCTCGATCCCGGTCGGTCAGCAGCTGATCCGCCGCTCGGCCGACACCGTCAAGCGGCTGTCGATGGAACTCGGCGGCCACGCCCCGGTGATCATCCACGAGGACGTCGACCCGATCAAGGCGGCCCTCGCCTCGGCCGCCGGCAAGTCCCGGAACAACGGCCAAGTCTGTGTCTCGCCGACCCGTTTTTATGTCCACAAGAAGCACGAGGCGACGTTCACCGAGGCCTTCGCCGGAGCGTTGAGCCAGATGAAGATCGGCCACGGCCTCGAATCCTCGACCGAGATCGGCCCGCTGGTCAACAAGAAGCGCCTGGCTTTCGTCGAGGAGATGGTCGAGCAGACCAGGGCCGAGGGGGCCCAGCTGGTCACCGGCGGCAAGCGGCCGGCCGACATGAACCGCGGCTATTTCTACGAACCGACGGTGTTCGCCGAGATGCGCGACGACATGCGGGTGATGAACGACGAGCCGTTCGGCCCGATCGCCGCGGTCACCGGCTTCGAGAGCTTCGACGAGGTGATCGGTCGGGCCAACAGCCTGTCCTACGGCCTCGCCGGCTACGTCTTCACCCGGGATCACAAGCTGGCGCAGAAGACCGCCGAGGCCCTTCGGACCGGCATCGTCGCGGTCAACAACTTCGCCGCGGCCACGGCCGAGATGCCGTTCGGCGGGGTCAACCACTCGGGCTTCGGCCGCGAGAACGGCAGCCAGGGCCTCTACGACTATCTCGACACCAAGTTCATCAACATCGTCTATAATTGAAGAAGGATGCGGGGAGGATAATCCTCCCCGCGCCCCACCGAAACTTGGCGTTGGCGGCTGTCCCAAGCGCCGGCGCCAAGTCCCGAGGGGGCGCGGGGGAAATCATTTCCCCCGCATTCTTCCCTTCATCAAGTCCCAGCCATGGCAATACCCGTCACCCGCATCATCGCCGGCCTGCCCGCCACGATCCCATTCGTCGGCCCGGAGGCGATCGAGCGGCGGACCGGGCGCCGGTTCGAGCTTCGCCTCGGCGCCAACGAGAGCCTGTTCGGAGTCTCGCCCGGGGTCGCCGAGGCGATCACCGGCGAACGCGCCCGGGTCGGCTGGTACGGCGATCCCGAAGCCTTCGACATCCGCGCGCGGCTGGCCGCCCGGCACGGCGGCCGGGCGGTCGAGAGTCTCGTCATGGGCGCCGGGATCGACGAACTCTTGGGGGTGCTGGTGCGGCTCGTCACCGAGCCCGGCGATCCGGTCGTCACCTCCGCCGGCGCCTATCCGACCTTCAACTATCACGTCGCCGGCTGCGGCGGCCGGCTGGTCACCGTGCCCTATCGCGACGACAAGGAGGATCTCTCGGCCCTGGCCGCAGCGGTGCGACAGGAGCGAGCGAATCTCGTCTACGTCTCGAACCCGGACAACCCGATGGGCTCCTGGCACCCGGCCGCCGCGATCGAGGCGTTCGTCCGGCTGCTGCCGGACAACGTCCTCCTGGTGCTCGACGAGGCCTATGCCGAGTTCGCCCCTGTGGAAGCCTTGCCGGCCGACAGCTTCGCCGATCCGCGGGTCGTACGCCTGCGGACCTTCTCCAAGGCGCAGGGCCTCGCCGGCCTGCGCATCGGCTACGCCATGGCCGATCCCGCCGTGATCGCCGGCATCGGCAAGATCAGAAACCATTTCGGCGTCAACCGCCTGGCCCAGGCCGCGGCCATGGCGGCGCTCGACGACCCGGCGTTCACGCGAGGCGTCGTCGCGGAGGTCGAGCGCGGGCGGGCGGACTATGCGGCCCTGGCCCGCGATTGCGGCTGCGCGCCGCTGCCCTCGGCGACCAATTTCGTGACCATCGACGTCGGCGGTGCCGAGCGGGCGAAGGCGCTGCTGCAGGCCCTCGAGGCCGAGGCGGTCTTCATCCGCATGCCGGGCGTCGCGCCTCTCAATCGCTGCATTCGGGTGACGGTCGGGCCGGCTGCGGACCGCGCCCGCTTCGCCGAGCTGTTCCGCGCGGTCAGCCGGCGCGTTTGAGCTGGCGCAGCCAGGGGCCGAGCCGGGCCACCGCCGCGTCGATCATCGCCGGCGCCCCGGCGAAGGAAAGCCGCACGAACCGGTCGCCGCGGGCCGCGTCGAAGTCGTTGCCCGGGGTGACCGCGACCCCCGTGTCGGCCAGCAGCCGCGCACAAAAGGTCGTGGCATCGAGGTCGAACCGGCTGATGTCGGCATAAAGGTAGAAGGCCCCCTCGGGCGGCACCACCGGGCCGAGCCCCATCCCCGGCAACGTCTCGAGCAGAACGTCGCGGTTGCGCGCATAGGCGGCCACCCGACGATCCAGCTCGTCGCCGGCGGCAAGAGCACCCAGTGCCGCATGCTGGCCGATGGTGGACGGCGAGATGAAGAGGTTCTGGGCCAGCCGCTCGACCGGTGCCGCGAGGTCGTCGGGCAGCACCAGCCAGCCGATCCGCCAACCGGTCATGCACCAGTACTTCGAGAAGCTGTTGACGATCACGGCGTCGCTGGAGCTCGCGAGTGCGGAGGTCGCCGCCGTGCCGTAGGTGATGCCGTGGTAGATCTCGTCCGAGATCAGCCGCACGCCGTTGCGGCTGCACCAGCGCGCGATCGCGGCCAGGCGCTCGGCCGGCATGACCGAACCCGTCGGGTTGGCCGGGCTCGCGATGATCAGCCCGTCGATGCTCCCGGCCAGCGCTTCGAGCTCGTCCAGGGTCGGCTGAAAGCCGTTGGCGATGGTCGTCGGGATGTCCACCGGCTCGATGTCGAGTGCTTTGAGGATGTTGTGGTAAGCGGGATAGCCAGGGACGGCGAGCGCCACCCGGGCACCCGCATCGAAGGCCGCGAGAAAGGCCAGGATGAAGGCGCCCGACGCCCCCATGGTGACGGCGATGCGGTCGCTCGGCACACTGACCCCGTACGAGCGGGCGACGTGCGCGGCGATGGCCTCGCGCAGCGGGCGCAGCCCGAATGCCTCGCTGTAGCCGAGCGCACCACTGTCGAGCGCTGACCGCGCCGCGTCGCGTGCTGCCGCAGGCGGGCCACCCGACGGCTCACCGAGCTCCAGATGCAGCACATCGGCGCCGGTGGCGGCCCGGGCGTTCGCCGCGTTCAGCACCTCGAGCACCAGGAAGGGCCGGATATCGCTCCGCCGCGCGACGCCGCATCGGTTCTTCAGCTGCACCACAGCCATGCATCACTCCGTCAAGACAAGATTGCGCAGGCGCCGGCCTGCGGGTCGCACCATGCCGAAAAGCACAGCCCGGCGCCACCGCTAGCCGGGCACAGGCCCCAACAAGAGCCCGTGAGCCGGACTGCGGCGTACCAGGGTCCGCGAGCGACGGGTCGATGACGGCGCCGGCGATCAACAGGCTGGCGGGATAGACCCGGTAGCCGGTTGGCCGGACGATGTGACCGGCGCGTCAATTGCAACCATCACCCGCCGTGATATAAGGACTTGCATCCCTGCCACGCATTCGGCCGCACCGCCGCACGCCCCTCGTTGTTCGGAAACCCGATGCCGCCCGCCGTTTTGGTGATCAACGGCCCCAATCTCAATCTGCTCGGCCGGCGCGAGCCCGCCGTCTACGGCCGGGCCACGCTTGCCGACCTCGAGGCCGTCTGCCGCGAGACCGGCGAGGGCCTCGGCCTCGCCGTCGACTGCCGGCAGAGCAACCACGAAGGCCAGCTGATCGATTGGATCCACGCGGCACGCGAGGCCACGGCGGCGATCCTGATCAATGCCGGAGCCTATTCACACACCAGCCACGCCATCCCGGACGCGCTTCGCGCCTATCCGGGGATCATCATCGAGCTGCATCTCTCCAACATTCACGCGCGCGAGCCCTTCCGCCACCACTCGCACGTCTCCGCCACCGCCACGGCCGTGATCTGCGGGCTCGGCATCGCCGGCTACCGGCTGGCCCTCGGGGCGGTGGCCGAGCGCCTCGCCGCGCCACAACCCGACTGAACCCATGGCCAAGCTCAACATCGACACCGACTACGTGGCGCAGCTCGCCGAGCTCCTGCAACGCACCGGCCTGACCGAGATCGAGATCAGCGAGGGCGATACCCGGGTCCGCGTGGTCAAGAAGCCGGCGCCGGTCTACGAGGCCCAGCTCGCGACCCGACCCGTCGCCGCCGAGCCGCCGGCGGCGACGCCCGAGGCAGCGCTGCCGAGTGCCGCCGACGCCCACCATCCTGGCACCGTCAGCTCGCCGATGGTCGGCACCGTCTACCTCTACCCCGAGCCCGGCGCCGACCCGTTCGTCACCCCGGGGCAGACGGTGAGCGAGGGGCAGACGCTGTTGATCATCGAGGCGATGAAGGTGATGAACCAGATCCGGGCGCCGCGCAGCGGGCGGGTCGGCCGGGTCTTCGTCGAGAACGCGACCCCGGTCGAGTTCGGCGAGCCGCTGCTCGTGATCGAATAGCCAGGGGCGATCGCGTGGCGGAGATCCTGCCGTTCAAGAAGCTGCTGATCGCCAATCGCGGCGAGATCGCACTGCGCATCCTCCGCGCCTGCCGCGAGATGGGCATCCGCAGCGTGGCCGTGCACTCGACCGCGGACGCCAATGCCATGCATGTCCGGCTCGCCGACGAGAGCGTGTGCATCGGCCCGCCCGCGGCCGCCGAGTCCTACCTCAACGCCGCGGCGATCCTCTCGGCCGCCGAGATCACCGGCGCCGAGGCGATCCATCCGGGTTACGGCTTCCTGGCCGAGAACGCCGATTTCGCCCAGATGGTGGTCGAGCACGGCTTCGTCTTCGTCGGCCCCGACCCGGCGCATATCCGGATGATGGGCGACAAGGTCACCGCCAAGGCGGCGGTCGCCGCCGCCGGCATGCCGACCGTGCCGGGCAGCGATGGCGCGGTCACCGACGACGCCACCGCGTTGCGGATCGCCGACGAGATCGGCTATCCGGTCCTGATCAAGGCAGCGGCCGGCGGCGGCGGCCGCGGCATGAGCATCGTCACCGCCAGCGGCGAGCTCGCCGCCGCCCTGCGCAAGACCAGGAACGAGGCCCGCGCCGGCTTCGGCGACGAGCGCGTCTATCTCGAGAAGTTTCTGGACCACCCGCGCCATATCGAGCTGCAGGTCATCGCCGACCGCTACGGCCACGTCGTGCATCTCGGCGAGCGCGACTGTTCCTTGCAGCGCCGCCACCAGAAGATTGTCGAGGAGAGCCCGTCGCCGGTGATCAGCGAGGCCGAGCGCCAGGCCATCGGCCGCACCGTCGTCCAGGCGCTCGAAAAGCTCGGCTATCTCGGGGCCGGGACGGTCGAGTTCCTCTACCAGGACGGCCGGTTCTACTTCATCGAGATGAACACCCGGATCCAGGTCGAGCACCCGGTGACCGAGATGGTCAGCGGCGTCGATCTGGTGCGCGAGCAGATCAGCATCGCGATGGGTCATCCCTTGAGCCTGACCCAGGAGACGATCAGGATCGAGGGCCACGCGATCGAGTGCCGGATCAATGCCGAGGACCCGCGCACCCTGATCCCGCAGCCCGGCAGGATCACCGCCTACCACCCGCCGGGCGGCCCCGGGGTGAGGGTCGATTCGGCCATCTACAGCGGCTACACCGTGCCGCCGCACTACGACAGCCTGATCGCCAAGCTGATCGTCCACGACCAGGACCGGGCGCGCTGCATCGCACGGCTCGAGCGCAGCCTGGCCGAGTTCGTGATCGACGGCATTCCATCCTCGATCCCGCTGTTGCGCGCGATCCTGGCGGCGCCCGAGTTTCGCGAGAGCCGGTTCGACACGGGCTGGCTCGAGCGCTTCCTCGCCCGGCAACCCGACGGCTGACCCTCGAGTGCGCGGCGCGGCCGGGTGCCGAGGCTCTTGACGACCGACCCTGATCGACCTCCTTTGGTGCCATGCAGCTCTTGACCCCCGAGCTCGTGCTCAGCGCCTACTCCATCGGCCTGTTTCCGATGGCCAACGATCGTGACGACCCTGCGATCCACTGGATCGACCCGCTGCATCGGGGCGTGCTGCCGCTCGACCGCTTCCACGTGCCGCGCCGGCTGCGGAAAACCATCCGCCGCGAGCGCTTCCGGCTCACCGTGAACCAGGCCTTCGCCGCGGTCATCGAGGCCTGTGCGACAGCGACCCCCGGGCGCCCGCGCACCTGGCTGAACGACGACATGATCGGCCTCTACATCGCCTTGCACGAGCGCGGGCACGGCCACTCGATCGAGGCCTGGGACGGCGAGCGACTGGCGGGCGGGCTCTACGGCCTCGCCATCGGGGCCGCGTTTTTCGGCGAGAGCATGTTCAGCCGGGCGACCGACGCCAGCAAGGTGGCGCTGGTCGAACTCGTCGCCCGCCTCAGGATCGGCGGCTTCACCCTGCTCGACACCCAGTTCGTCAACGATCACCTCAAGCAGTTCGGCATCGAGGAGATCACCCGCACCGCCTACAAGGCCCGTCTGCGCGACGCGCTGGCCATGCGTGCCGCGCTGCCGACGACGCGAGGCAGCTTTGCCTTGGCGATGATCGAGCACGTTTCCGACTGAGAGCCTGTTTGAGCTGTCGGGGCCGGCTGGCTTGGCTTGGGGCAAGGTGTCGCCGACCAGAACGCGGCCCGCCGGCGCGGCGCTGATGAAGTTCTCTCCATGTGGCCTGCCGCCAAGCCCAAATGCCTTTACGTCCCCTGCCGGCGGCGCTTCACGTCGTTCCCGGCTGATCCGACGTCGTTCGTTGTTCGGGCGGCATGCCCACGAACCGACGAACTGAGAGTTGGCTCCGGCGCCCGAGCCGATTGTCTGGGAGACCGCGATGAGGCCTGGATCCGATGTCGCCAAGGTCGACGCAACCCTCGCTTTGCTGATGCGCTCCTTCGCCGAGGTGCTCTCCGACCTGGGTGAGCACGACATCGTCGAGGCGCTGCCGTGGGGCGAGCTCTGGCGCGACCGGCCCGAGGCCAAGATCGCCTGGCCCGCAGACCGCAGCGAGCGCTTGCTGCAGGCCTGGTCGATCGCCTTCCAGCTCCTCCATCAGGCGGAGGAGCACGCCGTCGCACAGGCGAGGCGCGGCCTCGAGATCGAGGGCGCGTTGACTGAGGATGCAGGCTCCTGGGACCAGCGCTTCAGCCGCCTGGCCGCCGCCGGGTGGCAGGCCCCCGAGATCGCCGCCACACTTCGCGGCATCAAGGTGGAACCCGTGCTCACCGCGCACCCGACCGAGGCGAAGCGGCAGTCGGTGCTGCGCCACCATCGAGCACTGTACCGCCTCCTGGTCGAGCTCGAGAACACCATGTGGACGCCGTCGGAGCGCGCCGTGCTGGAGGGCAGGGTGCGGGCCATGATCGAGCTGCTCTGGCGGACCGGCGAGGTCTATCTGGAGAAGCCGACAATCGCCGACGAGCGTCGCAACGTCATGCACTATCTGGCCCAGGTCTTTCCCGATGTCGTGCCATGGGTGGACCAGCGGCTCGCGGCGGCCTGGGCTCGGGCGGGCTTCGACCCGGCGCTGCTCGAAGGTCCGGATGCGCAGCCGAGGCTGGCCTTCGGCGACTGGGTCGGTGGCGACCGCGACGGCCATCCCTTCGTCACCGCCGAGACCACGAGGGAGACGCTCGGCGCCTTCCGCATTGCCGCGCTCGCACTGGCGCGCGAACACCTCGCGAACCTCGCCGCGAAGCTCAGCCTGTCGAGCTTGCGCGAGCAGATACCGGCCGAGCTCGATAGCTGGATCGAAACCCGCGCCACGGCGCTCGGGAAGCCGGGCCTGACGGCGGTCGAGCGCAACCCCGACGAGCCGTTTCGCCAAGCCGTCAACCTGATGACCGCCGCTCTGCCGGCCGAGCACGCGCCGGCGGCGCCCGAGAGCTATGGTAGGTCTGCAGCACTGCGTGCCGATCTGCTGCGGCTGCGCGAGGCGCTGGTCGCGGTCGGTGGCGCGCGGCTCGCGGCCAGCGACGTCGATCCGGTCCTGCGCCTTGTCGACACCTTCGGCTTTCACCTGGCAGTCCTCGACGTGCGCCAGAACAGTGCCTTCCACGACCGCGCGCTGGGCCAGCTCCTCGCCGCTGCCGGCGAGCCCGAAGCCGAAAGCTTTCCCGGCTGGCCCGAGGAGCGGCGCGCGGCACTGCTCGCCCGGGAGGTCGCAACCCCACGCCTGTTCGCGCACCCCAACGACGAGGTCGGCAGCGAGGCGCGTGCGGTGCTCGACGTGTACCGTGTCCTGGCCGAGCATCTCGAGCTCCACGGCAACGACGGGCTGGGTGCCCTCATCGTCAGCATGACCCGCTCGGCGGCGGACCTCCTGGCCGTGCTGGTGCTGGCTCGCGATGCCGGGCTCCTGCGGCACGAGGCGGATGGCGCCTGGTGCCCGTTGCCGGTCGTGCCGTTGTTCGAGACGATCGATGATCTGGAAGCCGCCCCCGGCATCCTCGACGCCTTCCTGGCGCAGCCTCTGGTGAGCCGGTCGCTCGAGCGCCAGGCCAGGGCAGCTTGTCTCGACGAGGCGGTCCAGCAGGTGATGATCGGCTACAGCGACAGCGGCAAGGATGGCGGGTTCGCCGCGAGCTTCTGGAGCCTCTACCGGGCGCAGCAGGCGCTGGCCGAGGTCGGCCGCCGACATGGCGTCCGCATTCGCTTCTTCCACGGCCGTGGTGGCACGATCGGCCGCGGTGCGGGTCCTACTCACCGCTTCCTCGCAGCCTTGCCGCCCCGCACGCTGCGAGGCGACCTGCGCCTCACCGAACAGGGCGAGATGATCTCGCAGAAATACGCCAACCGCATCACCGCCGCCCACCACCTCGAGCTGCTGCTCACCGGCGCGCTCGGCACGACGCTGCGCGACCGCCGCGGCGCGGCCGAGCCCCAGGAACTCCTGCAGGCGATGGACAAGGTCGCCCGGTGGAGCCGCGAAGCCTACCGCGGCCTCGTTACGGCCGACGGGTTTCTCTCCTTCTTCGGGACGGCAACGCCGATCGATGCGCTCGAGCAGAGCCGCATCGGCTCGAGGCCGGCGCGCCGCACCGGCCAGCGGACGCTGGCCGACCTGCGCGCCATTCCCTGGGTCTTCGCCTGGAACCAGGCGCGGTTCGTTCTGCCCGGCTGGTACGGTCTCGGCGCCGGGCTCACCCGGCTGGAGCATGATGAGCCAGGACTCTTCGAGGCGCTCGTGCGCGCCAAGGGCGAGGCGCAGCGCTGGGCGCCGGTGCACTACATGATCAGCAACGCGGCAACGGCCTGGGCCTCCTCGGCGCCGGCGATCATGCGCCTCTACGCCGATCTGGTGCCGGATGCCGGCGTGCGCGACCGTCTCCTCGCGATGATCCTCGACGAGCATGCGCGAACCGGGGCGCGGCTCGAGGCGATCTACGGTGCCCCGCTGGCCGAGGCCCGGCCGCAGAGCCAGCGCATCCTCGAGCGGCGCGCCGTGGCGCTCTTGCCGCTACACCAGCACCAGGTCAGACTGCTCGCCCGCTGGCGTCGTGCGCGCGAGGCGAACGATAGCGCGACGGCGGACGCGCTCCTGCCGGAGGTGCTGTTGAGCATCAACGCCATAGCCGCCGGCCTCGGCGCCACAGGCTGAGCCCAGCTTCACGATGCCGTTGCGATGGCTGGCGTCCCCAACGGGAATCGAACCCGTGTCTTCACCTTGAAAGGGTGATGTCCTGACCGCTAGACGATGGGGACCTCGGCCACACGATCGCACTTATAGCGTCCGCGCCGGCAAATCAACCGCTTGCCGCTTACCCGATGTTAATCCGGCTGCGGCATGCTGTGGGCGGATCTGAGCGGGAGCGAGCATGGCCCAGGTGCAGGCAGCGATGCCCTTGGCGGAAACGGCCGTCGCCAGCTATTTCGAGGTGCATGTCCGACGGGCCGACCGCTGGGTGATCGATTGCACCTGCGCGAACGCTGCCGAGGCGCGGGCCGAAGCCGCGGACATCGCCCGCAAGCCCGACGTGCTCGGCGTCAAGGTCGTCAACGAGCGCTACAATCCGCGCACCGAGCAAAGTGCCGCACGGGTCGTCTTCAAGGTGGAGAAGCCCGAGCGCAGGCCGCGCTCCGGCTTCGTCCGGGTGGCGGCGGCATCGCGCCCGGTTGCCGCCGCGGCCCCCCCTGCCCGACCCCTGCCGGAAGCCGCGTGGGATACCGCGCCGGCCGCTTCGGCGCCGTCAGGCGGCGCCCTCGAGCTTCCGACCCAGCCGGCACCATGGCTGCTCTTCGCCTGGGCGAGCCTCGCCCTCGCCGTGACCGCCTCGCTGCTCTTCCTGTTCCTCCTCGTCGTCGCCTGAGCCGCAGTCGCCTTCATGCCGTGGTCCCGACGCGGCGCCCGAGAACGATCGCGCTGCCGTTGCCGGACGGCGCCCGGCGGGCCGGTACCGCCAAGGGCCGGCAATTGCCGGCGACACCCGATCGGCGAGGACGCCGCAACCGCATCGCTCGGCGGCCCGTCGCCTGGTTCGACGCGCCCCGATGCGGCCGCACCAGCCCGCGGCAACGCCCGGTACTGGGCGAGCGGGCGCTGCGGCAGCGAGCGGGTGCAGCGGGGCCAGCGCCGCGCACCCGCGGGGCCGCTTGGCGAAGCGTGCCGGCGACGCTCGCCCCATTGTGCCGGACGGACGCTCTCGGGCGATCGCCTTTCGACCGTTGGCCGTCGCCCGCCACTCGACCGCGCCGGTCAATCGCTGGAGCGGCCGTCACCGCCCCTGGCAGCCGCCCGCTCTGTTGCACGAGTCCCAGACCAGGCACCAGCCGGCATGGTCTTGGACAGCTGCCGCAGTCACGCGGACGCCAAGACGCGCGCCGCTCGGTCAGCCCGCCCCGTCGTCGCCGGCCCGGTGCGCCCGGCTGCCCTTGGCGAGGATCCAGAGACCGAGGAAGATGACGGCGGTGCCGGCCAGCCAGTAGGGCAGCCGGTCGGCGAGCGGCAGGTCGGCGGCGAGGCGGTTGGCGGCGAAGGCGCCGGTGCAGGCGACCACGGCACCGACGAGCCAGTAGGCCCAGCGGGGCGGGCGCCGGGCGGGCGCTTGCCCGGGCCCCTGGTCGGGCCCTTGCTCGGGGTCACCGGTCACCCGCTCAAAAGGCGCCGCCGCCGGCAGCACGGACGATGGTGATCAAGACGGCGGCGAAGATGGCGGACGTGATCACGCCACTGATGCTGGCCCCCAGGGCATGCGGCATGACCACGGCGTCGGGGGTGACCTCGGCCACCGTCTTCTGTGCCACCTTGGCACAGGTCGGCACGCAGCTGACCCCGGCGATGCCGATCACCGGGTTGTAAACCTCGCCCCGGCGCTTGTGCCAGAAGTAGAGGACATAGCCGCCCAAGAGGCCGCCGATGCCGGAAAAGGTGAGCGCGATGATGCCGATTACTAGAAGGCTCAAGACCTCGGGGCGCAGGATGGTGCTGGCCTCGCAGAGCACGCCGAGCAGGAGGCCGAGAAAGAAGGTCGACCCATAGAGCACCGGACCGCTGAAGGTCTCGTGGTAGTGGCCGAGCCCGCTCTCGCGGATCACCACCCCCATGAACAGCGAGAAGAACAGCGGCGCGGCCACCGGAAAGAGCAGACAAAGCGCGACACAGGCGACGACCGCGAATACCGTCTTCTCGCCCGCGGTGATCGTCCGGGCCGGCTCGGGCGCCATTTTGAGACCGCGGATGTGCCGCGGCACCATGGCCTTGATGAGGAACGGATAGCCGCCATAGGTCAGGCCGAGATAGAGATAGGCCACGACCGTGATCGGCACGAACAGATCCTCCGACAGCATCAGCGCCGCAAAAAGGATCATCGGCCCGTCGGCACCGCCGATGGTGGCGGTGGCCGCCGCATCGGCCAGGGAGAGGCCCATGGCGACGGCGAGCGGAAAGGCGACGAGCGTGCCGAACTCGGCGCAAAGGGCGATGAACATGCTCTTGAACGGCCGCGCCATGACGAAGCCGACATCGAGCAGCGAGCCGATGCCGATGAAGACGAGGCAGGCGATCAGACCGTTGGAGAAGGTGAAGACGTAGACCGGCTGCAGCCACTGGATCTGCAGGAGGTCGACCCACTGCGCACCCTCGGAGACCAGCGGGTTGAGGAAGAGCGTGCCCATCCCGAGGCCGGTCTCGGCGTCGACCTCGAGCGACATCTTGGCGGGCACGAACATCACCGCGGCGTTGACCGCCGCCATGCCGAGCCCCATCGGCACCATGATCAAGGCTTCGAGCACGCCCTTGCGGCCGAGATAGACGAGGCCGCAGCCGACCAGGATCAACAACAGACGACCCCAGAAGATCGTGGCGTCGGCTGCCGCGAGCGTCGCCACGCCCTGAAAGATCTGCAGAAACTGGATGTCGCCCATGCTGCCCGCCCGCGGCTAGTCGATGGTCAGGAGCGGCTGGCCGGCATCGACCGCGTCGCCCGGCTTGACATGGATCCGGCTCACCGTGCCGTCCTTGTGCGCGGTGACCACCTGCTTCATCTTCATCGCCTCCATCACCAGGACCTGCCGGCCGGCATCGACCCGCTCGCCCTCCTTGACCGAGAGTTCGACGATCATCCCGCCCATCGGCGCCAGCTTGTCGTTCGCCCCGGCCGCTTCGGGGGCGGCGGGGGCGGCGGCAGGGCCGCTGGCGGGCGGCAGGCTGGCGAGGCTGGCGGAGGAGAGGCCGGGCGACGGGTAGAGCGTGCCATCGTCGTCGGTCACGTCCTCGACCACGACGTCGTAGATCTTGCCTTCGACCGTGATCTTCAGATGCCGCGTTCTCGCCATGTCTGGGTCCCCTCGTGCTCGGCCGTTGCTCTCGTTGGTTCGATCGTCAGCGATGCGGCGTGTGCGAGCCGTGGTGCAGCGCCCGGCCGGTGGTCCGCCACAGACCGGGCACCGGCGCCTCGCCGATCTGCACGATGCGGGTCTTGCCGGCGACGGTCGCCACGGCGGCGGCGACCACGGCAACACGCCGCGCGATCTCGGCCTCGTCCACCGCCCCCGGCATGGCCGCTGCCGGCACCGGCGGCGGTGAAGCTGGCCGGTTGAAGGCGCCGAGGCTGCGCACCATCACCGCGATCAGCCCGGCCGTGGCGAGGGCGACGATGATGGTGATCAGGTAGGCGGCCAGTCCCTGAACAAAGACCCAGCCCACGGTGACGGTGGCGGTGTCTGCCATGCCTCACTCCTCCTGCTTGCCGTCGCCCGCCAGGCACCAGTCAAAGCGGGATGTTGCCGTGCTTCTTCATCGGCCTCAGCTCCCGCTTGTTGAGCAGCTTCTTGAGCGTCAGCGAGAGCACCGCCCGCGTGCTCGAGGGCTCGATGATGTCGTTGATGTAACCGCGGGCGGCGGCGAGATAGGGCGAGGCGAACTCCTCGCGGTACAGCCGGACCAGCTCGGCCCGCTTGGCCGCCGGGTCCGCGGCCTCCTTGAGCTCCTTGCGGTAGAGGATGCCAACGGCACCTTCGGCACCCATCACCGCGACCTCGGCAGTGGGCCAGGCGAAGACCGCATCGGCCCCCATGTCCTGGCTGCACATCGCGAGATAGGCGCCGCCGTAGGACTTGCGGGTGAGGATCGTCACCTTGGGCACGGTAGCACTGCCGTAGGCAAAGAGCATCTTCGCCCCGTGGCGGATGATCCCCCCCTGCTCCTGGGCGATGCCGGGCAGAAAGCCCGGAACGTCGACCAGCGTCGTGATCGGGATGTTGAAGCAGTTGCAGAAGCGGATGAAGCGCGCCGCCTTGTCGGAGGCGTCGATGTCGAGGCAGCCGGCCTTGACCATCGAGTTGTTGGCGACGAAGCCGCTGACCAGCCCGTTGACCCGGCCGAAGCCGACGATGATGTTCTGCGCGAAGTCGCGGTGCACCTCGAGGAAGCTGCCGTCGTCGACCAGGCGGAGCAGGATGGCGCGCATGTCCATGGCGGCCGAGGGATCGGACTGGGCGAGGTCCTCGAGCGCCTCGTCCTCGTCGAGAACCAGCGTGTCGCTCGGGCGGTGCGGCGGGTCATCGGCATTGTTCGCGGGCAGGTAGCTCAACAGCTCGCGGGTGATGTCGAGGGCATGGCGATCGTTCTCGGCAATGAAATGCACATTGCCGCTGACGCTGCTGTGCATCGCCGCACTGCCCACCTCGTCCATGGTGACGTCGCGGCCGGTCACCGACTTGATCACCTGCGGCCCAGTGATGAACAACTGGGCGTGCTCCCGGGTCATGATGATCCAGTCCATCAAGGCCGGGGCATAGGCCGCCCCGCCGGCGCAAGGGCCGGCGATGATCGCGATCTGCGGCACGACCCCCGACAGATCGATGTTGCGGTGGAACACCCGGCCGTAGCCGGACAGCGCATCGACCCCTTCTTGAATGCGCGCGCCGCCGGAATCGGCGATCATCACCAAGGGCGTGCCGTTCTCGAGCGCATGGTCCATCGCTCGGATCATCCGCTCGGCGTGCATCCGGCCGAGCGAGCCGCCGAGCACCATGAAGTCCTGGCTGCAGGCGCTCACCTGCCGGCCGTCGACGTAGCCGGTGCCGGTGATGATCCCGTCGCCGGGGACGTGGGTCTGCTCCATGCCGAAGGCGGTGCACTGATGGGTGACCCAGGTGCCGATCTCCTGGAAGGTCTCCGGCTGAAACAGATAGGCCAGCCGCTCGCGGGCGCTCATCAGGCCCTTGGCGTGGCGTTTCTCGAGCTTGTCCTTGCCGGCACCGCCGAGCGCTGCCTGCCGCCGCTCACGAAAGCTTTCGAGCTGGGTCTGGTCCAGAGCCATCGGCCTCTCCCGTCACTGCAAGTGGCACCAGCCGACGCCGGCAATTCACGCGGCTTTGCTGTTCAACGTTTCCGCGATCGTCATTTGACGCGAAGTCGCGTTACCTGGGAACTGCCTAACTGACACATGCGCAAAAAAAATTCGGCGGCAGGCGCCGGTCCACGGTGCCGGGACCCGCTCGCACCGTCGCCGTTTCGGCACGTCGAGCCGGCCGCGCCGCGCGCCTCCCCGCCGGTCGCGGCCAGGCGGCGGGCGCCGGGTCCGAGCCGGACCGGCCGGCAGCCGTCCGACGCCGCGCCCGAAAACCCGCGCGGCCCCGGATGGTCACCCATCCGAGGCCGCTAGCCAGCCGGCGGCGCGTCCTTCTCCCCCTAGAGCCAAGGGCGCGCCTCCTGCATCTCCAGTCGTTCAGCCGCTCACCGGACCACCCCGTCGGCCGCGGTGACCTCGGGCACGAGCAGCGCCGCGGCGGCATCGGCCGGCGGCAGCCCTGCGGGCCCGAGCGACGGGAACTCCTCGTAGGCCGGCGCACCGTTGAGCGGCAGGTTGAGGCCCAAATGGCACGTCGCACAGTTGGCCTTGGGCGCGTCGCCGGTCGGCCCGAGGCGATGCTCCGGATACTCCGGCCCCAGCGGCTCGAGATAGTCGACGTTGAGCGCCCGGTTCATGCGGATGCCGAACCAGGCGGTCATCCGCGCCGGGGGCGCCCCCTCCCAGCCCTGGAACTGCCGCGAGTTGTGGCAGTAGGTGCAGTTCACGCCCAAGCTCTCGGACATGTGGTTCATCAGGCTGTAGGTGTACTCGGTGCTCATCGTGCCGATCTGCGGCCCGTCGGGCGGCGGCAGCGCGCCGTCGCCGATCACCCGGATCTCCTGGTCGTCGAGGAGAAACGGCGTGAACGGGTCACCCGGCAGCGACGCCGAGGCGATGCCCGGGGCGTTCTGGCCGGCGCGGTAGCCGACCATGCTGCGCATCCGCGGTGGCTCCGGGGCGAACCAGATCTCCTGCGGCACGGGCATCCCGCGATGGCAGGTGTAGCAGTTGACCCCCGTCTCGCCGACATGGTTCGCCCATTCGGTATTGATGTGCTGGGTCATCTGGATCATCCGCCGCGAGACGATCTTGGTGTAGACATTGTCGTCGGCGAGGTTCTCCGGGTTGTGGCAGTAGTTGCAGCCCCGCTCGAGCGCCACCCCCTCGAGCGGCTCGTCGGTCAAGGGCGAGACCCATTCGGTGATCTGCGCCATGAACCGGTCGAACTGGTCGGACGGCAGATGGCCGAGCACTTGGACGTTCTCGTAGACCTCCGAGGCCAAGGGGACGTCGTCTGGCGATTCTTCGTAGGGCCAGACCGGCTCCGGCATCTGGCTGTCGGCGACCAGCTTGGCCCGGCTGCGCGGGTTGACCACCGTCTCCATCGCCACCCCGCGCCAGCCGATCTGCTCGTTCTCGATGGGTGGCGCGTCCCAGCCGGCCATGGTGAGCATCGCAACGCCGAGCAGCGTCCCGATGACGATGGCGGATGCACCGCCAATGCCGATGTTCATTGCATGGCTCCCGTGAGCGTGGCCGGGTCGACCGTGTCCGGATAGACGATCGGGTATTGCGGCGCGAACTGGTGCTTCACCGCCCACAAGTACCAATTGTCGACCACCGTGCCGGTCAAGAGGATGCCGATCCCGCCGGTCAGCGTGGTAAGGACGGCGAACCACCAGCCCCAGCGATGGATCGATTCCATCGAAGCATTGAAGCCCATCGTCCAGCGCCAGAACAAGGCGGCGCGGTCGGATGCGGTACCACGGTCGGTAATCTGCTCGATCTCCCGTTCACCGCCGAACCGGCTGACGGCGAGGATGGTCGCCCCGTGCATCGCAAAGAGCAGGGTCGAGCCGTAGAGGAAGACGATCGAGAGCGCGTGGAACGGGTTGTAGAAAAGGTTGCCGTAGCGAATCGAGAAGGCCGCGGTCCAGTCGAGGTGCGGGAAGATGCCGAACGGCACCGCTTCCGACCAGCTGCCCATCAGCACCGGACGGATGAAGCCCAGGACCAGATAGAGGAAGATGGCGGACGCGAACGCCCAGGCGACGTGCGTGCCGAGCCCGAGCGACCGGGCGCGGCGGTAGGTCCTGACCCACCAAAGGATGATGGACAGTGTCAAGAAGAAGCCGGCCATCAGCCACCAGCCGCCTTCGCTGAGCGGCGGGATGGACAGGCCGTACTCGGCCGGCGGCGGCTCGAGCGCCAGCCAGAACAGCTGACGGACGAACTGGATCGGATCCCAGTTCACCGAAGCCCACATGTTGAGCCCGATGATCTCGATCGCGATGAAGCCGGAGAGCAGCGAGATGATGCCAAGCCAGCCGAGATAGATCGGACCGATCTGGGCATTGCCGAGCTTGCCGTACCAGTAGACGAAGAAGCCCTGGCCGGTGCGCGGGTCGTCCTCGGCGGGGAGATCGGGACCGACCTCCGGCTCCTTGGGCCGCACCTGCACCTGGGTGAAGATGTTCTGGTATTCCATGTTGATCATCGGTGTTCCTCCACCCCTCAGCGCCAGATCGGCAGGTCGAGCCACCAGTTCCACCATTCGGGCCAGCCACGGGTCCAGAATGGGCCACTGATGATGATGCAGACGGCACTCCAGAAGCCGGCATTCAGCGCCAGGAAGAGGCCGAGCCGGTGAATGCCCAAAGAGCCGATCGAGTAGCCGATGGTGTCACGGAAAAAGGTGTCCTCGTACTCCGGCGTCTTGACCTTCTCGCCCTTGGGCGGATTGGTCACCGAGAGGATCAGGGCACCGTGCAGCGAGAGTGCCAGCGTCGTCGTGAAGAAGAAGCTCACGGCGAGCATGTGCGCAGGATTGTAGTGGAAGTGCAGGTACTGGTAGCCGACGTTCGACACCCAGTCGAGGTGGCTGAAGATGCCGTACGGGAAGCCGTGCCCCCACGCCCCCAGCAACAGCGGGCGGAAGACGACGAGGGTGACATAGGCGAAGATCGCGACGCTGAAGGCAAAGGGGACGTGCAGCCCCATGCCGAGCTTTCTCGAGATCTCGACCTGCCTGAGCGCCCAGCTACCGAAGGCGCCGATGGCACAGATGGTGATCAGCTGCCACAACCCGCCCTCGGCCAGGGGCGCGAAGGCGAGCCCGTAGGAAAGATCCGGCGGCTCGATGTTGATCATCCAGACGTTCCAGGTCGGCCCGAGGGCCGCTCCCCAGAGGATCAGGGCGGTGCCCAGCGCCGAGAAGAAGATCGTCGTGACCCCGAAGAATCCGACGTAGAAGGGCCCGACCCAGAAATCGAAGAGATCGCCGCCGATCAGCGTCCCACCGCGTACGCGGTATTTGCGTTCAAAGTTCAACAAAGCCATGTTCTTCGCTCCGATCGGAAGGCCCGGACCGTGTCACCGACCCAGACCCGCCACGGCTCCGGCGAGCGGCGGCGAGGCTGGGCGGCTCCGGCAACGGACCGGACCGGGCAAGATGCCCGGGCCAGGTCCGCTGCCGCTGTCGCACGCGACGAGACGACGAGCGCGGCTACGCCGTCTCGATCGACGTGACCGTGAGCATCGGCTCGACACTCGCGGCCGGGCCAGCCAGCCAGTTGAAGCGGTCGGTGCTGAGCAGGATGAAGTGGATCAGCAACGCCAGGGTCATGAGGAAGACCGCAAGCGCAACGAGCGTGCGCCGCGGATCGAAGAGCTGCCAAACGCGCCACATTTCCATGATAGCGTCCTCCTTAAACGAGATAGGTCACGGTCTGGAGCACGGTGTCCCGCACGCCGTTGAGCGCGGCTTCCCAGCCGCCCTCCGGCGGCAGCCACGGGCGCCATGCCCAGGCGAGGATGTGGGCCACCACGGCAACCGCCGTGAAGATGATGAAGCTCTGGACGAAGATCTTGTGGAACTCCTTCGCCTCGTTCTCGGTCAGGCCCATGAGCCCACCCGTTTTTTCCAGTTCCGCAGCCATATCGCTTACTCCGGCTGTTGGCCTCGATGGCCGTTACCGCGCAACGCCCGCGCGGCAGGGGTGGTTCTGTCGCTTGGCGGCGCCGGCACCCCGACCCCTCCCCCAAGGCGACAGTCTCGCGTCGCCTATCGGGTGAACGCGAAAGGGATGAAGGTGCTGGTCAGCGCCTTGGCCTCGCCGATCACCGAGCGGCTGCCCGCCAGACCGGGCAGCGTCGGACGCCGGCTCTTCGGCAGGAACCGCATGGCGATCGCCACCACGAGGAAGTAGCCGAAGCCGACCCAGTAAATGAGCCGGAATTGCCGTTCCGTCGCCGAGCGGACATCCGTCGGCAGCCGGGTCATCGTCGCGCTAGCATTTGCCATTTCTGTCACCTGCTCGTTGAACCGACCGGGCCCGCTGGCCCAGCGAGAGACGGCCGGCCACAACCGCGGTCCGGACGTCGGGAAAAGGGAAAAAGGGAGGCGCTGCGGGTCATGCCACCGGCTCCGGCTGGCGCGCCCCGTCGAAGGCCGCCATGCGCCGGGCGGTGACCCGCCCTTCGCCGGCCTCGAGCGCCTGGCGCTCGGCCTTGTCGCGAAGCTGCTTGGCGGCCGAGATGCGGGTCAGCACCGGATAGCCGTCGACCAGTTCGTCGAGGATCGCCTTGGCCTCGTCGTCCCAGGGAATCTGCTCCTCGAGCCGGGTCGGCGTCGCCTCGACCTTGTCCATCTCGCTGCCCAAGGGCAGGATGTTGAACAAGGCGTCGAACAGCGCGTTGCAGACTTCCTGGACGAGGTAGGTCGCCCCGGCGTAGCCCATGAAGGGCGTGCCGGTGTGCCGGCGGATGATCGCCCCCGGGAACGAGGCCGGGATGTAGATCGCCCGGTTGCCGATCTCGGCGAGGTACATCCGCTCGTTGTAGCTGCCGAAGAGGACCAGGGGTGTCTGCTTGTGGACGGCCTCGCGCACGGCGGCGTTGTCGGTCTTGCCGCCCGGGATGCGCGGGATCGCGAAGGTGCAGGGAAATCCCAGCTCGTCCTCGAGGAAGTGCCGGACGCCGCGGGTATAGGTCTCGTTGGCGACGATGGCGAAGCTCGCCGTGCCGTAGAAGTCCTGGGTCACCGACCGCCAGAGATCCCAGAGCGGCTTGATCGTCGTGTGCTTCTCGCGCTCGATGAACGGCTCGGGGTCGAGGCCGAGCAGCTCGCCCAGGGTGCGCAGGAACTTGGTGGTCGAGAAGAGGCCGATGGGGGCCTGCAGATAGGGCTTGTCGAGCGCCTCGCAGAGCAGCCGGCCGAACTCCCGGTACATGCAGATGTTGACGTCGGCGTCGACCAGCCGCTGGATGTCGGCGAGATGGCTGCCGAGCGGAAAGACCATGTTGATCTCGGCACCGATGCCCTCGACCAGCCGGCGGATCTCGGCGAGGTCGGATGGCATGTTGAAGTGGCCGTAGGCCGGGCCGATGATGTTGACCCGGGGCTTGGCCCCTTCCGGCCGGCTCTTCGCCTTGGGCATCCGGCCCTTGATCGCCCCGAACTCGGTCCACAGCCAGGCCATCGCCCGATTCGCACTCTGCCACTGGTCCTCGTCGATGGTCCGCGGCAGGAAGCGCAGGATGTTGAGGCCCTCGGGCGTCACGCCGCCACCAATCATCTCGGCGATCGAGCCTGTCACCACCACGGCCGGCAGATGCGGGTCGAGCGTGCGGTGCGCCCGCTTCATCGCCCCCTCGGTGCCGTGCTGGCCGAGTTCTTCCTCGCCGAGCCCGGTGACGACGATCGGCAGTTCGTGCGGCGGCAGGCCGTCGGTGTAGTGCAGCACCGAGGTGACGGGCAGGTTCTCGCAGCCGACCGGGCCGTCGATGATCACCTGCAGGCCCTTGATGGCGCAGAAGACGTAGACCGCCCCCCAGTAGCCACCCGCCCGGTCGTGATCGAGCACCAGCATCAGTAGTCCGCCAGCTTGGATGCGGTCTTGGCCGTGGCCTTGGCACCGCGTTTCATCATCCGTTCCCGGAACTCCGGGCGATCCACAGGCGTATCCTCCCAAACGCCGGCCGAGAAGCCCTGGCCGACGCCGTCGAAGAAGGCGTTCATCGCGTCGAACCGGCCCTTGTTGCCGATCGCCGTGTTGACGACTTGGGCGAGCGAACCGGCGCCGGCCGGGCCCATCAGCGGCCGGGCCGAGATGAGGTTGGTGAAGTAGAGGCCGGGGATCGCCCGCTCTTTCGCCTTCTGCACCACGGGCGTCGTGCCGATCGCGAGATCCGGCGCGAACTCGTCCATGGCGGCGAGATCCTGCTCGAGCGAGGCGCGGTACTGCACGCGTACCCCCTTGGCCTCGAGCCACTCACGATCACCGTCCGACCAGCGGGTCTTCGGGCAGGCGGTGCCGACATAGCGCACGTCCGCACCACTCTCGACGAGCAGCCGGGCGACCAGGAGTTCGGAGCCCTCGTAGCCCGAAAGCGTGATCCGCCCCTGGATCGGCATGCCGGCCAAGGCGCCCTTGATCGCCGGGAGGAACTTGTTCTTGGCGGCGTCCACCTTGTCCCGGGCCACGCCATAAGCGGCGCCGATGGCATCGAGCCAAGCCGCCGTGCCGTCGCGGCCGACCGGGCCGGAGCCGACCACCTTGCGGCCGGCCTGCTCGAAGACACGGATCGAGGCCGTATAGAAGGGGTGGATGGCTGCCACGACACCACTGTCGAGGGCGGCATAGAGCTCGCGCCACTCGCGGGTCGGCACGACCGGCCCGGCGGCAAGGCCCAACGGCTCGAGCATCATGCCGATGCCGACCGGATCGGCCGGGAACATCTCGCCGAGGAGCGTGACGGTGGGCCTTGCCTGTCGCCCGCCGCGAGGTGCCTGGACGGGGCCGCTCTCGGCCTCCTTCCTGGCATAGTCGAGCATGGCACCAGCCAGGATGTCCTTGGCCTCGGCATGGGTCGGCACGCCGAAACCCGGCACGTCGATGGCGATGATGCGAACGCCGTTGATCTCCTTGGCGATCTTCTGGATCGGCACGCCAGACGCGGTCGGCACGCAGAGATTGGTGACGACGATGGCATCGTAGAGCTCGGGATCGGCGAGCTTGATCACGGCTTCACGGATGTCCTCGTAGAGCTTGCCGGTGACCAGGGTCTCGGAGTTGAACGGCACGTAGCCGACGGTCCGCCGGGCACCGTAGAAATGCGAGGTGAAGGTCAGGCCATAGACGCAGCAGGCCGAGCCCGAGAGCACCGTCGCCGTTCGCTTCATCCGCAAGCCGACGCGCAAGGAGCCGAAGGCTGGGCACATGCTCTGCGGCTGGTCGTGCGGGCCCACCGGATAGTCCTCGGCATAGCGCTCGAGGGTCTCGCTCTTGCCGGCGGCCGCAGCCTCCGCCTTCATCCGCTCGGCCTGGCTGTGGCAGCCGGCGCCGTCGCCGGAGGGGGGCGACGACGCCGGCGCCTGAGCCGCCCTCTCGCCACCCTGGTGCGGCTCGGCGACGCGGGCAACGTCGTCGTGCGGGGCGGCATCGAGCTGGGCGGAGGCGGTGCGGTCGTAGAGGATCTCGGTCATCGGTGTTCCCTCAGGCGTCGTCGTAGACGACTTCGAGGGAGGGCTTCACGGCGATCTCCCGGCCGCACATGTCGGCCATGGTGGCGGGGGTGAGCGCCACCCCGCGGCCGACATCCTCGCTCTTGAACAGGCCGAGGAGCTCGTCCTGGGAGAGCGGGGTCGGGCGCACCGGCTGCGCCTCGGCAGCCGCTTGCGCCAGTTGCTCGAACATCGGCGCCCAGCGCCCGCCGGGCCGGCCGATGATCTCGTAGTTCGCACTCTTCTTGCGGATGTCCTCGTCCGCCGGGATCGCGGCCAGAACGGGGATGCCCACGGCCTCGGCGAAGGCCTGGGCCTCGCCGGTGTGGTCGTCCTTGTTGATGACGAGGCCGGCGACGCCGACATTGCCGCCGAGCTTCCTGAAGTAGTCGACCGCGGAGCAGACATTGTTGGCGACATAGAGCGACTGCAGGTCGTTCGAGCCGACGACGATGACCTTCTGGCACATGTCGCGGGCGATCGGCAGGCCGAAGCCGCCGCAGACCACGTCGCCGAGGAAATCGAGAAGGACGTAGTCGAAGCCCCAGTCGTGGAAGCCCAGCTTCTCGAGCAGCTCGAAGCCGTGGATGATGCCGCGCCCGCCGCAGCCACGGCCGACCTCCGGGCCACCGAGCTCCATGGCGAACACACCGTCGCGGATGAAGCAGACATCGCCGATGCCGACCTCTTCGCCGGCCAGCTTCTTTTTCGACGAGGTCTCGATGATGGTGGGGCAGGACTTGCCGCCGAACAGCAACGATGTGGTGT
>CAZNWE010000012.1:20739-65224 GCA_964576715.1 uncultured Geminicoccaceae bacterium | reverse complement strand
GGCTCGAGCGGGCCGACCTCCGCGGGGCGCGGCTCGAGGGGGCGGACCTCCAAGAGGCGCGGCTCGAGGGGGCGTACCTCCGCGGGGCGCGGCGCGAGCGGGCGGACCTCCAAGAGGCGCGGCTCGAGGGGGCGGACCTCCAAGAGGCGCGGCTCGAGGGGGCGGACCTCCGCGGGGCGCGGCTCGAGGGGGCGAACCTCAGCGAGGCGCGGCTCGAGGGGGCGGACCTCCGCGGGGCGCGGCTCGAGAGGGCGGACCTCCGCGGGGCGCGGCTCGAGGGGGCGGACCTCATCGAGGCGCGACTGCAATCGGCCGAATGGGCCGGCGCCACATTTGCAGCCTCGCCGGCCCAATCGGCCGACTTTACCGGTGGCCGGAACCTGACGCAAACGCAACTCGCGCAGGTGATCGGCAACGAGGGCACGATCCTGCCGCTGGACGCCGAGACGGGCGAGCAGCTCTACGTCTGGAGTTGCTGGGCGGAGCCGCCGCCGAACCTCGAGCAGCTGATCGCGCAAGTTTATTGGCCAGACGACCCGGACGAGCTTCGCGCCGAATGGCTCTGTGCCGAGGGCGAAGAGCCGCGCAAGGTCTTCAAGCCGGCCGAGCCCGTGCCGCCGGCGGTGGAATGACCGTTACCGGAAGCGGCGGCCGGGCCGGCTGCCCTGGTGTCACTTCTGCAGGCGTCGGGCGTTGCTGCGGGTCTTGCGCGCGTAGGGCTCGAGGCCGGCCGACGCCGCGCGCAGGAGGCTGGTCGGATCGCTGGCGAGCCTGGCATTCGCACGCCAGGCGGCGACGAACGAGTCCATGGCGGCCACCGGCTTCTCGCTGGTCATGCGATAGATCTCGGCGTGGGGCAGGGTGCCGCCGGTCGCCATCGCCATGCCGATCTGTTGCAGGCGGGCGTTGATCGTGACAGCACTGTGCAAGGCGGTTTCGGCCGTCGACGCCCAGAGGCGCCAGGCGGCAAGGTGGACCTTGGGGTCGGCGAGACTGTTCGCAAAGGCGCTGGACGGCTTCAAGGGAGTCTCCAATTGACATGAGCCGCAACTCTATAGCCGAAGACGCCAGTCACCGGCAGTGCGCGATGTGGCACGGCGCAGATGCTCAAGGTGCGGTTGCGGCGAGCACGGCGATCACGTCCATGGCGGGCCTGCCGGCTTCATGGGCGATGGCGGCGAGCGTGTTGCCCGGTGCAGCACCAGCGAAGCCGGCATCGTCCAGCCGCTCGATCGCGGCCGCTGGCGACAGGTCGAAGAGCGGTGCTGCGGTTTCGAGACTGGCGGCCGAGAGCGCTTTGAGGACGACCCGCGGGCTGACGCCCGAGGCATCCGTGGTCCCCGTCATGGCGGTGAAGGCGAGCGACAGAGCGAGCGCCGCTATCGCGACGTTGCGGCGGAGATACGGGACGAACGACCGCCAGTTCTTCACCAGATGCCAACCGGCGAAGGCCGCGAAAACGAGGCTCGGCCATTCGTGCGCGGCGCGCACCAGCCCGCCTTGCCAGTGCAGCAGCAGCATGATGCCGCTTACCGTCGAAACGACGAACAACACCGTCGTCACCGGCGTCACGATATCCCGCTTGATCAGCCCCATTGATGCGGCCATGGCGACCTCTCGTTCGGCGTCGTGAACCTGGGCGCATTGGGCGCTCGCCCTGTCGCAGAAGTTTCGTGCTGCAGTGCAAAAAGTGTAACGGCGTGGATCGGCCACGCATCGCCGGACCGGCGTCAGCCGAGCCGCGGCGGTTCCTGCCGTTCGGCCGCCTCGCCGGTTTCCTTGTGCACCTCGGCGGCGATGATCCGCCGCGTCACCTCGGCGAGGTAGCCGGTGAGCGCTTCGTTCAGCGCCTGGAACTCGGGCCAGAGCACTTCCTGGAGAAACCGCTCGGGGCCCTTGAGCATCACCGTCGCCCGGCGCTGGCGCCGGTAGCGGTAGGGCTCGAGGCCGTAGCGGCGGGCGAGTGCCAAAAAGAGCTGGCGCGACCAGGGATCGGCGATGCTGAAGCGGATCTCGACGTCCCTGGCCTGTCGTCGCGCCTGCTCGAGCCGGGACCTGATGCGCTCGCGCGCCGCATCCGCCGCTAGCCGCTCGCCCGCGGTCGTGGCGCCGGCGAACAGCGCCTCGACCTTGCGCAGGCGCTCGCGCAGCTCGGCCTCGAGCGACACCGGCCCGGCCGCCGGCGGCTCAGAGATGTGATTTCAGGTAGTCGAGGATCCGCTCGGCCGCCGCCTCGGCCGAGAGGCTGGTGGTGTCGAGCGCCACCTCGGGGTGCTCCGGCGGCTCGTAGGCGCTGTCGATGCCGGTGAAGTTCTTGATCGTCCCGGCCCGCGCCTTCTTGTAGAGGCCCTTGACGTCGCGCTCCTCGGCGATGTCGAGCGGCGTGTCGACGAACACCTCGATGAACTCGCCGGGCTCGAGCAGATCGCGGACCATCCGCCGCTCGTCGCGAAACGGCGAGATGAACGAGGCCATGACGATCAGCCCGGCATCGACCATCAGCTTGGCCACCTCGCCGACCCGGCGGATATTCTCGACCCGATCGGCGTCGGTGAAACCGAGGTCCTTGTTCAGCCCGTGCCGGACATTGTCGCCGTCGAGCAGGTAGGTGTGCGCCCCCTGGGCGACGAGCTTCTGCTCGAGAATGTTGGCGATGGTCGACTTGCCGGCGCCGGAGAGCCCGGTGAACCAGAGCAGGCAGGGCTTCTGCGCCTTCTGGGCGGCGCGCCGCGTCTTGTCGACGTCGGTGTGCTGGTGGTGGATGTTGCTCGCCCGCCGCAGCCCGAACGCGACCATGCCGGCGGCCACCGTCTGGTTGGTCGTCCGGTCGATCAGGATGAAGGCGCCGAGATCGCGGTTCTCGGCATAGGGCAGGAACGCGATCGGGTGGCCGAGATGCAGGTTGCAGACGGCGATCTCGTTGAGGTCGAGGGTACGCCCCGGGCGCTCCTCCTGGGTGTTGACGTCGATCTTGTGCTTGATCGTGGTGATCGAGGCCGCCACCTGCTCGGTGCCGAGCTTGAGGATGTAGCGGCGGCCGGGCAGCATCGCCTCGTCGGACATCCAGAAGAGATTTGCTGCGAACTGGTCGGCCACCTCGGGCCTGGCCTTGGGGTCGACCAGGACGTCGCCCCTGGCGATATCGATCTCCCGGTCGAGCACGATGGTCACGGCCTCGCCGGCCGCCGCCCGGGCCGGCTCGCCATCGGCGGTGACGATGCGGGCGACGCTGGCCGGTTTGCCGGACTTGGCCACCACCACCGCATCACCCGGTGCCACGGCACCGGCCACGATGGTCCCAGAAAAGCCGCGAAAGTCCAGGTGCGGGCGGTTGACCCACTGCACCGGCATGGCGAACGGTGCCTGATCGTGGCTGACCTCGACATCGACCGTTTCGAGATGGTCGATCAGCACCTGCCCCCGATACCAGGGCATGTTCGCACTCGGCAGGGTGACGTTGTCGCCCTCGAGTGCCGAGAGCGGGATCGGGGTGACCGCACCGAAGCCGAGATTGCTGGTCTTCGCCCGGTAGAGGTCGACGATCGCCGCGAATCGGGCCTCGTCCCAGTCGACCAGGTCCATCTTGTTGACCGCCAGCACCACGTGGCGGATGCCGAGCAGGTGGACGAGGTAGCTGTGCCGAAGGGTCTGGGTCAGCACGCCCTTTCGGGCATCGATCAGGATCACGGCGAGGTCGCAGTTCGAGGCCCCGGTCGCCATGTTGCGCGAGTACTGCTCGTGCCCGGGCGTGTCGGCGACGATGAACGAGCGCCGCGCGGTCGAGAAGAAGCGGTAGGCGACGTCGATGGTGATGCCCTGCTGCCGCTCGGCCTCGAGCCCGTCGACCAGGAGGGCGAAGTCGATCCGCTCGCCGACCGTGCCGTGCTTTTTCGAATCCGCCTCGAGCGACTTCAGCTGATCCTCCATGATCAGCTTGGAATCGTAGAGCAGGCGGCCGATGAGGGTCGACTTGCCGTCGTCGACCGAGCCGCAGGTCAAGAAGCGTAGCAGACCCTTTTGCGCCGCTTCGGCGCGGTCGGCGATGGCGAGCGCTGCGGCCTGCCGACCGGCGGTGGCGATGTCGTTCATCAAAAATAGCCCTCGCGCTTCTTCTTCTCCATCGACGCCGCTTCGTCGCTGTCGACCAGCCGGCCCTGGCGCTCCGAGCTGCGCGCACTCAGCATCTCGGCGATGACCTGCTCGACCGTGGCGGCATCCGACTCGATAGCCCCCGACAGCGGCCAGTCGCCGAGCGTGCGAAAGCGGACCAGGCGATCGCGTGCCACTTCGCCGGGCTGGAACGCCATGCGCTCGTCGTCGACCATGATCAGCGTGCCGCCGCGGTCGACCATCGGCCGGTGCGCGGCGAAATAGAGCGGGACCACCGGGATCGCTTCGAGGCGGATATATTCCCAGATGTCGAACTCGGTCCAATTGGAGAGCGGGAACACGCGGATGGTCTCGCCCTTCGCCACCCGGCTGTTGTAGAGCCGCCAGAGTTCCGGGCGCTGGTTCCTGGGATCCCAGCCATGCCCGGCCGAACGGACCGAGAAGACGCGCTCCTTGGCCCGGGACTTCTCCTCGTCGCGCCGGCCACCGCCGAACGCGGCATCGAAGCCGTGCGCGTCCATGCCGGCCTTCAAGGCGTCGATGAGCATCATCCGAGCCCATTCGCGGCTGTCGGTGTTGAACGGCGTGCGGCCCTCGGCCGTGGCCTGCTCGTTGGACTGGACGATGAGCCGCAGCCCGAGGGCCGTCGCCAGCACGTCGCGATGGACGATCATGTCCCTGAAGTCCCAACCCGTGGCGATGTGCATCAACGGGAAGGGCGGCTTCGACGGATAAAAGGCCTTCATCGCCAAGTGCAGCATGACCGAGCTGTCCTTGCCGATCGAGTACAAGAGGACCGGATTGGCGAGTTCGGCTGCGACCTCGCGCATGATGAAGATCGATTCGGCCTCGAGTGCCCGGAGATGCGCCGACAACCCGCTCGGCGACGGCGTGGCCGGCCCGGCGAAGCGCTCGGCATAGCGCAGGATATCGGGGCGAGGGGAACCGGATGTGGGCAGGGTCATGGGCGATCATCGCAGCGGGAAATGGGGGCCAGCGGCTGCAAGCGCGGCGCGTGACGACACATCGGGCAGCACCCGTCGCAGTCGTTTGCCACCGGCGACCTCACCATGCAAAGCCAAAACCGTCGTGCGGCGCTCAGCAGAATGACGCAGTGCAGCAACGCAACAGCAACTGCTTCGCAGCGGCCCAGCGACGGCAAGGTCGCCCAGACGGCTTAAGATGGGGTGAAGATCGGCGCGAACTTGCCGCCCCGACACGCTCTACAAGCGCTCGCCGCCCGGCAGGCGCATGAACCGCACGGGCAGGATCGGCAGGGTCTCGAAGGCGTCGTCCTGGCCCCGGGTCACCAGGGTGAGGAGCTGATCGTCATCGCCGTAGCCGATCGGCGCGACCAGCCGGCCGCCCGGGGCGAGCTGGCGCAGGAGCAGCGGCGGCAGGTGGTCGATGGCGAGCCGCACGATGATCGCATCGAAACGGTGCTCGAGCTCCGGCCAGCCATCGTAGGGATCGGCGGCGCGCAGCTCGATGTCGTCGTACTTCATCGCGGCGAGCCGGGCCGCTACCGTCTCGACCGCTGCCGCGTCGAGGTCGACCGAGAAGACCTTGGCCGCGAGCCGGCTGGCCAGGGCGGCATGGTAGCCGCCGCCCACGCCGAGGATCAGCACGTCGTCGGCCGGCCCGACCGCCGCGAGCTCGGTCATCAAGGCGACGATAAAGGGTTGCGACTCGCGCAGGCCGTGAGCGGCCGGCAGGGCGATGTCGAGATAGGCATAAGCCGCAGCTTCGGCCTCGACGAAGCTGTGCCGCGGCAGCCGCCGCATGGCGTCGAGGATGGCAGGGTCGAGTTGCGCGCGGCCGGTCAGCGGTGCGGCGACCCGGGCGTGCTCGACCACCTGCTCGACCAAGAGATCGCGGGCTTCGGCGAAATCGTCGGCTCGCAAGGCCGGTGCTCCGGCAAGCACCGGGAGGGCGGCGAGGAGTGCTAGCAGGGCGCGCCGCCCGCGCCCGACCAAGCCGGAAGAGGCCCGCATCGCCAATGCCCTCCGCTCTGGGTTGCCGTCGATCGCGGTCAAAACGGCATGACTGGAAGACTACTCCGCGTGCGGCCTCGGTCAACGGGCGCGGCGTGGCCCTGGCAGAGTGGCGCGTGTTCGCGCGTCGCATCGCGCCCACCCGGGTGCGGGACGAGGTCGGCTCAAGCCGGTGTTCGAGGGCCGTACGTCAGACATTTGCTCGGTCGCGATACAAAGGTGCCGCTTGCAAAATCGGCTTTCGACACTCATATTCGTGGGCATCGAACCGCCGAGGTAAGTTGTTTCTGCCGGCTTATCGCCGGATAAGGGCTCTCAACGGAGCCGGGACTTCCTGACCGAACGTGGATTGATGTCGTGGCGATGGGCGCCGCGGCAACTCTTGCTTGGGGATGGAAGATGTCCACCGGCACCGTCAAATGGTTCAACGCGACCAAAGGTTATGGCTTCATCCAGCCGGAAGGCGGCGGCAATGATGTGTTCGTGCACATCTCGGCCGTCGAGCAGGCCGGCATGAGCAATCTGAACGAAGGCCAGCGGGTCTCGTTCGACGTGACGACCGACCCGCGTCGCGGTAAGACGTCGGCGACCAATCTGCGCGCCGCCTGAGCCGCAGTCGTCGCGCAGCGGAATGGGCCGGCCGGCGACGGGCGGCCCATTTTGTGTTGCGCAGTCGAGCGACGACGCTGACCTGCAACGGCCCCGGGGCGCCAGCGAGACGAGTTGCCCCGGGCTAGGGAGAAGGAATGGCGAAGGAAGACATGATCGAGATGGAGGGTACCGTCACCGAGGTGCTCCCCGATGCCCGGTTCCGGGTCAAGCTCGAGAACGGCCACGAGATCATCGGCTACGCCTCGGGGCGCATGCGCAAGCATCGCATCCGGATCATTGCCGGTGACCCGGTGACCCTCGAACTCACGCCCTACGACCTCACCAAGGGACGTATCAACTACCGGCACAAGACGGCTGGCCCGACGCCAACCGGCAACCGCCGCCCGCCGCCGCGTCGCCGCTGAGCGTCGCGCCAGGCGCGGCACCGGTTGACCCGCGACCGCAACGCGTGAGATCCGCATGGGCTTCAATTGTGGCATCGTCGGGCTTCCCAATGTCGGGAAGTCCACGCTCTTCAACGCGTTGACGCAGACCGCGGCGGCGGCTGCGGCCAATTATCCGTTCTGCACGATCGAGCCCAATATCGGCCGGCTGCCGGTCCCCGACCCCAGGCTCGACCTCTTGGCCGAACTCGGCAAGTCGGCGAAGAAGCTGCCGACGCAACTCGAGATCAAGGACATCGCCGGCCTCGTCCGCGGTGCCTCCAAGGGCGAGGGGCTCGGCAACCAGTTCCTGGGGGCGATCCGCGAAGTGGATGCCATCCTCGAGGTGCTGCGCTGCTTTGCGGACGACGACATTACCCATGTCGAGGGCGGCATCGACCCGTTGCGCGACGCCGAGCTGATCGAGACCGAACTCCTGCTCGCCGACATCGACAGCCTGACCCGACAGAAGGACGGCCTGGTCAAGCGGGTCCGCGGCCAGGACAAGGAGGCCAAGCGGCGGCTCGAGCTGGTCGAGAAGCTCCTGCCGCTGATGGAAGACGGTGTGGCCGTCCGGCGGATCGAGCTCCCGCCAGACGAGCAGGAGCTGGTTCGCGGCTTCACGCTGCTCACCGCCAAGCCCATCCTCTACGTGCTGAACGTCGACGAGGCTTCGGCCGCCGCCGGCAACGCCTGGAGCGACAAGGCCGCCGCGATGGCCACTGCACAGGGCGCCGGGCATGTCGTCGTCTCGGCCGCGATCGAGGCCGAGCTCGTCGGCCTGCCCGAGGAGGACCGCAAGGACTACCTCGAGAGCCTCGGGCTCGACGAGCCGGGGCTCAACCGGGTGATCCGCGAGGGCTATGCGCTGCTCGACCTCATCACCTTCTTCACCGTTGGGCCCAAGGAGGCCCGCGCCTGGACCACCGAGCAGGGCTCGACCGCACCCCAGGCCGCGGGCGTCATCCACAGCGACTTCGAGCGCGGCTTCATCGCCGCCGAGATCATCAAGTTCGCGGATTTTGCCAAGTACGGCAGCGAGCAGGCGGTCAAGGAGGCCGGCCGGATGAAGCTCGAAGGCCGCGACTACATCATCCTTGACGGCGACGTCTGCCACTTTCGCTTCAACGTCTGAGCACCCCGGCGCAACGGCCGCGGCGCCGCTGCACCGCGGCTCTCGCGGCCGAGTTGCGTCTCGTCAGCCGATCGCGAGGCCGTCCGCGAGGCGGAGCCAGCCGCGGATGGTGCGGTAGGCGGTCCACAGCCAGAGCAGGGCGAGGATCACGTAGCCGACCAGGACGAGCGTCAGGATCGTGCCGATGACCAGCCACAACAGCGCCCACCAGAAGGTGCGAATACCCCAGGTGAGGTGGCTCCGGTAGACGGGATCGGCGCCGCCGCGGCCGAGATAGGCGACGATGACGCCGACGACGAGCGGCACGGCGGTAAGCAGCGCGACGGCGTAGAGCGCGTACATGACGTGCGCCGCCGCCCGCCCGGGTGCAGGGTTGGGGCCGAGGGGCTTTGCCACCGGCTCAGCCGACCTTCCCGGCAAGGGCCGCCTCGTAGAGGGCCAGCGCCCCCGCGAGGTCGAGGCGGCGAGGGTTGCCGCCGGCGGTGGGGTCGATCACCGCCATCTCGGCCATCGTCTCAAAGCGGCTGGCATCGGTGATTCCAAGGCCTTTCAGGTCGTGCGGGATGCCGATGGCATCGCGGAGCGCCAGCACCCAGTCGATCAGGCCCGTGAGGCTCTGGTCGGCGAGCCCGAGCCAGGCGGCCAGCCGGCTAGCCTTGGTCGCGATGGCATCCTGGTTGAAGGCCAGGACATAGGGCATGAAGACGGCGTTGGTCAGGCCGTGCGGCGTGTCATAGAGCGCACCTACCGGATGCGAGACGGCGTGGATCGCCCCCAGGCCCTTCTGGAAGGCCACGGCCCCCATCGAGGCTGCGGCCATCAGCATGGTGCGGGCCTCGAGGTCGCTGCCGTCCGCGACGGCGCGGGGCAGGGCGTCCTTGACCAATCGGGCGCCTTCGACCGCAATGCCTTCGGACATCGGGTGGAACATCGGGGCGAAGTAGGCCTCGAGGCAGTGGGCGAGCGCGTCCATGCCGGTCCCGGCAGTGATCCTCGGCGGCACGGCGAGCGTGAGCTGGGGGTCGGCGATGACGATCATCGGCAGCATCTTCGGGTGGAAAATGACCTTCTTGGTGTGCGTCTCGGTGTTGGTGATGACCGCGGCCCGGCCGACCTCGGAGCCGGTGCCGGCAGTGGTCGGCACGGCGACGACCGGCGCGATGGCCCGGGCGTCGGCCTGCTTCCACAATTCGCCGATATCCTCGAAGTCCCAGATCGGCCGGGTCTGCCCGGCCATGAAGGCGATGCATTTGCCGACATCGAGCGCACTGCCGCCGCCGAAGGCCACGACCCCGTCGTGGCCGCCGGCCTTGAAGGCGGCGATCCCGGCGGCGACGTTGGCGCCCGTCGGGTTGGCCTTGACGTCGCTGAAGAATCCGGCGGCCTCCAGCAGTGCCAAGGCGTTGCGGGTGATCGGCAGGTCGGCGAGGCCGGTGTCGGTGACGAAGAGCGGCTTCTCGATTTCGGCGACCGCGCAGGCGTCTGGCAGCTCGGCGACCCGCCCGGGGCCGAAGCGGACGGACGTGGGATAGCTCCAGTTGACGCGGTAGGGGTCGGGCGGCGTCGTCACACGATACTCCTCAAGTGGAGGGATTTGGCCTTTGTCAAAGCGGCATAGCCGAGCACCGCGAGGGTGTTGCCGCGGCCGGTGTCCTTGACCCCGGTCCAGACCAGGGCGGGGTCGAGATAGTCGCAGCGATTGGCGAAGACGGTGCCGGCCTGGATGCGCCCGGCAAGGGTGGCGGCGGCGTCGAGGTCGCGGGTCCAGACCGAGGCGGTGAGGCCGTAGGCGCTGTCGTTCATCAGCGCCACGGCCGCATCGTCGTCCGTGACCTTCATGATGCCGACCACGGGGCCGAAGCTCTCGTCCGTCATCACGGCCATGGCGTGGTCGACATCGACCAGCACCTGCGGCGCCAGCCAGGGCGTGCCGGGGCCGCCGTCGCGCCGGAAGTGGGCAGGGTCGATGAGCGCTTTGGCCCCGGCGGCAATGGCGGCAGCGCTCTGCGCGCGGACGAGATCGGCGCCCTTGGCCTGGGCCATGGGGCCGAGCGTGGTCGCCTCGAGCAGCGGGTCGTCGAGGATGTAGGCCTTGGTGGTGGCGACGAAGCCCTCGACGAAGCGGTCGTAGAGGCTCTCGGCCACGTAGATCCGCTCGATGCCGCAGCAACTCTGGCCGGCGTTGAAGAAGGCGCCGTCGACCAGGTTCTCGATCGCCTGGTCGAGATCGGCGTCGGCCCGGACATAGGCCGGATCCTTGCCGCCGAGCTCGAGCCCGACGCCGATGAAGCTGCCGGCGGCCGCCCGCTCGATGGTCCGGCCGGCCTCGACCGAGCCGGTGAAGGTGACGTGGTCGGCAGCGTGACCCTGGAGCAGGCGCTCGGTCTGGCCGTGGTCGAGGACGAGGTGGTGGAACAGGCCCTCGGGCAGGCCGGCCGCAGCGAAGGCCCGGGCAAAGCGCTCGCCGACCAGGAGCGTCTGCGAGGCGGCCTTGAGGATCACCGCGTTGCCGGCCATCAGCGCCGGGACGACGGTGTTGACGGCGGTCATGTAGGGGTAGTTCCAGGGGGCGATGACCAGGACCAGGCCCAGGGGCTCGCGGACGATGCGGCGGCGAAAGGCGGCGCTCGCCTCGACCACGATGGGTGCCAGGCCCGCTTCGGCGATCGAGACCATGTGGCGGACGCGCTCGGCGAAGCCGCCCATCTCGCCGCCATAACGGACCGGCCGGCCCATCATCCGGGCAAGCTCGACCGTCAGTTCATCCTGCATCGCCAGCATGGCGTCGAGCATGGCGAGACAGTAGCGGCCACGCTCGGCGATGGGGACGGCGGCCCACTCGGCCTGCGCCTGGCGGGCCGCGGCGAGTGCGTCACTCACCACGGCGTCGCTCGCATGAGGCCGTTCGGCGACGATGCTGCCGTCGATCGGCGAGACGATCCGCACCGCTTCTGTCATGGACGTTTCCTCGCAAGCGAATGTGGGGGAAATGATTTCCCCCACGCCCCCTCAATATTTCGGTGGGGCGTGGGGAGGATCATCCTCCCCACATTCTTAATAGCGCTCGAAGCCGCGTTTGAGCTCGAGGTCGGTGACCTTGCGGTCGAATTCCTGCTGCTCCCAGCGGGCGGTGTGGACGTAGTGGTCGACCACGTCGTCGCCGAGCGCGGCGCGCAGCATGACCGAGCCGTCGAGGGCAGCCGTGGCGTCCCGGAGCGTCTTCGGCACCTCGGGCAGCTCGGCATCGCTGTAGGCGTCGCCCTGGTACGGCTCGCCGCAGTCGAGGTCGTTGTCGATGCCGTCGAGGCCGGCGGCGATCAGGGCCGCGAAGGCGAGGTAGGGGTTGAGGTCGGCGCCGCCGATCCGGCATTCGATCCGCTGCGCCTTGGTCTTCTCAGCCACGATGCGAAAGCCGGCGGTGCGGTTGTCGCCGGAGAGCACGGCGCGGGTGGGCGCGAAGGTGCCGGTCTGGAAGCGCTTGTAGGAGTTGACGTAGGGGGCGAGGAACGAGGTGAGCTCGGGCGCATGGGTGAGCTGGCCGCCGACGAACTGGCGCATCAGCCTCGACATGCCGAAGGGGCCGTTCTCGTCGAGGAAGAGCGGGCTGGTCCCATCGATGTCCCAGAGCGAGGCGTGGATGTGGCAGGAGGAGCCGGCGAGGTCGTCGTGCCACTTGGCCATGAAGGTGACGGCAGCCCCGGCGTCGTGGGCCATCTCCTTGATGCCGTTCTTGAGCACCACGTGGCGGTCGGCCATGACCAGCGCGTCGGCGTAGCGGACGTTGATCTCCTCCTGGCCCGGCCCCCATTCGCCCTTGCTGTTCTCGACCGGGATGCCGGCGTCGACCAGGCCGTTCCTGATCTGCCGCATCAGCCGCTCCTCCTTGGAGGTGGCGGCGATGACATAGTCTTGAATGTATTCACTCGCGGTCGTCAGGTTCTGCCAATGCTGCGCCCGGGCCGAAGCGTAGGTCTCGTCGAACAGGTAGAACTCGAGCTCGGATGCCATGAAGGCGCGCAGGTCGCGTTCCGCCAGGCGGGCCAGCTGTCGCTTGAGGACGGCGCGCGGGCTGTGCGCCAAAGGTTGGTGATGATGATCGAGGATGTCGCAGAGGACGAGGGCGGTACCCTCGAGCCAGGGTACCTCGATCAGCGTTGCGAGGTCGGGCGCCATGACGAAGTCGCCATAGCCCTTCTGCCACGAAGCCACCTGGTAGCCCGGGACCGGCTCCATCTCGATGTCGTTGGCGAGAAGATAGTCGCAGCCATGGGTCTCGGCGTGGCCCGTCCTGACGAAATGCTCGGCGTGGAACCGCTTGCCGATCAGCCGACCCTGCATGTCCGGAAAGCAGACGATGATGGTGTCGAGCCGGCCGAGGCTGACCCGTTCGGCCAAGTGTTCGAGGTCGAGATAACCGGGCATGAGCTGTCCCCGTACGTACGTGCTGCGACGGCCGGATGATCGCTGGTGTGGTTAGCGCAAGGCCGCGCGACACGCCAGTATGGAGGCGGCTTCAGGACGCAGGCGCTGGACCTGGCGGTCGACGAGCTCATTCGATTTCGCTAGTGCTAGCGCACCGTGCACCTGCCCGCGAGGTTCGCTCGACCATGCGCCGCGCCGCCATTCTCGGGGCATTCGCCCTCGCTTCGTTGCCGCTTGCCGCGCTGGCCAGCGATGGCCCGCTCGGCCAGTTGCCGAAGAGCTTCGCTGGGACCTTGCCGGCGGCTTCCGGGCCGGGCATCGACTGGCAGCTCGACCTCCTCGAGGACGGCAGCTTCCAGCTTCGGCGGACCTACGTCGATCGCCAGCCGGACAACGTGCACGACGATATCGGACGTTGGGTGGTCGGCAGCGACGGGATGAGCCTGCTGCTGCAGGGTGGCCGCGAGGCACCGGTGGGTTTCGCCATCGAGGCGCCGGATCGGCTGCGCCTCTTGGACACCGACCTCCAGCCGATCGAGTCCGATCTGCCCTACACCCTCGACGCCACCGAGCTGCCGCCGCTCGAGCCCGAGCTGTCGCTGAGTGGCATGTATCGCTACATGGCGGATGCCGCACTGTTCGACGAGTGCCTGACCGGCCGGCGGCTGCCGGTCGCGTTCGTCGCCGACAATGTGGCGCTGGAGCGGGCCTATCTGGATCTCCAGGCGAGCCACGGCGTCGAGCCCGGCTCGCCGGTCCTGGCCCAGCTCGAGGGGCGCATCGCGCTGCTGCCGCCGATGGAGGGCGACGGACTCCAACCTCAGCTCGAGCCGTTGCGGTTCATCGCCGTGCATCCCGGCGAGAGCTGCCCGCCGCTGTTCAGCGAGGCCGCGTTGCGCGGTACCGAGTGGCAGCTCGTGCGCCTCGGCGACGATGTAGTCATGCTGGAGGAGAACCAGCAGCGGCCCAACCTCTTGTTGTCGCCGGAAGAGCTCAGGATGTCGGGCTTCGGCGGCTGCAACCGGCTGCTCGGCGGGTTCGCGGCGGACGGCGACGCGTTGCGCTTCAGCCAGACCGCGAGCACGATGATGGCGTGCCCGGTCGGCATGGAGCTCGAGCAGGCGCTGCTCGCGGCGCTGGCCGAGACCGAGCGCTACCGTGTCCTCGGCCGCTTGCTCGACCTCTATGACGGCGACGGCGCGCAGCTGGCGCGTTTTCGCGCCGGTGACGGCACGTAGCGGCAAGATCCGGGAGGCGCTCGTGCTGGAGATGCTGGAGAGTTGCCGCGACTGCCCGAGACGCCAGCTCGAGCCGGGCGAGGTGCTGTTGCGCGAGGGCGAGCGCAGCGGCCAGCTCTTCGTCCTCGTCGAAGGGACGATCGAGGTCCATCGCGGCGAGGTCGGAATCGCGCTGATCGACGAGCCGGGCGCCGTGTTCGGCGAGATGGCGGTGTTGCTCGACCGACCGCACACGGCGAGCGTCCGCGCGCACGGTGCGGCCTGCGTGCATGTCGTCGACGATGCAGCGACGTTTCTCGCCGGGCATCCTGGTCTCAGCCTGCCGGTGGCCAAGCTGCTCGCCCGCCGGCTCGACAACCTCACCACCTACCTCGTCGACCTGAAACGGCAGTTTCACGACTGCGGCGACCACCTCGGGATGGTCGACGAGGTGCTGGAGGCGCTCAGCCACGAGCAGAGCGAGGCATTTCTGCCGGCGGACGAGCTGCCGCCGGAGCCGGCGGACGCGCCATCTCGATGAGCCACTCCGGCGGCTCGGCGACCGCTGCGAACGGCCGCTCCGGCATAGCGTCCAATGAGGCGATCTCGCTGCCGGCGAGCGACTGCCAGTAGGCACCTGGCATGGCCGTATCGACGACGACGTGCGACGGGACGGGGCCGATCTGGTGGCCGGCATTGAAGACCCAGGTGTCGCCGATCCGATCCGCCCAGGAGCCACCCGGCCGGAAGGGTGACTGGTGGACATGGCCGGAGAGGACGATGTCGGGGCGAAAGGTCTCGATCCAGGCGCGAAGCGCTCTGTCGCCGAATGCCCTCCGGCCGTCGAAGCAGACCGGGGAGCCCTCGGGCGGGGCGTGGTGCACCCAGACCCAGCGTGCCGGCCGCTGCGCCCGGTCGCGCTCGAGCTGGGCGGCGATGGCCTTCGACGCGGTCGGCTGGTCGTGCCAGGGGCAGATGGAAAAGAGCGTGTCGCCGAGCAGCGGCGAGTCGCCGTCGGTCGGCACGGCGTAGCGGCGGGCGCGGGTGATCCAGCGGGTCACCATGCGGCCATGGCCGTCCTTGCTGTCGAGGTCGTGGTTGCCCGACGAGACGAAGAGCGGCGCCTGCTCGCGGATCCGCCGCAGATACTTCTCGACGATCACCGCCTGGGCCGGGCGCGGCACCGAAGAGCCGGCATCGAGATGGTCGCCGGCCAGGACCACGACGTCGACATGCGGGGCTGCGGTGAGCACCCAGTCGAACTTGCGCAGGTCGTAATGCAGGTCGGCGACGAGCAGGCATTTCATGCGGCGCGGGTTCCCCCTGGTCGGCCGGTAGTCCGCCCGGACCTTGAGGTAGCACAGCCGTTCGACAAGTCGATCACGCTCGCGCGGCTGCGCCGGGCGCCGCGGCGGCTGCCATCGCCACCTCAGCCGGCGGGCTCGGCCGCCTCGCCACCGCCCCAGCGGCGGCGCACCCGGGCCACGACCCCCGGCCGGCGGAGCCGGGTCAGGTCGAGCACCCGGCCGCGATTGCCGGCGGCGACGTGGTCGAAGAAGGCTCGCGCACTGGCCTGCCAGCTGAAGGTCAGGGCATGGGCGCGGCAGCGCTCGCGAGGGATCGCCAGTGCGGCGCGGGCTGCTCGGCCGAGATCGGTGTCGAGGACGCCGGTCCCCGACGCGCCGACGACGTCGATCGGCCCCGGGGCCGGGTAGGCGGCGATCGGCAGGCCCGAGGCCAGGGCTTCGAGCAGCACCATGCCGAACGTGTCGGTGCGGCTCGGGAAGACGAAGACGTCGGCCGAGGCGTAGATGCGGGCGAGGTCGAGGCCGGTCCGCGTGCCGAGGAAATGGGCGTCGGGATGGGCCCGCTCGAGCTGGGCACGAGCCGGGCCGTCGCCGACCACGAGCTTGCTGCCCGGCAGGTCGAGGCGGAGAAAGTCCTCGACACTCTTCTCGACGGCGAGCCTGCCGACATAGAGGAAGACCGGGCCGGGATAAGCCGGGTCGCGGCGCCGGTCGGGGGTGAAGAGCGTGGTGTCGACACCCCGGCTCCAGCGCCGCAGATCGGTGAAACCGCGGCTCTCGAGCTCCGCCGCCAGGCTGTCGGTCGCCACCATCGTCCCGCTGCCGGCATTGTGGAAGCGGCGCATCAGGCGATAGGTGAAATCGACCGGGATCGGCAGGCGGGTGCGAATATATTCGGGCAGGCGGGTGTGATAGCAGGTGGTGAAGGGCAGGTCGTGGCGGACGCAAAGCCGGCGGGTCACGTGGCCGATCGGGCCTTCCGTCGCAATGTGGATGTGGGTCGGGCGCAATCGCTGGAGTTCGCGCACGATCCGCGCCGGCCGGCACAGGGCCAGCCGAATCTCCGGGTAGGAGGGCAGCGGTACCGAGCTGAAGTCCTCGGGCGTGATCAGCATGACCTCGGCAGCGTGCTCGCCGGCCTGCTCGATCAGCCGCTCGATCGACCGGACCACGCCATTGATCTGCGGGTACCACGCGTCGGTGGCGATCAGCAGGCGCATCGTCGCCGCTCGCGGCCGCTCGTTCTTGGCATCGCTCGCCGTCACCACCGCCCTCGCTTCGCGACCCTTCCACTCGGCTAGGTAGGTGGTCACCGCGGGCGGCGCCAGGGTGCTCGGGCCGCAGCTGCCTTAACAACGGTCAATCGTGGCCATCTCGCGTCAGTAGCGAAATTGGTGGCAGACATTTCAACCAGGCTTGGTGGCGGTCTGAACGGTCAGGGCAACACGGTTCATGAAGCCCGCATCGTCGCCGGCGGCGAGCAGTGGTGCGGCCTCGGCGAGGCCGTCGAGCAGCGGCTCCAGCCACTCGGCCTCACTCTTGTGGAAGTCGCTCAAGACGTGGCCAATGACCTGGTCCTTGTGCCCGGGATGGCCGATGCCGAGGCGGACCCGCTTGAAGTCGGGCGAGCCCAGATGGGCGGCGAGGCTTTTCAGGCCGTTATGGCCGGCGACCCCGCCGCCCTGCTTGACCCTGACCTTGCCGGGCACGAGGTCGAGTTCGTCGTGAAAGACGACGATGGCGGATAGCGGGATCTTGAAAAAGCGCATCGCCTCGCCGACCGCTTGGCCGGAGAGGTTCATGAAGGTCTGCGGCTTGAGCAACAAGACGCGCGCGGGCCCGAGCTGGCCCTCGGTGATCTCGCCCTTGAACTTCTGCCGCCAGGCGGGGAAGCGGTGGCGCCAGGCGATGGCCTCGACCGCCATGAAGCCGATATTGTGGCGCTGGCGGGCATAGGACGGGCCGGGGTTGCCGAGGCCGACGAACAGCCGCGTGTCGCTCCCCGACCCGTCCGCTGCCGCAACGATGGCTCAGCCCTCGGTGGCGTCGCCATCGCCACCTTCGCCGGCGTCCTCGCCGCCCGACGGGCCGCGGCCGACAACGGCGCAAATGGTGAAGTCGCGGTCGGTGATGGTGGGCGTGACGTTGGCTGGCAGGGTGATGGCGCTGATATGCACCGACTCGCCGATGTCGACAGTGCCGAGGTCGACGTCGATCTGCTCGGGGATCGCCTCGACCGGGCAGACCAGCTCGATTTCGCGGCGCACGATGTTGAGCACGCCGCCGCGCTTGATGCCCGGGCAGCGCTCCTCGTTGAGGAAGTGCACCGGCACCTCGACGGTGACGGTCGAGCCCTTGGCCGCACGGAGGAAGTCGACGTGCAGCGGGTGGCCCTTGACCGGGTGCACCTGCGCCTCGCGGGGGATCACCTGGAGCGTCGCGCCGCCGAGGTTCAAGGCCACGACCGAGCTGAAGAAGCGCGGATTCATCTCGAGCTCGCGTTTGATCTCGCGCTCGACCAGCGCGATCTTCCACGGTTCGTCCTGGCCGCCATAGACGATCGCCGGCACCTTGTGCTGCTTGCGCAACGCCCGGGCGGCCTCCTTGCCCGTGCGTTCGCGCCGCTCGGCGGTCAATTGAATGACGTCACTCATCGAACAGTCCCCTTCGTCCCTCCGGCACAGGCACCATTGCCGCCCCGGACAGATCTCCTGCTGCGCCGGCTTGTAACCCGCGGGCTCGCGCAGGCCAAGAGGCCGGTGGATTGTCGCCCACCCATGGCCCGCAGGCTCAAGTAGGCCAAGTTGCCGATAGATCGCGGGCCCCCTGGCCCCAGGCCAGCTGGTGGTTGCAGGCTAGCTAGTCGAAAAGGCTGGACACCGAGCTCTCGCTGGCGATGCGGCTGATCGCCTCGCCCATCAGCTGGGCCACGGAGAGCACGCGGATCTTCTCGGTCACCCGGACCCCCTCGGTCGGCCGGATGCTGTCGGTGATGACCAGCTTGTCGAGCGACGACGCGGCGATTCGTGCCACGGCACCACCGGACAGCACGCCGTGCGTGCAATAGGCCTGAACCGAGGCGGCACCCGAGGCGAGCAGGGCGTCGGCGGCATTGCAGAGCGTGCCGCCGCTGTCGACGATGTCGTCGACGATCACGCAGTGCCGGTCCTCGACCTCGCCGATGACGTTCATCACCTCGGACACGCCGGCCCGCTCGCGGCGCTTGTCGATGATCGCGAGGTTGGCGTCGAGCCGCCGCGCATAGGCTCGCGCCCGGGCCACGCCGCCGACGTCGGGCGAGACGATGAGCACGTTGTCGGTGCCGAGATTGTTGGCGATGTCGGGCGCCATCAGCGGTGCGCCGTAGAGATTGTCGACCGGAATGTCGAAGAAGCCCTGAATCTGCCCGGCATGCAGCTCCAAGGTGAGCACCCGGTTGGCCCCCGCCTCGGTGATCAAATTGGCGACCAGCTTGGCCGAGATCGGGGTCCGCGGCCCCGGCTTGCGGTCCTGCCTGGCATAGCCGAAATAGGGGATGACGGCGGTGATCCGGCGCGCCGAGGCCCGCCTCAGGGCATCGATGCAGACCAACAGCTCCATCAGGTTGTCGTTGGCGGGATACGAGGTCGACTGGATGATGAAGACGTCCTCGCCGCGCACGTTCTCCTGGATCTCGACGAAGATCTCCATGTCGGCGAAGCGGTGCACCGTGGCCTTGGTCAAATCGACGCGCAGATAGGCCGCAATCGCCTCGGCCAGCGGGCGATTGCTGTTGCCGGCGAGCAGTTTCATGGGCAGGCGCCTGTCGCGAGATCGTGAAGGGAGCGCGGCGGTTCTATCAACCGTTGAGAGGGAAGTAAACGCTGCAAACGCGTGACTGTCGGGTGACGCGACAGGGGCTCAGCGGCGAACGACGAGCTCCAGCGGCAGCGCCGACAGGCACTCGGGGCCATGCTCGCCGACGACCGAGCTGCGCCCCAGGGACATCGCGGTCTCGCTGTCGCTGTCGGTGAGGATCATGTGCAGAAAGAAGACCATGCCAGGCTCGATCGGCGTCGGCTGGTCGGCGTAGGCCATCGGCCAGTCCATCCAGGATGGGGCGAACACCGCGCCGAGCGAATAGCCGCAGGCGTTCAAGCGATGGGCGCCGAAGCCGCGTTGGTCGAGCGTCGTGGCATGCGCGGCAAAGACCTCGCCCACGGTCCGGCCGGGGCGGAGCAGCGCCTCGGCGGCGAGCAGCGCCTCGCGCGCCGCCGCGAACAGCGCGTTGTGGCGGGGGCGCGGCCGGCCGATGACGACGGTGCGCATCGCCGCCGCATGGTAGTGCCGCCAGACCCCGGCCCATTCGAGGGTCAGCTGGTCCACGGGATCGAGCTTGCGTCGGCCGGTCCTGTAGCGGCAGAGCAGCGCGTCGCGGCCGGAGCCGATGATGAACGGGTTGCCCGGATAGTCGCCGCCGGCGCGAAACAGGGCGTCGTGCATCGCCGCCAGGATGTCGCTTTCGTCGGCGCCGGGTCTGGTGTGCTCCATGGCGGCGACGAAGGCGAGATCGCCGAGCCGGCCCGCCTCGCGGACGGCCGCGAGCTCGGCTGGCGACTTGACCAGGCGCAGCCGGGTGACCAGGAGCGAAGCGTCCTCCAGCGTGGCGAAGTCGGCCATGGCGGCCTGCAGTGCCATGCCGTTCGCGGCGGTGAGGCCATGGCTCTGCCATTCGACGCCGAGCCGGCCGCCGTCGAGCCCGAGCTCGGCCAAGAGGGCGCCAAGCTCGCTCGCGGGCGCGGCCGTGGCGCCGTCGACCCAGACCCGGATGTCCTCGATGGTCGACGTGTGCCGGGCCTGGCGCAGGTCGGCCGAGCGGGTGAGCAGGGTGATGCGGTCGTCGGCCGTCACCACCAGGCACTGGAAGAAGCAGTAGCCGAAGGTGTCGTAGCCGGTGAGCCAGTAGTGGCTCTCGGGGTTGAAGAGAAGGAGCCCGTCGAGCCCCGCCGTCGCGATCGCCGCCTGGAGCCGGGTGCGGCGCCCGGCATATTCGGCGGCATCGAACGCCGGCACGGCTCAGGCTTCCCTGGCGGGGTTGTCGAGGCGCCCGGCGAGGCGTGGCCAGAGGGCCTCGAAGGCGACCGCCCCGCAGATGATGACGATGGCCAGCCATTCCATCGGGCTCACCGCCTGCTCGAGGACCCAAAGGGCCAGCAATGCTGCGATCACCGGCTTGAGGAAGAAGAGATAGGCGGCGCGGGTGATGTCCGGGGCGGCGGCGAGGCCACCGAGCCAGAACCATTGGGTGATGGTGGTGTTGAAGAAGCCGATGGTGAGCAGCGCCGCCGCCTGGCCTCCAGGCATGGCGGCCATGGTGGTGAAATCGACCCAGCGGCCGAAGAGGAGACCGACCCCGAGCCAGAGACCGATCGCCGAGATGACGATGGCGAGCGTGGTCATGCGGAGCGCGCCGTAGGCCGAAAAGTGGGGCTTGGCGAAGATCATGAAGCCGCCGACGAAGAGCGCGCAAACCAGCGCCAGGAGCACGCCGACGAGATTGCGGCCGTCGCCGGCGAGTTGGGCGAGCGCCCCGTCGGTGATCAAGAGAGCGATGCCGATCAATGCGGCGATGCCGGTCACCCATTTGAGCCAGCCGATCGGCTGCCGGTTGCGCCAGAGATTGATGAGCGCCAGGAAGATCGGGATGGTCGTGACGGTGGTCGCGACCTGCGGCACCGAGGCGAAGTCGAGCGCCCAGTGAAAGGCGAGGTAGGCGACGGCAAAGCCGGTGAGCGAGAGGGTGACGATCGGCACGAACGCTTCCTTCAAGGGCGTCCAGAGATCGCGCGAGCCCGGGATGGCGAGGCAGACGACGACGAGGCCAAGTGCCCCGAGGCCGAACCGCCAGACCGAAAACTCGGGGCCGGCGACACCCGAGAGCACCTGGACGAACTCGGTGGTCGCATGGCCGATGACCCCGATGAAGACGGCGGCATAAGCGAAGCCCGCATTGCGGTGCCAGAGGCCCTCCTTGGTCATGACTGGCGCGCCACTTGGGCGGCGAGGGCGAGGCAGGCCTCGATGACGGGCTCTGGCGTCTCGACCGGCAGCATGTGGCCGGCATCCTCGACCAGTATTGCCGTTGCCTGCGGCAGCCGGGCGAGGATGGCCTCGACGACGGTCGGGTCGAGAAAGATCCGATCCTGAGCGCCGGTCAGGACGGTGACCGGGAGGTCGAGCGTCTCCCAGGTCAGTCCCCAATCGGCGGTCGAGCCGGCCTTGAGCAGCCGGAGGTCGGCGGCATCGTCGGCGAGCGGGGTGTAGCCCTCGCCTTTGAGAAAGTTGGCGCGGTTGGTCCGCTGCCAGGTCTCGCCGAAGAGCAGCGGCGCATAGAGATCGCGGAGCAGTGGCAGGCCGCCGACCCGGGCACAGGCGACGAGCGCGTCGTTGAGCCAGGCGAGCCGGGGGCCGTCGGCGCGAAGCGTGTTGACGAGCACGAGGCCAGCCGCCTCGGCCCCGGCCGCACGGGCGCGGATGGCGAAGTAGCCGCCGATCGAGTGGCCGACATGGAGCGGCGAGGGGGGTGCCACATGGGCGAGCAACCGGGTCGCATCCGCCGTCACCTGCTCAGCCGTGATCCGCACGTCTGCCCCGATCGGGCTCTCCCGTTGGCCGCGATAGTTCCAGAGCAGCGTGCCGAGCCCGGCGGTGCGCAAGGCGGGTGCGATGGCCGCTTCCCACAGGCCGAAATCGCCGGTCAACGGGTTGTAGAAGACGGCGGACGCCAGGCCGTCGGCTGGCGGCGACCAGTGGTAGGCAATGGCGTTGGCAGCATCGAGCGCGAGGGTCGGCATCGGCGGTTCCGGGGCTGTGGGCGTCGCCGGGCAGCTTGCACCCTGGCGACCTAGAGCCTAGCAGCAATCGCAACAGCATGAAGCCCATGAACGGAGAAGCGCCCATGCATTTCAGCTCCATCGCCGGCTTGCGGCCCGTCCCGAGTGGCCGGGTCGAGGCCGATGGCTAAGTGGCTGATGAAGACCGAGCCCGGCGACTATAGCTGGGACCGGCTGGTCGCGGACGGCAGGACCGAGTGGGACGGGGTCAGGAACCATCAGGCCGCCGCCAATATGCGGGCGATGCAGGTTGGGGACCGGGGCTTCTTCTACCGTTCGCTTAAGGACCCGGCGGTGGTCGGCATCATCGAGGTCACCCGCTCGGCGTTTCCCGATCCGGACGACCCGGACGGCAAGTGGGTGCGGGTCGAGGTGGCGCCGGCGACAGCACTGCCGCAGGAGGTGAGCCTGAAGGCGATCAAGGCCGACGAGCGCCTGGCCGACCTCGCCCTGGTGCGTCAGTCGCGGCTCTCGGTCATGCCGGTGAGCGACGCGCATTGGGCGCTCATCTGCGCCATGGCCGGGCACGAGGGCTGATCCGATCGGGCAGCTCGCCACCCTGCTGCCAGCCGAAATGCGCCGCCGGTTCGCGCTGGCGCTCTCGCTGGGCATCCTGGGTGGCCTCGTCTTCTGGTGGCTGAACTGGCCGCTCGCCTGGCTGCTCGGGCCGATGGTGGCGACCACGCTGGCCGCACTGGCGCGGCTCGATATCGCCGTGCCCGGCGCCTTGCGCACGCCGATGCTGGCGATCCTCGGGGTGCTGCTCGGCAGCGGCTTCACGCCCGAGATGGTGGGCGAGCTTTGGGGCTGGCTGCCGACGCTCCTGAGCCTGCCGGCCTACGTGGCGCTGGTGACCCTGGCGAGCACGCTCTACCTGCGCCACGTTGCCGGCTTCGACAGCCGGACCGCACTCTTCGCCGGCACGCCCGGCGGCTTCGGCGAGATGGTGATCCTGGGTGGCCAGGCCGGCGGCGACACCAGGCGGATCGCCCTGGTCCATGCCGTGCGCATCCTGTTCATCGTGCTCGCCGTGCCGTTCCTGGTCCGTGCCTTCGGCTTGGATCTGCCGGCCGGGCCACGAGCGCTGGCGGCGACGGGCTGGGTCGACATCCTGGCCCTCCTGGCGGCGGCCGCCGGCGGCGGCTGGCTCGGCCGGCTCATCCGCCTGCCGGCGCCGGCACTCTTGGGCGGCATGCTGGTCAGTGCCGCGGGCCATGCCGCCGGGGTCCTCGAGGGTGCGCCGCCGGCCGTCGTCATTGCTCTGGCCCAGCTCGTCATCGGCTGCTCGATCGGCTGCCGCTTTGCCGGGTTTCGTCCGCATGACGTGCTCGCCACCATGGCGGCCGGGTTCGGGCTCACCCTCGTCATGCTCGCCGCCTCGTTCGTCGCCGCACTGGCCATCCACGCGGTCAGCGACGCGCCGCCACTGCTGTTGATGCTGGCACTGGTGCCGGGCGGTGTTGCCGAGATGAGCGTCATCGCGCTCGCCCTCGACGTCGACGCGGCCTTCGTCGCCGCGCACCATATCGTGCGGATCGCCATCGTGGTGCTGGCGGCGCCATTGCTGGGTCGCTGGCTGGCGAAGCGGGCGAAGAAAAACGCCGGCCCGAAGGCCGGCGTTTGACATGACATCCAGGCGGCGGGGAGGTTGGCTCAGGCGCCGGGCTGCGGTGCCGGATCGCCTGCCGGCCCGTCGTCGGCCGGCCTCGTCGTCGGCACCGAGCCACGCTTGCCGCCGGTCGGGGCCGAGGACTTGGGCGACTGCTCGGCCGGCTTTGCCGGCTTCGGCATAGGCTCGCCCCTGATCACCGCACCGATCTCCTCGCCGTTCAAGGACTCGTGCTCGAGCAACGCATTGGCCAGAGCATGCAGTTCGTCGGCCCGCTCGCGCAGGGTCGTTTGCGCCAGATGGTAGCCCTCCTCGACGATCTTCCTGATCTCGCTGTCGATCTGCTGCGCCGTCGCCTCGGAGACGTTCTTCGACTGCGTCACCGAGTGGCCGAGGAACACCTCCTGCTGGTTCTCGTCGTAGCCGATCGGCCCAAGTGACTCGCTCATCCCCCACTGCGTCACCATGTGGCGGGCGATCTTGGTCGCCTGCTGGATGTCGGAGGAGGCGCCGGCGGTCACCTTGTCGTGGCCGAACACCAGTTCCTCGGCGACCCGGCCGCCCATGGCGACAGCAATGTCGGCCTTGAGCTTCTCGCGGCTGACCGAAATCCGGTCGCCCAGGGGCAACCGCATGACCATGCCCAGGGCCCGCCCACGCGGAATGATGGTGGCCTTGTGGATCGGGTCGGAGGCCGGCGAGTAGTAGGCCATCACCGCGTGTCCCGCCTCGTGGAACGCGGTCAACTTCTTCTCGTCCTCGGTCATGACCATCGAGCGGCGCTCTGCACCCATCATGACCTTGTCCTTGGCAGCCTCGAAATCGTCCATGGTGACCAGGCGCTTGCCCCGCCGGGCCGCCAGCAGCGCTGCCTCGTTGACGATATTGGCCAAGTCGGCACCGGAGAAGCCGGGGGTGCCGCGGGCGATCACCCTGGTATCGACATCGGGACCGACGCGGACCTTCTTGACGTGCACGTTGAGGATGCGCTCGCGGCCGAGCACGTCCGGGTTCGAGACCACGACCTGGCGGTCGAACCGGCCGGGGCGCAAGAGCGCCGGATCGAGCACGTCGGGCCGGTTGGTGGCGGCGATCAGGATCACCCCCTCGTTGGCCTCGAAGCCGTCCATTTCGACGAGCAACTGGTTCAGCGTCTGCTCGCGCTCGTCGTTGCCGCCGCTGAGACCCGCGCCGCGATGGCGGCCCACCGCGTCGAGCTCGTCGATGAAGATGATGCACGGCGCGTTCTTCTTGCCCTGCTCGAACATGTCGCGCACGCGGCTCGCGCCGACGCCCACGAACATCTCGACGAAGTCCGAGCCCGAGATGGTGAAGAACGGCACATTGGCCTCGCCGGCGATGGCCCGGGCCAGAAGCGTCTTGCCGGTGCCCGGGGGGCCGACGAGCAGACAGCCCTTGGGAATGCGGCCGCCGACCTGCTGGAACTTCTGCGGGTTCTTGAGAAACTCGACGATCTCCTGCAGCTCTTCCTTGGCCTCGTCGATCCCGGCCACGTCGGTGAAGGTGACGCGGCCATGCTTTTCGGTCAGCAGCCGGGCGCGGCTCTTGCCGAAGCCCATGGCCTTGCCGCCGCCGCCCTGCATCTGGCGCATGAAGAAGATCCACACCCCGATCAGCAACAGCATCGGGAACCAGGAGACGAGCACCCCGAGCAAGGACGGCATGTTGTCGTCGCGCGGCTGGGCGCTGATCCGCACGTCGCTCTCGCGCAGCCGTTCGACCAGATTGGGGTCGTTCGGCGCATAGGTGGAGAACTTGCGGCCATCGGCGAAGGTGCCGGTGATCGAATCGCCCTTGATCGTCACCTCGTTGACCCGTCCGGCTTCGACCTCGCCGATGAAGTCGGAGAAGGCAAGGCTGGTCTGCGGCCCGCGCGAGGACGGTCCCTGGAACAGATTGAATAGGGCTATCAGCAGCAGGCCGATGATGATCCACAGGGCCAAGTTCTTGCTGAAGTTGTTCACGTGCGAACCTCGTATGTAGCGGTCATGAGGAAGCTTCGAACCTTACCTTGCCGCGCCTTCGATCGCCCGACGGCGATTTTTTGCGGCGCCTCCCCTCAGGCTCTACCATAGATAAGGCATTCTTCAGAGGAGGCAACAGAAGCCGCTGTCGATTGCCCGAAGGGTACATCAGCATAAGGATTCCGTGGGCGAAAGCGGACGGTAGGGGCGTCGGCAGTGGCGGTCAGACGCTTTGGTCCCAAGGCTACGGCCAGCCCGGCACGCGAGATCAACGGCAAGGTCTCGACGACGACGGCCGGCACCGCCGCGATCCCCAGCCGGGACCGCCAACCCGGTCCGGCCTTGACGACGACACTGTCGCACTCGGCGCCGGGCCAGGTGATCCGAAAGCGCCCGTCCCAGAGCAGGCCGCCGGCCGGCAGCAGGGCCGGCCCGGCCACTGCCCGCGGCTCGCGCACGAAGCGAACCAGACCCCGCGCCCCGCGCTCGACCAGCACGCCACCGAGGCTCAGGCGCCGGCTGCCATCGGCCCGGAGCCAGTCCCGCACCGGTGCGAGCTTGGCCTCGGGTGGCGGCCAGATGGCGCCGGCGGTAGCGGCGATGAGACGGCCGAGGAGCGGCAGCAGCAGCGGCTCCGGCGTCGCCGCGAGGGCCCTTGCGGGCACCGCGATGAAGCCGAGCGGGTGCGGGCGGGCATGCGCCGCCAGCCACGCCGCGAGCTGCCGGTCGAGCCGCAGCCTTGCCGTTGCGGCAGCCGCCATCGCCCTGTCGGCCGCCATCGCCGGGTCGGTCGGCGCGCCGCCGGCTGGCGCCGCGCCGGCAGCCTCGGCGGCACGAAACCTGGCCCGCCAGAACCGTGGGTCGCGATTGGCCGGGTCCTCGAGCCAGGCGATGCCGCGCCGCTCGAGCAGCGCCTTCAGCTGATCCGGGGCCACCCCGAGCAGCGGCCGGATCAGCCGGACACGGCTCAGCTCGCGTACCGCCGGCATGCCGGCTAAGCCACGCGGCCCGCTGCCGGCGGCAGCGCGCAGCGCCATCGTCTCGCGCTGATCCTGCCGATGGTGGGCGACGGCTAGGTGGAGAAAGCCGGCGGCGGCCGTCGCCTCCGCCAGCAGCGTGTAGCGGGCGGCACGGGCGGTGGCCTGCACGGCCGCGGTCGGCAGTGGCCCCTGACGGGTGAGGATTCGGGCCGTGATCCCGAGCGCCTGGAGGCGCCCTGCGACGGCGGTCGCCTCGGCGGCGGAGTCCGGGCGCAGGCGGTGATCGACGACGAGGGCGAGCAGCTGGCCGCGGCGGGCGGCGAGCCAGCGTTGCAGCAGGAGGGCGAGCGCTGTGCTGTCCGGCCCGCCGGAGACGCCGACGGCGATGCCGGGCTGGTCCTCGAAGGGCGCGAAGGCGGCCATCAGCGCGGCGAAGCGTGCGTCGTCGAGCGGGGGGACGGGGAGGGGAAGGACGGGCCGGCCGCACACGGCTCGCGGTTCCGGTGGCTCGCGTCAGCCGCAGCCGGCAACCAGGCGCTCGCGCTCGAGCGCCTGGCGCAATCCGGCGGCCATGTCCGGATAGCGGCGCGCCATCTCGGCAAAGGTCTGGCAGGCACGCGTAGCATCACCCATGGCGGCGAGGGCGGCGCCGAGCTTGAGCAGGTTGTCGGCGGCCCGTGGCGCCTCGGCCCCGAAGGTTCGGTAGTTGGCGGCGAAGGTTGCCGCGGCGTTGGCGTGGGCATCTTGCGCGAGTTGGGCCTCGCCCAGCCAATAGGCGGCGACCGGCGCTTGCGGATCGTCGGGAAAGGCCTCGACCCAGCGCGAGAAGGCTGCCTCGGCTGCCGCATAGTCACCCGCCTGCAGCAACTCGAGGGCGGCGCTGAAGCGCTCGGCAGGACCGCCTTCGAGGGCGGCGGCCGGTGCCGTGCCGGCCGGGCCTTCGGGGCTCGGCGCTGGAATGCCGAGGAGCGCGTCGCGGGGTATCGCGCCGCGGCGCGGCACCTCGCTCTCGGCGGGCGCCGCCTCGTTGCCAGGGGCGAGGCTGGCGGCAGGCGCCTCTGACGGTCGTTCCGCGTCATCGGTCGTCGGGTTGTCGAAACCGGCGGGCTGGCGCTGCTCGAGGGCGGCGAGTCGGCGATCGAGGTCGGCGACCAGCTGGTCGATCCGCGCCCGCGTCTGCTGCTCGCGAAACTCTGCCTCCTCGACCCGACCGGTCAGCCGGCGCAATTCCTCCTCGATCGCGGTGATCCGGTTCTGCAGCACAGCCGCGGCCCGACCCTCGGGCAGGCCGCCTGACGCCGCCTGCGCGGCCTCGAGGTCGCGCTCGAGCGCTTCGGTCTCGAGGCGCAACGGCGTCGGTGCGCCGGTCTGCGCCGCCGCCGGCGGTGCGAGCAGCGAGATCACGATCAGGAGCCCCGGCCAGGCGGGCAGGGTGCTGCCGCCACGCCAGCCGGAATCGGGCGACAAGCCGGGATCGGCAAACAGTGCTGCGGGTTTCTCGGCGATGACGGCCAAGCCCCTCAGTTGACGAGGTTGACGGCGGTGACGGCGCGCCGGTTCTGGCGATAGGCGGTCTCGTCATTGCCGGGATCGACCGGCCGCTCCTCGCCGTAGGAGATGGTCAGCATCCGATCGGGATCGACGCCGAGGGCGGCCAGATAGTTTCGGGCCGCCGCGGCGCGCCGCTCGCCGAGAGCGAGGTTGTACTCGCGGGTGCCGCGCTCGTCGGTGTGGCCCTCGATGGTCACGGTGATCGACGGGTATTGCTGCAGCCACGCGGCCTGGCGGTCGAGGGTCAGGCGGGCGTCGTCATCGAGGGTCGAGCTGTCGAAGGCGAAGAACACGCGATCGCCGACATTGATCTCGAAATCCTCCTGGGTACCCGGTGTCGCACTGCCGAACATGTCGTCGGCAGTGCCGACCCCGACCTCGGGGCCACCGAGTTCGGTCGCCGAGCTGCCGAACGGGCCGCTGCCGTCGCTGCTGCCCTCGGCAGCCGTGGCGACCTCGTCCTCGGGCGTCGACGCGCAGGCCGCGAGCACGAGCAGGAGGACGGGCAGGACGATCGCGAGACGGCTTCTCATGGGCTGGGCATCCTTGTCGGGCGACGGTGCGGCGTCGTGGCGCGTGCCTTGACCGGCACCGGCAGTGCAGCAGCACAACTTCTGGGTGGATAGGCGTGCCGGATCAGGGAAGCAACCCCGACCAGGCGGGATCGGAGGCATCGAGCGGGGTCGCCACCTCCTGCAGGTTGTGGCCGGTGGCGTCGATGGTGAAGAGCCGGGTGCGATCGCGCGCCGGGTCCTCGCGGGTGAAGATGATCAGCCGGCCATTGGGCGCCCAGGCCGGGCTCTCGTCGAAGGCGCTGCGGGTGATCAGCCGCTCGTTGGCACCGTCGGGCTCCATCACGCCGATGTGAAAAAAGCCGCCGGTGATCCGGGTGAAGGCGATCATGTCGCCCCTCGGCGACCAGGCCGGGCTGCCGTACTGGCCCCGCTCGAAGCTGATCCGCTCGACGTTCGAGCCGTCGCGGTTCATCGTGTAGAGGTGCGGCGAGCCGCCCCGGTCGCTGTTGAAGACGATCCGCCGGCCGTCAGGGCTGAACGAGGGCGAGGTGTCGATCGCCCCGGTGCGTGTCAGCTGCGTGGTCCGCCGCGATGCCGGTTCGAAGGCGAAGATATCGGACTTGCCGCCCTCGGCCAGGGTGAGCAGCATGCTGCCGCCGTCGGGTGCAAAGCGCGGCGTGAACGACATGCCGGGGAACTGGCCGAGCTCTGCGGAGCGGCCCGAGGCGAGGTCCATCAGCATGATGCGCGGGCTCGGCGTGCGCAGCACGAAATAGGCGATGCGCCGGCCGTCCGGGGCGATCTGCGGGGTCAGCACGAGCTCGCCGCCATCGGTCAGGAAGCGGTGATCGTGGCCGTCCTGGTCCATGATGGCGAGACGCTTGACCCGGCGGGTCTTGGGGCCGCTCTGGCTGACATAGACGATCTTGGTGTCGAAATAGCCGCGTTCGCCGGTGATCCGCTCGTAGATCACGTCCGAGATCTGGTGCCCGACGCGCCGCCAGCCCTCGGGTGCGAGGTCGTAGAGCATGCCGCGCATCTGCGTGCCGCTGAAGACGTCCCAAAGGCGGAACTCGATGGCGAGCCGGTTGCCGGCCGGGCGCGAGACGACGCCGGTGACCAGCGCCTGGGCATTGATCGGCCGCCATTCGGCGAAGCGCGGCACCTCCCGCAGCGCTTCGGGATCCTGGATGTAGGCGCGCCGATCGATCACCCGAAACAGGCCCGAACGCTGGAGATTGGCGCTGATCAGCTCGGCCAGGGCAAGCCCGGTGTCCTGCAGCGCCGGATCGTCGCCGGCGAACGGGCTCACGGCGACGGGGATCGGCTCGACCACGCCGCGGGTGATGTCGAGCCGCACCTGGGCCGACGCCGCACGCAGGCCGATCCCGGCTAGCGGCGGCAGGGCCAGGGCGGCGACGCCGGCACCTACAACGTGGCGTCGCGACAGGTCTCGCGTCATCGGCAAAAGCACCCTGATCCGTTGGTCATGTCGTCAGCCGCTCAACGCGTCGCCTGGCGAGAAGGTCAGCACCATGTCCTGCCAGACGGCGTATTTGTCGGCCGGCAGGTCGAGCCGGCAGGTCAGGACGGCGCGCCTCGCACTCTCCGCCACCGTGCGGAAGCGCACGTCCTGGTCGAAGCGGCTGCGGTCCTCGATGTCGACCGCCCGCACCGAGCCGTCGGCCTCGAGCTGGATGCGCAACGACACCCGCATGGTCTCGATCCCCGGCACGCCCACCGGCACGTTCCAGCAGCGCTCGATCTGCCGGCGAATGGCGGCGAGCTCATTGGCCGAGAGCGACACGTCCTCGGCGATCGTCTGGGCTGGCGTGGACCGACGCGCGCTGTCGGCACTGCCCGTGCCGTCGCGTGGCTCAGGCGCCTCCACCCGCCGCGCCTGCGCCTCGACGGCCCGCAAGAGCGCGGCGAAATCCTGCTCGGGCGGGGCGAGCACCGGCTCGGCTGGCGCCGGCTCCGGGTTCGGCCGGGCCTGCTGCCGCGGTGCTGCGGGGGGCGGCGGCGGGGCCGCCTGCTGTACCGGTGCCGGCTCGGGCTCCGGTTCGGGCGTCGCCGGTCGTGCCGGCCGGGCGGTCGGCCGGGCCGGCGGTGCTGGTGGCGGGGCCGCGATTTCGGGCTCGGGCGCGGGCGGTGGAGGAGGTGGCTCGCTGGCGGTGAGCGGCGCCGGCAATGCTGTCGCTGCCGCGGCTTCGGCTGCGGGCGGCTCGGGCGCAGGGGGCTCGGGGGCAGGCTCCGGTAGCGGCTCGGCCACCGGCTCGGGGGCAGGTCGCACGGGGGTGGGCGGCGGCGGGCTCGCGGCCACCCGTGGCGGCAGCGGTGCCGCCTCGGCCGGTGCCGGGGTCGGCGGCTCGTCGCTCGGCTCGGGGGCGGCGGCGACGCCGACGATTTCGACCGCGACCGGCTCCTCGATCGGCAACAGCTGTGAGCGCTGCGGCAGGCCGAGGAGCAAGAGGCCGATGAAGGCCGCATGGAACACCAGGGAGGCGAGCAGTGGCCGCTTCATCCGCGCGTCACTCGACTGCCGCGACGCCCGGCACCTGGGCGAGACCGGCGGCCGCGGCAGCTCCCGCACCAGCCGGCCCGCCGGCCGCGATGTCCGGGAGCTCGGTGAGCAGGGCGACGCGGCTGAAGCCGGCCCGATTGAGGTTGCCGATCACCGCCATCACCCGGCCGTAGTCGATCGCCCGGTCACCGCGCACGAAGATTCGGGCCTCGGTGTTCTCGCCGGTGATCGCGACCAGCCGCGGCACCAGCTGGTCCAGCGCGATCTCGGTCTCCTGCAGATAGATCGCGCCGGCGGCGTCGATGCTGACCGCGAGCGGCTCGTCCTGGCCCGGCATCGGCGAGCTGTCGGCGCGCGGCAGGTCGACCGCGACACCCATGGTGAGCATCGGCGCCGTGACCATGAAGACGATCAACAGGACCAGCATGACATCGACGAACGGGGTCACGTTGATCTCGCCCATCTGCCGGCGGCGACGCCGGCGGCTGGTCCCCTGACGGGCGCTGGCCAGCGTGCTGGCTGCCATCAGGCAGCGGCCCGGTTGCTGTCGAGTTCGCGACTGACGACGACGCCGAACTCGTCGGCGAAACTGCCGAGTCGGTCGGCCAGGCCATCCACCGCGGTCGAGATCTTGTTGTAGGCGATGACCGCCGGGATGGCGGCGAAGAGCCCGAGCGCGGTGGCGAACAGCGCCTCGGCGATGCCCGGCGCCACGACCGCGAGCGTCGTGTTCTTGGTCATCGCAATCGACTGGAAGCTGTTCATGATCCCCCAGACGGTGCCGAACAGGCCGACGAAGGGGGCCGCCGAGCCGATGGTGGCGAGCGTGCCGACATGGCGCTCGAGGACCCGCATCTCCCGATCCAGGGTGAGCTGCATCACCTGCCCGATGCGGCCGAGCAGCCGCTCGCCGGCGTCGCGGCCGAGGCTCTTCGGGCTCTCGCGCCATTCCTCCATGCCGGCGGCGAACATCAAGGCGATCGGATGGTCGATCCGATTGCCGAGCTGCCGGTAGAGCTCGTTCAACGGCGTGCCGGACCAGAAGGCCCGCTCGAACGCCGCGGTTTGTCGCGTCAACCGGATGATGCGCCCCGCCTTGTCGAACACCACAGCCCAGACCCAGAGCGAGGCGAAAACCAGAAGCAGCATGACGAACTTGACGACCATGTCGGCTTCGAGGGCCAGGGCGAGGATGCTCGAGCTGTGCATCGCATCGCCGAGCATGGCAGCGCTGAGCGGATCAGGGTCCATTGGGGCAATCGCGTTGGGGTGGGCAATCGCGCATTGGATGCATATCGGCAGTGGGCGACGCCGGCGCAGGGCGGATAGATCAGGCGGCCGGTAGCCTGGACGATGCGGATGGCCGCGCGGATGCTCGCGCCGACGTTGCTATCCGTCAGCCGGGCCATGCTGTCAAGCGCGCGTCTTTGGCAAATACCCCCAGTCGGCAAAACCTGCAATCAGCCGAGCCGGTAAGCGCGTCGGGCGCATGTCTGGGCTAATGAAAGCCAGCTCGACATCAACGATAACAAGGGTTTCAGACCCTATCTTGATGTCTTGTTGCAAGAGGAGGCGTGCCCCTGCACAGTGCCGGAGCCGGGTTTCGACGACCAGCGCATCGTCGAGCCTGGCGGGACGACGAAAATCTACCGTCGCGCGACGCACGGCAAAGATGCCGCCATGTTCGGAAAGCAGGCGGGTGTGGTCGGTGCCGGCCGCGCGCAACAGCTCGGTCCGGGCGCGTTCGGCAAAGCAGAGATACTGCGCATGGTAGACGATGCCACCGGCGTCGGTGTCCTCGTAATAGACCCGGAGCGGGAACCGATGCGGGACGCTCACGACCCCGTCTCGTCGGGCGATCGGAACAGCTCGGGCTGGGCTGCCGCGGCACCGGCGGGCAGATCGAGGCCGAGATGGCGAAAGCTCGCGGCGGTGAGCATCCGGCCGCGCGGCGTGCGCTGCAGCAGGCCCTGCTGCAGCAGATAGGGCTCGACCGTCTCCTCGAGCGTGTCGCGCTGCTCGGCGAGGGCCGCGGCCAGCGTCTCGACGCCGACCGGCCCGCCGCCATAGTGCACCGCGATCGCCTCGAGATAGCGGCGGTCGAGGGCATCGAGGCCGAGCTGGTCGACGGCGAGGCGGGTGAGCGCCCGATCGGCGGCCGCCGCATCGACGCATGGCGGGCCGTCCCCGGCGGCGACGGTGGCGAAATCGCGGACCCGGCGGAGGAGGCGGGTGGCGACCCGCGGCGTGCCGCGCGAGCGCCGGGCGATCTCGCCCGCCCCGTCCGGCGCGAGCTCGAGCCGGAGCAGCCGGGCACCGCGCTCGATGATGCTCAGCAACTCGTCCTGGGTATAGAATTCCATGCGCGAGAGAATGCCGAAGCGGTCGCGGAGCGGCGTCGTCAGGAGGCCGGTCCGGGTGGTGGCGCCGACCAGCGTGAACGGTGCCAGGTCGATGCGCACCGACCGCGCCGCCGGCCCCTCGCCGATCATCAGGTCGAGCTGGAAGTCCTCCATGGCCGGATAGAGCACCTCCTCGACCGTCGGGCTCAGGCGGTGGATCTCGTCGATGAACAGGACGTCGCGCGGCTGCAGATTGGTCAAGAGTGCCGCGAGGTCGCCGGCGCGCTGGATGATCGGCCCGCTGGTCATGCGAAAGCCGACGCCGAGCTCGGCCGCCATGATCTGTGCCAAGGTCGTCTTGCCGAGCCCCGGCGGGCCGGCGAAGAGCACATGATCCATGGCCTCGGCACGCGACCTGGCCGCCGCGATGAAGACCGCGAGATTGGCCTTGAGCTGGGCCTGGCCGATGAACTCGGCGAGCCGCCTGGGTCTGAGGCTGTGGTCGGCGTCGGCGGCCTGGCCTTCAGGGGCGACGAGCCGCTTGTCCACGGGCGGGCTCACCGGCCGAGCGCCTTCAGGCTCAGCGCCAGCAGCTGCTCGAGGGTGAGCCCGTCGCCGAGTTCGCCGGCGACCCGCGCGACGACGGCAAAGGCCTCGCTCCGCCCGTAGCCGAGCTGCTCGAGGGCGGTGAGCGCATCCTCGACCGGGCCGGCGGCGGGTGCGGCCGCCGGCCGCCCGGCACCGGCCGGCTGCGCCAGCGATGGCGACACCGCCCCGAGCCGGGCCACCCGATCCTTGAGCTCGGCGACGATCCGGGCGGCGAGCCTGGGCCCGACACCGGCCGCGCGGGTCAGCGCCTTGGCGTCCTGGGCGGCGATCGCCCGGGCGATGGCGTCGGGCTCGAGCACGGAAAGCAGGGCCAGTGCCAGCCGTGCGCCGACCCCCTGGATACCTTGCAGCATGCGAAACCACTGCTCCTCCAGTGCCGTCTCGAAACCATAGAGCGTGATGCTGTCCTCGCGCACCTGGGTGACGATCCGCAGCCTGACCTGCTGGCCCGTGGCCGGCAGGCGGCCGAGCGTCTTGGTGGCACAATGGACGAGGTAGCCGACACCGCCCGTCTCGCCACCGGTGTCGACCACGACGTGGTCCTCGCCCAGCTGGGCGACCCGGCCGCGCAGCCGGGCGATCACTCGCCGGCCCCCGCGAGGCTGCTTCGGGTGATGCGGACGAGCGTCGCGCGGTTGTGGGCATGGGCGACGGCGACTGCCAGCGCATCGGCGGCATCGGCGGTGACCGGGCCGGCGCGCGGCAGCAGCACCTGGACCATGTGCGCCACTTGCGGTTTCAATGCGGCGCCGGTGCCGGTCAGTGCCCGCTTGACGTGCTTGGCGGCGTATTCGCTGACCGGCAGCCCGGCGGTGGCGGCGGCGAGCAGCACCACGCCGCGGGCATGGCCGAGCTTGAGCGAGCTGAGCGCGTTCTTGTTGACCACCGTCTCCTCGACCGCGACCTCGCTCGGCCGGTGCCGGCCGATCACCGCCTCCAGACCGCGATAGAGGGCGAGCAGACGGTCGGCCAGCGGTTGTCTGGCATCGCTGACGACCACGCCGGCGGCGACGAAGCCGAGGCAGGAGCCGTCGACCGTGATCACGCCCCAGCCGGTGCGTTGCAGGCCTGGATCGAGACCGAGCAGCCGGTTCAACTCTGCAGCTTCGCCATGGCGGTCTCCGACACCTCGAAATTGGCCACCACGCGCTGCACGTCGTCGCTCTCGTCGAGGGTCTCGAGCAGCTTGAACAGGGCCTCCGCCTTGTCGTCCTCGATCGGTACGGTGACTTGCGGCCGCCAGGTGAGCAGCGATGCCTCGGGCGGGCCGAAGCGGGCCTCGAGCGCCTCGGTCACGGCGGCGAGCTCGTCGGGAGCGCAGGTGATCTCGTGGCCGTCCTCGGATGACTGGCAGTCCTCGGCCCCGGCCTCGATCGCCGCCTCGAGCATCGCCTCTTCCGTAGCCACGTCGGCGCCGTAGCGGATCTGGCCGATCCGGTCGAACTGGAAGCTCACGGCATTGGTCTCGGCGAGGCTGCCGCCGTGCCGGGTGAAGGCGGCGCGCACCTCGCTCGCCGTCCGGTTGCGGTTGTCGGTCAGCGCCTCGACGATGAAGGCGACGCCGCCGGGCCCGTAGGCCTCGTAGCGGATTTCCTCGTAGGTCTCGGCATCACCACCCTGGCCCTTCTTGATGGCACGCTCGATATTGTCCTTCGGCACGTTGGAGGCCTTGGCGGCCTGAATGGCCGAGCGCAGCCTCGGGTTGAAGGCCGGATCGGGCAACCCGAGGCGCGAGGCGACCTGGACCTCGCGGGTCAGGCGGGTGAAGAGCTTGGCGCGGACCGCATCCTGGCGGCCCTTGCGGTGCATGATGTTCTTGAACTGTGAATGGCCGGCCATGGCCCAACCTCATCTCGGCGACGCGTGTGGTTTATCGAAAGAGCCGCGATACACGACTGTTATTGCCGAGCGTGTATCGCAGTTTGACCGGCGGGCCAAGGATCACCTGCAGACCACGGATCACCGGCGCGGCAATGGCGGTAGCGACACCCGGTGCTGCCGGCAGCACGGCCAACGCCGCCGCCGGGCACTGGATAGGCTTGTGCATTGTTGAATTCGACCATGGAATTAGGCTCTTCAGCTCACCTGGCAGACCAGTGTTGCGCGCCCGTGGCATGACGCCTGCGGCGCGCCCTCGATTGCCGCAGTCAGCCGCTGCAATGTCGCGCATCGGCCTGAATCATCGGCATTTTCCGACTGATCTTGAAGTATCGCGCAAGACGTCATGAAGTTGATGCGGATTTCCATAAAATTCGATTTGCTTTCTCTTTAAAGCACCGCTGAAAAATGACGTTCGGTTGAACTTTGTCGTTGATCTCAACTCTCGGTTAAGTTAGCTTGCCGGTCGTCAAGTCAGACGGTGCCTCCCTCCCTTTGGCCCCCGGCAGGCATCGCCACCGGGGGCCCCTTTTTTTGAGACCGGACCTCTCGCCCGGCATCGCTCGCCGGGATTTTCTCGCTGGAGCCTCACATGCCGATCACCGCCGCCGTCAACGACAACCTGCCGCCGCTCGACCTCGAGCATGACCTCGCCGCCAGGCTCGGCGAGCCGCGCCTCGAGAACGTGATCGCGGCGGCGGTGCTGGTCGCCACGGCGTTTCGGTTGCGCGACGAGGATGCCTTGATCTTGACACTTCGTCGACTGACCGATGCCGTCGATGCGCTCGAGGCAGACCCGGCGGCGACCGACGACCGCAGCGCCGCCTGCGGCTGAACGCCCGCGCGCTTCGTAAAGCCGGGTTCGCCGAGGTCGCGCAGCACCGTCGCCAGCCGCATCGCAGGCGTGTCGTTTTGTCGGGCCGTCGCCCGGCAACGGCGCTTCGCCTTGAACCCGGCCATCCGTTTGCCCAAATCCCCACCCAGTCGTTGATGTTGCAAGGCCTGCCCGGCCTTGATCGCGTTCGCGCCGGTCCTGCGCGCGCTCACGACAGCATCCGCAGCACGAAACCGACCGCCGCAGGACGGCGATTTTGGGTGGGGAACGCATGGCAGCAACCGACGCCAGCCTGTGGCATGGCACGACCATCCTGTCCGTCCGCAAGGCGGGCAGGGTCACCATTGCCGGCGACGGGCAGGTCAGCCTCGGCCAGACGATCATCAAGGCCAATGCGCGGAAGGTCCGCCGGCTCGGCGGCGGGCAGATCGTCGCCGGCTTCGCCGGCGGCACCGCCGATGCCTTCACCCTGCTCGAGCGGCTCGAAGGCAAGCTGGAGCGCCATCCGGGGCAGTTGATGCGGGCCTGCGTCGAGCTCGCCAAGGATTGGCGCACCGACCGCTACCTGCGCCGTCTGGAGGCGATGATGGCCGTCGCCGATGCCGAGACCTCGCTGGTCCTGACCGGCACGGGTGACGTGCTGGAGCCCACGGACGGCCTGATCGGCATCGGCTCCGGCGGCAACTTCGCGCTCGCCGCCGCCAAGGCGCTCATCGACTCCCCCGATCTCGACTGCGAGGCGGTCGCCAGGAAGGCGATGGGCATCGCCGCCGAAATCTGTGTCTACACCAACACCTCCCTCACCATCGAGACGATCGGCTGACGTCATGACGGCACTGACCCCACGCGAGATCGTCTCCGAGCTCGACCGCTTCATTGTCGGCCAGAACGCCGCCAAGCGGGCGGTCGCCATCGCCTTGCGCAATCGCTGGCGGCGCCAGCAGCTCGACCCGGCGCTGCGCGAGGAGGTGCTGCCCAAGAACATCTTGATGATCGGCCCGACCGGTTGCGGCAAGACCGAGATCGCCCGGCGCCTCGCCCGGCTCGCCGCGGCACCGTTCACCAAGGTCGAGGCGACCAAGTTCACCGAGGTCGGCTATGTCGGCCGCGACGTCGAGAGCATCATCCGCGACCTGGTCGAAATCGGCCTGAAGGAGACCCGGGTTCGGCTGCGCCGGGAGGTCCAGGCGCAGGCCGAGCACAACGCCGAGGAGCGGGTGATCGACGCGTTGGTCGGCAGCAATGCCGGGGCCGAGACGCGCGACAAGTTCCGTCGCCTGCTGCGCACCGGCACGCTCGCCGACAAGGAGATCGAGCTCGAGGTCAAGGACAGCGGTGGCGGCATGCCGACCCTGGACATCCCGGGCATGCCGGGTGCCCAGATGGGCATGGTCAATCTCGGCGACATGCTGGGCAAGGCCTTCGGCCAGCGGACCAAGCGCAAGAAGATGAAGGTCGGCGAAAGCTACGAAGTGCTGATGGCCGAGGAGAGCGACAAGCTGCTCGACGAGGATCGGGTGTCCAAGGAAGCGATCAATGCGGTCGAGCAGAACGGCATCGTCTTCATCGACGAGATCGACAAGATCTCGAGCCGCGAGGGGCGGGTCGGCGACGTCAGCCGCGAGGGCGTGCAGCGTGATCTCCTGCCCTTGATCGAGGGCACCAGCGTCACCACCAAGCACGGCGCGGTCAAAACCGACCATATCCTGTTCATCGCCTCGGGCGCCTTCCACCTCTCCAAGCCCGCCGACCTGCTGCCCGAGTTGCAGGGGCGGCTGCCGATCCGGGTCGAGCTCGATGCGCTCAGGCGCGAGGACCTCGCCCGCATCCTGCGCGAGCCCGAGGCGAGCCTGGTCAAGCAGTATGTGGCCCTCCTCGCCACCGAGGCGATCACCCTCGATTTCACCGACGAGGCGGTCGAGGAGATCGCGACCGTGGCGCACGACATGAATGCCCGGGTCGAGAATATCGGGGCGCGGCGGCTGCAGACGGTGATGGAGAAGCTGGTCGAGGAAATCAGCTTCTCGGCATCCGATCGCAGCGACGCCGAGACCGTCAGCATCGATCGCGACTATGTCCGCCGCCAGGTTGGCGACTTGATCGAGGGTGCGGACCTCTCGAAGTTCATCCTCTAGCCGGCGGCCGCCGCGATGCAGGGCAGTACCGCCGCCCAGGCCCGGGTGATGCTGGTACTGACCACGGCGTTCTGGGGCGGCAACGCGGTGGCCGGCCGGTTTGCGGTCGGCGAGGTGTCGCCGTTCGTGCTGACCTTCCTGCGCTGGACACTTGCGGCGGCCATCGTCGCCTGGTTCGCCTGGCCGCATCTGCGCCGCGACTGGCCGATCATTCGAGCGCGGCTGCCCTATCTCGCCGCGATGGGGGCGATGGGCTTCACCGGCTTCGGCGGGCTCTTGTATTATGGCCTGGTGACGACCACGGCGATCAACGCCACGATTTTCCAGGCGGCGATGCCGATGTTCATCTTCCTCTTAAACTTCGTCGTCTTCCGCTCCGCCACCACACCACAGCAGACGCTTGGCTATGCGATCACCCTGGTCGGCGTGGCGGTCGCCGCCGGGCGCGGCGATCTCGCGAGCCTCGTCGCCCTCGACCTCAACCGCGGCGATCTCCTCATCATTCTGGCCGCGGTGATCTATGCCGGCTACAGCGTCGCCCTCCGGCAGAAGCCGACCACCCATTGGCTGTCCTTCGTCACCGTCCTGTTCGTCTGCGGTGCCGTCGCTGCCTTGCCGCTCGCGGTCCTCGAGACGGTCGGCGGGGCGGCGATCTGGCCGGCCACCACGACCGCCTGGACGGTGATCGCCTTCGTCACCGTCTTTCCGTCGCTGCTCGCCCAGGCCTTCTTCATTCGCGGCAACGAGGTGCTCGGCAGCAACGCCGCCGGGCTGTTCTTGAACCTGATCCCGATCATGGGCGCGATGCTCTCGATCCTGCTGCTCGGCGAGCGGTTCGAGCTGTTCCACGCGACAGCGCTGATCCTGGTCTTGGGCGGCATCGCGCTGGCCCAGCGGCGGATGGGGTAGCGGCGGGCGGGTCACCAACAAGACTTCTGGACCCGAGCAGGGAACAACAACGATGACCGTCCTCGACCGCTTTCGCCTGGACGGGCCGCGCGCTTTCGTCACCGGCGGCAGCCGCGGCCTCGGCCTGGCCATGGCGCAGGCGCTGGCCGAGGCCGGCGCCGATCTGGTGCTCGCCGGCCGCGATGGCGCAAGCCTCGACGCGGCCGCCGCCACCATCCGCGACCGCGGTCGCCACTGCGCGACCATCGCGGCCGATCTGGCCGATCCGCAAGGCTGCGAGGCGGCGGCGCGCCGCGTGGTTGCAGCACACGGGCCGATCGACATTCTGGTCAACAATATCGGCGGCCGGCGGGATCCGGCGCCGCTCACCGAGATGCCGCTCGCCCGCTGGCAGGAGGTCGTCGATCTCAACCTCACGAGCCTCGTCCTCTGCACCAGGATCATCAGCGGTGCGATGCTCGAGCGGCGGCAGGGCGGCCGGGTCGTCAACATCAGCTCGATCAATGCGCTGGTCGCCGGCCGCGACATCGGCGGCCGCCACTACGAGACCGCCAAGGCGGCGGTGCTGCAGTTCACCCGCGCGGTCGCCGCCGATTGGGCGCCGCACGGTGTTACCGTCAATGCCATCTGCCCGGGCCTGTTCATGACCGAGGCCAATGCGCGCTGGGCCGCGGAGCGACCCGCGGTGATCGACGGCATCGTCGAGCGGACGCCGATGCGTGCGACGGGGGTGCCAGAGGATCTGGGTGCGCTCGCCGTCTATCTGGCGTCTGATGCGAGCCGTTTCATGACCGGCGCCGCCCTGGTCGTCGACGGCGGCTACACCCGCTGGTGAAGGCGATGCCGCAACGCCGGTGCCGTTAGCTGGTCACGCGTTCGCGCATCGTCCAGCTGCCGGGCTCCCAGGCGCGGCCGGCCGCCGTGAGCGGCAGCAGGCGCTCGACCTGGTGCTGCAGCACCGCCACCGCCTCGCGCGGCTCGACCGGCAGCGACGACGCGTCGAGCGGCGGGCCGTAGGACAGGCAGAAGCGCCGGCCCCGCTTGTTCAAGAGCTCGCGAAACAGCGTGACGTCGCGCAACTCTCGCGCCAGCATCGACAGGGCGTAGAACGTCGGGGAGTTGCGCGCCTTGATGTGCAGCGGCACCAGCGGCAGCCGGTGCCGCCTGGCGATCGACAGCACCGACGGCAGCCAGGCCCGCTCCTTGAGGCCGCGCCAGCTGAGGTAGGCGAGGCGGCCCGACGGGAAGATCACCAAGAGCTGCCCCTGCTCGATCGCGGCCTCGAGATGCCGAAAGGCGGCACGCGAGGCGGCGCGGTTGCGCTTGGCCTGCTGCAGCTCGATCGGGATCATGACGTCGATGAGGCCCGGCGCCGCCCGGAGCGCATCGCGGTTGACGAGAAAGCGCATGTCCGGCCGCCGTCGCTTGACGCTCTGCCAGATCGCGATGCCGTCGGCGAGGCCGGTCGGGTGATTGGCGACGAGGATCGCCGGGCCGCTCGGCGGCAGCAGGGTACGACCGGTCTCGGTGACGTCGAGGGCGAGCTCGTCGGCGACCAGATCCATGATCGCCGCACCGGGCAGATCGCGCACCCGATCCGCCGTCTCCCGGGCTTCCGCATAGCGCAGCGGCCCCAGGAGAAACTTCGCGAAAACACCGCGCAACAGCGGGTCGGCGAGCAGCCCGGGAGCACGCTCGAGGATCAGCTGGTCGACGATGTGCGGCTCGGCCGAGAAGACCGCGGCGTTTGACATGGAATAGCTCCACTTCCGCAACAACGCTAACCTAACGCTCCTTTGCGACAACCGCATGGCAGCTGCCCGCCGCCGCCCGACCGCCCAGGCGAGCGCACCTATGATCAATAACAGATCGCATCGGTTTCGGCTCCGTCTCAAGCGACCGGCGTGACCAGGTTCTCGCCGGCGAAGTGCGCCCTGAGATTGGCGACGACGAGGGCCGCCATGGCATCCCGGGTCTCCACCGTGGCACTCGCATTGTGCGGCTGGAGGACGACGTTCTCCATGGTCGAGAGCGCGGCCGGCACCCTCGGCTCAGCGGCGAACACGTCGAGCCCGGCACCCTTGATCCGGTCATCCTCGAGCGCCTTTACCAGGGCCGGCTCGTCGACCACCGAGCCGCGCGCGATGTTGATCAGCCAACCCTCCGGGCCCAGGGCGTCGAGCACCTCGGCGTCGACGAGATGCCGGGTGGCGGCGCCGCCCGGGCAACACAGCACCAGCACATCGGCCCAGTGGGCGAGCTCGAGCGGTGTGGCGAAGTATGGAAGGTCGACATCCGCGCGCGGGTTGCGATTGTGGTAGGCAGGGATCATGTCGACGGCGCGGGCGCGCCGGGCCAGCTCGAGGCCGATCCGCCCCAGCCCGACGATGCCGAGGCGCTTGTCGGCGAGGCAGGTGCCGAGCGGGTGGGTGCCCGCCAGCCAATCGCCGCGGCGGACGAAGCGGTCGGCTTCGGCCATCCGGCGCAGCGTCATGAGGATGAGACCGAGGCCCATGTCGGCGACATCCCGGCTCAAGACGTCGGGGGTGTTGGTCACCCGGATGCCGCGCGCCCGGCAGGCGTCGACGTCGATGCCGTCATAGCCGACGCCGAAGCAGGCGACGATCTCGAGCCTGGGCAGGCGATCGATCAGCGCGGCGCTAGCGCCACGCTCGCCGGTCGTGACGATCGCGCGGACGGCGGGCCCCGCCTCGTCGATCGTGGCTTCCGGATCGCGCGCCTGCCACAGCTGCACGAGGTGGTAGGCGGCATCGAGCTCGGCCATCGCCTGCGGCCGGTTCGGCCAGACGACGAGGACCGACGGCCGGTCGGTGAGCGTGGTGTTCGACATGAGCGTTCCTCTACTGCGCGTCACCGCTTCTAGGGTCGGTGGCTGGTCGATCACAAGCCGTGGCGACGCAGCGTTCGATCGATGGGGGGCAGGTAGCCGGCGCCGAACAGCCGGACGTGCACGAGTAGCGGGTAGAGATTGTAGAGGGCGCAGCGATCGGTGAAGAACCCGGGGGCGATCCCCGCGGTCTCGGCATAGGCGTCGTAGAAGGTCCGGCCGAAGGGTCCGAAGAGGGTGGTGAAGGCGAGCTCGATCTCGGGGTGGCCATAAGAGATCGCAGGATCGAGAAAGGCCGCGACCCGATGGGCGCCGAACAAGATATTGCCGGACCAGACATCGCCGTGCAGCAGGGCCGGCCGGGCCGGCTCGTCGAGCAGCTGCTCGAGCCGCGCGGCGAGCCGCTCGAGTCGCGGCACGAAGCTCAAGGGCAGCCTCCCGCTGGCATGGGCGACGCGGCTCATCGCCAACAGACGGTGCTCGCGGAAGAATTGGACCCAGCGTTCGCCGGCCGGATCGGCCGGCCCGCCATTGGGCTGCCTGAGCGGGCCGATCAGGGTGTCGCGCTCGAGGCCGAAGCGGTCGGCAGTGATGGCGTGGAGGGCGGCGAGCGCTTGCGCCGCATCGGCCTCGGCCGCCGGCGACGGGCCCCCCGGCGCGTGCGGCACGTAGCTCAGGATCAGCCGCTCGGCCGTGCATTCCAGAAGCTCGGGCAGCGGCAGCGCACTGTGGTCGGCGAGGTAGCGCAGCATCCAGCCCTCGAGCGCCAGGTCGCCCGGCGTGTCCTGGCCGCGGCTGCGGCATCGCTTTTCCACGACCACCCGACCATCGGCGAGCTCGAGTTTCGCGACCTCGGCGATGCAGCCGCCGTGCAGAGCTTCCCGGTGCCGGACGGGCTGGCCGAGAACCAAGCTCACGACAGCCGGCTCGAGGGGCTGCTGAGCAGGTCGCGGACCAGCCCGTCCACCCCGGCCTCGATCAGGTCCAGCGCCCGTTCGTAGTCGGCCGGCCCGCCATACCAGGGATCCGGCACGTCGATCACCCCGACCTCCGGTGCCGCGGCCAGGAAGAGCTCGAGGCGGGCGGTGGTGTTGCTCGGCGCACGGCTGCGCAACGTGCGCAGGTGCGTGCTGGTCATCGCCAGGACCCGGTCGAAGCCGGTGAAGTCGGCGGCGCACACCCGCCGCGCCCGGCGCTCGGGCAGCCGGTAGCCGCGCGCCGCCGCCGCCCGGATCGCCCGGGCGTCCGGCGGGTTGCCGGCTTCCTCGGCGCTGGTGCCGGCACTGTCGACCACGACATCGAGGCCGTGCCGCCGGGCGCGGTCGAGGAAGACGGCTTCGGCGGTGGGTGACCGGCAGATATTGCCGGTGCAGACGAACAGGATGCGGCCGTGGCGCATGACGGCGTTCCCTCGATTTGCGCAGCGTGGTCGGCGTCGGGCCCGACCGCCTGCGGCGATGGCCGGGTCGGCAGCGCCCGGCAAGGCCGAGATTGGCCTCTGTCGGTGCTGCCGGCAAGCCTTCGCCGTGCCGGTTGGCAGCAAGGCTCGGGCCGGTCTATCGTTCGACGGCGATGCGCCGCGAGACGTCGTCGATGCCGGTCGATGCCGGTCGATGCCGGTCGATGCCGGTCGATGCCGGTCGCGGCCAATCGCGGTCGCTGAAATAAGGTGCG
>CAZNWE010000012.1:0-20639 GCA_964576715.1 uncultured Geminicoccaceae bacterium | reverse complement strand
GTCGATGCCGGTCGATGCCGGTCGCGGCCAATCGCGGTCGCTGAAATAAGGTGCGACGCTTGCCACGCCCATTGCTGCCGGAACTCGCCCAGGTCGGTGCTGCCATGCGCCGACTGCCGCGCGACCTCCTGGCATCGCTCTTGATCATCGGCGCCTTCATGGTCTTCACCGCGATGGCGGTTCTGGTGCGGCTGGCGGCGGAGCAGCTCGCCGTTGTCGTCATCGTGTTCATCCGGCAGATCATGACGATGCTGCTGATGACACCGTTCTTCTGGGCCAACCGGCGGCAGATCCGCCATCCGGCGGGGCTCAGGATGCATGCCCTGCGCGGGCTGACGGCGGTCGGTGCGATGCTCTGCGGGCTGAGTGCCGTGGTGCACGTGCCGTTCGCCGACGTCACCGCCATGCAGATGACCGAGGTGCTGTTCATCACCGCACTTGCCGCTCTCCTGCTCGGCGAGACGGTCGGCTGGCGGCGCTGGCTGGCAACCGGCCTCGGCTTCGTTGGTGTGCTGGTGATGCTGCAGCCGTTCGCCGGCGGCATCGAGCCGTTCATGCTGGTGGCCTTGCTCGGTGCCGGGTTCGGCGCCTCGGCGGTGATCTCGCTGCGCCTGGGCTCGATGCACGACAGCGCGGTCACCGTGCTGTTCTACCAGGGCCTTGTCGTGATCGGCCTGACCGCGCCCTTGGCCGTCTGGTTCTGGACTCCGCCGAGCCTCGAGGTGTTGCGCATCGTCCTCCTGATGAGCGTGATCATGGCGCTGGGCCAATGGCTGTTCACGACGGCCCTGCGCATGGGCGAGGCCGCCGCACTCGCCCCGCTGAACTATCTGCGCCTGTTGATGATGGCCGGCGTGGGTTTCTGGCTCTACGGCGAGGTGCCGTCATGGGCGACGGTGGCGGGGGCCGTGCTCATCGTCGGCTCGGCCAGCTACACCCTGCATCGCAATGCGCAGTTGCGCAAGGCGGCGGAAACACCCGGGCAGCCGACACCACCGCCGTCCTGAGGCTCGATTGATGCCGAAGCGATCGTCCGATCGATTTCACGGCGCTCGGTGGACAGCAGCGCGCACCGGCCGCTCGGCCTCGGCGGCCCGCCTGCCGGCCTCGGCCCGACGCTGCTCGTCGGCGAAGCTCTCGGTCTCGCCGCGGGCCTGGTGGATCAGCGCGTCCACCTGCCGCTTCCGCGCGTGGCCGATCATCGGCGTGCCGAGACTGCCGGCCTCCAGCCGGGCCAGCTCGTCCTGGGCCTTGACCGGCTGGGGGTCGAGGGCGACGATGCGGCCGCCAGGACGACCGGAGCGATCTCGAAACGCCGGCTGACGCTCGATGCGCTGCAGGCTTCGCGGCGCTGCAGTTGGCGCCAACCAGCCGAGGCAGCGGATGGCCTCGGTCGCCCGGCTGAGCACCGCGGAGAAAGGCTCGCCGCCCGAGCCGCCGCCGCGACACCTCGGGCGGCGATGGACGGCGTCGAGCCCGGGCCGCTGTGCCAGGAGCGTATGCCCCAAAAAGGATGAAAGCCCGCCGGGCGGGACGGGCTCCCTCGCACCTCGTGCGATGAAGCTGATCCCGGCATCTTGTGACGGACACTGTCGGCGACCACAAGACGAGCCAAGACGCGGCCGGCCGTCGCCAGCATCTGCGCGCCTTTGCGCACTCCAGACCGACGAGCACAGGGGACCGCGCCCATCGCCTCGCCGTCTCCCTCTTCCGCCCGTCAACCGGATGCTGCGTCATCCTTGGCTCGATCGAGCCGCCAGATTGGCGGTGTCGACCCTCGCGACGCCGTTCCTTGCCGCTTCCAGAGCTTGTAACGACGCATGGACTTTGACAGTCTTTCACGATCGAGCCAGTGAACATCGCGTCGGATGCACTGCTGATCGGACGGTCGGCGTTCCTGGCAGGTGAAGGTCTCCCGAAAGTGGTGCTGCGGAATGATCCGCGAACGTCAGCTCGATCTTTTTGCGGCGAGCGGCACGGACCCCGATGGATTGTCGTCGGCAGCAGCGTCTGCACCGACGGCGCTCAATGCTGCCGACCTCGACGATGCGGCGCTGGTGGCGCAGATCCCGACGGCAGGTCTGCGGGAAGCCCCGGCACTCGCCGCCGAGGCCGGACGGCGCCGGCTGCCGGAGGCCGTCCCGGCCTTGGCGGACCTTTGTCGTCGCTTCATCGGCTTCGGCCGCGAGCGTGCGGTGGCCGAGCAATGGGCGGCATTGGAGGCGCTGGCCGCGATCGGCGGTGCTGCGGCGGCACACGCCGCGACCGCCATGATCGTCGAGCGCGTCGTCGAGGGCCCCAACCGCGCCCATGCGGTTGCGGTCGCGGCCAGGCTCGGTGCCCGTCTGCCGACGCCGACTTTGCTCGAGCTCATGGCCGATCCGGCGCCGGGCCTGCGGGCGGCCGCCTGTGCCTGTGCCGGGCCGCAGCTGGCAATGGTGCCGCGGCTCCTCGAGCTCGCCCGCGACGAGGCTGGCGAGGTTCGCGACGCCGCTGTCTGTGCACTCGGCCGCATGGGCCGACGCGAGGCGCTGCCGACGCTCACCCGTCTCTTGCGTGAGGACCCGTCCGCCGCCGTCATCGATGCCGTGGCGGCCATTGCCGACGAGGATTGCGTCATTCTCCTCGGGCGGCTTGCCCGGACCCGGCCGGCTCTCGCCGAGCTGGTGCTGGACACCCTGGCGGTGATCGCTCACCCGCGTGCCCGCCAGCTGCTCCAGAGCCTGGCCGTTGGACGCAGTGACTAGCCCGGCACCGATGGCGAGCGAGCGTTTGCACAGGCTGTGCCTTCGGCACTACTCTTGCTCGGCATAAGCGGTTTGGCGACGATGAACGATCTCTTCGACAGGCTCGGAGCGGAGCACCCGGAGACCGCTGCCGCCGATCCGGAGACGAGCCGGCCGGGCCGGCCGATCCGTGTCTTCGACATCGCGGTCGAGACCGTTCGTGAGGCGCGGTGGCGGGATCTCTTCCAGGGCTTCGAGCGGCTGCAGGCGCTGACCTTCTCGGCGAGCGTGCCGGCGATCCTCGATGTTGCCGCACTCTTCGAGGATGTCGAGATCACCTTCGGCTCGGAGCGCGTGCTGTCGCGAGAGCTCGCTGCCCTCGAGCAGGCGACGACTGCTGCCGGCTACCGCTTCGTCGATGCGTTCGCCGACCAGAAGGCGTTCATCGAGCGCTCGGTGCGACCGGCCTTGTCCAGCCGTGGCGCGCATCTCTTGCAGCGTGTCCAGGACGGCAGCCTGCGCTTTCGCCTGCTGCGCGAGGCGCCGTCCCACGCCAAGCTCTATCTCCTGGCCGGGCAGGGTCGCTTTCGGGCCATCTCTGGTTCCGCCAATCTCAGCCTGCAGGCCTTCTCGGGCGCGCAGGGCGAGACCTTCTTCGTCGCCGACGGCGAGGCCGCCTATCGCCACTTCCTCGATTTCTACACGATGAACGATGCGAAGGCCGACCCGGTCGCTGCCGACCTGCTGGTCGTGCCTGCGGCCAAGGGCTCGACGTCGGCGCTCGCTGTCCCGAACGGGCCGGTGCCGGTAGAGCAGGTGCCTTGCTTTCGCTTCCTCGAGGCCAAGGGTGTCATCGTCGAGACGCCACGGCCGCCGGTCATGCCCGAGCTTTCGGCCGCCGCACTCCGCGAGGCCGGTGCGCTGGGCGCCGAGCTGCAGCAGCTCACGCTCGACAAGAACAAGAGCGGCGCCACGGTGATCAGTGCCAAGGGCTTCGCCCGCGCCCACCGCGCGCACACGGCGCAGCCGATCACCGAGAAGACCGACCGGGTGCCGGAAGCGCGGATCGATCTGGACGCCGGCAGCGTCACCCTGGACGGACGCCCCTGGCACCGGCTCGGCGCCCCGGTGCCGTGGCCCGAGGTCGCAGCGGATGCGGACCTTCTGGCACCGTACTTTGACGGCTTCGGCCAGTTCTACGGCGATGCGGCGGGGCTGCAGCAGAGCTACTGGGCGCTGCTCGCCTGGCTCTATGCCGCACCCATGGCACCGATCCTGCGCGGTGCGGCGCTCCGCCACGACGGCTCGCCTTTGGCCTATCCGGTGCACGCCGTGCTCTACGGCCGGTCGGACGGCGGCAAGACCATGTTCTCGCGGGTGATCAGCCGCTCGATGTTCGGCGTCGAGCAGATGGTCCGCGGCAAGGATTTCACCACCCAGCGGGCCTTGGGCCTGCGCGAGCGGCTCGGTGCCATCCCGCTGATCGTCGACGACGTCAATCGCGACCGCTTCAGCCAGTACGTCCCGGACCTGGTCAAGTTCGACCACGACAGCAGCAACGCCTATGCGCCGATCCTGATCAGCACCAATCGCGACGTCACCGCGGTGACGCCCGACCTCCGCAAGCGAATGGTGGTTTGCCACATCGACGGCGCCCGGCCGCGCGGCATGTCCGAGGCCCCGGCCAGGGCAGCTCTGTCCGGCATCGGCACGGCCCTCTATCGCACCTATCTCGACCGCTTCACGCCGCAGCTCGGCGGGCTGATCGAAGCCCTCGCCCAGGACCCGCACCACCCACCCGATCTCCTCGAGATTTCCTCGACCACGCTGGCTGGCATCCTCGCCGAGGCCTTGGGCGAAGCGCCAGTCTGGGCCCGGCCTGTGGCCCAGGACGAAATCGAGCGGCTGAAGGACAAGCCGCTGCTCGATCAGCTCGCCGAAATCCTGGCGCAGAGCGGCGAGCGGGTGCGGATCAATCGGGCCAGCGGCGATCTGGTGGTCGACTTCGCCGGCGATCATCATCAGGCGGCCCGGTTCGAGAAGCTGGTCCCGGCCCAGGCGCTCAAGGGCCGCTTCGCCGATGCGGTCAAGCTCGACCTCGTGGCACTTGAGCGCGATTTCGGTTTCGCACCAGGGCACGGCCGCGGGCGCGGCCTCGGCCAGCTCATCGCCCGGCTGTTCCGTCGCTGACGTCGAACTGCTCGGTCGTGCTCCGCCGCCCCACGACGAGGGCAGCGGCCCCCGCAGTGTTGTCGACGGACCACCCGCCGGATCGCCAGCCGCACCAGCTCGCGGCCCGGCGCGACGATGACGGCGGCGCAGGCGACGTGCCGGCGGAACGCGCCCGTGGTGAGGGTGACGTCGCCGGCCGCGAGGTCGGCCGTCAAGCTGCCGGTGATCGTCTCGTCGAGGCGGGCGAAGGCGTCGTTGGCGCTTCGCGGACTGCCTTTTCAGTCGAGGTCGAGGTCGAGCCAAACGGGCTGGTGGTCGGAACCCTGGGCGGTATCGTCGATCCAGACGTTGTTGATGCGGTGGCGGAGGTCCGCGGTCAGGAAGTGGTAGTCAATGCGCGCACCGCCCGTGCCGGTGCACCCCCGGGCTTCGGGATGCCCCACGGCAGTCCAGGAATCGACGAAGCCGTCGATCTTCAAGAGCCGTCCGTAGCGCTCGGTGGCGGGGCCGAGTAGTGCCGCATAGTCCGGGCTGCCGGGCGCAAAGTTGAAGTCGCCCATGAGGATGGCGGCACGCGGCATGGGCGGCAATTCGCCCTCGGTCCAGCCCGCGGCAGGGTCGGGGTGGCCGCCGCACCAGGCGCCGCCCTCGGCCGGGGCGCGGGCGTGGATGGCCAAAAGCGCCTCGATCTGCGGCAGGCGGGTCTCGGGTGCGAGGTGGCTGAGATGCACCGAATAGACCCGGATCGGGCCGGACGGCGGGGCGATGACGACCTCGAGCGTCCCCTGCTGGATGCTGTGCTGGGTCAGCGTGCCGTATTTGGGCAGGAGGTGGTTACGCGCGGCGAGAATCGGCAGGCGGGAGAGGATCATCGTGCCGAACTGGCGGCGGCGATGGACCGGGCGGCCGGTGTCGTCCGTCGTGTCGGCGTGCATGTCGAGATTGGCACCAAACACCCAGTGGTGGTCGGGCAGGTGCCGGGCGAGCTCGGCCGGCTGGTCGGTCATGCCGGAGCGCTGCCAGAAGCGCTCGACCTCCTGCAGTGCGACAACGTCGGCCGCGGCGACCTCACCGGCGATCCGGGGAAGGTCATAGCGGCCGTCCTTACCCAGGCCGTACTGGATGTTGTAGGTCACGAAGCGCATCGCGGCCTGGTGATGGTCACCGCCAGCATGTCGTGGTCGGAGAGCGCCGAGCCGAACGGGTCGGTGGCCGGGATGGTGGCGGGGTCGCGGGCGTCGAGACCGCGGGTGAACAGCCAGTCGATGCGGCCGAAGGGCGGTCGGGGCGTGCCGTCAGGGCGGGTGCGTTGCGTCGCGACGCGCAGCGTGTTGCAGCCTTCCCAGGTGAAGCCGTGTTCGGCCATGACGGCGAAGAGGGGCTCGTGCGCGATCGGGTCGAGGAGCTGGTCCGGGGCGGCCGTGCCCTTGGCGTCGTGGGCGACGACGGCGGTGTTGAAGTCGCCGCCGACGACAACGGGTCCCGCTGCCGCGAAGGCGACGAGGTCTTGCAAAAGGATGCGGGTTTGTGCCGCCCGGTGGTCGGGGTCGGAATGGCTCTCGAGATGGACGGCGACGCAGGTGATGCCGGCGATCTCGGCGATGGCGGCATTGCGGCCGCCGATCCGGCGTTCGCCGTTGCGCTCGCCCTGAAACCAGGTGCCGTCGCGGTCCAGCCGGGACATGGCGGCGCACTCGATCGGCAGGCGGCTCAAGATGGCGTTGCCGTGCAGGCCGTCCCGGTTGGTCTCGCCCGCGTGCCAGGCGCGCTCGCGGGCGTCGCCGAGGCCGAGCTCGACATACTCGACAGCAAAGACGTGGGCCATGCCGAGGGCGGCGGCAAGCTCGGCCGGGGTGTCCCGGTTGCCCGAGCGGGCCATGCCGCGGTCGAGCTCGGTCAGGAGCAGGATGTCGGGCTCGAGGCGACGCAGGAGGTCGACCGACGCGTCCAGATATTTCAGCCGCTCGGCGTTCCAGGCCAGCACGCGAAGCGTGTCGCCGGCCACCAGGGCCAGTGGCGGGTCGGCATGCCCGACGACATCGAGGCAGCCGGAAGCCTGAAAGAGCGCGTCGTGCGCCGTCGCCGGGGCGGCATCGGCGGCGTGGCGCCAGGCGGATGTCGGCGCGGCGAGGCGGTCGGTGGTGCGGGTCACGAGCATGTCTGCCACCAGGCTTCCAAGGCTTCGGGCGCGTTGGTGGTGAGCTGGTCGCAGCTGGTGGCGAAGAGGTGGCGGACGAGGCGCTCGAGCCCATCGAGTTCGGGGTCGATCGTCCAACAGTCGACCTCGCGGCCATTCGTGTGAGCGATGCCGACGAGGTCGACGTCGAGCGCCGCCGCCTGGCTGATCAGGCCGTGATAGAGGTAGAGCATGGCGGCGCCCTGGCCTTCCGCCAGCATGGCGTATGCGAAGGCGAGCGCCGCCGCCCGGTCCGCGAGGACCGGCTCGGGCAGGAGCTCCAGGGGGTCGAAGCCCGGGCGGCTGCCGGGGGCGGTGGCGGCGAGTGCTGTCACCGCCTGCCAGTCATGGGCGCCGATGTCGACGCGGTGGGCCGACGGGGCGACGAGCCCGGCGAAGCGGGCACGGGCGGTATCGCTCACCCTGCGGCCGTCGAGCTTGAGGTCGAGCTGGAGGCGGCTGGCACCGGGGCTCGCCGCCAGTCGACCGACCAGTTCGTCGAGGAAGAGCGGCGGCGCATCGCGCGGCGTGCCGTCCGGGTGGCGCTGGCGGAGGCCCTCAATGGCACGGCGTGGCGTCGCGGCCACAGGGCCGCTGCCGGTGGTCTCGCTGTCCAGCGTGGCGTCATGCAGGCAGACCCAATGGTCGTCGCCCGTGAGCTGGAGGTCGACCTCCATGAGCGCACCGCGGGCGAGGCCCAGGGCCAGGCTGTCGCGGTCGTGGGGCGCGCGGTCGGGGCGGTCGCGGAGCTTGTGCCATTTGAGGCGGATGGCGTGGTCGCCCTGGCGAAGGACGAGGCCTGAAATGGTCATGCGGCCTCGGCCAGGGCGAGGCTCGCGGTTTCGAGGCGACGCTCGCTCGCCTTGTCGAAGACCAGGAGCGCCTCGTCGGGGACGGTGAGGCCGGCCTCATCGTCCTCCCGCCAGCGGCGCTCGCTGCCGGCTTCAAGGACGCGCAGGCTGCCGAGTGGTGTTGCGACCTCGTAGAGCGTTTCGCGGCCCAAGGGCTCGACCGTGAGGATGCGGCCGACAAACCCGGTGCCGGGGGGGGCCAGGCTCAGATGTTCCGGGCGGATGCCGAGCAAGACCTCACCTTCGATGCCGGTCGCCCGCAAGGTCAGCTCGCCGACCCGGACGGCACCGCGCTCGGCCCGGCCGTCGAGGACGTTGATGGGCGGGGCACCGATGAATGAGGCGACGAAGAGCTTGTTGGGGCGCTGGTAGAGGTCGTCGGCGGTGCCGATCTGCTCGATCCGGCCCTTGGACATGCAGACGACGCGGTCGGCCATGGTGGTGGCCTCGATCTGGTCGTGGGTGACGAGGATGGTGGTGACCCCGAGGCGGCGCTGCAGGCGGCGGATCTCGGCGCGCATGGTGAGCCTCAGCGTGGCGTCGAGGTTGGAGAGCGGCTCGTCGAGCAGCAGCAGCTGCGGCTCCTTGACCAGGGCGCGGGCGAGCGCCACGCGCTGCTGCTGGCCGCCGGACATCTCGGCCGGCAGGCGGTCGAGCAGCTCCTCGACATGGACGAGCCGGGCCGCCTCGGTCACCCGGCGGGTCGCCTCTTCGGACGCGACGCCTTTGAACTTCAGGGGAAAGCGGATGTTCTTGGCAACCGTCATGTGCGGGTAGAGGGCGTAGGACTGAAAGACGATGCCGACATTGCGGTCCCTGGCCTCGACGTTGTTCACGACATGGCCGTCGAAGCGGATCTCGCCCCCGCTCGGCGCGTAGATGCCGGCGAGCATGAAGAGGGTGGTGGACTTGCCGCAGCCGGAGGGCCCGAGGATGGCGACGAATTCGCCGTCCTCGATGACGAGGTCGGTGGGCTCCACGGCGACGACGTCGCCCCAGCTCTTGGCGACCTGTTGCAGCTCGATCCTGGCCATGCGCTATCCCTTGATGCCGCCGAGGCTCATCTGCACGAGGTATTTCTGGCAGAAGACGTAGAGCAGGATCGACGGCACCACGTAGAAGACGCCGACGGCGGCGACGACGCCGTAGTCGACGCCCATGATGTCCTCGCTGACCCAGAAGATGTAAAGGCTCATCGTCCAGTTCTGCTTGTCGAAGAGGAGGGTGCGGACGAAGACGTACTCCTCCCAGCCGCGGATGAAGGAGAAGACGCCGACCGCCAGGAGCCCGACCTTGACCTGGGGGAACACGACCTGGGCGAAGGCTTGGCGGCGCGACGCGCCATCGACGAGCGCCTGCATCTCGATGTCCCAGGGTACGGCGTCGAAGAAGCCCTTCATGATGAAGACGGCGAAGGGGAGCTCGAGGGTGGCGATCACCAGGATGACGCCGGTGATGGTGTCGAGCAGCCCGGTCCAGTGCATCAGCAGGAAGATCGGGATGATCAGGGTCATCGCCGGGAAGGCGTGGAGGATCAGAAGCGCCTGAAGGAAGCTCGCCCGGCCCTGGAAATTGAAGCGCGACAGATAGTAGCCGGCGAGCGTGCTGACCGAGAGGACGAGAAAGGTCTGCACCCCGGCGAGCATGAGCGAGTTGCCGAACGCGGTCCAGACCGAGGGGAACTGGGCGGCAACCGTGCCGGCACCACGGCCCGACAGGTTCTCGACGAAGTTGGCATCGCGCAGGAAGGCCCAATTCTGCAGATGCAGGTCGGGGCCGATCGCCCAGGCGAGCGCCATGCCGGCGACGGCGACGATGCCGGCCGCACCGTAGAGGCGGCGCATGCCGGCCTCGGTCAGGAGGTTAAGGAAGCCCAAGGCCAGGACGGCCGGCACCAGGATGCCGATCGAGCGCCAGAGCACGGCCGATTCCACACCACCGGTCCGGGCCGAGACCGAGATCGTGAACATCCAGAAATAGGGCAGGAGGATGGGCACCGAGACGGTGACCAGGAAGGCCATGAGCAGGCCCTGGCCGATCGCGCGCTGGCGGCTGCCGGCCTTGGCCAGCGCGTCCCAGTCGGCCTGGCCGCGCGCGGGTGCCGCGCCGGCCGCTCCGAGTGACGGCAGGGTGGCGCTCACTGAACTTCGATCCTCATTGGACCTCGATTCTGGGGGTCTGCAGCAGCCGCTTCATGTCGAGCAGGCGCCACATGAAGAGCGAGGCGGCGATCCCGATGGCAACGAGGATCAGGCTCAAGGCAGCACCGTAGGCGTATTGGCCGTTCTCGAAGGCGCGCTTGTAGACGTAGAGGGCGAAGACCATGGTGTCGTAGAAGGGCCCGCCATTGGTGATCAGCCAAATGTACTCGAAGCTCACGAGCAGCGAGAGCGTCTGGTAGACGGTGATGAAGCTCAACGGCCAGCGCAGCGCCGGCAGCGTGATATGCCAAGTGATGGCCAAGGGCCCCGCACCGTCGGCCCTGGCGGCGTGGAACAGGTGCTCGGGGATGGCGCGGATCGCGCTGGTGAAGATGATCATGCCCATCGAGGCACCGATGAAGCCGTTGGCGAGAACGATCAGCAACATCGGCTGGTTGGATAGGAGGTCGACGGGCTCGAGGCCGAGCCAGCCGACGGCGATCTGGTTGATGAGGCCGCGGTCGGTCGGGCCGATGACCCAGGCCCAGAGCAGCGCATAGACGACCGACGGGCTCATCCGCGGCAGGAGCCAAATGGCGCGGAAGAAGGCGCCCGAACGCTCCGGCAGGGCGGTGGTGGTCAGTGCGAGGAGGAGGCCGAAGGTGACGTTGAAGATCCCGAGGGTGAGCAGCACGTAGGTGAAGGTGACCGCCATGGTCGGGCCGATGCGGCTGTCACTGGTCAGCATCCGCTCGAAATTGGCGGTAGTGAATTCGGTGACGCCTAGCGAGCGGCCCATGTCGGTGAAGGCGACGAAGATGTCGACGACGACGGGGGCGATGAAGAACATGAAGAGCAGCACGGTCGCCGGCCCGAGGAAGAGGACCATGTTGGCGAGCTGCCGGCGGGCGGCAGCCGAGGATTGGCTGGTCACGGACATCCGGGTGAGGCGAGGGGGCAGCGCGGGGCGGCCCCCTCGGACTTCACTCAGTCGAGCACGATGAGCTCGTCGCCGAGCTCAGCCTGGAGTTCCTCGACGACGAAGGCGGCCGCCTCCTTGGGCTCCAGCCGGCCGGTCTCCACCGCCTCGATGCCGGTGAAGATCATGGCGTTGTACTGGCCGATCATCGCGTGGTTCGGCATGAAGCTGGCGTATTCCAGCATCGGCGCCCCGGCCCTGAGCGCCCAGCCTTCCTCGATGAAGCGGGGCATCGCCGCCTGGCCGTGGTTGATCGGCGTATGGCCGGTGGTCACCGCATGCTCGGTGTTGAGGTAGTTCTGGCTGGCGAGGGCGACGATGTAGGCGGCGAGCTCCGGATGCTCGCTCTTCGCCGAGACGGCATAGATGATCGGGTGGGAGAGGTTGGCGGGCTCACCGCCCGCTTCGGCTGCCGGGCTGTGCGTCCAGCCGATCGCGTCGAAATAGGTGTCCTTGTCCAGGCCCCGCGCTTCGAGCTGGGCCGGGACGTTCCAGATGCCGTGGAACTTGATGAAGGCGGTCTTGTCGGTGCGGAAGCTGGCATGCACCTCGTCCCACGACCAGGCGGTCATATTGGCCGGGATGACGCCGGCATCGACGCTGTATTTCAGCCAGTCGAAGAAGGCGGCGAGCTGCGTCTCGGCGATCTGCAGCTTGCCCTCCTCGGCGTTGAACTGGTCGATGCCGAAACTCTTCATCAGCATCTGGAAGTCGGGGCCGACATTCGGCCGGTGGACGATGCCGTACTCGGCGGCCCCAGCATCGACCACCTCCGCGGCGAGGTCGGTCATGTCGTAGATGGTGAAGTCACCACTCTCGACGACGGCCGGCAGGCCCTCGATGAAGGCCTCGTCCTTGCCGATCTGGCGCAGCATCTCCTTGTCGTAGAAGAACATGCGGATCTCGGAATCCTGCGGGATGCCGTAGCGGCCGCCCTTGTAGGCGACGGACTCCCAGAGCGTGTCGATGACGTCGTCATAGAGCTCGGGATTGGTATCGATATGCTCGTCGAGCTGGTAGGCCAGCCCCTCCTCGACGAAAGCACCGATCCACTCGTGGGCGAGGACGTAGATGTCCGGACCGCGATCGACGGCGAAGGCCTTGAACAGGTCGAGCGCATCGGCGTCGAAGCCGTCGGCGTTGTTCTCGAACACCTCGATCGTCACGCGCGTCTCGCTGCCGGTGGCTTCGAGCAAGCGGTTGAGCTGGTCGGCGGCGGCCACGATGTTGCCGGCGCGCAGGGGGCCGGAACGGTCGGCGCGCGACCAGAGATTGATCGTGATCTCCTCGGCGGACACTGCAGCGGGTGCGAGGACCGCGCTGGCCGCAAGAACGGCAAGGCCGGTCAGTGCCCCGAAAGGCAGTTTCGATTCTTTCATGCTCGGCACCTCCACTTTTCCTGCTCGGCAATCCACCGATGCGACTAGTGCCAGGGATCCATGACACGTCGGCGACAACTGGGGCTCTTCGGGCGCCGCATGATCCGAGCGCCGTGCTGCAGCTTTCTGCGGGTCAGCTTGGCGAAGAAGCCCTCGACCGCGTCGAGCCAGCAAAGGCCAGGCGGCCTTTGCTCCGATCGCCGCCGGAGACAGGGCCAGCAGCCCCTGGAGGGACGCCGAAGTCGGGGTGACACGGCAGGTCCAGCGCGGGTGACGGGCGAGCCAGGCTTTGACTTTCGGATGCTGGTGCACGGCCCCTGTCGTCGGCTCGCTGCCGACGCCTGCTGTGCACAGCGAAACGCGTGGTCTGCTGACCATCGATTTGTCGAGGATGGCTTGGATCGCCTTGCCCTTGGGCAGTTCGCGCTCGATGGCGTCGCGGAAGCGGATGAATTACTGGTGACGATGCCGCCGACCGTCCTGCAATAACGGCAAATCATCGGACCTGTCATGAAATGGCAAGCACCGCGCTGGTCCCGCCGATATTCGCGAGGCGCAGCCCGTGGTGGCGCTTTACGGCATGGGAAGCCCATGGTAATGCGAAATGGGGGATCGACGTGATGCCTGTCTGTCGCCTGTTGTCGAGACGCCTTGCGGCGCACCGCGGTCGGTCCCCGTGACGACTGGTCTCGGCTGGCCTGTGCAGGGCTAACGGCATTTGCAGGTGCGAGTTAAATCGGTGTCTCGGCCAGACTCTTGGGCGTGAAATCAGGAGGGAGAGACGATCGTGCCACTGCACTCGAAAGACGACATCCGGGATGCGTTGCTCGACGACATCTACGGCTCGGCGGACCTGGGCAAAGTCATGCCCAAGTACAAGATGCCGGAAGACGAGCACGACCCGCGGCACGCTTTCGCCGTGGTGCGTGACGAGCTGATGCTTGACGGCAATTCGCGGCAGAACCTCGCGACCTTCTGCCAGACCTGGCTCGATCCCGAGGTGCACGAGCTCATGGAGCTCAGCATCGACAAGAACATGATCGACAAGGACGAGTACCCGCAATCCGCCGAGATCGAGGGACGCTGCGTGCACATGTTGGCCGATCTCTGGAACTCGCCGGATGCAGCCAACACCATGGGCTGCTCGACCACCGGCTCGAGCGAGGCGGCGATGCTCGGCGGCATGGCGATGAAATGGCGCTGGCGCGACAAGCTGCGCGCCGCGGGCAAGCCCACCGACAAGCCCAACATGATCTGCGGGCCGGTGCAGATCTGCTGGCACAAGTTCGCCCGCTATTGGGACATCGAGCTGCGCGAGATCCCGATGGAGCACGGCCGGCTGCTGATGACGCCGGAAGAAGTGCTGAAGCGCTGCGACGAGAATACGATCGGCGTGGTGCCGACCCTCGGCGTGACGTTCAACTGCGCCTACGAGCCGGTCAAGGCGGTGGCCGACGCGCTCGACGAGCTGCAGCAGGAACAGGGGCTCGACATCCCCATCCATGTCGACGGTGCCAGCGGCGGCTTCCTGGCGCCGTTTTGCGCGCCTGAGCTGGAGTGGGATTTCCGCATCCCGCGGGTCAAGTCGATCAACACCTCGGGCCACAAATTCGGCCTCTCGCCGCTCGGCGTCGGCTGGGTGGTCTGGCGCGAGGCCAAGGACCTGCCCGAGGACCTGATCTTCAACGTCAACTACCTCGGCGGCAACATGGCGACCTTTGCGCTCAACTTCTCGCGGCCGGGCGGACAGATCATCGCGCAGTATTACAACTTTCTCCGCCTCGGCAAGGAAGGCTACCGCAAGATCCACAGCGCCTGCTACGCCACCGCGCAATTCATCGCCGCCGAGATCGCCGAGATGGGACCGTTCGAGATTCTCTATGGCGGCGACCCGAAAGGTGGCATCCCGGCCCTGGCCTGGAAGATCAAGGACGGCTACGACACCAAGGGCTACACCCTCTACGACCTCGCCGACCGGCTGCGCAGCCGCGGCTGGCAGGTGCCGGCTTACGCGCTGCCGGCGAATTGCCAGGATCTGGTGATCCAGCGAATCCTCGTGCGGCACGGCGTGAGCAAGGACCTGGGGGCGCTCCTGATCGATGACATGCATCGTTGCCTCGATTACTTCGAGGCACATCCGATCACCAGCCCGCTCAGCGCCGAAGAGGCCACGGGCTACCACCACTAGGCGCAACCGCTGTCGCGTTGTCCGGAGGTGATCCGGTGACGGCCACGCCGCCTCGCCCCGGGGGCGGCGCGGGCTTATGCGGCAGTCAACTGCGAGAAGGCGTCGTCATGTCCAGCACGCTCGATCGACCTTGCCGCTTCCTCATCGCGGCCTGTTTCGCCTTGACGCTTCTCGTGCCGGGCGAGGTGCCGGCGCAAGCAGCGGATGACGGTGGCGACAGCGGTGCGGCATCCGCTGCGGCGACGGCGGTCGCCGAAGTCGGCGTGGTTGCCGAGGAGGTCGCCGTGGCGGCGGAGCAGGCCATCGGCAACGTGTTCGAGTTCTTCGAGCCGGTGGCCGAGACCGGGGTGCACGGCTTTTTCGCCCTGCTCGGCAGTCAACCCATCGTCTTCCTCCTGCTGGCGCTCGCCTTCGGCTATCCGCTCGGCAAGGTGGCGGTCGGCCCGATTTCGCTCGGGCCCACCGCCGGCACGCTCGTTGTCGGTGTCGGCCTCGCGATGACCGCCCAGATCGCCTTCGACATCACCTATCAGATCCCGGGCATCCTCTCGTCGATGTTCCTGTTGCTGTTCATGTACGCCCTCGGCCTCAAGGTCGGGCCGCAGTTCTTCTCGGGATTGAAATCGGGCGGTCTCGCCTTCATCGTCATCGGCCTCATTGTCTGGTCGCTCAACTGGGTCATCTGCTTCTTCGGCGGCAAGCTCGCCGGGCTCGAGCCGGGCTACATCGCCGGACTGATCTCTGGCAGCTACACCATCACCGCGGTCATGGGCGTGGCTCAAGGTGCCATTCAATCGGGTGCCTTCACGCCGCCCGAGGGCATCTCTGCGGAGCAGGTGGGCGCCAACATGGCCGCCGGCTATGCCATCAGCTACATCCTGTCGAGCATCGGCATCATCCTCCTGATCCGCTACCTGCCGCAGATGTTCGGGCACGATCCGGTCGCCGATGCCAAGGTAGCCGAGAAAGCGTTCGGCGGCGGCGCCACGCACGCGGTGCCCGGGGCACCGGGCTCCCTCACGCTCGGCTTTTCGCCTTTCGACCTGCGCGCCTTCCGGGTCGAGCATCCGACGATCGTCGGCAAGAGTGTCTCGCAGCTCTTCCACGAGCATCCACGCGCCCCGATTCTGCGCGTTGTCCGCGACGGGAAGGCGATCAGCGCCGACGACGACCCGACCATTCGGCTGGGCGACATCGTCACCGTTCGCTCGAACGTCAACGATCTCATCATGAACGAGGGTGAGGCCATCGGCCCCGAGGTCGACGATCCCGCGGCGCGCCACGTGGCGATCCAGGCAGCGGACATCCGGGTCGGCTCGCACAAGATCGCCGGCAAGACGCTCGAGGAACTCGGCGACACCATCGGCTTCGGGGTGCACCTCACCGCGGTCTTTCGTGGCGGACAGGAGATCCCGGTCGGCCCGCAGACCGACGTTCGGTTTGGCGACGTCATCCGCCTGACCGGCCCGGTGCAGGCGCTCGAGCATGTCGGCAAGGCCCTGGGTGGCAAGCCGATCCTGGCGACGACCACCACGGAAGTGATGTACATGGCGATCGCCATGGCCGTCGGTTACCTCGCCGGGATCGCCACGCTCACCCTGGGCGGCATCCCCTTCGCGCTCGGCACCTCGGCCGGCTGCCTCTTGGTGGGTATCTTCGTCAGCTACTTCCGCAGCGTTAATCCGGAGTTCGGCGGGCCGGTCAACGAGGGCGCCCGCGCGTTCCTCCAGGACATCGGCCTCAACATGTTCGTTGCGGTGCTCGCCGCCAATGTCGGGCCGAAGGTCGCAGCCGCGCTCGGCGGCGGTACCGTGATCTGGCTGGCGCTGATCGGCACGGCGGCGGCACTGCTGCCGGTGGTCGTGGCCTACATCGTCGGCGCCAAGGTGTTCGGGCTCAACTCGGTCATCAACGACGGTGCTTGCACGGGTGCGCGCAACTCGACCCCCGGCCTGAATGCCATCTGCGACCAATCGAAGAGCTCGGTCGCTGCAGTGCCGTACCCGGTGACCTATGCCATGACCACCGTGCTGGCGCTGATCGGTGGCTACTTCGCGATGATCCTGTCGTGAGCTGAGGCAGCCGAAGACCGTCAGGTGCAGCCGCGAGGCGATGCACGGACAGGAGCGCGAGCCGAGCGACACCCACCATGCGCTGGGACGCTACCCCGCCCGCCGTCGAAAGCGAGCTGCACCGGCTGGACCGAACCGGGTGGCAGACCGGGGAGAAAAGAGGCATTACTGGCCATGGCGGGCGGACAAGGCGGTTTGGTCACGGTGGTTTCGGTTCAGGGACCGAAGCCTACGCGATCTCAACGGCTCATGTCTCACCGGCCAGCGCTGAACGCGGCGCCGATGAATTCTTCAGGCGAGACGGACGCCGAGCTTCGCCTCGTTTCGGCGACCCGAGCGGTCTGACGGCCTGCCGTTTCGATGGAGAAACGCTGCGCGCTCGCCAGCGCGAAGCCAGGAATGATTGCATGATCCACGCCTTCCGTCACCCCTCGCTGCTCGCTCTCTGCCTGACGCTTCTCGCCGCTCCAGCACTCGGGCAAGAGGCGCCCGGTCATGTGGGGTCGGGGGCCTGCGTCGCCTGCCACGCGGACGCGGCTGAAGCTTGGGCGGGCTCGCACCATGCGCTCGCCTGGACGATGCCCTCGCCGGAGACGGTGGTGGCGGATTTCGACGGGACCGTGCTCGAGCATGCTGGGCTGGTCGCGCGCTTCACGATCGAGGGCGACGCCTACCACGTCGAGGTGACGGAGAAGGACGGCACGACCACCGACTACCGCGTCCATTCCGTCGCCGGGATCGAGCCCTTGCAGCAATACCTGCTGGAGACCGAGCCCGGCCGGCTGCAGAGCTTCGACGTGGTCTGGGACAGCGAAGAGGGCGGCTGGTTCCACCTCTACCCGGATCAGGACCTGCCGCCCGACGACGGTCTGCACTGGACCGGCCCCTACAAGACGTGGAACGCTCGTTGTGCGGAGTGCCATGCCACGGGCTTCGAGAAGAATTTTGACGCTGCGTCGAGGCGCTACGCCTCGACCCAGGCCGAGATCGGCGTGGGCTGCGAGGCCTGCCACGGCCCCGGTGCTGCGCATCTCGCCTGGGCCGAGGCCCTCGGCACCACCCGCGAGGCACCGGCACCCGCGGGCTTCGGCTTCTTGCAGCCCTTCGCCAGCACGGCGGCGACGATCCAGCAATGCGCCACCTGCCATTCCCGGCGCGAGGCGCATGACGACGCCTCGCCGGTGCCCGGCACGCCCTATCACGACGCCTACGGCCTCGCCCTCCTGCGCCCCGGCCTCTACCACGCCGACGGCCAGATCCTCGACGAAGTCTACGTCTACGGCTCGTTCCTGCAGTCAAAGATGTACGCCGCCGGGGTCGGCTGCGGCAACTGCCACGACCCTCATTCGGCGCGGCTCGTGGCCGAGGGCGACGCCGTCTGCACCCAGTGCCATTCGCCGGCCGGCAACCCGGACTTCCCGACGCTGCGCCTCGCCGACTACGACGATCCTGCCCACCATTTCCACGAGCCGGGGACCGCGGGTGCCAGCTGCACGAGCTGCCACGCGCCCGAGCGGGTCTACATGGGCAACGACTGGCGGGCCGACCATTCCTTCCGGGTGCCGCGCCCGGATCTCGCCGATGCCACCGGCGCGCCCGACGCCTGCACCACCTGCCACGCCGACCGCGATCCGGCCTGGGCGGCGGCGGAGATCGCGGCACGCTTCCCCGACAGCCGCCACCGCGGCCCGCACTACGGCCAGACGCTGGCCCGCGGCCGCGACAACCCGGTCGCCGCCGCCGCTGACCTGGCCGCCCTCGCCATCGACGAGAGCCAGCCGGGTATCGTCCGCGCCACGGCGCTGTGGCTGCTGGAACAGGCGAACAGCCCGGAGAGCGCCGATCGCGTCGCGCCGCTGCTCGCCGACCCCGACCCGCTGATCCGCACCGCCGCCGTCGGCCCGCAGCGCATGGCCGACCCGCAAGACCGCGTGCTGCGTCTGCTGCCCGCCCTCGCCGATCCCGTCCGCTCGGTGCGCATGGCCGCCGCCAAGGGCCTGCTCGACGCGCCGATTGCCCGGCTGCCGCGCGCGGCGCAGGCCGATCTCGACGCCGCGATGGCGGAGTGGCGCGCCGCGATGGCCAGCCGCCCGGACTTCCCCGAGACGCATCTGCAGTTCGCCGGCGTGGCGCTGACGATGCGCGCCTTCCCGCAGGCGGCCGCGGCGTTCCGCGAGGCGGTGCGCCTCGACCCCCAGCGCGTCGACGCCTGGGAGATGCTGGTGCGGATCGCCGCGGCGACGGACGGGCCCGCGGCCGCGCGCGCTGTCGTGGATCAGGCGCTGGTCGCCAACCCGACCGATCCGGCACTCCTGGAGTTTCGTGAAGGCCTCCGCGCGAGGTGAATGGCCGTTCGAGCTCAAGCCCGGTATTGGCGCTGCATGTTGCGCTTGCGTTACGTCGTGACCGGCATTCTCGAAGCGACGATCGATGCGAGCCTCACCCGTTGGTCCGCGCCGGCTCGCGGATCACGGCATGGCCGCTCGGCATCGCCTCGATCGCCGAGCCATCCGGCAGCAGGTCGAGCTCGTCGGCTGTCCGCGCCTGAAACGCCCTGCCATAAGTCACGAACGGCGGAAACGCTTCGATCCTGCCCCGCTCAGAACCAAGCGTCGCGCCGCCACTCAGCCAGGTCGTCCCGAGCATGCGGGCGACGCGCCGCCGCCTCGAGCATCCGTCGTTGCACGGCATGGGTTTGCTTCGAGCTATCGAGCTTTTCGGCCAGCCGGCCGGCGCACTCGCCCGGGCGGCGCCGGGCCAGCAGGAACGCTAGGGCGGTGACGCCGTAGCGCAGCACCGTTCGCGCCCATGTCGACCCGGCGAGCGCGGCGAAGAGCCCGCCGGGCACCGCCGCCCCCGCTGCCGGTCGTCGACGGCAGCTCTCATGCCGCGGCCGTGCCGGGCTAATAGCCGGGCCGCGATGATGGGGTCACCATCAGCCGGCCGTCCGACTCCCTAGGTCGGCGGTAGCTGCGGCGGCGGCGGCGGCTCGTTGCAGGGCCATGTCGTCGAGCCCGCTTCCGCTCCCGTCGTCGCGATGGGCAGGGTCGATCGAGACGCGCACCTCGCGGCGGGCGAACTGAACACCCTGCTGCTCGAAGGCCTCCTGGATGCGTTGGTAGATCTCCTTGCGCAGCACCCATTGCCGGCCGGGCCTGGCCATGAACTTGCCGCGGATGACGATGCCGACATCGTCCACCTCCAGTACACCCTGGCTCTTGAACGGTTCCAGGAAGTCTTCGGCGAGGGCAGGATCGGCGAGGAGATCCTTGCCGATTTGCTTGAAGATTCGCTTGACCTTGGCGAGGTCCGTATTGAACGGAACGGTGAAGCGCAGCTTGATGATCACCCAGTCGCGCGAGTAGTTGGTGAGCTGCGGGATCTCGCCGAATGGGATGGTGTGCACCGCACCGAGGTGGTGCCGGAGCCGCAGCGAGCGCACCGAGATCTTCTCGACGGTGCCGCGCGTGTTCTCGATCTCGACGTACTCGCCGATGCGAAACGCGTCCTCGACGAGGAAGAAGAAGCCGGGGACGATGTCCGCCACCAGCTTCTGCGCGCCGAAGCCGATGGCGAGGCCGACGATCTCGCCAAAGGCGAGCCAGGGTGTGGTGCTGACGCCGAGCGCCGAGAGCGTGCCAGACCAGTCAGCCCGAAAATGACGAGCTGCGGCCCGCGGCACAGCAGCGGCAGCACTGTCGAGAGCCGCGACCCGCCGGCCCCGCCGCCCTCCCCGCCGGTTTCCGCCGCTGCCGGGGTGGGGTCGGCGGTCGAGCGCTCGGCGGCGAGGCGGCGTTCGATGAAGAGCATCAAGAGTTCCATGACGAGGTAGCCGCTGGCCGCGACCGCGAGCGCATCGACCAGGTGGCGAGCCACCCGGGCGGCGAAACTCTCGGCCGCCATGGCACCGAGGCCAAGATTCCAGATGTCGAGCAGCACGATCAGGCCGCGTCCG
>CAZNWE010000011.1:589-66614 GCA_964576715.1 uncultured Geminicoccaceae bacterium | reverse complement strand
TCTCCTCGGCCGGTGCCACCTCTTCTGCTGCCGCAGTCTCGGTCTCCTCGGCCGGCGCCGCCGCTTCGGCCGCCGCGGTCTCGGTCTCCTCGGCCGGTGCCGCCGCTTCGGCCGCCGCGGTCTCGGTCTCCTCGGCCGGTGCCGGCTCCTCGGCCGCCGCGGTCTCGGTCTCCTCGGCCGGTGCCAACTCCTCGTCCGCCGCGGTCTCGGCCCCGGGCAGTGGCACCGGGTCGCTCGACAGGCTGCGCAGATAGGCAATCAGGTTGGCACGATCCTCGGCGCCCCGTAGCCCGGCATAGCTCATCGAGGTGCCCGGCGCCCAGTCGCGCGGTGCAGCGAGAAAGCCGTCGAGCATCTCATAAGTCCACTCGCCGTCCTTGCCGGACAGCGCGTCGGAATAGCTGAAGCCGTCGACGCTGGCGATGTCGCGGCCGACCACCCCCCAGAGGGCGGGGCCGACGCGGTTCTCGCCGCCCTCGTCGAAGACGTGGCAGGCGGTGCACTGACGGGTGATCGTCTCGCCAGCCCCCGGATCGGCCGAGGCGAGCAGCACAGCCAATGACGGCTCGTCCTCGCCACCCGCCTCCGCCACGTCCTCGGCCGGCTCCTCCTCCTCCGGGACCACCACGCTGAAGGCGTGCTCCTCGATCGGTTGGGAGCGGTAGAGGATGCCGGCGATGACCCCGGCGCCCACCGCGATGACCCCGGCAGTGAGCACGCCGGCGAGCAACTTGTTCAGTTCGAGCGATGATGCCATAGGAGTGCCTGTTCCTCAGTCTGCCGGAGACGCCGGGTCGCCGATCGCCGCCCTGTCGTTCAACGGCCGCCGCCCTGACAATCGCAGGGGTCGGTAGCGGACAGGGCCATCGACCGTCAAGCTGCCACCATGTCGCGATGGTCCGCCGGCCGCCGACGGCAGAAAGACTAGCGAGCGGAGGCGTCGCGTGGATTGGCGAGGGAAATCTGGCGGCAATTGGTCGCGCAACCTGGTGCTGATCCCGGCCCGGCTGCCGTCCAGCCGGCTGCCGAACAAACCTTTGGCGCCGATCGCCGGCGCGCCGATGATCGTGCATGTCTGGCGGCGCGCCGTCGAGGCGGCGATCGGCCCGGTGGTGGTCGCCTGCGCGGAACCGGCGATCAAGGAGGCGATCGAGGCGGCCGGCGGCGAGGCGGTGCTGACCGACCCGGCGCTGCCTTCCGGCACCGATCGCATCCACGCGGCACTGCGGGCGATCGACCCGGCGGGGACCGTCGAGCGGGTGGTCAACCTGCAGGGCGACATGCCGACGATCGATCCGAGCTGCCTCGCCGCCGTGCTCGAGCCGCTCGATGTGCTCGGCACCGATATCGGCACCCTCGTCAATGCCACCGACGATCCCGAGGAGCGGGCGGACCCGAACACGGTCAAGGCCGTGGTCTCGTTCAAGGGCGGCGGCATCGGCGAGGCCCTCTACTTCACCCGCGCCCCGGCCCCCTGGGGCAATGGCCCGGTCTTGCACCACATCGGCATCTACGCTTTCACCCGCACCGCTCTCGACCGCTTCGCGTCCCTGCCGCCGAGCCCGCTCGAGCAGCGCGAGAAGCTGGAACAACTCAGAGCCCTCGAGAACGGTATGCGAATTGGCGTAAAGCTCGTAGAAACAGTGCCCTTCGGGGTCGACACGGAGGCCGATCTCGACAAGGCACGAAAGATCCTCGGCCATGGCTGAAGCGACCACCGACGACAAGCCCACCACACGCGACCAGCGCATCGCCTTTCAGGGCCGCCCCGGCGCCTACTCGCACCTCGCCTGCCGCCAGGCCTTTCCGGATTTCGAGCCGCTGCCGTGCGAGACCTTCGAGACCGCGTTCGCCGCGGTCCGCGACGGTGCCGCGCGCTACGCCATGATTCCGGTCGACAACTCGGTCGCCGGCCGTGTCGCCGACGTCCATCACCTGATGCCGCATTGCGGGCTGCACATCGTCGGCGAGCAGTTCCTGCGCGTCAACCACCACCTCCTGGTCGTCCCGGGCAGCAGCCTCGACACGGTGCGCTACGTGCACAGCCACGTCCACGCCCTGGGCCAGTGCCGCAAGTTCATCGCCGAGCACGGGCTCACCGCCGTCGTCGCGGCGGACACTGCCGGAGCCGCCGCGGAGATCGCCGAACGCGGCGACCCGGAACATGCGGTGATCGCCTCCAGGCTCGCCGCCGAAACTTACGGGCTGTCGATCTCGACCTCGGACGTCGAGGACGCCGAGCACAACACCACCCGCTTTCTCGTGCTCGCCCGTGAGCCCCGCTATCCCGGGATCAAGGACGGGCCGGTGATCACCAGCTTCCTGTTCAAGGTGCGCAACGTGCCGGCCGCCCTCTACAAGGCGATGGGCGGCTTCGCCACCAACGGCGTCAACATGCTCAAGCTCGAGAGCTACATCGATCCGACCTTCCAGCAGGCACAATTCTACGCCGACATTCTCGGCCATCCGGAGGACGAAGCGGTCCGCTTCGCCATGGAGGAGCTGCGCTTCTTCGCCCATCACATCGAGATCTTCGGCGTCTACCCCGCCTCGCCGTTCCGCGCCCGGCTGCGCTAGCCCGGCTGCCGGCCGAATTCGGCCCTTGCCAACCAGCCGTCGCAACGGGCAGAACCCGAATGGGCGCGAGGCTGCGTCCGCGACAACGAACAACAGGGAGGCCGGTCATGCGATTGGCACTGAACAGCACGACTGCCGGCTTGGCGCTCGGCACTGTCCTGGCGGTCGGCATCGCCGCGACGAGCGGCGCCGCGGCGCTCGAGATCAAGTCGTCCGACGTCCATGCGATGGGCTATCCGACGACCGATGCCATCCAGTTCATGGGCGAGTGGCTGGAGGAGCGGAGCGACGGCGAGCTCACCATCAACATCTACCACTCGATGCAGCTCGGCGGCGAGAAGGAGGCCCTGGAGCAGGTGCAGCTCGGTGCGCTGGAGATGACCCGCGTCTCGGTCGGCGTGGTCGGGCCCATCGTCGACGACTTCAACGCCTTCAACCTGCCCTACGTGTTCCGCTCGATCGACCACATGCGCAACGTGGTCGACGGCGAGATCGGCCAGGAGCTCCTCGCCAGGCTCGAGGCCGGCGAGCTGATCGGCCTCGGCTTCATGGATGCCGGGGCGCGCAGCTTCTACAACAAGGAGCGGCCGATCCGCACCCCTGAGGATCTCGAGGGGCTGAAGATCCGGGTGATGCAGAACCCGATCTTCATCGACATGATGACCGAGATGGGCGGCTCCGGCATCCCCATCGCCTTCAACGAGCTCTACACGGCGATGCAGACCGGGGTGGTCGACGGGGCCGAGAACAACCCGCCCTCCTACTCGACCCAGAAGCACTACGAGCAGGCCGGCTACTACTCGCTGACCGAGCACCTGATCGTTCCGGAGATCTTCGTCTTCTCCAAGCGCATCTGGGACACGCTTTCCGAGGAACACCAGAACCTGATCCGCGAGGCCTCGGTGCTGGCGACCGAGAAGGAGCGTGAGCTCTGGGAGGCGATGGAGGCCAAGGCCATGGCGGAGCTCACCGAGCTCGGCGTGCAGATCAACGACGATGTCGACAAGGCGGCCTTCATCGAGGCCACGGCTGCGGTCCGCGAGAAGTTCGGCGCCCAGTACGCCGAGCTCCTGGCGCGCATCGAGGCGGTCGAATAGCGCCGTTCGCGCCTGTTTGCCCGAGTGATCGACGGGGTGGCCGCAATGGCCGCCTCGTCCGTCGCCGTGCCGCTCACTGATCCCCTGCCGGCAGAGCCAGCGCCGATGCCAGCCTATGTTCGCGTCATGGATCGGCTGTACCAGGCCTGCATCGGCGTCTCGGCGGCCATCCTGGTGCTGATCTCGCTGTTCGTGGCCTGGGGAGTGTACACCCGCTACGTCCTCAACCAGGGCTCGTTCTGGGCCGAGCCGGTCTCGATCATGCTGGTCATCCAGATGACGCTGTTCGGCGCTGCCGCCTGCTATCGGGCGAGTGCGCATATCAGCATCGACGTGCTGGCCAGGCTGCTGCCCGAGGGCAGCGCGCAACGCGGCGCCGACCGGCTGGTCGATGTCCTGGTCGGGGTATTGGCGCTGGCGATGATCTGGTACGGCACCAAGCTGGTCAGCACGACCTGGTTCCAGCTCTACCCGGAGTTCCAGCAGATCCGTGTCGGCACGGTCTATCTGGGCCTGCCGCTCTCCGGCCTCGTCACCCTCCTCTTCGTCGTCGAGCGGCTGGTCTACGGCCCCCGCGCCGGTCTCGAGGAGCACGTCTGATGGGCGGGCCCTTCGCCCCGGTGCTCTTGATCGGCGGACTCTTCCTGCTCATCCTGATCAATGTGCCAGTGGCCTATGCGCTCGGCCTCTCGGCGCTGGTCACCGTGCTCTATATCGGCCTGCCGCCCGAGGCGGTGATGCTGCAGGCGGTAAGAGGCATCAACAGCTTCTCGCTCCTGGCGATCCCGTTCTTCGTGCTCGCCGGGGCGATCATGGCGCAGGGTGGCATCGCCATCCGCCTGGTCAATTTCGCCAATATCTTCGTCGGCTTCATCCGTGGCGGCCTCGCCATGGTGAACATCCTCTCATCCATGTTCTTCGGCGGCATCTCCGGCAGCTCGGTCGCCGACACGAGCTCGATCGGCTCGATCATGATCCCAATGATGAAGCGCCAGGGCTACGACGACGCCTTCTCGGTCAACGTGACGATCACCAGCTCGACCCAGGGCATCATCATCCCGCCCTCGCACAACGCCATCATCTACGCCTACGCGGCCGGCGGCTCGGTCTCGATCGCCCAGCTCTTCATGGCCGGCATCATCCCGGGCATCATGGTCGGCCTGGCGCTGATGGTGCTGACCTTCATCCTCGCCACCCGGCGCGGCTATCCGAGGGGCGAGCTCGTGCCGCTGAAGGAGGCGGTGAAGACCGCGGGCGGCGCCCTCTTCGGCCTCTTTACCGTGATCATCATCGTCGGCGGGGTGATCGGCGGCATCTTCACCGCCACCGAATCGGCCTCGATCGCCGTCATCTACGCCTTCGTCGTCGCCGCCTTCGTCTATCGCGAGCTGCACTTCCGCGCCATCCCGGCGATGCTGGTCGGCGTGGTCAAGACCGTCGCCATGGTGATGGTGCTGATCGCCTTCGCCTCGGCCTTCGCCTACCTGATGACGCTAATGCAGATCCCGGCCAAGGTGACGGCGTTCTTCCTCACCGTCTCCGAGAACAAGCTGGTCATCATGCTGCTCGTCAACCTGATGCTGCTGGTGCTCGGCATGTTCATGGACATGGCGCCGCTGATCCTGATCTGCACGCCGATCCTGTTGCCGGTGATGATCTCGCTCGGCGTCGACCCTGTGCATTTCGGCATCATCATGATGCTCAACCTCGGCATCGGCCTGGTCACCCCGCCGGTCGGCACGACGCTGTTCGTCGGCTGTGCCATCGGCAAGGTCTCGGTCGACCACGTCGCCCGCCAGCTCTGGCCGTTCTGGCTCACCATGTTCATCGTCCTGATGCTGGTGACCTACATCCCGGCGATCTCGATGACGATCCCAGCACTGCTCCGCTAGCGCCGCCGGCGCAGCAGGTCGACGACGTGGGCGGCCCCGGCACCCGCCAGCAAGGCCGCGGGCAGGGGCCACGGCTGGCCGGCGGCGGCCGTCCGCCAGGCGAGCAGCAGACAGGCGCCGGCCAAGAGGAAGGGCAGGGCCCGGGCCAGCGTCGGCCCCCGGCCGGTCAGCCGGTGACAGAACAGGATCGCCAAGGCCTCGAGCACCAGGACGGCGAGCACGAGGTCGGCGATCCGACCGTTTTCGAAGAGCGTCTGCACGGTGTTTCCCCGGCCTCGGCGATTGGCGGCGAGCCCACGGCGATCGCCTGATCGACCCGACGGCCGGACCCGCTCAACAGCCGTAGCGGTAGCAGTCGTCGCCTGTGGGCGTGCCGCTCTGGATCCGGTCGTACGCCCGCATGTCGCCGGCGCCCCAGGAATTCTGCGCCGCCGTGCCGTAGCCCGACGACGCAGTGCTGCCGCTGCCGGCGTCATCGTAGCTGCTGCTGCTCGAGCCGGACTCCGACGAGGAGGAGGACCCTGAGGACGGGCCGGGCGCCGGTCGGGCGAAGAGCTGGCGCAGGCCGGCGATGGCCGCCTCCCACTGCGCGTTGTAGGCGGCGACATAGCCCGAGAGGTCGCCGTCGAGCCGACCGCCGGCGACCCCGTCGATGTTGAGCCCGCGCGGCTCGCCCCGGGCAGCGCTCACCGACCAGGCGAGCACCGGCTCGCCGTCGATGGGGCGCCAGACGCGAAGGCCCGCCCGATCGAGCGGTGGCAGGAGCCCGTGCTGCCGGGCGATCGCCCAGGCCACCGGCAGGTCGAGAAAGCCGTCCGGGATCGCATCGCCGCCCCAGTTGACGACATCGTGGGCGAAGAACCGCGTGCCGTCGCCGCCGACGGTGATTGACAGCCCGGCACCCGTCGCCGGCGAGACGAAGGCGAGACCGACCTCGAGCGACGCACCCGTCTGGTTGCTGTCCGGCCGATCGAACTCGAGCCAGCGAAGCTCGGCGTCCGGCCGCCACGACCACGCGACCGGACGGGCCCTCGCGACGACTTCCGGCAGGTCCACGGGCAGGCTCTGCCCGCTCACCTCCGTGGTCGAGAGCACCAGTTCGGGCATGACCCGGCGCCAGCGGCCATGCCCGCTTCGCGCCGGCGTCTCGAGCCGCGCCCAGTTCGGAAAAAGGTAGCGACCGCCATCGCTGAAGTCCCGGTCGGTCGCCTGCTGCTCCCAGCTGCCGGCGAAGGCGGACATCGTCCCGGCGTGGCTGTAGGGGCCAGCCTCGATCCGATAGCTGCCGTCCGCCTCGATGGTCCAGAGCACCGCCACCGGCCCCTGGGGCGTGGGCAGCATGACCTCGAGGAGCCAGCTGCCCACCAGCATCGGCGGCACCGCCCCCGCGGGCGCGACCAGCGGTGCCGGCTCGCCATCGTGCCGGCGCGCCACGATGGCGACCCCCACATCGTTCTCACCCCTGAGTTCGCCGGTCTCGAAGTCCAGGCGCAAGCGGTCCGTCAGCCCCTGCCGCCAGACGATCACCACATGCCCGCTGCGGCGATCGCAGGACCAGTCACCCTGGAAGGCAGCGGCCGTACCAGGCTCGGGTGCCCAGCCGGCACCGCCATCCGGGGCCAGGGTCACAACGCCGCCGATCGGCCAGTCCCATTCACCCTCGACCGCCCTGCAATCCACCTCCAGCCCTTGGGTCAGGGCCGGGCCACTCCACAGCATGGCCAACAGTGTCGAAAGACAGACAAGAAGCACGCGATGCCGCATTACCGTCGTCCCCGGTCGCCGCGCAGACCTGCGAGGGTAGCCGCTCGGCACTCGGCCGTCGAGCGGTCCGCGCTAGGCCTCCGGCACCAGCTCCTGGGTGAACAGCGTCTGGCCCTCGAGATCCTTGAGCTGGACGGTCATCACCTCGTTCTCGGGCTCGATGTCGACCTGGCCGAAGAACTGGAGGCCGGCCGAGGGCGGCAGGTTGACCTGGCCTTCCTCGGGTGCCTTCACGAAGACCGCCTCGGGGCCGAAGGTGTTGTCGAGCTGGTTCGGGCCGAAGCTGCCGGCGTTCAGGGGGCCCGAGACGAACTCCCAGAACGGGGCGAAGGCCTGGTACTGGGCGTTCTCGGGGCGGTAGTGGTGGGCAGCGGTGTAGTGCACATCCGCCGTGAGCCACACCACGTTCTTGATCCCCTCGTCGCGGATGAAGGTCAAAAGCTCGGCGATCTCGAGCTCGCGCCCGGCGGCCGGGCCGTCGCGGAGCGCAATGGCCTCGGCCCCCTGCTGCTCCTGCCACTGGTCGTAGACGATCAGGCCGATCGGCATGTCGGAGGCGATCACCTTCCAGGTGGCGTTGGATTCCCGAAGCGCCCGCTTCAGCCAGGCCATCTGGTTGGCCCCCAGGATGCGGAACTCGGGGCTGAGCCTGGTCGGCTGCTCGTCCGAGTTGGGCCCGCGATAGGAACGGAGATCGATCCGGAAGACCTCGAGCGACGGGCCATAGGGAAAGCTCGTATAAAGGCGGTCCTGCTCGAGCGGGTGGCGGCGGGTCGGCATGTAGTCGTGAAAGGCGCGCATGGCGCGGGCCGCCATGACCGCCGCCGAGCCCTCCTTGTAGCGCTCGTCCTGGTCCTTCCTGAGTTCCCAGTACCAGTTGTTGGTGACCTCGTGGTCGTCCCACTGGGCGAGCATCGGCACCGCCGCATTGAAGGCCCGGAGATTGTCGTCCAGCAGGTTGTAGGCGTAGCTGGCGCGAAACTCGGCCAGTGTTTCGGCCACCTTGGCCTTCTCCTCGAGCACCACGTTCTTCCAGACGCTGCCGTCGTCGAGCATCTTCTCTGCCTCGATCGGCCCGTCGGCATAGATCGTGTCGCCCGAATGGATGAAGAAGTCGGGCTCGGCCGCCTGCATCGTGGCGTAGATGCGCATGCCGCCGAAGTCGGGATTGATGCCCCAGCCCTGGCCCGCGGTGTCGCCCGACCAGACGAAGCGGACGTGCCGCTTCTCTGCCGGCGGGGTCCGGAAGCTCCCGGTCACGGGCTCGCTCAGCGTCTGGAGATCGCCGAGGTCGAGGAACCGCACCTCGTAGCTGATCCGCTGGTCGGCCGGCAGGCCCATGAGATCGAGCTTGGCGGTGAAGTCGGTATCCGCGAGCGCATGCACCGGCAGCGCTTGGCGCGCCTTGCTCATATCCTCCGTGGTCGACCAGCGCACCAAGAGCCGCCCGGGCCGGTCCGCCTTGGCCCAGATGATCGCCCGGCCGGGCAGCATGTCACCGACCTGAACGCCGTAAGGCACGCCGATGCGCTGCCCGTCACGGACGATCGTGGCCTGGGCGAAACCGGTCCGGGGCAGCAGCGCCGCAGCGCCCAGCCCGCCAACGGCCAGGGCACTGCGCTGCAAGAGCCGGCGGCGGCTGGTGACGAGACCGGCACAGTGGTGACGGGACGTGATCATCGGGCTTCCTCCCAAGGCGACTTGCGATTTCCGCCCATGGCCATAAGCGCCGACTGTGAAAAGACGACCACAGGTTCTCGACACGCCTGTGGCTGCCCCCAAACCGGTGGCACGGCATGCGGCGGGCCAAACCAATGGACAGCTCGCGGCGCTGCCGGATCTCGTCATCCTCTTCGCCTCGGCGCTCCTCGCCGCGACCATCCTGCCGTTGCCGTCGGAGGTGACGCTGGCGGGGCTGCTGGTCGCCGGGCACTGAGGTTGGTGATGCTCTGGCTGGTCGCCACGATCGGCAAGGGGGCGCGCTATGCTGTCGTCATCGCCCTTGCCGGCTAGCCCCGGCCCAGCCGCTCGTGCTCGCGCCCCGGCAGGCTCTGCGCCCCGTGCCGCACGTCCCAGGCGTCCTGGACCGCTTGCAGGGCGGCCATGCACGGCAGCACGTCGGCCGGCGTGACGCGCGGCCTGCCGCCGCTTCGGCAGGCGGTGACGAAGTCGGCGAGCACGTGGCGGCAGACCGCCGGCTCGGCCTCGATCGCTTGGCTGCCAACTGTGGTGGTCAGCGTCGCCGCCGGGATGTCGATGCGGTAGCTGTCGCGGTCGGTGGTCGCCGTCGCCTCGTTGTGCTTGAGCTGGCTCAGATAGGTAAGCAGCAGATGCGCCGAGGCGCCGTCCGCCCGCGCCAGGGTGACCGAGGTCGTCATCGGTGTCCCGGTCCGCGCGTCCACCGGCGCCAGCCAGCCCGATGCGTCGAGGTCGGGGCCCAAGAGCCAAGAGGCGAGGTCGACCAGGTGCGCGCCGTGGTGCCAGAGAATGCTGTCCGTCCAGCTGCGCCGGTAGCCGGTGGCCCCCACGTTCTCCAGGCGATGGATCAGGAACCTTCCCTCGAGGAAGCCCAGCCGCTCCTCGTCGGCATCGAGCCGCGCCTTCAGCTCGATCATTTCAGGACGATGCCGCCAGGGGTGGCAGACGGCGACGACCCGGCCGCTCCCGGCCGCCGCCTCGGTGACGCGTTCGGCCCCTGCGAGGTCCATGGCGACCGGGATCTCGATCAGCACATGCTTGCCGGCGCGGATGGCGGCCAGGCTGTGCGCGACATGCGTCTCGGACGGGCTGGCGACGACGACGGCGTCGATCTCGGGGTCGGCCAGCATCGAATCGAGATCGGTGGTGGCATGGGCGTAGCCGTGTTCGGCGGCGAAGGCCTGGGTCGGCTCGTCACGCCGGCCGACGATGGTCTGCGGCACGGCCGCAAGGCCGGCGAGGTTCCGGCTGTGCCAGACCCCCATCATGCCATGGCCGATCATGCCGATGCGGATGGGCGCGTCCGTTGCCATGCCTTGTCCTCTCCGCGCGAGTGGCTGCCCGACCGGCTGTCGACGGCCCGTTAACCCGTGTCAAGTCGGCGGTGCAGCCAGGAGGCTCGGTGCGTTCGTGAGCAGCCGCCGCGCCTCGGCGGCGATCCGCTCGACGATCGCGGCGGCCGGCTCCTGCCGGCGGACCAGGTCGACGGCCTCGCCGACGATGACGGCCGCGGTCTCGACGTCGCCCGCGGCCACGGCGGCGGCATAGACGCGGCGCGCGGCGTCGCCCTCCACGGCGAGCCTGCCCGGTGCCGCGGCCCAGGTCGCGGCAAAGCGGTTGCGCAGGGTCCGGAGGTCCCAGTCCGGCGGCCAGTCGAGGCCGCGGGCGATGTCGAAAACCCGGCTGCGCAGGGTCGCATCGCCCGTGGCGGTGACGGCTGCCTGCTTGTACGCCGGATGGACCATCGCCTCGTGGCTGGCGAAGAAGGCGGTGCCGCAGAGCACGCCCTGGGCGCCGAGCATGAGCGCCGCGGCGAGACCCCGGCCGTCGGCGATGCCGCCCGCCGCCACCACCGGGACGCTGCCGGCAATGTCGACGATGGCCGGAACCAGTGGCAGGGTCGCCCGCCTGCCGCCGTGGCCGCCCGCCTCGGTACCCTGTGCCACCAGGATATCGGCACCGGCGTCGATCGCCGCGCGGGCCTGCGCCAGGGATTGCACCTGGAGGATCAGCAGCGAGGTCGAGCGGGCGACCTTCGCGGCGCAGGGGCGGCAGTCGCCGAACGAGAGGAAGATCGCGACCGGCGCGTGGTCGAGGACCCGGTCGAGCAACGTGGGCTGCCGGGCGAGCGCCCAGGTGATGAAGCCGATCCCGATTGGCGCATCGCCGGCGGCCCTGATCTCGCGGTCGAGCCAGCTGCGGTCGCCGTAGCCGCCGCCGAGGATGCCGAGCCCGCCGGCCTGGCTGACGGCGGCGGCCAGCGCCCCGCCGCTGACGCCGGCCATGGGGGCCAAGAGGATGGGGTGGCGGATGCCGAGCCGCTCGGTAAGCGGCGTGCGCAGGCGCCCGGCCGGTGCCATGTCAGCGCGCCGGGGCGCGTGCCGGCCGAGACCGGGCCGCCTGCAGGTCCTGGCGGAACTGCATTACCGGCAGGCCGCCGATCCCCCAGTTGTCGAGGTCGACTTCGTCGATCACGACCACGGTGGTGGCCGGGTTCTTGTTCAGGACCTGGGCCAAAAGGTCGGTGACGCCTTCGATCAGCCGGGCCTTCTGCCCGGCGGTGGCACCCTCGCGGGTGATCTCGATCTTGACGTAGGGCATGGTGCTCTCCGCTCTCAGCTGCTCTCGACAGCCGCCAGCGGCTCGCCGTGGAAAACCTTGGCGATGATCTGCCAGCGACCGTCGACCAGCACGAGGCTCAGGAAGTCGGTGAAGTAGGTGTCGCCGATGGCGCAGTTGACGGCGGCCCTGGCGGTGACGGGGCCGGCGAGCTCGATCGAGCGGATGCGGTCGCGGCGGCGCTCGCCGCGGCTCGCCGGCGACGGGCGGCGGTCGACCACCGCGAAGTAGTCGGCCATCGTCCGGTGAAGCAGCGTCCCGTCGCTCGCCGAGGCATAGATGGCCTGCGGGTGAAAGACCGGGGCGAGGCGCTCCGTGTCGCTCAGGTGGAGCCCGTCGAAATAGCGCTGGATGACCCTGGCAATGTCCGCGAAGGCGGAGGTCGTGACCGTTTCCTCGGCGTGGGCCTTCATGGCAGCAGGCCCTCGGCGCGCATGGCAGCCCGGGTGCTCGCCCGCTCGCCGACGCGGGCGAGGAAACGCTCGAGCCGGGGCAGCCCGGCGAGGCTGATCCCGACATGGCCGGCCCAGCCGGCGACGACGAACAGATAGGCGTCGGCGACGCCGAAGGTCTCGCCGTCGAGATAGGGCCGCCCGTCGGCGAGCACCTCCTCCATGTGGCGGAGCCGATCGAGGACGTGGCCCTCGGCGGTGGCGCGCGCCACACCTTCCAACGGGTGGCCGCTGAAGAACGGCGTGAACGCCTTGTGCAGTTCGGCGGCGACGTAGTTGAGGTGCTCCTGCAGCTTGGCCCTGGCGAAGGTGCCGGCGGCGGGTGCGAGCCGCGCCTCGGGGTGCCGGTCGGCGATGAACTGGAGGATGGCCGCACCTTCCGTCAGGGTCCGGCCGTCGGCGAGGCGAAGCGCCGGTACATAGCCCTTGCGATTGACGATGGTGTAGTCGTCACCGTCGGCCGTCCGGCCGGTCGCGGTGTCGACCTCGACGAGGTCGAAGGGCACGCCGGCTTCGCGCAGGGCGATATGCGAGGCGAGCGAGCAGGCGCCGGGCTTGTAGAAGAGCTGCATCGGATGTCTCCAGGCAGGTTTGCTGTGGCGGCAGGAAGCTATCGCCAGCTCGTTGCCTGGGTAAACTTGATTTCTTTTGGTAACGTGATTATCAAGTTACCACCAAGTAACCCGAGGTATCTGTGATGCCGTTGAAGGTCAGACGCAATCACTCGCCGGAGCCGCCCGAGGCCTGCCCGCTGATGACCTGCATGGCGGTGCTCGGTGGGGCCTGGACGGCCAACATCATCTGGTATCTGCGCGGCGGGCCGCGGCGCTTCAGCGAGCTCAAGCTCGATCTCGCGACGGTTTCGGCCAAGGTGCTGACGGCACGGCTGCGCGAGCTAGAGGCCAAGGGGGTGGTGGCGCGCGAGGTCAAGCCCACGTCGCCACCCTCGGTCGAGTACACCCTGACCGGGCACGGCCGGGAGCTGGTGCCGGCGATCGACGCGATCGTCGACGTCGGTCACCGGCTGAAGCAGCTCGCGGCGGCGCGCGGCGAGGCGCCTCGGCAGCGCCGCGCCGCGGCCGAGGCTAGAGGTTGAGCTGGTAGCTGGCCTGGACCCAGCGATAGGAACCGTCGGCGGTCTTGTCGACGAAGCCCACGGCCGGGAAGGGCATGTGGTAGCCGGTGACCGGGATGCGCTCGGCGTTGGCCATGTCGAACAGGCGCTTGCGCGTGGCGACGGCGGCCTCCTTGTCCATGTCGAAGCGGACGTGCCAGTCGGGTTGCTGCACCGATAGGATGTAGTGGTTCGACGCATCCACCCAGTGCACGAGCCGGCGACCCTGGCTTTCGATGTGGTAGGCCATGTGGCCGGGGGTGTGGCCGAAGGCGGCGATGGCGTTGATGCCGGGCACCACCTCGCCACCGTCGCCGATGAAGCGCATCTTCTCGGCCAGCGGCACGACATTGCTGCGGACCAGCTGCGCACTGTTCTCGGTCGGGCCGCTGAGCCGGTCGTCGTGGCTCCAGAAGTCGTACTCGACCTGGCCGGTCACGTAGACGGCGTTCGGGTAGGTCGGCACGCCGTCGGTCATCAGCCCGCCGATATGATCGCCATGGAAATGGCTGATGACCAGCGTGTCCACCTGCTCGGCGGTGTAGCCGGCGGCCTCGATCGTGGCCATGAGGTTGCCGGCGCCGGGACGGCGTGCGGGGCCGTTGCCACCGTCGAAGAGGACGAGGCTGTCGCCGGTGTTGACGAGGATCGGGGTGAAGCTGATCTCCATCCGGTCGGCCGGCAGGAAGTTCGCCTCCGCGACGGCGGCGACGGCCTCGGCCGGCTGGTTCTCGCCGAAGATCGGGTGCGGGCCGTCGAACTGCACTGCACCGTCGAGCAGCGTCGTGACCTCGAAATCGCCGAGCTGGAAGCGATAGAAGCTGGGCCGTGCCGGGCCGAGCAGCGGGGCCGCGGCCATTGCGGCGCGGCTGCCGGCGAGGCCCGGCGCCAGTACTGCGGCACCGGCGGCGAGCAGGGTCTTGCGGCGGTCGACAAGCATTTTCCATCCCTCTGTTGTTGAATGAGGTTGAACATGGGCGGCGGTGGACGATTGGCCAGGGGGCGGCGATAACAACCGCATGAGGTTGGGTCGGTCACGCGACTGCCATGGTCCGCGCCTAGCCTCGATTTCGCCTCGGGCTGCGGGGCCAGCTGCAGGAGGGAAGGGCATGAGCGCCGATAAAGCCGCCGACGGGACGGAGAGCTGGGTCGATCTCGAGCTTCAAGACAGCTTCGACGAAGAGCTGGAGATGGAGTTCGACGATCACCGGGTGGCCCGCGAGCTCAAGACGATCACCGATTTCCGGCATCGCTCGCTGGTCGAGCGGCGGACCTATTTCCGCGAGCTGTTTCGCCTGCAGGCCGAGCTGATCAAGCTGCAGGACTGGGTGATCCACAAGAAGCTCAAGGTCGTGGTGCTGTTCGAGGGCCGCGACGCCGCCGGCAAGGGCGGGGTGATCAAGCGGATCACCCAGCGGCTCAACCCGCGTGCCGCCCGCGTCGTGGCGCTGCCCGCCCCCACCGAGCGCGAGAAGACGCAGTGGTACTTCCAGCGCTACGTGCCGCATCTGCCGGCCGGCGGCGAGATCGTGCTGTTCGACCGCTCCTGGTACAACCGCGCCGGGGTCGAGCGGGTGATGGGCTTCGCCACCGAGGACGAGGTCGCCCAGTTCTTCCACGACGTGCCCGAGTTCGAGCGGATGCTGGTCCGCTCCGGGGTGGTGCTGATCAAGTACTGGTTCTCGATCACCGACCAGGAGCAGCAGCTCCGCTTCTTGATGCGCATCCACGACCCGATGAAGCAGTGGAAGCTGAGCCCGATGGACCTGCAGTCCAGGGTCCGCTGGGAGCAGTACACCAAGGCCAAGGAGGAGATGTTCGAGCGCACCAACATCCCAGAAGCCCCCTGGTCGATCGTCGAGGGCAACGACAAGAAGCAGGCCCGCCTCAACTGCATCCACCACTTCCTGCAACAGATTCCGTATGCGGACGTGCCGCACGACCCGATCACGCTGCCCGACCGCGTCTTCAACCCCGACTACGAGCGCAAGGTGCTGCCCGACGAGCTCTACGTGCCGAAGGTGTATTGAGGGGGCTCAGACGATCTTTGTTGGTACGCCGAGTGCGTTTCCGGCATCGGCCATACGTCGATCGAGGGTGTGGAGGGTGCCGTCATGGCCGGCGGAAATGGCGAGGTGGAGCGCGTCCCGGCGCGCAACCCCAGTTCGTGCCGATCGGCAAACCGCGCAGCCGTCGAGAAGCGCGCTTCGGTAACCGGCAAGACCCTCAGGCTTTCCGTCCATAGCTGTGCGAAGCCTGCCAGCGCGTCGGCGCGTTCCGTCTCGGTGACCTGGCCCGTGCGCAGCTCCAGCGACAGCGCCGACGCGTATTCGGTCACCACCCAGCGACTGATCGCCAAGTCGGCTGTAACTTGTGCGGTCAGCCATGGCTGAACGACCGGCGTCTTGATCTCGTTGGTGCAGGCGGCGACGAGCAACGAGGTGTCGAGATAGCTGATCAAGAGCGATCCTCGTCGCGCATCCGACGAACGAAATCGCCAGCCGATTCTTCCTGAAACGTCATCGAATCGGTGAGTGCTTTCAGCTTCGCCACGTCGATCGGCTTTTTCTTCGGCGCCGGCACGAGCTCGGCTATCGCTTCACCGTGTTGGATGATCCGCACGGTCTCGCCGGCGGCGACTCGAGCGATCAAGCTGTCGAGATCGGCTTTGGCTTCGGCGAGTTCGACCACCCGCATGCTGCTATTGCTCCTGCCGTCCATTGATCGAACATAGTATATATGTTCCGGCGCGTGCAATTGGCAGAAATCTCACCCCCGTGCCGGAAACACCCCCGACATCGGCTTGAAGCCATCGAGCCGCTTGAAGCGGTCATGCCAGCGGCGCAGCGCCGGGTAGTCGTCGCGGGGGAGGTCGGCGTCCTCGGAAAGGGCGGTGTAGGGGAAGCAGGCGATATCCGCGATGGTCGGGTGCGGGCCCTGAACGAGCCAAAGGTGCTCCTGGCGCTCCTGGAACCAGAGATGCTCGTCGAGGACCCGAAGCAGGCGTTTGCCGGCCTCACGCGCGCCATCCGCGTCGAGGTCGAAGCCGAAGGTGTCGTGCAGGCGGGCAGCACCGATTGAGGCCGTGAGGTCGGCGGCGAAGCCCAGCCATTCGGCGATGCGGGCGTTCCTGATGGCATCGCGGCCGTAGCCCCACTGGCTCGTGGGGTCGTAGCGGGAGGCCAGGTAGGTGAGGATGGCGTTCGCATCGCGGATGATCTGCCCGTCTTCCTCGATCACCGGCAACTGGCCCAGCGGATTGAGCGCGAGGAACCAGTCGGCCTTGTGCTCGTGGCCGGGGTGGAAGTCGACGTGGCGGGTGCGGTGCTCGACACCCAGAAAACCCAGCATCAGCCGGACCTTGTAGCAGTTGCCGGAGAGCTCGTAGTCGTAGAGGGTCAGCATGCGCCGTCTCAGAGGTCGAGCACGAGGCGGGGCGACCGGCTGCGCGAGACGCAGGCCATGAGGCAGTCGCCGCGGGCCTTCTCGCTCTCGCTCAGATGCACGTCCTGGTGATCGGGCACACCGTCGAGCACGGCCACCCGGCAGGTGCCGCAGGCCCCCTGCTCGCAGGAGGTGGTGATGCCGATGCCGTGCTCGCGCAGGACCTGGACGATGGAGCGGCCGGCTGGGACCTGGAGCGTCAGGGCCGAGCGGGCGAGGGCGATCTCGAAGGCTGTCGACTGGTCGAGCGGCGTCTCGTTCTTGAAGTACTCGAAGTGGACGGCTGCCTCGGGCCAGCCGGCCTCTGCCGCGAGCCGCCGGGTGAGGTCGAGCATGGCCGGCGGGCCGCAGACATAGAGCGCGCGCTTCTGGCCGGGCTCGGCGAGGATCGTTTCGAGGGCGGCCGCCGTGGCCTCATGGTCGAGGCCGAGATGGCGCTCGACCGTCGGGCCGAGCCGGTCGAGGGCGTCCTTGAACGGCAGGGCCGCGGCGTCGCGGGCGAAGGCGTGGAACGTGAAGGGATGCCGGCCGGCGACCAGCGTTCGCGCCATGGCCAGCAGCGGCGTCAGGCCGATGCCGCCGGCGATGAAGAGGGTGTGCAAGGCATCGCGGCGCAGCGGGAAGTTGTTCAAGGGCGGCGAGACGGCGAGCACGTCGCCCTCGCGCACGGTGTCGTGCAGGCAGGCCGAGCCGCCCCGACCTGCGGGCTCGCGCTTGACACCGATGACGTAGCCGGTGGTGTCGTCCGGGCCGTTGGTGATCGAGTACTGGCGGACCTGGCCGTTCGGGAGGTGGACGTCGATGTGCGCTCCGGGCTGAAACGCTGGGAGGTCGCCCGCGAGCGGCTCGAGGCGGAAGGCCATGACGTCGCCGGCGACCTGGGTCTTGGCCGCAACCTTGACGCTGATCGTGCCCCGCGCTCCCAGGTTCTCGACCGGCAGGCCCGCGAGCTCGGCCGCCACCGGGCGGAATTCCTGCGAGATCGGCTCCACGAAGGGGCGGGGCAGGGCCTCGAGACGGTCGCGCAGGCGGCCGAGGCGGTGGTTCCAGGTCCGAAGTACAGCAAGGGCGTTCTCGGGCGTCTCCTGCAGGATGCCGCGGATCATGGACCTGCCGGCATCCACCGGCTGGACGAGGAAGGTGACGGGCTCCTTGGCGAAGGCCTCGGCGAGTGCTGCCTCGACCTCGCCCGGCGGCACGTCGAGCGGGATCGGGCGCAGCACGAGGCCCGCCTCGGGCAGGGCCGGGATGGTCGCGGGGTCGGCTTCGGGGTCGAGCGCTGCCCAGATCAGGCCGTGCCGCTCGATCGCGGGGTAGGTGCGGTTGCGGATGGTCCGCGCCGGCGCGTCGGCCGGGTGCGCCGGGATGTAGGTGCACCCCGCCGTGCGGTTGGCGTAGCGCCAGCCGTGATACTGGCACATCAGCTCAAAGCCGAGATTGACGCCGATGGTCAGCCTGGCACCGCGGTGCAGGCAGCGGTTCTCCCAGACGTTGACGTGACCGTCATCGGCCCGCCAGCAGGCCAGCTCCTGGCCCCAGAGCCGGCCGGCGAAGACGTGGCGGCGGACAAGGTCAGTCGACGCCGCCACCGGCTGAAAGGCCCGGCGCTGGGCGTGGTCGAGCATCAGGCAGCGGCCGGAATGACGCCGTAGCGGAGACCCTTGGCGGTCAGCCAGCGGCGGTAGGCGATCGACGACTTGTCGGCGCGGATCGGGGTCTCGGCCCGGGGATCGAGCGGCAGCCTGCGCGGCAGCTGGTTCTCGAGGATCGGCTTGTCCTGGCCGAAGATGGTGAGCTGGAAGTGGCGGATGGCCCCCACCGTGCTGACCTCGTCGACGATCGACATCATCGGATGGCCGATGACCCGCTCCTCCGCGACCGGCTGGACGAAGAGCGCGATGGCGTCGAAGCGGGCGGGGTCCGGCGCACTGGTCTTGTAGAGCACGGCACAGAAGGGGTGTGGGACCCGGTAGATATACTCGACCTCGGCCCCGCCGACAGACGCGGCCGCGGCCTGCGGCTGCCAGAACCGGCATTGGGTGGCGACCACCTCGTCCTTGGCGTCGTCGATGCGGACCGTGTACTCCTTGACCTCGGTATGCGGCTCCTCGCCCAAAAGCCCAGTGTGGACGAAGGGAAAGTGGCCCATGTCGAGGAAGTTCTCGATGGCGCGGGGTGCCGAGACCCTGATCTGCACCGAGCCCGTGCAGACGTTCTTGCGGTCCGGCTCGTCGCATTCGGGGATCGCGAAGAGGGGCGCGGGATCGCCGAGGCTGGTCCAGATGAAGCCGTAACGCTCGAGCACCGGCAGCGGGCGGGCGGCTTGGTCGGTGACCGAGGGCGTGCCGTCGGCGGCCCGTGCCACCGTCAGGCGCCGATCGAACAGCGTGGTCATCCGGGTGGCACCCGCGGGCAGGCTCTCGCCGACCAAGGCCACGTGCCAGAGATCGCGGATGACGGGATCGAGATGTGGCATCACCGCTCGTCTCTGGCCTCGCGCAAGAGAGCGTCCGCTGGCGTGTGCTGACGACCTCGCGTCAGGGCGCGAAGCTCCGCTGCCGGCACCTCGAAGGAAGCCTCGCTCGCCGCCTGGTCGTCGAGGGCGGCCGCGAGTTGCTGCAGGCGCTTGCCGCTCACGTCATCGTGCTTGTGCTGCTTCTTCATCATCGAAACCGCCACGAGATCATTCCTGCCGAAGATCTCCTGGCGCGACCGCGACGTCAACAGCCAGCGGCCGCAAGGCCGGGTTTCGGTACGGAAGCCAGGCGTCAATTCGGCAGGGTGCCGGTGATGCCCTCGACGTACCAGTTCATGCCGGCCAGCTCCTCGTTCGTCATGGTCGTGCCCTCGGGCACGATCACCTCGCCGGCCTGGTTCCTGATCGGGCCGGTAAAGGGGTGGAAGCTGCCGTCCTTGATCGAATCGGCGATCGCCATCGCCTCCTCGGCCACCTCGGCCGGAACGCGCTCGTTGATCGGGGTCAGGCGAATGACGTCCTCGGCCATGCCGCCCCAGAAGTCGTGGCTCGCCCAGTTGCCCTCCATCGCCGCCTGGACGCGCTCGACGTAGTAGGGGCCCCAGTCGTTGACGACGGCGGTGATGTGCGCGTTCGGGCCGAAGCGGGTCATGTCGGAGGCTTGGCCTACTGCCCAGACACCGCGCTCCTCGGCGACCTGCAACGCTGCCGGGCTGTCGGTGTGCTGGATGATGACGTCGACCCCCTGGTCGATCATCACCCCGGCGATATCCGCCTCCTTGGCCGGATCGTACCAGGTGTTGGCCCAGATGATGACCATCTCGACATCGTCGCGGACCGCCTGGGCCCCCAGCATCACGGCGTTGATGTCACGGATCACCTCGGGGATCGGGAACGACGCGATGTAGCCGATCTTGCCGCTCTCGCTGAGCTTGCTGGCGAGGAAGCCCGAGACGTAGCGGCCCTGATAGGTGACCGAGAGGTAGGTCGCGAGATTGTCGGCCCTTTTGTAGCCGGTGGCGTGCTCGAAGATCACGTCGGGGAACTGCTCGGCCATGGCGGCCGTGGCGTTCATGAAGCCGAAGGAGGTGGTGAAGATCATGTCGTGGCCGGAGGTGGCCATCTGGCGGATCACCCGCTCGGTATCCGCCCCCTCGCTCACGTTCTCGACATAGCTGGTCTCTACCGCCTCGCCGAAATGCGCCTCGAGCGCCTGCCGACCCTCGTCGTGCTGGTAGGTCCAGCCGTGATCGCCCACCGGGCCGACATAGACGAAGCCCACCTTGAAGGGCTCCTGGGCGGGGAGTGTTGCCGGCGCCAGGAGGCTGGCGACGGTGATCAGCGTGGCAGCGAGAAGGATATGGCGAGACGTCACGTGGGGACTCCTGAGGCGGAAGGTTTCGCTTGGCCCAGCAACCGCCATGCCAAACGCACGAGACGCCGTCTTGCCCGCACCTTTGTCGCGCTGTCGCTTGGCGTTGCCCGGATTGACGGCACGCTGCAGAGAAACTGCTCTCCCGGCAAGCGTTTGCCCTCAAGCCCCCGGGCCGCAGTCCATCGAGCGCTTGACCGGCGCCGGCCCCAGGCGAAGGTTGCGGTTGAGCTCGCGAAGGGCGGTCCTCAGCCCCTCCTCGATCACCGGATGGTAGTAGGGCAGGTCCAGCATCTCGGGCACGGTGAGCTTCTGCTGCAGCGCCCAGGCGAGGAGATGCGCCAGATGCTCGCCCCTCGGCGCCGCCATCTCGGCACCCAGGAACTGGCCCGTGCCGAGCTCGCCATAGACCCGGAGCAGGCCCTGGTTCTGCAGCATCACCCGGCTGCGCCCCTGGCCCTTGAAGTCGACGCTGCCGATGGCGAACGGGCAGCTCCTGGCCGCGAGTGCCTTGAACCCCTCGCCGACCACGGCGAGGTTGGGCTCGGTGAAGACCACACCCATGCCCACCCGTCTGAGGCCGGCGCGGACGTCGGGGAACCGGGCCGCGTTCTCGCCGGCGGTGCGGCCCTCATCAGCCGCCTCGTGCAGGATCGGGCGGTGGTTGTTGACGTCGCCGGCGATGAAGATGTGGCTCGAGCCGCATTGCAGGGTGCAGGGATCGAAGCGGGGGATGCCCTGCTCGTCGAGCTCGAGCGAGGTGGCCTCGAGGCCGAGATTGGCGACATCGGGGCGGCGGCCGGTGGCGGCCAAGAGATGGTCGAAGCGCTCGGTCACCGTCTTGCCGGCCGCGTCCTTGAAGCTGATGACGACCTGGTCAGCGGCGCGGCTGATGTCCTCGACCTCGGCATCGGGGTGGAACGGGAAGGCGGCCGCAAAGGCCTCGCCGGCGGCGGCCAGGACCTCGGGGTCGCTCAACATGCCGATGCCGCCGCCCTTGCCGAAGAGGCGGATGCGCACGCCGAGCCGGGCCAGTGCCTGACCGAGCTCGAGGCCGATCACCCCGCCGCCGAAGACCGCGACCGATTCGGGCAGGTCCGGCCAGTCGAAGATCGTGTCGCTGGTGACGAGCAGGTCGCCCACGGCCTTGAAGAAGCCGGGATAGACCGTCTTCGAGCCGGTCGCGATGACGATCCGTGCGGCCTCTATCTGGACGATCGCACCGTCCGCATCCGTTACCTCGAGCTGGTGGTCGCCCGTGAACCGGGCCTGGCCCATCAGCCGCTCAGCGACCGGCCACTCCTCCACACTCTCGACGACAAAGCCGACGAACCGGTCGCGCTCGCGCTGAACCCGCTGCATCACCGCTTGGCCGTTGACCCGTGGCGGGGTGGTCTCGATGCCGAAGGCCGGGGCTTCGGCGACCATGTGCGCCGCCTCGGCGGCGGCGATCAGGAGCTTGGACGGCATGCAGCCGACCCGGGCACAGGTCGTCCCGTACTGCGCTCCCTCGATCAAGAGGACGCTGTCAGTGGCCGCCCGGGCGGCACGAAAGGCCGTCATGCCGGCCGTGCCGGCGCCGATCACCGCGACGTCGACCGATTGCTTTCGCATCCCGTTCTCCAGATGTCGTTTTCGCGGCACCATAGCCCGACGTGACTGCCATGCCAAAGGCTGGAGGCACGGCCATTGCCAGTCCTCCCGCTGCAGGCCATGCTCACGTCTGGTTGGGCGCTGGAGCGGCAATGGCGATGCGGGTCGGGGCGACGATGACGGGGGTTCTGGCGGCGTTGCTGCTCGGCCTCGGCGTGGCCTCGGCAGGGTGGTTCGTGGCCGAGGGTGTCCGTGACTGGCGGACGGCGGAGCGGCTGGTCACCGTGCGCGGGCTGGCCGAGCGGGAGGTCGAGGCGGACCTCGCGCTTTGGCCGCTTCGCCTCGTCGCGACCAGCGACGACCTGGCGACGGCACAGGCCGAACTCGCCCGCGCGGAAGGTGCCGTGATGGCCTTCATGAGCGACCACGGCATCCCGCCGGCGGCGATCGAGGTTCAGGGGATCGAGGTCACCGACCTCCTCGCCCAGCCCTATCGCAGCGGGCCGGTCGAGAGCCGCTACATCGTCGGCCTCAGCCTGATGGTCCGCTCGCCAGACGTCGATCTCGTCAAGGCCGCGAGCCAGGCGGTCGGCCGGCTGGTCGAGGCCGGCGTGGTGCTGACCAGCGATGGCCCACGCGGACCCTTCTACCTCTTCACCCGGCTCAACGACATCAAGCCCGAGATGATCGCCGAGGCGACCCGGAGTGCGCGCGAGGCCGCCGACCAGTTCGCCGCCGACAGCGGCAGCCGGATCACCGGCATCCACCGCGCCAGCCAGGGCCTCTTCCAGATCCTGCCGCGCGACAATGCCCCCGGGCAGAGCGAGGAGCTGCAGCGCTTCAAGACCGTCCGGGTGGTGACCACCATCGATTACCGGCTCGGCGGATGACCGATGACCGAGCCAGCCGCCCGGCGGTCGACGGTCGGTTCGACGGCTGACCGGCAGCAGCCTGTGTTGTCGCGGCGCTCGCGCGGCCCCCGGCTCAGGGCCGGCCGTGCATCGCGCGAAACTCGGTTGCGGCGAGCGCGCCATCGGCGTTGGTGTCGGCGTCCTGGAACTGGGTCACGACGAAGGCGATGAACGCGTCGCGCGGCACGCTGCCGTCGCCGTCGGCGTCCATGGCGTCGAACTCGGCGGCCTTTGCCGCCTGCATCTCCTCGTAGCGCGGGCCCCGCGCCTCCGGGGCGGCGCCGCGGCCGAGCTCAATGGCCATGTACTCCTCGCGGCTGAGGGCATCGTCGCCGTCGGCATCCATCGCCAGGAACACCGTCTCGCGCCAGGACACGAGCTCGGCTTCCTGGAGCAGCCCGTCGCCGTCGGTGTCGAGCATCTCGACCCGCTCCAGCATGCCCGCACCCCGGCCCTGTCCTGGCCCGCCCTGTGCTCCGACCTCGCCGCTGCCGAGGAAGATCAGCACCAGGAGCGCAGTGCCGTAAAGCGCCCGTTCCAGCCTCGGCATCGTGCCCTCTCCCCTCGCTATTGTGCGACTCATCTCATTCGCGCATCGGCATGTTCGGGTCAACCGCCGCCTGACCGAGACGCTCGAGGCGGGCGCCGCAAAGCGGCCGGGGTGCTGACCAACCGCCAGCCGGCTGCCGCGAGGCTCGCCCGTGGCTGTGGCCGCGCTCGGCAGCACCGCGGGCCCGGCGGCGGTTCAGGCCGGGTTGCGCGCCGAGATTACCCAGGAGCTCGAATCCATCCAGACCCCGTCGGCGCCGACATGCGGCCGCAGCAGCTCGGTCAGGTCGGCATTTATCGCCGCATCCTTGGCCCGGGCGAGATCGCCGGCTTCGCGCACCACCTCGCCGGCCGGGCCGATGGCGATCTGAAAGCCGATCGCGTCCTCGATGCTGTCGCCCATCCTGACCTTGGCATCGACGCGCTCGAAGCTGATGTCGGCGAAGCCCGCGGCCCTCATCTGGGCGGTGACCAGGGCCTCGTCGGCCATCGAGAACGGACCCGGCCCGCAGGTCTGGGCGTCGTCACCGGGTAGCGGCAGGTGCCGCAGCACGACATCCTTGGCCGCCGAGAGCCACGGGTTGTCGGCGCGCTCGCGCCAGACGATGTGGGTGAGCCGCCCGCCCGGCCGCAGCGCCTTGCGCATGTTTCGCAGCGCCACCACCGGGTTCGCGAAGAACATCGTGCCGAAGCGCGAGAACACGAGGTCGAAATCCCCGGCGAACGGGTAACGCTCGACGTCGGCGGCGACGAACGCGACGTTGGTCAGCCCCCTCGTTGCCGCCTCGTGCCGGCCGTGTTCGAGAAAGGCATCACAGCAATCCATGGCGACGACCGCACCGCCCGGGCCGACCCGTTCCGCCAGCATGCACGCCGTATCACCGAAGCCGGCACCGGCATCGAGCACCCGCTCGCCCGAATGGATCTCCAGCCGCGGGAAGATCGCGTCCGAGTGGAGGCTCAGGCCACCCACCAGCACATGCTTCCAGCGGACGAACTTCGGCACCAGGATCTCGTTCCAGAAGGTCACGAACTCCGATGGCTCGTCGGCCAATATCTCGCCCATGAACGGTCTCCCTCTTCGGTTTTGACACGAACGCGACGCGCTCGCTCGGGCTCGCCGCCGCAGCCCTCGCTACCTACTCGCCGAAATGGACGAGGGCGCGACAGCCATATGACCCTGGCAGGCTGCTGTGAATGTCCCGATGGCCGCGATGCACAGCGGCAATGGCCGGCGGCGAAGCCGCGTCAGGGAGGCACCGGAGCCGCTCGGGACGGGGCGCTGGCGAGCGTCGCTACCGACACGAAAATCTATCAGGAGCCTGCCAGGCTCGCAAGACCGCGCTGGTCGGTGGTGCCGGTCAGCAGCGCGGCAGGAAGCCGCCCGGCCGGCCGGCGCCAGAGTTGATGCTTGCATCCGACAGGGCGTCCATCCATCTCCCGCACGGGCCGGCGGCATGCTCAAGAGCTTCGGCAGGCTCGCGCCATGGCGGGAGGCTTCGGCTTGGCCGGGCGGCTCACCGCCGGGGCCTCTATCCCGGCCTTCCGGACCCTGCAAACCTGCACGGCAAGCGACGCTCCGCGACAACCCAACGCCCGACCTGCGCCATCGCCGCCGCCCCACGGACGGCATCGCCCGTCGGCAATCGGGCGGCTGATCCCGGCATGAACCCCATCCTCCTCTGGACACTCACGGCCCTCGCCGCGACCGCCGTCATCCGGCAGGGCAGCGGCCTGCTCGAGACCGCGTCGGAACGCCTGGCCGCCCACTACCGTCTGCCCGACATCGTCCAGGGCGCCGTCGGCTCGAGCTTCCCGGAGCTCGCCTCTGTCGTCATCGCCGCCACCTTCCACGCCGATTTCGAGCTCGGTGTCGCCGCCATCGTCGGCTCCGCCCTTTTCAACATCCTGGTCATCCCCGGCCTCGCCGGGCTCGTCGCCCAGCCCCGCCTCGCGACCAACCGCGACCTCGTCTCCAAGGAATCCCAGTTGTACATGATCGCCGCGGCGGTGCTGCTGCTCACCTTCGCCTTCGCCGCCATCCACCACCCGGTCCCGCCCGCGGACGGCATGGCGCCGAGCACAATTCAAGGCGAGGTCACCCGAAGCCTCGCCCTGATTGCGCTGCCGCTCTACGGCCTCTACGTCTTCGTCCAGTACCAGGACACCGTGGACCACGCAGGCGACGAGCCGCCCGAGGGCAGCAGCCCCGGCCGCGAATGGGCCAGGCTGGCACTCTCCCGCGTCGTCATCCTCGCCGGCGTCGAGGCCCTGGTCCGCTCAGCACTCGCCTTCGGCGAGATCTTCCAGACGCCGAGCTTCCTTTGGGGATCACCGTCGTCGCCGCCGGCACCTCCGTCCCCGACGCCTTCGTCTCGGTCCGCGCCGCCCGGCAGGGCCGTGCCGTCACCAGCCTCGCCAACGTCCTCGGCAGCAACATCTTCGACCTCCTGGTCTGCATCCCCACGGCCGTGCTCATCGCCGGTGCCGCCACCATCAACTTCTCGGTCGCCGCCCCGATGCTGGCCATCCTCACCTTCGCCACGATCGCGCTGTTCGTCGCCATGCGCACCGGCCTGACCCTCGGCCGCCGCGAATCCGCCCTCCTCCTCGCCCGCTGCCTCGCCTTCACCACCTGGATCACCGCCGAGACCTTCGCCCTGGTCGACCTGGTCCCCGGCCTGCCGCCGGCCGGCGCTGCGACAGCGCGGTGAAGCGGCGGTGCGCCGACAGCTCGAGGCAGGCAGGCGCGGCGCCGATGAGCTTGCCGGCACCCGATCGAGCGGGTCCCGGTCGTCGGGTCAGCCGGGCGCCGGCAGGTTCTCGATCGCCAAGGGCGGCAGGGGCTCGGCCGGCTCGATGCCGAAGACGCGGCAGTAGAAGGCATATTCGGCCAGCAGCGCCGTCTGCTGCGTCGCGGCGGCGCGAAAGCCGTGCCCCTCGCGCGGGAAGGCGAGATAGGCGACGGGCAGGCCCTTGGCGCGCAGCGCGTCGCGCATGGCCTCGCTCTGCGCCGGCGGCACCACCTTGTCCTCGAGGCCCTGCAACAGGATCAGCGGGCAGGCGAGACGGTCGGTGTGGTGGATCGGCGAGCGGGCGCGGTAGAGCTCGGCGGCCTCCGGCCAGGGACCGATCAACCGGTCGAGGTAGCGGCTCTCGAACTTGTGGGTGGTCCGCATCAGTGCCTCGAGGTCGCCGATGCCGTAGGCCGAGCAGCCGGCCTTGAAGCTGTCGTGGAAGGTGAGGGCGGCGAGCGTGGTGAAGCCGCCGGCGCTGCCGCCGCTGATCACGAGGCGGTCGGGGTCGGCCAGCCCTGCGGCGACCAGATGGCGGGCGGCGGCGATGCAGTCCTCGACGTCGGCGATGCCCCACCGACCGTTCAAGGCCTCGCGAAAGGCGCGGCCGTAGCCGGTGCTGCCGGCATAGTCGACGTCGACGATGGCAAAGCCGCGACTGGTCCAGAACTGGTAGCCGAGCCGCAAGGCGGGCGAGGCGGCACCGGTGGGCCCGCCATGCGTCCTGACGATCAGCGGCGGCCGCTCGCCCGGCGGGGCGGCGACCTTAGGGTTGGTCGGTGGGTAGTGGAAGCCGAACGCGGTGCGGCCCCCCGCGCTCGGGAAGCTGATCGAGCGAGGGCGGGCGATCCAGGCCGGGTCGAGGTCGAGCGGGCCGGCGCTGCGCAGGACCTGATGGTCGCCGGTGTCGAGGTCGACGGCGATGACGGCGGCCGGCCGGTCCACCGACGCCGCCCGGCAATAGGCGGTGCGGCCGGCGACCAGGAGCTCGCCGAAGACGGCGAAGGGCAGGGCCAGGGGCCGTGCGGTGCCGGCTGCGAGGTCGAGGACGGTGAGCTGCTCGATGCCGGCGGCGGTGACCGTCGCCAGGGCCTGCGTGGCGGCGATCGGCGCCCACCAGCGGCTGCCGACCTGCCATAACGGGCCGCCCATGTCGCGCGGCTCGGCAACCAGCGGGGCGCTGCCGCCCTCGGCCCAGAGGTTCCAGAAGCCAGACTTGTCCGACAGCCATGCAAGTCGGCCGTCGGGCAGGAATTCGGGCTGCAGGACAGCCTCGTCGCCGCTCTCGCCGGCGCTGCAGCGGCTGCCGTCGAGGCTGCCGTCGGCGGCGATTTCGGCCGTCATCAGCCGGGTTGCGTCCCAGGGCATGTCCGGGTGGTCCCAGACGAGCCAGGCGAGCCTTCGACCATCCGGCGAAAGCCGGGGGTAGGCGAAGAAGTCGTGGCCGGCGGCCAGGGTCAAGGGCGTGCCGCCGGCGAGCGGCAAGGCCGACAGCCGGTTCTCGGGCTCGCCCGGCCGGTCATGGTCCTCGACCACGGCGATCACCCGGTCGCGCCGGGCGTCGATCAGCGGTTCGGCATAGCGCAGCCGGCCGCCCGCCGCCGGGCTGACCGGCCGGCGGCCGCCGTCGGGATCGAGCCGCCAGAGGCGCTGGTCCTGGTCGTCGACCAGGACGATCGTGCCGGCGTGCGCGGCGAGGCAGGCGCCGCCATACTCGTGCAGCCGGGTGCGGACATTGACGGGGGCCGGCGTGCGCTCGGCGACGGCGTCGGGGCGATCCGGATCGAGCTCGAGCAGCGTTACCCGGCCAGCCTCGTCCGGCCGGCCCTCCAACAGCAGCAGCCGGTCGGCGTCGAGGGCAAGCTGGCCGAGCCGGTGCTGCTGGCGGGTGACGGTCTCGGGGCCGATCGGCGACGGCCAGCCGCCCCAGGCGCGCCTCGGGTTTGCTTCAGGCAAGGCAAGAACCTCGTCGGGTTAACCGGAAGCCGCATCGCGCCATGGATCGGCGGCCCTGTCCAGCCTCGATCGGTGTCGCTCAAGCGTGCTCTTGCGCGCCCGAGGATCAGCCGCCGCCGGCGGCGGTGGCACGGCTCGACCACGGCCAGCCGCCGGCGCCACCGCCACCGCCGCCCGGCCGGCCGACTGCGGCGGCTGCCCGACGCTGGCGCCAGCGGTCGATCGGCTGCTCCAGGAGCCAGAACAGGAGCAGTGCCGCGGCCACGGAGAGCACGGTGGTCGCCAGCCAGAGGCCGAGCGGCGCGAGGCCGGGCTGGATCACCAGGATGATCGGGTAGTGGGCGAGATAGACCCCGAAGGAGAGCTCGCCGACCAGCCGGTCGAGGCGGCGGTGACGGGTCAGGATGAAGAGCAGCGGCACGATCAGGGCGAAGAGCGGCGCCATGACGAGCGTGCCGCGCGGCACCAGCCAGTCGATCGGCAGGAGCAGCACGAGGCCGCCGAGGACGAAGACCCAGGCCAGACGCTGCCGGGCCGCGATCCAGGCGCGCAGCGGCTCCCGGCCGAGGCAGCGGTAGAGGTGATAGGCGCAGGCGCCGAGGAAATAGAAATACGCGGCACCGGCGAAGAAGTGATAGCCCCAGGTCAAGGGCGACAGCCCGAAGGCGAAAAGGGCCACGTGGTAGGCGCCGCCGGCGATCACGAAACCCAGGGCCACCCGCCAGCCGCGCCTGAGCACGAAGGGCGAGATCAGGTAGTAGAAGGCCTCGATGGCGACGGTGAACAAGGGGTGGTTGAGCGACAGGCTGGCACCATTGTGGCCGGGCGCGCCGAACGGCAGAAAGGTGGTACCGGACGGCTCGAAGCGGCAGAACCAGAGAATGTCCTGGCCGACCACGGTGAGGTTGGTGACGATGACCAGGGCCAGTGCCCATGGATCGAGGCTGCCGAGGAAGGCCAGGAAGTCGCCGATGCTCATGGTGAGCATGAAGAGGCGCACCTCGTCCAGCCCGAGGAAGCTCAGGACCACCAAGAGATTGACGACGAAGGCGGCCGGCCACAGCCGAATGAAGCGGTTGCTGTAGAACAGCCAGTTGCTGTCGGCGGTCTGGTACTTCTCGTTCAAGACCAGCGCCATGTAGAAGCCGGAGATCAGGAAGAACAGCTGCACGGCCGCCCGGCCGTCCGGCACCAGGGCCTCGCCGAGCGGGCTGCCGGCATGGAAATAGACGACCAGGAGGGCCAGCGTCAGGCGGAGGCTGCCCATCAGCGGCCGCCCGGCGCCGCCAGCCGCCCGACCCGGGCCGCCGCTATGCGTCGCAGGCAAGGCCGCGGCTGCTTCGCCAGCTCCATCATCGAGCCATCTCCGTGCGCGTAGTTGGTCTGGACGTTCTACGAAAAACCCCTTAATGTTCACTTAAAGTTCTGCAATAAGCACATGGCACCAACAGGCAGGTGGAGGAAGGACATGCAGATCACGCGGCCGACCAAGGGGCGCGGCGCCGGGCTCAACCAGGCGGGGCGGTTCGAACGCCAGAGCCATGAGCCGGTCGACGACGGCTGGGGCACGCTCGAGGCGCTGCTTGCGGCACCACCGCCGAAGACCGAGCTTTTCGCCGACACCAGCCGGACGATCATCGCCCGGAACAGCTCGCCGGACATCCCCTTCGACCGCTCGATCAACCCCTATCGCGGCTGCGAGCACGGCTGCGTCTATTGCTACGCCCGACCCTCGCATCACTATCTCGGCTACTCCTCGGGGCTGGATTTCGAGACCACGCTGTTCGTCAAGCACGATGCCGCTGAATTGCTCGAAAAGGCGCTTGCCCACCCCGGCTACGCCCCGGCACCGTTGGCGCTGGGCAGCAACACCGACCCCTACCAGCCGATCGAGCGTCGCCTGCAGGTGACCCGCCGGCTCCTCGAGATGCTGGCCGAGACCCGGCATCCGGTGAGCATCGTCACCAAGTCGGCGGCGGTGCTGCGCGACCTCGACCTGCTCGTGCCGATGGCCAGGGACGGGCTCGTCAGCGTCGCGCTGTCGATCACCACGCTCGACCCGGCGCTCGCCCGCAAGCTCGAGCCGCGCGCCGCCGCCCCGCACCGCCGCCTCTCGACGATGCGCGAGCTCTCGGCGGCCGGGGTGCCGGTGGCGCTGAGCCTCGCTCCGGTGATCCCGGGCCTCACCGACCATGAGATCGAGCGCATCCTCGAAGCGGCTGCCGGTGCTGGTGCAGCGGCCGCGAGCTGGATCCTGCTGCGCCTGCCGCACGACGTGAAGGAGCTGTTCGAGAACTGGCTCGAGACGCACTACCCCGAGCGCCGGGGCAAGGTGCTGTCGCTGATCCGCCAGTGCCGCGGCGGCCAGCTGAACGATCCCGACTTCGGCAGCCGGATGCGCGGCCAGGGGCCGGTCGCCGAGCTCATCCGCAGGCGCTTCGAGCGGGCGGCCGAGCGGCTCGGCCTCGTCCGCCGCAGCCTGAACCTGCGCAGCGACCTGTTCGTGCCGCCCGGCGGCATGGTCCAGCTCGGGCTCTTCGATCGCCCCGGCTTTCGGGACGTACGGGCCGTGCCGCGCTGATCGCCGTGCCAGCCGCCGTCACCCCTGGTCAAGCGGCGCGCCGCAGCCTATCCCTCGGCGGGTCGGTCGGCGAAGGGGATCATGGCGCGCAGCGGCACAGCGTTCGTCTGCCAGGCCTGCGGGGCCGTGCAGCCAAAATGGGCCGGGCGTTGCGACGCCTGCGGCGCCTGGAACAGCCTGGTCGAGGAGCCGACCGAGCCCCTGGCCAAAGGCACCCCGGCCCGCAAGCGACGCGGTCGCGGGCTGGAACTGGTTGGGCTCGAGGGCGAGGGGCGGCCGTTCCCGCGCCTCGTGACCGGCATCGACGAGCTCGACCGGGCGCTCGGCGGCGGGCTCGTGGCCGGCTCGGCCGTGCTGCTCGGCGGTGATCCAGGGATCGGCAAGTCGACGGTGACGCTGCAGGCGGCAGCGGCGCTGGCCGATGCCGGGCGGCGGGTGGTCTATCTCAGCGGTGAGGAATCGATCGAGCAGATTCGCTTGCGCGCCCAGCGCATCGGCCTCGCCAAGGCCAGGGTCGAGCTCGCCGTCGGCACCTCCGTCGAGGCGATCCTCGAGACGCTCGACCATGCCGAGCCGCCGGACTTCCTGGTCATCGATTCGATCCAGACGGTCTATCTCGAGGCCCTCGACCCCGCCCCGGGCACGGTCACCCAGCTCCGCGCCGCGACCCAGGCGCTGATCCGCTTCGCCAAGAAGCGCGGCACGGCGCTGATGCTCATCGGCCACGTCACCAAGGAGGGCCAGATCGCCGGGCCCCGGGTGCTCGAGCACATGGTCGACACCGTGCTCTATTTCGAGGGTGAGCGCGGCCATCAGTTCCGCCTGCTCCGCGCGGTCAAGAACCGCTTCGGGCCGGCCAACGAGATCGGCGTCTTCGAGATGCGCGAAGCCGGCCTCGCCCCGGTGGCCAACCCCTCCGCCCTCTTTCTCGCCGACCGCGAGGCCGGGGTCAGCGGGGCTGCGGTGTTCGCCGGCATGGAGGGCTCGCGGCCGGTGCTGGTCGAGATCCAGGCGCTGGTGGCGCAGAGCTCGCTCGCCACGCCGCGGCGTGCCGTGGTCGGCTGGGATGCCGGGCGCCTGGCCATGCTGCTCGCCGTGCTCGAGGCCCGCTGCGGCCTTGTGATGGGGTCAAGGGACGTCTATCTGAACGTCGCTGGTGGCTTGAGGATCGTCGAGCCCGCGGCCGATCTCGCAGTCGCTGCCGCCCTCGTCTCCTCGCTGGCCGGGCAGCCGGCACCCGAGGCGGCGGTGTTCTTCGGCGAGATCGGGCTCGCCGGCGAGGTCAGGGCGGTGGCCAGCCGCGAGGCCCGGCTCAAGGAGGCGGCCAAGCTCGGCTTCGAGCGCGCCGTCGTGCCGCGGCTGGCGGGCAGCGCGGCCGGCAACGGCGCGGCTGCGGCTGGACTCGCAGTCAAGGAGCTCGGCAGGCTCGATCAGCTGCTCGACTTGTTCGACCTACCACCACATGATGGATCTTGATGAGCGATCTTCCGGTCACCCTCTTCGATCTGATCGTCGGCGGCATCGTGCTGCTCTCGACGCTGCTGGCGCTGAGCCGCGGGGCGGTGCGCGAGGCGTTCGGCCTCTTGAGCTGGGTCGGGGCCATCGTCGCCGCCGTCTACCTCTTTGCACCGGTCCGCCCGCTGCTGCTCGACGCCTTGGGCAATGAGCTCCTGACCGACGCCGCGACGCTCGCCGTCGTTTTCTTCGTGCCCTTCTTCGCGCTCAAGATCGTGACCGGGATCATCGCGCGGGCCGTGGCCTCGAGCGCCATCGGGCCGATCGACAAGCTGCTCGGGCTCGGCTTCGGCTTCGCCCGGGGTGCCTTGATCGTCTGCGCCGCCTATCTCGTCGGCTCGGTGATCGTCGCCAAGGAGCAGCACCCGGACTGGATCAAGACCGCCATGCTGCAGCCGCCGGTCGAGCAGGGGGCCGACTGGCTGGCGACGCTGCTGCCGCCCGGCATCCTCGATGCCTCGAAGGAGGCGGCGAGCGAGGCAGCACTCGATGCCGCCGAGCGGGCGCGGCGGTTGCGCGAGGCCGGGCAGAGCACGGCCGATAGCCTGGGCTATGCGGATCGTGCGCGGCAGCGGATGGACGAGCTGATCCGCGGCGGGGGTGAGTGATCCGATGCTGCCGTTCGACGACGATCACCTTCACGAGGAATGCGGCGTCGTCGCGGTCTACGGCCACCCCGATGCCGCCGCCCACGCGATCCTCGGCCTCCACGCACTCCAGCATCGTGGCCAGGAGGCAGCCGGCATCGTCAGCTTCGACGGGGCACATTTCAACACCTACCGGGCCCTTGGCCTGGTCGGCGACACCTTCAGCGACCCGCGCGTGGTGGACGGGCTGCCGGGCCATGCCGCCATCGGCCACAATCGCTACTCGACCACCGGTGCGTCGACGTTGCTCCGCAACGTCCAGCCCTTCTTCGCCGATTTCGCCTTCGGTGGCCTCGCCCTGGCGCATAACGGCAATCTCACCAACGCCATGGGCCTCAGGCGCCGGCTGGTCGAGGCCGGCTGCCTCTTCCAGTCGACCAGCGACACCGAGGTCGTGGTCCACCTGATCGCCCGGTCGACCGAGCGCAGCATCCTCGAGCGCCTGGTCGACGCCCTGACCCAGGTCGAGGGCGCCTATTCGCTGGTGGCCCTGCACGATGACGGGATCATCGGTGCGCGCGATCCCCTGGGTGTGCGCCCGCTGGTGCTGGGCCGGCTCGGCGACACGCTGCTCCTGGCCTCCGAGACCTGTGCGCTGGATATCATCGGTGCCGACCTGGTGCGCGACGTCGAGCCCGGCGAGGTCGTCATGATCGACCGGCACGGGCTGCGCTCGCTCTTCCCGTTCAAGCGGCAGGCCCGGCGGTTCTGCATTTTCGAGTATGTCTACTTCTCGCGCCCCGACAGCACGCTCGACGGCAAGGGCGTCTACGAGGTCAGAAAGCGCATCGGCGAGGAACTGGCCCGCGAGAGCCCGGCCCCGGCCGATGTCGTGGTCCCGGTCCCCGACAGCGGGGTCCCCGCCGCCATCGGCTACGCCCAGGCCGCCGGCCTGCCGTTCGAGCTCGGCATCATCAGGAACCACTATGTCGGCCGCACCTTCATCGAGCCCACCGACAACATCCGCCACCTGGGCGTGCGCCTCAAGCACAACGCCAACCGGACCACGCTCGCCGGCAAGTCGGTGGTGCTGGTCGACGACAGCATCGTCCGCGGCACCACCTCGACCAAGATCGTCGACATGGTCAAGGCGGCGGGCGCGACGGCGGTCCACATGCGGATCGCCAGCCCGCCCACGACCCACAGCTGCTTCTACGGCGTCGACACCCCCGAGCGCAGCAAGCTGCTCGCCGCCCAGCACAGCCTCGCCGAAATGGCCCGACTGATCGGCGTCGACAGCCTGGCCTTCCTCTCGATGGACGGGCTCTATCGGGCGGTGGGCGAGGCCGCGCGCAACGACGAGCGGCCGCAATATTGCGACGCCTGCTTCTCCGGCGACTACCCGACCCGGCTCGCCGATCGCGACGGTGACAACCAGGGCCGCCAACTGACCCTGCTGCAATATGAGCGCTGAGCCGATGGGCGAGAACTGGGGCATCGCGGGACGGATCGTGCTGGTCACCGGCGCCGGTGACGGGCTGGGGAGGGCGGTGGCGATGGGCCTCGCTGCGGCCGGTGCCACGGTGATCGCCTCGAGCCGCAAGCGGCGCAAGCTGGAAGCCCTCGACGACGCGATCCAGGCCGCGGGGAAGAGCGTCACCCTGGTGCCGCTCGATCTGGCCGAACCGGAGAAGGTCCTGCCGATCGGCCCCTCGATCTACCAGCGCTTCGGCCGGCTCGATGCGGTCGTGCATTGTGCCGCACAGCTCGGGACGTTGATGCCGACAGCCCAGCTCGAGCCGGCGCAGCTGCGCGAGGTGATGACGGTCAATGCGCTGGCCACCCAGGCCCTGATCGCGACACTCGATCCCCTGCTTCAGGCCGCCCCGGACGCCAGGGCGCTCTTCCTCACCGACCGCCTCGCCGGCCGCGGCAGGCCGTTCGTCGCCGCCTATACCGCCAGCAAGCAGGCGATGGAGGCCATCGTCCTGGCCTACGCCGCCGAGACCCGGCAGAGCCAGCTCGAGGTCCGCCTCGTCGCCCCGCCGCCGCTGGCCACCGCCCTGCGCAAAGCCGCCTACCCGGGCGAGCCCAGAGACCGGCAACTGACCCCGGAAACCGCCGCCGAGAGGCTCGTGGCCCTCCTCGCCGCACCGGCGCTGCCGGAGGCGGAGGTGATCGACCTTTGAGCGCCACTCCACTTTGGGCCTCGCTCCTGACAATCCTCTACCTCGGGCTCGCGGCCCAGGTCATCCGCGCCCGCTACCGCACCAAAACCGCCCTCGGCAGCGGCGGCGATCCCGCCCTCGAGCGGGCCATCCGAGCCCACGCCAACTTCGCCGAATACGTCCCCCTGGCGCTGATCCTGATCGCCTGCTTCGAGCTGCAGGGCGGCTGGCTGTGGCTCGCCCACCTCCTGGGAGCCCTGCTGCTCGCCGGCCGCACCATCCACGCCCTCGGCATCAGCCGCGAGGCCGAAATTCTCTCCCGGCGCCGGAATGGGATGATCCTCACCTTCACCACCCTGGCGCTCGCCGCGCTGGCCAATCTGCTCCTGCTCGTGCTCTGACCGGCTGCCGTGGAAGGCCTGGCGTCGGCCGCCTGGAGCGCCATGCCGCGGCACTTGCCGCCCGGGCGTTTCACGGCTCTCGCGCGCTCCCCATCGAGCAACGCTCGCAATAGTCGCCGTCGGCGAGCCGACAGCTGCGCCGTTGGGCTCAGGTCGCTTTCGGCGCTAACCGGCCGATCCAGCGCGGCGCGTCGCGGGCGTCCACTGTCGCCTCGCGGACAAGCCAGTCGAAATGGCTGGAGAGGAGCTTGAGACGGGAGGGCTCGCGGAAGGCGAGATAGAAGCGGCCGACATAGATGACGCCCATGAGGGGGCCGAAGAGGGTGACCGGGGCGGAGAACACGCGGCGCGCGTCGAAGAGATGGAGACGCAGCGACGGGTAGAGAGCCTCGGCGGTCGTCGCCAGACGCTCGATCTGCTCGCGGCGCGCGTTGCGGTCGAGGCCCTGCCAGTAGCCGGCGCCGCGAGCCAAGGCCTCGAGCTCGTGGCGAGGCATGGCGACCTCGTACTCGGTGGCCTCGCTCCTCAGCCAGTGCAGGGTGTCCTGCATCGCACGCACCGCCTGATCGGGCGTCTTGCCGAGGAAGGCCGCGTATTCCCAGCGCATCACTGCCTCGGTCTTCAGCATGTCGGGCAGCGTGGCGGGCACGTGGCGAATCTTGTAGCCGCTGGCCTCACGGTGCCAGTCGAGCAGCTGCGCATCGGCCGAGCTGCGCGCGGCCTCGGTAATCCGCATCGCCGCCTCGATGACGTCGCCGGGCCGCTCGGGTCGCTCGGTGAGGCCGAGCAGCCAGTCGGCGCTCACCTCGAGCGCGGCGGCGCAGCTTGCGGCGAGATGGGCGTTAGGGAGACGCGTGGTTTCGGCGTCGAGCAGTTGAGAGACGGTGGAGCGGCTGACGCCGATCGCGCGCGCCAGCGCGCTCAGATTGAGACCTTTGTCGCTCAAGGCGCGGCAAAGGCGATCACGGAAGGTCGCAGCTCGGACAGCTTTGTCCACTATTCCAAACTTTGTCGCCATTATGCACCAAAGCATCATTTTTGTACGAAAAAGACAGAATACACAACGACGTTCTCGCCTGCTAGCTCCGCGCCGACCGAGGGTGCATGGGGGTAGAGGCGATGGACACGGCGAGGCGCACGATCGCGAAGGCGATAAGCTGGCAAGTCCTTGGACTTGGGGTGATGACGCTGGTCGGCTATGGCCTGACGGGCTCGGTGGCCCAGGGCGGCAGGCTGGCGGTGATCACGTCGCTCCTCGGCTGCGTCACCTACGTCGTGCACGACCGGATCTGGGAGCGGATCGATTGGGGCCGCGGGCGCCCGCGTTGATGAGCCCACCCGGCCATGAAGAACGGTTTGTGTCGTGTTGCAAGAATGAAGAAACGTCCGATCATCAGCGTTTTGTCAGCGTCGGGCAAGTCATGCTCTAAAGCCCGAGCGGATCGCCAGCCGACCGCAGGTGAGCTTGGCAGCGGCAGCCGATTCGTCGTCGGCCGACCAACCGAGGCGGGGCTCTGGGCTCCCAGCAGCCCCATTCGGCCTGCTGCATCGTCAGCCGGCCAGCGCCGCGAAGCGGCTCCCAGCCAAGCTCATCAAACCCGATGAGCACCTCGCAGACAAGCTCTGAGGTTGACGCTTGAGCGGGTAGCGTTCAACCAAACGAAATACCCTGCATTGCCGAGGAGAGAGCATGATGCGCGTGAGCGTTGGTTGTTGCGGTTGGCTGATGGCGGTGGTGGCCGGGGGTGCCGTGGCGCAGGACATGTTGTCGGCGGCTGAACTCGCGACCTATCTCGAGGGGCGGACCTACGCGGGGAGCAACCCGGAGACGGGTGACCTGGTGGGGACGGTGACCTACCATCCCGGCGGCACGTCGACGCTGGTCATGGCCGACGGGACAGTGCAGGACGGCACGTATCGGCTCGACGGCAATGCCTATTGCACGCGCTATGCGGCATTTCGCGACAACTCGGAGAACTGCTTCACCCTAGCGCCGCTCGGCGATGGCCGCACGCAGGCCTATTACACCGATGGGCGGATGGCCCTGATCCTCACACCCGCCGAATGAGCGCCGGCCGCCGCCGCTCGCGCATTCGGTTACGGGCCGATGTCGCTTTGCCGTACCGCGGCGGCAAAGCGCAGCCGTGCTTGTCACCGCCGTTCACGACGATTCTCGACCAGCCGAACCCGGCCCGCAGGCCGCGCCTCGGCCGACCTCGCCACCAACGACGCTCAGCCGGCGCGTTCCGCTGTGGGCCGTGGCCGGCCGGCACCCTCGTGCTCTGCTGATCGCGGGGCGAGCCGCGGCAAGCTCGGCCGGAAGGTCTGGTCGAGGGCGGCGAGCAGCGGGCCGTCGCGCTCGTAGATGTCGTCGCGGAAGTGGACGGCGCCGTCCGGGCCGATATCGGCGGTGCGGTACAGCAGGCGCACCGGCATCGGCCGGTCGAGACGGACCCGCACGGTCTCGCCGCTGGCGATCACCGCCTCGATCCGGGCGCGGTCCCAGCCCGGGTTGGCTGCCAGCAGCAATTCCGCGAGGCCGAGCGAATCCTCGACCCGGATGCAGCCGCTGGAGAAGGTGCGGGCCGCCTCGCCGAAGAGGCGGCGGCTCGGCGTGTCGTGCAGATAGACCGCGAACTGGTTGGGGAACATGAACTTCATCCGGCCGAGCGCATTGAGCGGCCCTGGCCGCTGCACCAGGGTCCAGGGAAAGCTGCTGCCCTCGAGCGCCGCCAGGGTCGCGACCTCGAGCGGCACCGGCGTGCCGTCGCGGTCGAGGACGTAGAAGCCCTGCTCGGCCAGATACTCGGGGTTGCGCCGGATCTGCGGGATGATGTCCTTGGTCAGAATGCTGCGCGGCACCGTCCAGGTCGGGTTGAAGTCGATATAACGGATCGCGTCGGCGAAGACCGGGGTCTGGCGGAAGGGCTGGCCGACGATCGCCCGGCTTTGCCAGGTGACCTTGCCGTCCGCCAGCCGCTCGACCGAAAACCCGGCGATGTCGACGTCGATCACGTCCGCCGGATCGAGCCGGAGCACCCAGCGCGCGCGCTCGAGATTGGCGCGCAGCTGGGCGATCCGCTGGTCGACCGGCACGTTGAGGGCAGCGCGGGTCGCCGGCCCCACCAGGCCGTCGACGGCCAGCCCGTAGCGGGCCTGAAACCGGCGAACGGCGGCCTCGAGCGGCCGGTCGAAGTGGGCGGCGGCACCGACCGGAAAGTCCTCGAGATCGCCCATCGCCATCAGCCGCCGGCGCAGCGTCGGCACCCGCGGGTCGGTGGTGCCGGGCTTGAGCGTCGGCCCCGGCGGCAGCACCGGCCAACCGCCAGACGCCGCGATCGCCCGGTAGCGGGCGAGGCCGCGGCGCAGCCCCCGATAGGTCGGGTGATCGAGCCGGACGCGCTCGACCACCCCGGCGATATCGCCCTGCCGAACGGCGTCGTCGACCAGCCGGAGCATGTCGTGGCCGAGCGCCGGCTGGCCGAGATTCCAGTTCGGGTCGAGATGGCGCGGGTCCACCTTGCCGTAGTGCAGCTGGTAGAGCAGCTGGGCGAGGGCGTCGGTGAGCAGGATGTCACGCTCGGCCACCGCCGCTGCCGAGGCGGCCGTGAACGCGGCATCCTGATGCAGCCGACGCACCGTGGCGGCGTGGAAATCGTCGGGCCGCAGACCGTCGAGGCGGCTCTCCTCGATCGCCGCGTGCAGCGCCGCCACGTGGCTCTGGTCGGTCCAGGCCGGGCGGTGGTCGCGAGCAGCGTAGAACGCGGCGAGCAGGGCCCGACTGACGATCCGCTGGCCCTGCAGCGACGGGCTCGTGGCGTCGGCCAGCGTCGTCAGCCGCTGCTCGATGGCGCGTTCGGCCGTCTCCGCCGAAACCGGGCCGGCGGCGGTCCAGAGCAGAAGCAGGGCAAGGGCGAGTGCGCGCACGGCGATCCATAAGCGATGCTGATGCTCGCCATCATGAAACGTCGCTTGCCGAAGGACCAGCCCTGACCGCTAATGCGCGCCGGTCACAAGCGGTTGATCAGCAGCCCGGGAGAGCATCGATGCCCGAACGCCTGCTCGTCGTCGGTAATCACAACTATTCGTCCTGGTCGCTACGCGCTTTTCTCACCTTGAAGCATCTCGAGCTGCCCTTCCGGCTGGAGCGGATCGCCCTCGACGAGCCGCGGACCGCGGCGTCCATCCGCCGCTTCTCGCCGGCCGGCCGGGTGCCGATCCTGATCGAGGGCGACGTCACGGTCTGGGACTCGCTCGCCATCATCGAGCATCTCGCCGACCGCCACCCGCATTTGTGGCCCACGGCACCGGTCGCGCGCGGCCTGGCGCGGGCCGTGGCGGCGGAGATGCACAGCGGCTTTCACGCCCTTCGCAACGAGCTGCCGATGAACATTCGCGCCACCGGCCGGAAGGTGGTGCCGAGCCCGGCCGCCGCCGCCGACATCGCGCGGATCATCGCGATCTGGAGCGAGGCCCGGGCGCGCTTCGGCGGCGATGGGCCGTGGCTGTTCGGCGCGTTCTCGGCCGCCGATGCGATGTACACCCCGGTGGCCTCGCGCTGTCGCACCTACGGCGTTGGCCTGCCGGCCCCGCTGCAGGCCTACCAGGCGACAGCACTCGGCGCGGCGCCGATGCGCGAATGGACGGCCATGGCCGAGGCGGAGGCGGAGCGCATCGAGCACGAGGAGGTCGGGCTCTGACGGCTGCCGTCGGCGGCCGGCTCGCGGCGGCCGCCGCCCAGCGCCGTTTCGTCAATGCGCGAGCAGGATCGGCACCGGCATGTGGTCGAGCACGTTCTGGGTGGCCCCGCCCAGTACCAGCTCGCGCAGCCGCGAGTGCCCGTAGCCGCCCATCACGACCAGATCGGCGCCGCTGTCGGTGGCCTGGCCGATGATCACGTCGCCGACGCTGATGCCGCCGCTAGCGGCGGTCACCACCTCGGCCTTGATGCCGTGGCGGGCGAGATGTGTGGCGAGGTCCGCACCGGGCTGCTCGCCGACCCGGCCCTTCAGCGCAGGCGGGTCGACCACGAGCACGAGCACGGTCGCCGCCCGCGAGAGCAACGGCATCGCATCGCCCACGGCACGGGCGGCCTCGCGCGAGCCGTCCCAGGCGATCAGCGCCGTCGCCGGCGGCAGCGGTCGCGCCCCGATATAGGGGATGACCAGGGTCGGCCGGCCAGTTTGCATGAAGGCGGCCTCGGCCACGAGCTCGGCATCGACATCGCCCTCGTCGGGGTCGACCTGGCCGACGATCGAAAGATCGGTGTGCCGGGCCTGACGCGCAAAGGCGGCGGCGAAATCGTCGAGCATCACCCATTCCTGCCGGGTCTCGATGGCGATGCCGGCCTTGTCACCGGCTGCCCGCACGCTCTCGAGCACCGCTTCTGCCTGCTTGCCGGCCGCCTCGCGCTGGCCGGTCAGGACTTCGGCTGGAATGTGCACGCCGAGCGCCGGCGGCACGTGCGGCTCGGCGACCAGCAGCAGCGCGGCGAGATGCGCGTCGAACGCCGTCGCGAGCTGGATCGCTGCCGCCAGCCGAACCTCGCTGTGCGGCTTGTGGTCGACGTGCACCAAGAGATTTTTCAAGGTCATGGCGGCTCCCTCCCGTCTTCTACCGTGACACTATCACATCAGGCCTGCCGTTGCGGCAATCGCCGAGCATTGATCTGCATCAGCGATGCGCATAATCTTCACCGCTGACGCGCTGGGCCTCGCTGTTTGGCCCGAGCCCATTTCTGCCGTTGGGCGCTTCGAGGACAAAACGACGCGGCAGGTGCAAGACCTGCCCAGGAGGACGCGTGCTCGCACCTTCGCCCGATCGCGAGATCGAGCTCAAGCTTTCGGTGGCCCGAACGGACTTGGCATTGCTGGCCGAACGACTGAAGGAAAGCCCGACGGCGTTTGCCGCACAAGAGCCGCGTTGGCTGGTCAGCCGCTACTTCGATACGGTCGATCGCCGGCTCGCCGCGCGCGACGTCTCGCTGCGGGTGCGGGCCGTCGGTGACAGCTACATCCAGACGGTCAAGACCCGGTCGCTGGGGCAAGGGGCACATACCGATCGGGGCGAGTGGGAGGGTGCGGTCGACGGGCCCGAGCCGATGCTCGAGCGGATCAACGATCCCGAAGCGCTGGAGCGGCTCGGCCTCGTCCTGCCGGAGGAACTGGCGCTGGTCTTCGCGACCGAGGTCGAGCGACGGCTGATGCTGGTCGAACAGCCGGTCCCGGGGTCGCCGCCGGCGCTCATCGAGGTCGCCTTCGACGACGGCCACATCGTCTGTGCCGGACCCGACGGCAGCGCCGCCCGGCGCGAGCCGCTCGCCGAGGTCGAGCTCGAGCTCAAGGCCGGGCCGCCGCGCGGTCTCTACCTGTTGCTGCAAACCTTGCGGCAGTGGGCGCCGCTGACGATCTCGGTCGCCGACAAGTCCGTCCGTGGCTACCTCCTGGCGAGTGACGAGCCGCCGGCAGCCGTCCGGGCGACCCGCCCGGCACTCGACGCGGCGACGAGCGTGGCCGAGGCGATCGGCCTGATCCTCGAGAACTGCACCGGCCAGTGGCTGCGGAATCTCGCCGCGGCGCGGGACGGTCGGGATCTCGAGGGGGTGCACCAGTTGCGGGTCGCCGTCCGCCGCAGCCGCTCCGCCCTGACCCTGTTCAAGGACGGCGTCGGCGAGGCTCATCGGGTCGCCTGGAACGATCGGCTGAAGGCGGTGGTGACGGCGACCGGGCCGGCGCGCGAGCTCGATGTGTTTCTCGCCGAGACCCTGCCGACCATCGCCGGCGATGCGGCGGCCGAGGATGCCGACGCACTCGCCGCCGTCGCGGCGCGCGCCGAAGCCGAGCGGGCGCGCGCCTACGACGCGGTGCGAGCCTATCTCGGTAGCCGCGAGCACGCCGACATGGTGCTCGACTGGGCGGGCTGGGTGGCGCTCGAGGGGTGGCACGAGACGGCCACGCCCGAGGCGCGTCAGGTGCTCGCCGAGCCGGTCATCGGGCTCGCCCGGCGCCTCCTGGAAAAGCGCCACAAGAAGGTCAGGAAGCTCGGCCGCGGTTTCGCCGAGCTCGACGATGCGGAGCGGCACCAGGTGCGCCTCGCCCTGAAGAAACTGCGCTACGGCGTCGAGTTCCTCGGCGAGCTGTTCCCCGGCAAGGTGGCCAAGCGTTACGGCAAGGCGGCAGCCACCCTGCAGGACGTGCTCGGCCGGCTGAACGACCAGGCCGAAACGCGCCATCTCCTGGCGATGCTCGTCGAGCGCGCGCCGGCCGAGCCCGTGGCCGAGCGGCAGGCGCTGGAACGCGGCGTCGGCTTCGTTCTCGGCTGGCAGTCGCAGGGCCTGGCCGAGGCGCGCGACGCGGCGGTCGATGCCTGGACCGATTTCATCCATCAGCGGCCGTTCTGGCACCAGGACGGCGGCACCGCGTGACGCTATCGATCCTGGTCACCAACACCAAGGGCGGCTGCGGCAAGACGACGATCGCCACCAACCTCGCCGCTGCCTTCGCCAATGCCGGCTTCGCCACCGGGCTCGCCGACGTCGACCGGCAGCGCAGCAGTCTCGGCTGGCTCGCCAACCGCCCGGCATCGGCGGCACCGATCGAGGGCCTGGACTGGCACAAGCGCACGAGCAAGCCGCCGGCCGAACTCCGCCGGCTGGTCATCGACGCGCCGGCCGGAGTGCGCCGCAGCGACGTCGAGGACCTGCTCAAGGCCGCCGACCTGCTGATCGTCCCGGTGCTCGCCTCGGTCTTCGACGAGCGCAGCACGGCGACCTTTCTCGACAAGCTCGAGCGCATCAAGCCGATCGCCAAGGGCAAGAAGGCGGTGCTGGTGGTCGCCAATCGGCAACGCAGTCGCCAGCGGTCGGCGCAGCGACTGCTCGCCGCCTTGACCGCGATGGAGCAGCCGCCGAGTGCCCAGCTGGTCGATCGGGCGGTTTATGCCGAGCTCGCGTCCGATGGCCTGGGCCTGTTCGACGTGGCGCCCAGCCGGGTCGCCGCTGGTCGCGCCGACTGGCTGCCGTTGTTGCGCACGATCGAGGAGGCGGCGTAGCGTCGCCGGGTGGGGCTGAGCGCCGCGGTGGCCGGCGGGCGACGGTGAGCGCCAGAAGGCCGGGCCGACCGCCCTTGTCCCTTCCACCACACCCGACAAACGCGTAGCTTGGCCGCACGGAGCGCGACTGGGTCCCACGGTTGTCGAGCCGGCCTGCCACGCCCCCGTCGTGGCGATCGCCCGCCGGGCGGTCCGCCGCGCGGGACCTCGGGAAATGGGTGAATGATCGAGAACTCTGTCTTTGCGACCCCGGCAAGGTACCGGCTGGCCGGCTTCGGCCCGGCATGGCGCGGCGTGCTCGCCGCTTTCTGCCTCGTGCTGCTGCTCGGCGCCTGCACCGGCAATCGCGACGCCGACTATGTCGAGAAACCGGCCGAGGAGTTCTTCGCCGAGGGCGAGCGGCTGCTCGCCGAGCGGCGCTACGAGGACGCAGCGCGGGCGTTCGAGGAGGTCGAGCGTCAGCATCCCTACTCGCAATACGCGGTGCGCGCCCAGATCATGGCTGGCTACAGCTATTTCGAGGGCCAGCTCTACGACCAGTCGATCGCCGCCCTGCGCGGCTTCATCGAGCTGCATCCCGGGCATCGCGACGTGCCTTATGCGCATTACCTGATCGGCATGTCGTATTACGAGCGGATCTCGGATGTCGCCCGCGACCAGGAGATGACCGAGGAAGCGCTCGCCGCCTTCGGCGAGCTGGTGCGCCGCTTTCCGGAATCCGAGTATGCGCGCGACGCCCAGTTGAAGATGGATCTCGCCTTCGACCATATGGCCGGCAAGGAGATGCTGATCGGGCGCTACTACCAAAAGCGGCGCAATTACGTGGCGGCGATCAACCGCTTCCAGACCGTGGTCGAGGTCTACGACACCACGACCCATGTGCCCGAGGCCTTGCATCGACTGACCGAGTCCTATCTCGCCCTCGGCGTGATAGGAGAGGCGCGGAACGCCGCCGCGGTGCTCGGCTACAACTACCCGGACAGCGTATGGTACGAGCGCTCTTATGCCCTGGTCGGACCGACGGATGGGGTGCCCTCGACCGCGAGCACCAGCGAGGGCTCCTGGCTGAGCCGGCTGTTCTGAGCCGGAGCGCGGCTGCGGCTGGCCGGTCGAGACGCGGCGGCCAGCCATGCTCCTGAGCCTCGCCATCCGCGACATCGTCTTGATCGAGCGGCTCGATCTCGAACTCGCCGCCGGCCTCACCGTCCTCACCGGCGAGACCGGTGCCGGCAAGTCGATCATTCTCGATTCCCTGGGCCTGGTGCTCGGCGAGCGCGCCGATCGCGGCCTGTTGCGGGCGGGGACGAACCAGGGATCGGTCATTGCCTGCTTCCAGCCACCCGACGACCATGCCGCGCAGGCGCTGCTTGCCGCGCAGGACCTGGAATCCGGCGACGCCGAGATCGTCGTCCGCCGCAGCCTCGGTGCCGACGGCCGCAGTCGCGGCTATGTCAACGACGCCCCGGTCAGCGGTGCGACGCTCCGCGCCCTGGGCGATCTCCTGGTCGAGGTGCACGGCCAGATGGACCAGCGCGGCCTGACCGACACGAAGAGCCACAAGGCCGTCCTCGACGCCTTCGCCGGCCACGACCAGCTGCTCGCCGCAACCCGGGCTGCCTTCGACGCTTGGCGCCGGCTGGAGCGGGCGATCGCCGAGCGGCAGGCGGCGATCGACAAGGCCAGGCGCGACGAGGACTATCTTCGCCACCGGTTGGTCGAGCTCGACGAGCTTGATCCCCAGCCTGGCGAGGAGGAGCGCCTCGCCGCTGAGCGCAGCCGGCTGCTCAACAAGGCGAAGCTGGTGACCGCGCTCGACCAGGCACTGGGCGAGCTCACCGGCAACGACGGGGCGCTGGCCAGGCTCGGCGCCGCCGAGCGGCGTCTCCTGCGCGCCCCCGAGGCCGCGGCCGAGCTGCTGCAGCCGGCACTCCAGGCGGTGGAGCGGGCCCTCATCGAGGCCGGCGAGGCGGAGGCGGCGATCGCCGCCGCCGGGCGCGACGTCGCCGCCGAGGAGCGCCCGCTCGAGGCCGTCGAGGATCGGCTGTTCGCGCTGCGTGACGCAGCGAGGAAGCACCGGGTCAGCGTCGAGGCACTGCCCGAGCTGCTCGAGCGCACCCGGGACGAGCTCGCCGGGATCGACGCCGGTGCTGAGGCGCTGGCCGATCTCGAGCGCGACGCGCGGGCGGCGCGCACGCGCTATCTGGAGGCGGCGACGAGCCTGCATGCGAGCCGGACGACCGCCGCCGCCGAGCTGGTCCGCCTCGTCATGGCCGAGCTGCCGCCCTTGAAGCTCGAGCGCACCCGAATCGAGATCGTGGTCGAGGCCCTGGGCGAGGCCGAGGCGGGGCCCGAGGGCATGGACCGCGTGGCCTTTCTCGTCTCGACCAATCCGGGCCAGCCCTTGGGGCCGATCGGCAAGATCGCGTCGGGCGGCGAGCTGTCGCGGCTGATGCTGGCCCTGAAGGTGGTGCTCGCCCGGGCGGCCGCCGCCGAGACGATGATCTTCGACGAGGTCGATGCCGGGATCGGCGGCGCCACGGCGGATGCGGTCGGCGAGCGCCTCGCCCGGCTCGCGGCCGAGCGCCAGGTGCTGGTGGTCACCCACGCGCCGCAAGTCGCGGCCCGCGCCGACCACCATTTCATGGTGGAGAAGCTGACCGACGATCACGGTGCCACCGTCCGCGTCCGTCGCCTCACCGAGGCCGAGCGCCGCGACGAGATCGCCCGCATGCTGGCCGGAGCCGAGGTCACCGACGCCGCCCGGGCCGCCGCCACGAGCCTGCTCGAGGTGGCCGCCGCCCGATGACGGAAAAGCCCGTCGATCAGTTGAGCAAGACCGAGGCCGCGGCCGAACTCGAACGCCTCGCGAGCGAGCTCGCCCGCCACGACCGCCTCTACTACCAAATCGACGCGCCCGAGATCAGCGATGCCGACTACGACGCCCTGCAGCGCCGCAACGCCGCCATCGAGGAGGCCTTTCCCGACCTGATCCGGCCCGACAGCCCGCGCTACCGGGTCGGGGCACCACCGGTCGAGGCCTTCGGCAAGGTCGAGCACAAGGTGCCGATGCTGTCGCTCGACAACGCCATGGACGAGGCCGCCGTCCGCGAGTTCCTGGCGCGCATCCGCCGCTTTTTGAACCTCGCCAGCGATGCCCCGGTCGACCTCGTGGCCGAGCCCAAGATCGACGGGCTCTCCTGCGCCGTCCGCTACGCGAACGGCCTCCTGGTCCGCGGCGCCACCCGCGGCGACGGCAGTGTCGGCGAGGACATCACCGCCAACGTGCGCACCATCCGCGACATCCCGCAACGGCTCTTGGGCGAAGCGCCCGCGGTGCTCGAGGTCAGGGGCGAGATCTTCATGGAGCTTCAGGACTTTGCCGCCCTGAACGAGCGGCGCGAGGCCGAAGGCTTGGCACTCTTCGCCAATCCCAGGAACGCGGCGGCCGGCTCGGTCCGCCAGCTCGACAGCAAGATCACCGCAGCGCGCAAGCTCCGCTTCTTCGCCTATGGCTGGGGTGCGGCCGAGCCTGCAGTCACCGGCACCTATTCGGGCTTTCTCGAGCGGCTCAAGGCGATCGGCCTCAGGGTCAACCCGCTGACCCGACATTGCCGCAGCGCCGACGCGCTGATCGCCTACCACGCCGAGATCGCCGAACGGCGCGCCACGCTCGGCTATGACATCGACGGCGTCGTCTACAAGGTGGACGACCTTCGCCTGCAGGAGCGCCTCGGCTATGTCGGCCGGGCACCGCGCTTCGCCATCGCCCACAAGTTCCCGGCCGAGCAGGCGATCACGCAGATCCGCGCGATCAAGGTCCAGGTCGGCCGCACCGGGGCTCTGACCCCGGTGGCCGAGCTCGAGCCGATCACGGTGGGCGGGGTGGTCGTGCGCCGGGCGACGCTGCACAACGAGGACTACATCGTCGAGAAGGACATCCGGGTCGGCGATTTCGTCGTCATTCAGCGCGCCGGCGACGTGATTCCGCAGGTCGTCGAGGTGGTGACCGATCGCCGTCCGGCCGACGTCACCCCATATCAGTTTCCCGACTACTGCCCCGAATGCGGCAGCCAGGCCGTCCGTCCCGCGGGCGAGGCGGTCAGGCGCTGCACCGGCGGGCTCGTCTGCCCGGCCCAGGTCGAGGCCAGGCTCGAGCACGTGGTCGGCCGTGACGCGTTCGACATCGAAGGATTGGGCAGAAAACAGGTGCCACAACTGCACGAGGCCGGCCTCTTGAAGACCCCGGCCGATCTCTTTCGCCTCACCACCGACCCCGCTCGGCGGGCGCACCTCGAGGCGCTCGAGGGCTGGGGGGCGAAGAAGATCGACAAGCTCGCGGCCGCCATCGAGGCGCGCCGCACCATTCCGCTCGACCGCTTCATCCTGGCGCTCGGCATCCGTTTCATCGGCGAGGCCAATGCCAAGCTGCTGGCCCGCCACTACGGCACGCTGGACGGCTGGAAGGCCGCCATGCTGGCGGTGGCAGCGGGCGACGACGAGGCCAGGGCCGAGCTTGCCGACATCGACGGCATCGGCCCGAAGCTGGTCGACGCCATCGCCGAGTTCTTCGCCGAGGCGCACAACCTCGCCGCCCTCGACGACCTGGCGGGCGAACTCACCGTCGAGGCCACCGCCGCACCCCCGGCCGGCGGCTCGCCCTTCGCCGGCAAGACCATCGTCTTCACCGGCAGCCTCGAGCAGATGACCCGGGCCGAGGCCAAGGCGCTGGCCGAGCAATTGGGGGCGAAGGTGGCCGGTTCCGTCTCGAAGAAGACCGATTTCGTGGTGCTCGGATCCGACGCGGGCTCGAAAGCCAAAAAAGCGGCCGAGCTCGGCGTCGCCACGCTGGACGAGGCCGCCTGGCTCGCGCAGGCAGGCGTCCGATGACCCGCCTGTTGATGCTCGGGCTCGGCTACGGCTTTCTCGGCCTCGGCTTTCTCGGCCTCTTTCTGCCGATCCTGCAGGGCGTGCTCTTCCTCGCCATCGGCCTGATCATCCTCTCCCGCCACACCGCCTGGGCCGAGCGCCTGCTGCTCCGGCTCAAGGAGCGATTTCCGCGCGCTGGCACCATATTCACCCGTGCCGAAGGCATGGCCGAACGCTGGCTGCACAAGATCGGCCGCTACGTCCGGCGGTCGTGACGGTCAGCCTTTGGGCGGCTCGTCTTTGTCCTCCTCCTCCTCCTCGTCGTCATCGTGCAGGATGCGCTCGGCGGCACCGTCGAGATCGTCGAACTGGCCGCTCTTCATCGCCCACATGAAGGCCCCGAGGCCCAGGAGGCCGAGGAAGAGTGCTATCGGGATGAGATAGAGGAGGCCCGACATCGGCGCGCCGCTCAGGCCGACCCGACGCTGGCTGCCGCCGTTTCGGGCTCGACCGGCCGCTTGTAGCCGAAGAGCGCCCCCGACCGGGCCGCCACCATGGCCTCGACCGCCTCGCTCTCGGCCTCGGTCAGATAGTCCCGCCAGCCGCCGACCTTGCCGCGCCGGACCTTGAAGCTCTCGGGATTGCCGGCGTCGCCGGGCTTCAGCCGCTGGCCCGAATAGCCGACCCTGGCCCCCTCGGTCTCCAGCTTGCGCATGTTCTCGACCGAGGCGAAGGCGACCGCCTCCTCGACCACCTCGGCCGACGCCGGCGTGCCGAGGAAGTCGAGGATGGCGGCGAGCGCACCGGCGGTGTCGGCGCGGAGCGTCTCGTAATGCACGGTATGCGACGCCTGGACCTTGGGCAGGGTGCGCTCCCAGATCTCGAGAAAGTCGAGCACGCCGGCGAGCCCCATCGGCTCCTTCAGGACGAAATCGGCAAGGCTGACCGCGGCGCCGTGCCGGGGATAGAAATTGAGCGCCTTCTTCGCCGGGTGCATCCGGTGCTTCCATTGGAAATACTGCGAAACCGCGGTGTCGCGCGGGTCGCGCACCAGGAGCAGCACCCGCTTGCCCCAGAAGGCCGAGCGCTCGTCCCACTCGCCGTTGTAATTGCGGAGATAGTTGCCGTGGGTGAAAAAGACCGAGGGGATCCTTGGGTTCAGGCGCTTCAGATTGTCGAACTCGAGCGCTGCGCTCGCCGGGATGCCGTAGCCCGCTTGAAAGGCGCGGCTCAGCATGGTCCTGAGCCAGGTCCGCCCGCTCTTCGCCCAGCTGACGAAGGCGACGTCGGTCGCCGCCAGCAGCTGCGCCTCCTCCCAGCCCCGGACCCAGCGCTCGACGCCGATCCGCTTGGCCTCCGGCAGGAAGAACAGCCCCCGCCCGAGCCCATAGCCCAAGCCCACCACCACCGCGTGTCGCATGACGTCCACTGCGCCTGAAAAGCTGCCGATCAACCTGTGCTTCTCGACGTAGGCCCGCCGGTGCATCGGCTCAAGGCACAACCGGCAGCCGAGATCAGGACGGGTCAGCCGATCGCGGCGACGCTCGGGCAGCGAGCGCCGCTGCGGCAAGGAGGGCGAGGGCCATGGCGAAGACCAAGGGCATGCCAGGGGCACCCGTGGCCCAAATCGCGACCCCGGCAAGAGGCGGGCCGGCCATGGCGCCCACCTCGTAGGTCAGGATGAAGGCGGCATTGGCCCCGGCCAGCGAGGCGCCCTTGAACCGCTCGCCCATCAGCGCCAGTGCGAGGACATAGATGCCGCCGCTCATCCCCCCATGGACCAGAAGTACTGGCCACAGCAGGCCGGGATTGCCGGTGACGAAGGGGCTCGTCAGCGCCAGCGACAAGAGCGTCGCGAGGGCGGCGCAGGACGCCATCAGGCGGCGCCGCGGGAGGCGATCGGCGAGCCAGCCGATCGGGTATTGCAGAAGAATGTTGCCGCCGATCCACAAACCCAGCAGCAGTGCGGTCGTCCCCTCGGTCATGCCGAGCCTGAGCCCCCAGACCGGCAGCAGCGCGAACTGCGTCGTCTCGATCAACGCGACGACGGCGGCGGTGGCGAGCAGCAATGGCGCCACCCGCCAAAGCCCGAACAGCCGCCGTGCCGCATAGGCGCCAGGACTGCCGGCAAGGGCCGTGTCGATCGACGGCATCGCGAAGGTGGGGGCGACGCCGAGGCAGAGGATGGCCGCGCCGATGAGAAACGCGGTCATCCCCTCGCTGCCGACGGCCGCGATGACCAAGGGGCCGCTGGCATAGCCAACGGCGAAGAGCGTGCCGTAGAGGCCCAGCACCCGGCCGCGCCTGTGGTCCTCGACCAGCGCGTTGATCGCGGCCTCGCTGACCACGAAGACAGCGGCGGTGGCAGCGCCGAAAAACAGACGCAGGACGAACCAGAGCCCGGGATCGACCCGAAGCGGGAAGACGAGCAGCAGCAGTGCCGCGACCGCGAGCCCGAAGCGCATCACCCGGGCAGCGCCCAGCGCCTGGATCGCCCGGCCGAAGAACGGTGCCGCCAGAATGACGCCGAGGCCGTGCGCCGCCGCGTTCAGGCCGATCGCCACAGGAGCTGCACCGGCGGCCTCGAGCACCAGCGAGAGCAACGGGAAGGAGAGGGCCAAGGACGCCCCGACGATGGCGGCACTGGCCATCAGCGCAGCCAGCTCGAGGTTGCGCCGCCCGCTCTCAGCGCTTGCGGCGGCCGGTGGCTGCACGGGAGGCTCGACCGGTCAGGTGGTGGCCGCGGCGCATCGGCCCGGCCTTGGCCCAGGCGGCACGCGCGAGCTCGGCGGCATGCGCCCGCTCGTGCGCGTCGATGCGAAAGCTGATCTGACCCTGGACGATGTCGATGTCGGCGAGCGTCACGGTGACGAGATCGCCGAGGCCGAACGCCTCGCCGTAGCGAATGCCGACCAGCGCCTGGTGCTGCTCGTCGAAGTGGAAGGCGTCCTCGCCCAGGGTGCTCACCGGTACCAGGCCCTCGGCCCCGGTATCGTCGAGCATCACGAAGAGCCCGAAACGCTGCACCCCGATCACCCGGCCGGTGAACTGTGCCCCCTTCTTGTCGAGCATGAAAAGGGCGGTGTAGCGGGCGAAGGCCATCCGCTCGGCCTGGACCGCCTTGCGCTCGGTGGCCGAGACCAGCCGGCCGAAGCGCTCGAGCTGCTCGAGGTCGTAGGCCCGGCCGTCATCGTGGCCGGCGAGCTTCTCGTGGTGGATCAACAGGCGATGCACGACGAGGTCCGAATAGCGCCGGATCGGCGAGGTGAAGTGCGCGTAATGGCGGAGGTTGAGCCCGAAGTGACCGAGATTGTCGGGCTGGTAGACAGCCTGCGCCTGGGCTCTGAGCACGAAGCCCGAGACCTGCTCGCGCAAACTGGGCTCGACGATCTTCTCCAGCATCCGGGTGAAGTCGCCGGGCTTCTTCGCCGTCCTGGACCAGCCGATGCCGAGCCGCTCCAGGTACTGCGCCAGGGCCTCGAGGCGAATCGGGTCGGGCTTGTCGTGGACGCGAAAGAGGCAGGGCCGCTTCTTGTCGGCCAGTGCCCGCGCCGCCGCGACGTTGGCGGCGATCATCAGCTCCTCGACCAGCATGTGGCTGGCCAGCCGGCGGCGGATGACGATGTCCTGCACCTTGCCGTGCTGATCCAGGAGGATCTGGCGCTCGGGCAATTCCAGCTCGATGGTACCTCGCTTGCGCCTGGCCGCCGCCAGCTTCTCGTAGACCTGAAAAAGGGGCCGGATGACCGTTTCGAGCAAGGGGGCGGTGAGGTCGTCCGGGCTGCCGTCCCGCGCCAGCTGCACCTGCTCGTAGGTCAGCCGGGCCCGGCTCTTGATCAAGGCCCGCATGAACCGCCAGCGCTTGAGCCCGGCATCGGCATCGAAGATCAGCTCGACCGCGATGCTGGCCCGGTCCTCCATGGGTCTGAGCGAACAGAGCCCGTTGGAGAGGGCCTCGGGCAGCATCGGGATCACGCGGTCGGGAAAATAGACCGAGTTGCCGCGCTCCAGGGCCTCGCGGTCGAGCGGGTCGCCCGGCTGGACGTAGTGGGCGACGTCGGCGATCGCGACCACCGCCCTGAAACCGCCACCCGGCAGCGGCTCGGGGTCGGCCCAGACCGCGTCGTCGAAATCCCGGGCATCCGCCCCGTCGATGGTCACCAGATCGAGGTCGCGGAGATCGACCCGCTCACCCAGCTTCGGCTGCTGCGCGTTCTCGGCCACCGCCAGTGCTGCCGGGCTGAAGTCGATCGGCAGCTCGAGGTCGGCCGCGATGGTCAACGCGATCGAGCCCGTGTCCTCGGCCTTGCCCAACTGCTCGACGGCAATCGCTCTCGGCGGTGCGAGCGGCTTGCCACGATCGAGCCGGGCGCGGACGAGATCGCCAGCGTCGAGCTCGAACCCGGCCGGGTCGAGCGGCAAGAGCGGCGGCGCGTCGCGGCTGGCCGCCTTGCGGCTGGGTCTGAGGAACAGGGCCTGACCCTGCTTTTCGATCACGCCCACGGCCTCCCGCTGGATGCGCGCGAGCTTGCGGAACAGCCGTCCCTCGATCATCCCCTCGTCATCGGTGTCCAGGCGCATCAGGGCGCGGTCGCCGACCTCGAGTGGTGCCTCGCCACCATCCTCGCCGAGCACGCGGATCGACGCTCCGGGGACCGCCGGGCTCTCGCCCATGAGCTCGCCCGCATCGTCGATCGCGGTCACCTCGACCGCGGCCATCCCCGGCGGCAGGCCGGTGCGCTCGTAGCGGCTGCGGCGGCCGGTGCCGCGGTCGCGCGATCCGTCGCGTCCGCTCCCGTCACCGCGCCTGCGCCGCATCGCTCAGGAGCCGCCGCCGGCCGGCGCCTTGGCACTGTCGGCCTTGGCACCGCTGGTCTTGGCGGCCGCCTTGGTCTTGGTGCCACCCTTGGCTCCAGGCTTGCTCTTGGCCTTGCCGTTGGCGGCCTTGCCGGTTGCCGCCTTCGACGGCGCCTTCGCCTTGCCCTTGGCCTTGCCGCCACCGGTCTTGGCGGCGCGTGCCGCCAACAGCTCGACCGCCTCCGCCATCGACAGGTCGTCCGCCGCCTTGCCCTTGGGCAGGCTGGCATTGATCTTGCCATGCTTGACATAGGGGCCGAACCGGCCGTCCAGCACCTTCACCGCCTCGCCGTCCTCGGGATGCGGGCCCAGTTCCTTCAGCGCCTTGGCCTCGGTGCGAGCCGGGCCCTTGGCCGGGTTCTCGGCGATCAGCGTCAAGGCCCGGTTCATGCCGATCGAGAGGACGTCCTCGTCGGGCGGCAGGCGGATGAACTGGCGCTGATGCTGGACGAAGGGCCCATAGCGGTTGATGCCTGCCATGATCGGCTCGCCGCTCTCCGGGTGGGTGCCCACCGGTCGCGGCAGGGCCAGGAGCTTGAGCGCCGTCTCGAGATCGATATCGGCCGGCTCGAGGTTGGGCGGCAGCGAGCTGCGCTTCACGGTATCGCCAGAGCCCGACTGGATGTAGAAGCCGAATCGGCCGTTCTTCAGCCAGACCTCCTCCTGGCTCTCCGGATCGACGCCCAGGAGCCGCTCCTCCTTGCCCTTGGCGGGATCGGCATCGACATCATCGCCGAGCTGACGGGTATAGCGGCATTCGGGATAGTTCGAGCAGCCGACGAAGGCCCCGTAGCGGCCGAGCTTGAGGCTGAGGCGGCCTTCCTTGCAGAGCGGGCAGGAGCGCGGCTCGCTGCCGTCGGCACGCGGCGGAAAGAGCCGCGCGGCGAGCGCGTCGTTCAGCGCGTCGATGACCTCGGCGACGCGCAGCTCGCTGACCTCGCCGACACTGGTGACGAACGGCTGCCAGAACTCGCGCAGCACCGCCTTCCAAGAGAGCTCGCCGGCCGCCACCCGATCCAGCTTGTCCTCGAGCGCCGCGGTGAAGGTCGGCTGGACGTAGCGGTCGAAGAAGCTGGTGAGGAAGGTCGAGACCAGGCGCCCCCGGTCCTCGGGCACGAAGCGCTTCTGCTCGAGCCTGACATAGTCCCGGTTCTGCAACACCGAGATGATGCTGGCATAGGTCGAGGGCCGGCCGACGCCGAGCTCCTCGAGCTTCTTGACCAGGCTCGCCTCGCTGAAGCGCGGCGGCGGCTCGGTGAAATGCTGTGCCGGGGTGACCCCGCGCTCGGCGACCGTCGTCCCGGTGGCGAGCGCCGGCAAGAGCACGTTCTCGTCGTCCTCCTCCTCACCGGTGGGATCGTCGCGGCCCTCCTGGTAGAGCTTGAGGAAGCCGTCGAAGGCGATCGTCTGGCCGGTGGCGCGCAGCGTGACCGCACCCGCCTGGTCGAGCACGTCGACCGTGACCCGATCGAGCTTGGCCGCCGCCATCTGGCTCGCCACGGTCCGCTTCCAGATCAACGCGTAGAGCCGACGCTGGTCGTCGTCGAGATAGCGGCCGATCTTCTGCGGCTCGCGGCCGATCTCGGTCGGGCGGATTGCCTCGTGCGCCTCTTGCGCGTTCTTGGTCTTGGTCTTGAACACCCGCGGCTGCTCGGGCAGGTAGGCTGGGCCGAAGCTCTGGCCGATATGCTGGCGCGCCGCGGTCATCGCGTCGCGCGACAGCTGCACCGAATCGGTGCGCATGTAGGTGATGAGGCCCACCGTCTCGCCGCCGAGCTGCGCCCCCTCGAACAGCCGCTGTGCGGTCTTCATCGTCCGGTCGGCGGAAAAGCCCAGCTTCCTCGCCGCCTCCTGCTGCAGCGTCGAGGTCGAGAAGGGTGGCGAGGGCTGGCGGCTGACCTGCTTCTTCTCAACCGGGCCGATGGCCAGGTTCGAAGCCTCGATCTTGGCGACGGCGGCCTTGGCCGCGGCCTCGTCGCCGAGGTCGAACTTGCCGAGCTTCGTCTCGCCCAGATGGGTGAGCTTCGCCTTGAACCTGGCCTTGTCCGGGGTTTCGAGCAGCGCCTCGACCGTCCAGTACTCGCGCGGCACGAAGGCCTCGATCTCGGCCTCGCGCTCGCAGATCAGCCGTAGCGCCACCGACTGCACCCGGCCGGCCGAGCGCGAGCCCTGCAGCTTGCGCCAGAGCACCGGCGAGAGCGTGAAGCCGACGAGGTAGTCGAGCGCGCGCCTGGCGAGGTAGGCGTCGATCAGGCTCTGGTCGAGATCGCGCGGATGGCGCATCGCCTCGGTCACCGCGTTCTTGGTGATCTCGTGGAACACCACCCGCTTGACCTCGACGTCCTTCAGGGCCTTGCGTTCCTTCAACACCTCGAGCAGGTGCCAGGAGATCGCCTCGCCCTCGCGGTCGGGGTCGGTGGCGAGGAACAGCCGCTTCGCACCCCTCACCGCCTTGACGATCTCGTCGACGCGCTTCTTCTTGTCGTCGAGCACCGTCCAGAACATCTTGAAATCGTCGTCGGGCAGGACCGAGCCGTCCTTTTCCAAGAGATCACGGACATGGCCGTAGGACGCCTCGACGTCGGGCGCGTCGGCCAGGTATTTCTTGATCGTCTTGGCCTTGGTCGGGGATTCGACGACGACGACGTCCATGCGCAAGCTCAATCCCAGAGCGGCCCCGCGTTGGGCCAGGTTCTTCGGTTGGTCAGGGTCTGAAGGTCGTCCCGGCACCGCCTCAGGCAAGCCGCCGCGGCTGAAAAAAGCTGCCTCCTACGCCAGAGCGCGAGAGATGCGGTTGCCGGGATGGCGTTTGAGGCGACCGTCCAGCTCAAGATCGAGCAGCGCGTTTTGCACCTCCGAAGGCGATGCATGGCATTGGCGTATGACTTCGTCAACCGGCATGGGCTCCATGCCGAGCAGCGTCGCGATGTGCTCGGGCAGGCCGTCGACCGGCACGGCCGGGCTTAGCGCGGCACGCTCCGGCGGGGGTGGGAGTACGGCACTGGCCGGCGGCCGCCTCGGCTCGCGCCGGGGCTCGGGGGCCGTCGTCCAGGCCGGCAACGCCGCCGTCACGTCCTCGATGCCGGTCACCAGGGCCGCCCCCTCGCGCAACAGCTGGTTGGTGCCGGCATGGCGCGGATCGAGCGGCGAGCCCGGCACCGCCATGACCTCCCGGCCCTCGCTGCCGGCCAGCCGGGCGGTCATCAGCGACCCCGAGCGGGCCGCCGCCTCGACCACCAGGACCGCCGAGGAGAGGCCGGCGATGATCCGGTTGCGCCGCGGGAAATGCCGGGCGAGCGGCGGCGTGCCCGGCGCCCGCTCGCTGACGATCAGCCCCTCGGCGGCGATCCGCGCGTGCAGTTCGGCATTCTCCGGCGGATAGACGACATCGATCCCGGCACCGAGCACGGCGACGGTCGAGCCCGGCCCCTCGAGACCGCCTTGGTGCGCCGCGGTGTCGATCCCACGGGCGAGGCCGGAGACCACCGTCAGCCCAATCAGGCTGACCTCGCGGGCCAGGCTGGTGGCCAGGTAGCGCCCGTTGCCGCTGGCGTTCCTGGCCCCAACGATCGCCATGGCGCGGCCCGTCAGCAACGCCTCCCGGCCGAGCAGGGTGAGCACCGGCGGCGGGTCGGCGATGTGGCGCAGGGCCAGGGGATAGCCGGGCTCGTCGGCCAGGAGATGGACGCCGCCGAGGCCCTGAAGTGCCTCGATCTCGGCATGCACCTGCCGCTCGCTGGCCAGCTCGAAGCCCTTGGGCGCCAGCCGGTCGGCGAGCCGCGGCAGCGCCTTGATCACTGCCGAAGGCTTGCCGTAGCGCTCGATCAGGCGAAAGAAGAGCGTACCACCCAGGCCGCGCGAGCGGGCGAGCCGTAGCCAGGCCAGACGTTCGGGGTCAAAAGCGTCGCTGGTCACGTCGGGTGCCGTGGTTGATCACGCGAATTGAGACAGCTTATGATGGAAAAATCAACTGGCGATAGAGAATGGTCGGCGTATTACACGGCAACGATGGGCCGGCCGCCACGCGCGACCCTTAGGCACGCCCTCGGTGCCGCGGAGAAGGGCGCCGCACCACCCGGTCGGCGGGCCATCGATCTCGGTTGCGGCGCCGGTCGCGACACCCTGCCACTGCTCGATGCCGGCTGGCACGTGCTCGCCATTGACGTCGAGCCCGCGGCCCTCGCGGCGCTCGTCAGGGCCACGCCGTCAGCCTTGCGGCCCCGCTTGGTGACCAGGCGCGCGCGCTTCGAGCGGACGATCCTGCCCAAGGCGGAGCTGATCAATGCCAGCTTCTGCCTCTTTTCGGTCGACCGACCGGCGATGCTGAGGGCGCTGTTCGCCCAGATCGGGCAGGCGCTGGTGCCCGGCGGCCGCTTTGCCGGTCAGCTGCTGGGGCCGCGCGACAGCTGGGTGCAGAGCGGCCGGACGCTCGGCGTCGAGCGGGCCGAACTCGCGGGACTGCTGGACGGCCTGGCGCTGGAACGGCTCGAGGCGGAAGAGAACGACAGCACCACCCCCCGTGGCGAGGCCAAGCATTGGCACGTCTGGCACATCGTCGCCGTCAGGCCGACGGCGATCCGGGCTTCTTCGCCGAGAAGCTGAGCTTGCTCTCCTCACCCTTGAGCAGCCTTCGGATATTGCCGCGATGCGTGCCGACAATGACCAGCGCCAGGACGCTATAGAGCTCGGCCGGCTGCACATGACCGAGCAGCCACGCGGTGACCGGCGCCGCCAGCGCGGCAATGCACGAGCCGAGCGAGACATAGCGGGTCGCCCAGACGATGGCGACGAAGAGTGCGAGGATGACCGGCACGACGAGCGGGGTCAGCGCCAGGATGACGCCGGCCGCGGTCGCCACCCCCTTGCCGCCGCGAAAGCGCAGCCAGACCGGAAAGCAGTGGCCGAGCACCGTGCCGAGCCCGACCGCGATCGCGATGTCGGGCCCGAGCCAGTACCAGGCGGCGAGCGTCGGCAGGCAGCCCTTGGCCAGATCGAAGAGCAGTGTGGCCAGTGCCAGGCCCTTACGCCCGGTTCGCAAGACGTTGGTGGCACCGATATTGCCGGAGCCGATGCTGCGAATGTCGCCGGCGCCGGCGATCCTGGTCAACAGCAGGCCGAACGGCACCGAGCCCGCGAGATAGCCACAGGCGAAGGCGACGACGAACGGCAGCCAATAGGCCGGCCCGCCCAGCGGCTCGATCATCGCACCACGCCCGAAGCCGTCGGCATGCGGCTTGCATGCAACGGCTTGCGTCGGTCGGCCAATAGCTTATGTCGGCAGACGATGGCGGTGGCCGCGGTGTGGTGCGGTGGCGGTGAGGATCGAAGCCGGGTGTCGGCCTGGTTGACGGAGCGCGGATGATCACCCGGGAAAATCTGCAGAACGGCTGGCTGCAGCGGCTCGCCGAGGCGGCGGGTGGGCAAGGCGAGGCGGCGATGATCCGCACCGAGGACGAGCTCGCCGCCTGTCGCGCGGCGGCGCTGCAGGGCCTGCCGCGCGGCCGGGAGGTGTGGGTGTTCGCCTACGGCTCGCTGATCTGGAACCCGGCCTTTCACTTCGTCGAGCGCCGTCTCGGGCGCATCTGGGGCTATCATCGGCGCTTTTGCCTCTGGACCTATCTCGGTCGCGGCACGGTCGAATGCCCCGGCCTGATGCTCGGGCTCGACCGCGGCGGCAGCTGCCAGGGCCTCTTCTACCGGATCGCCGCCGATGCCGTCGACGAGGAGCTGACCCTGATCTGGCGGCGCGAGATGATCACCGCCGCCTACGTGCCGACCTGGGTCAACGGGCGAACCGAGGCCGGCCCGGTCAAGGCACTCACCTTCACCATCAACCACCACCATCAACGCTACACCGGCAAGCTCGAGGAGACTGCCGTGGTGGCCGCCCTCGCGCACGCGGCAGGCCCGATCGGGCGCTGCGCCGACTATCTCTTCAACACCCACGACCATCTGCAATCGCTCAGCATCCACGACCCGCAGCTTGCCCGGTTGTGCCGCCTCGTCCGCGTCAGGCAACAGGCTATGCCCGATCCTTGAGGGCGCGAAGCCGGCCGAACTCGGCGGCGGTCGCGGCCCTGACGAAGGGATTGGTCGCGCGCTCGAGACCGATGGTCGAGGGCAGGGTCGGCTGGTTCTGGGCGCGCAGCGCCTCGATCTCCGCCGCGCGCGCCACGAGGGCCGCGTTGCCGCCGTCGACGGTGAGCGCGAAGCGGGCGTTGCTCGCGGTATACTCGTGGCCACAATAGACCTTGGTGGCGTCGTCGAGCGCCATCAGCTTGGCGAGTGACTTGAACATCGTCGGCGGATCACCCTCGAACAACCGGCCGCAGCCGAGCGCGAACAGCGTGTCGCCGCAGAACAGCGCCTCGCTCTTGGGAAAGTGATAGCTGATATGGCCGCGCGTGTGCCCGGGTGTCGCGATGATCGTGGCGGTCTCGGCACCGAGCGGGAACAGGTCGCCCTCGGCCAGCCGGACATCGATGCCGGGAACCTTCTCGGCCTCGCCCGCAGGGCCTGCGATCTGGCAGCCGAAGTGCTCCTTCAAGCCCGGATTGCCGGCGGTGTGGTCGGCATGGTGGTGGGTGATCAGGATCCAATCCAGCCCGCGGCCGAGCGCCTCCAGCCGCTTGACGACGGCGGCGTCGGTGCCCGGGTCGACCACGGCCGAGACCCCTGTCTCCGGTTCGCGCAACAGGTAGCAGTAGTTGTCGGCGAGAATCGGCAAAAGCTCGATCTCAAGGGGCATCGTCGTTTCCTCCGGTGTCGGTTTCAGACACGCACCCTTCAAATACGGCGGCGGATGCGTATAGTGCAAGGCAGGCTCACGGGATGGCGAATGGCATGCGGCCCGATATCGTCGAGTTGACGGCGTTCTACGGCAGCCGGGATGGCGAGTATGCGCGCCGGCTGATCAACCACCAGCTGCGCCAGCTCTGGCCGGACATCACCGGCAGGGAGCTGCTCGGCATCGGCTTCGCCACCCCCTTCCTCGGTCTGTTCGAGGAAGCGCGCAGCCATGTGGCACTGATGCCGGCGACCCAGGGCGGCCGCGCCTGGCCACCCGGCGGCCGCAACCTCGTCGCACTCGGCCGCGAGGACGAGTTGCCGTTCGACGACCGGTCGTTCGACTACCTCATCATGGCGCATGCCTTCGAGTGCAGCCCGCACGCCAACCGGCTGATGCGCGAGGCGTGGCGGGTGCTGCGCGACGGCGCGCGGATGGCGATCATCGTGCCCAATCGCCGCGGCCTCTGGTGCTGGAGCGAGCATACGCCCTTCGGCTTCGGCCAGCCCTACACCAGCGATCAACTCGAGCGCAGCCTGAAGAACAACCTCTTCGTCATGGGCGAGCTGCGCCGCGCCCTCTACATGCCGCCGCTCGGCCGGATCCTGCCCCGCGGCCGGCGCGTGGCGCTGAAGCTCAGCGTGCCGGTCGAGCGGCTCGGCTTGAAGCTGATGACCCACTTCTCGGGCGTGCTGATCGCCGAGGCGATCAAGGAGGTCTACAGCCCGACCCCCGAATTCGCCCTGGCCCGACCCGGCAGCCGCCGCTACGTGCCGGTGCCGGAGGGCGTCATGGCCCGCGGCAAGACCCGCTCGCTCGTCCTGCACAGCGATCCGGACGAGGACATGACGGCCGCCTGTGCGGCGGCTGGTGTTGACGAGGTCAAGCCGCCACGTCGGTCTGCTCGAGCCGACCGATCCGGCTGATCTCGAACGGCGTGGTCTGGTAGGTCTCGTTGATCCAGTTGCCGAACAGGAGATGCGCGTAGGCCCGCCAACAGTTGCGCGGCGCCTTCGAGGGATCGTCGTCGGGATAGTAGTTGGTGGGCAGGGATACGTCGCTGCGACTGGCCAGATCGCGGTGGTACTCGTCGGCGAGCGTGTAGGTGTCGTATTCGAGGTGGTTGAACATGTAGATCTCGCGATGCGCCGGGTCGTGCACCAGGCACAGCCCGGCCGCGTTCGAGACCGCCAGCACCTCGAGCCCGCTGCCGTCGGGAAGGTCCTCGCGCCTGACCTCGGTATGCCGCGACACCGGCACCAGGAAGTAGTCGTCGAAGCCGCGCAACAGGCCCGGCCGCTGCGCATCGCGGCGCTCGATCACGTAGTGCGGATAAATGCCGAAGCGCTTGACCGGCAACGTGTGCTTGGGCACGCCGTGGAAATGGTACAGTGCTGCCTGTGCCCCCCAACAGATGTGGAAGCACGAGTGCACGTTGGTCCGCGACCAATCGAAAATGGCGGCTAGCTCCGGCCAGTACTTGACCGCCTCGAACGGCATCAGCTCGACCGGGGCACCGGTCACGATCAGCCCGTCGAACTTGCGGTGCCGGACGTCCTCCCATTCCTGATAAAACGACTGCAGATGCGACAGCGGCACGTTCTGCGGCCGATAGCTCGTGGTCGAGAGCAGGGTGAGTTCGACCTGCAGCGGCGTGGCGCCGAGGAGCCGGGCCAACTGCGTCTCGGTCTTCGGCTTCTCCGGCATCAGATTGAGCAAGGCGATCTGCAGCGGTCGGACGTCCTGCCGCAGCGCCTCGTTCTCGCCGATCAGCCGCACACCCTCCTCGGCGAGCTTGGCCGCGGCCGGCAGATCGTTGGGTATCTTGATTGGCATCACATACGCTCCCGAGCGGCCGGCTGACGATTGGCAACAGCGAAGCTCGAGGATCGCGCAGGGTCGACACGGGTCTGCCACGACCTTTTAGCTGCTTGTTTAACGTGGCCGCAAGCCGGTCAGCTCAAATCACCACCGGCATCATTTTGACCGCGCCTTGTCGGCTGTCAAGATCGGCGCCGGCCCGATGCCGGCGCCACGGCTTTACGACCCGTCGAGGCCGGCGTAAGGGAAGTCGAGATCGTGACATGCCGGAGACACCAGCAGTGGCCGATTCCACCCTGGACGCCGATTCCGCCCTGGATGGCGAGGTCAGTCTGGACGACCTGCGGGCGGAGATCGACCGCATCGACGACGCCGTCTTGGACCTGCTGCTCGAGCGCATCGCGGTCGTGCGCCGGATCGGTGGGCGCAAGTCGAAGGTGCCGAGCGACACCGAACGACGGCTCTCGGCGATCGCCCTCAGGCCGGCGCGCGAGGCCAGCATCATCCGCCGGCTCGCGGCGCGGGCTGCGCCGACCCTGCCGGCCGCCGCGCTCACCCGAATGTGGCGCGAGCTCCTGGCCGCCACGACCCGGCTGCAAACCCCCTTCGACGTGGCCGTGCTCGCCGATCCGGCGGCGCCGCACGTCTGGGCGCTGGCGCACGACCATTTCGGCGCCATCACGCCACTGCGCGAGGTCGAGACGGTGCAGGCGGGCTTTCGCCTGATCGCCGCCGGCGAGGCCGAACTCCTGGTGCTGCCGGCCCCCGAGGAAGGCAGTCATTGGTGGCGGCGGGTGGCGCTCACCGTGATCGACAGCCAGCTTCGCGTGGTCGGCCGGCTGCCGTTCTGCCCGGGCCTGCCCGCCGACGTCGCGCAGCAGCGGGGGGCCCTGGTCCTGGGTGCCCTGCCCGAGGAGCCGACGGGCGCCGATCTCACGATGCTGGTCCTCGAAACCGATCTCGATCTCAGTCGGGCAAGGCTGCGCGATCTGGTGGACGCCGGCGGCGGCGAACTCGTCTCGCTGGTGGCCCTCGCCGACCTGCAGCCGGAAAGCGCCTTCTTCATGCTCGAGGTCGAGGGCATGGCGACGGCCGCACTCGCCGGCTTGCGCCACGCCGTGGCACCGCTGCGCGACAGGGTCTTGCGCCTCGCCGTGCTCGGCAGCTATCCACAGCCGCTGCCGGCCGACCCGCCGGCCGGCTGAACCAGCGCCCATCGCGGCGGCAGCACCGAGGCACGACCATCATGACGGGACCGCGGCCCCGGCCGGGTATTCTCGAAATTCAGGCCTATCAGGGCGGCAAGGCGGCAACCGCCGACGCGCGCCCTGCGATCAAGCTCTCGGCCAACGAAAGCGCCATCGGGGCGAGCCCCAAGGCCGTGGCCGCCTTCACCGCGGCCGCCGAACGCCTGCACCGCTACCCCGAGGGCGGCTCGGAGAGCCTGCGCGGTGCCATCGCCCGGCGCCACAATCTCGATCCCGCCCGCCTCGTCTGCGGCGCCGGCTCCGACGAGCTCATCGGCCTCCTGACCAAGGCCTATGCCGGCCCCGGCGAGGAGGTGCTGTTCACCGAACACGGCTTTCTCATGTACAAGCTCTCGGCGCTCGGCTGCGGCGCCACGCCCGTGGCCGCCCCCGAACGCGCGCTCAAGGCCGACGTCGACGCTCTCCTGGCGCGCGTCACCAGCCGCACCCGCCTCGTCTTCATCGCCAACCCCAACAACCCGACCGGCTCCTACATCTCGGGCGACGAGCTCCGCCGCCTGCATGCCGGGCTGCCCGAGGACGTGCTCCTCGTCATCGATGCGGCCTATGCCGAGTTCGTCGCGGCCGCCGATTACGACAGCGGCATCGGCCTCGCCTCGACAGCGGCCAACGTCGTCATGACCCGGACCTTCTCGAAGCTCTATGGCCTCGCCGCGCTGAGGCTCGGCTGGCTCCTCGGCCCGGCCCCGGTCGTCGACGTCATCAATCGCCTGCGCGGCCCCTTCAACGTCTCGCTGCCCGCCCAGGAGGCGGGGGTCGCCGCCCTCGAGGACCACGACCACGAGACCAAGGCCCGGCGCCACAACGCCACCTGGCTGCCCTGGCTCGCGGCCGAGATCGAACAGCTCGGCCTCACCGTCCATCCGAGTGCGGGCAACTTCCTGCTCGTCGCCTTCCCGACCGAGCCCGGCCGCGACGCCACGGCCGCCAACGCCCATCTCGAGGCCGAGGGCCTGATCCCGCGCGCCATGGCATCTTATGGCCTGCCGCACTGCCTAAGGATCAGCGTCGGGCTCGAGGCCGAGAACCGCGCCCTGGTCGCGTCGCTCCAGCGCTTCACCGCCGGCCGGGCCGCCGCATGACACCCTTTCGCCGCGTCGCCTTCATCGGCATCGGGCTGATCAACGGCTCGCTCGCCAAGGTCATCCGCCGCCAGGGCCTCGCCGGCGAGATCGTGGCATCCTCACGCAGCCAGGAGACCCTCGACCGCGCCCTCGCCCTCGGCCTCTGCGACAGCGCCACCACCGACCCCGCCGAGGCCGCAGAAGGCGCCGATCTCATCGTCCTCGGCACGCCCCCCGGCGTCATGGGCAGCATCGCGGCCGCCATGGCCCCCGGCATCGGCCCCGACGCCATCATCACCGACGTGGGCTCGGTCAAGGCGCAGATCCTCCGCGACGTCACCCCGCATCTGCCCGACCCCGCCCGCTTCGTCCCCGGCCACCCGGTCGCCGGCACCGAGCATTCCGGCCCCGAAGCCGCCTTCGAGACCCTCTTCGAGGGCCGCCGCTGCATCCTGACCCCCACCCCGGACACCGACCCCGCTTCCGTCGTACGGGTCAAGGCGCTCTGGGAGCTCGCCGGCTCCGCGGTCGACCTCATGACTCCCGAGCACCACGACAAGATCCTCGCCATCACCTCGCACCTCCCGCACCTGATCGCCTACACCATCGTCGGCACCGTCGCCGACCTCGAGGAGCAGGAGCAGAGCGAGGTCTTCAAATACGCCGCCGGCGGCTTCACCGACTTCACCCGCATCGCCGGCTCCGACCCCACCATGTGGCGCGACGTCTTCCTCAACAACCGCGAAGCCGTCCTCGAGATGCTCGGCCGTTTCACCGAGGACATGGTGGCCCTGCAGCGCGCCATCCGCTGGGGCGAGGGCGAAACCCTGTTCGAGCTCTTCACCCGCACCCGCGCCATCCGCCGCGGCGTCGTCGAGGCAGGCCAGGCCTATATCCGCCAGCCCGAGGACCCCCTGGCCCCCAAACCCTGATGACAGAAGCCCCAGTAAGCGAGCAGCCGCTCACCTGGTTCTTCGCCTACGGCTCCCTCATGTGGAACCCGGGCTTCGAGCCCACCCTCACCGAACGCGCCAGGCTCAACGGCTACCACCGCAGCTTCTGCGTCTATTCCTGGGTCTGGCGCGGCACCCAGGACCGCCCGGGCCTGGTCCTGGGCCTCGCCCCCGGCCGCGACTGCATCGGCCTCGCCCACGCCGTGCCCGACACCCAGGCCGCCGACACACTGGCCTACCTGGACGCCCGCGAACTCGTCACCGACGTCTACGAACGCCGCCGCCTCCCCCTCGAGCTAGCCTCCGGCCAAACCGTCCCCGCCTGGTGCTACCTGGCCCGCCCCAACCACCCCCAATTCGCCGGCGACCTCCCCCTACCCGAAATCCTCCGCCACATCCGCCAAGGCCACGGCCAGGGCGGCCCCAACACCGACTACGTCAAAAGCACCATAACCCACCTCCGCCAAATGGGCGTCGCCGAAGCCCGCATCGAAGCCGTCGCCACAGCCCTCGACACCGGGCACTGAGGCCGACGAGAGAAGCGGCCTTATGGCCGCTAGCGAAGAACGCAGGGAGGCTTGCCTCCCTGCACCCACCGGTTTTCTTGGGGTGGTCGATGGGCGAGGGGCAATCACAGGGGCGGCGTGGGCTGAAAGTCGAGGAAGCGGCCGAAATTAGTGAGCGCATACTGGACGTATACGCAAATCCGCTGGCGATGCCAATCAAGCCGAAGAGTGTGACTTTTTTGCGTCACATCCAACTATCTGATTTTAAATGATTTTTATTATTTCGGAATTAG
>CAZNWE010000011.1:0-579 GCA_964576715.1 uncultured Geminicoccaceae bacterium | reverse complement strand
AGTCGTTTATGGCAATTTTTTGCCTAAAAGAAAATTAGCGGCAAGGAGCTTCGCACCCAGGGCTGGATGTGGTATCGCACCACGTGAAGGTACCGGCATCCCGAGCCTTTCTGGGGTTGGGGAGCGGTCTCGTTTCAAACCAGAACTAATGTCACGAGGCTCCAAGGTTATTAACACCCGGCAGTGCTCCTCTAGCCGGAGGCCCAAAAGCCAAGAGGCAGAAGCCGCTGCCGAAAGCGAACCGTAATGGCTGCGAGAACGATGCTGTCTTCCTGGGTCAAGATTGCTTAAGGCATGCTCAAGAACGACGTCCAAAAAGTTCTTTTCAAGATTAACAACGAAGGCTTGCAGTGCCTTGAAATTGCAAAAGGCCCGGGTGTTAACTCCGGGCCTTCGCAAGGGGGCGGTGTGGTCCGGGGGCAGGTCTTCCAAGCCGAAGTCCCCGAGGGTTCGATTCCCTGCGCCTCCACATCAGATCCTAGCGGCGAACCTTTTGCCGAGGTCAACCGCCTGGAGACCAAAGCCGACCCTAGTCAGCTTTGGTCCACCAACCCAGAGGATCGAATAAAGGCAGGTGGC
>CAZNWE010000010.1:57263-70644 GCA_964576715.1 uncultured Geminicoccaceae bacterium | reverse complement strand
CGACCAGAGGGCGACATAGCCCATGAAGAGGGCGGCCACGGTGAGGCCCGGCAGCACGCCGGCGATGAACAGCTTGCTGATCGATTCGTTGATGGTCACGCCATAGACGATGAGGATCAGGGACGGCGGGATCATCAGCCCCAAGGTGCCGGCGCCGGCCAGCGTGCCGATGATCATCTCCTCGGGATAGCCGCGCTTTCTCAGCTCGGGGATCGACATCTTGCCGACCGTGGTCATGGTAGCGGCCGAACTTCCCGAGACCGCAGCGAAGACGGTGCAGCCGACGACGTTGGTGTGCAGGAGCCGGCCCGGCCAGTTGACCATCCAGGGGGCCAGGCCCTTGAACATGTCCTCCGAAAGCCGCGTCCGAAAGAGGATCTCGCCCATCCAGATGAACAGCGGCAGGGCGGTGAGCGTCCAGGAGGAGGACGACCGCCAGATCGTGGTGATCATCGCATCACCTGCCGGCCGGCTGGTGAATAGCTCCATCCCGACCACCGCCACCCCGAGCAGCGCCAGCGCCACCCAGACGCCGGTGCCGAGCAGGAGGAACAGGAAGAAGAGGAAAATGCCGGTCAGCGCGAACCCATCCATCCCGCGACCGTCCTCCTCGTTGCTGCGTTCCGATCCTCAGGCTAGCGGCAATGTCGGGCGGCGCAAAGCGGTGCCGTTCAACGGACGGCGTAGACCGAGCAGGTGGCGTGCACGACCACGTTGGCGGCGTTGGACTCGCTAACGGTCTCGCCGGCATGCGGCTGATGAGTGCCCATGACGATCAGCTCGACGCCCAGCTCCGCCGCCGCCTTGCAGATCTCGCGGTCCGGGTCGCCCCAATCGGCGCGCAGGTGCAGCTCGGTCGAAACGTCGCTCGGCAGTCGCTCCGCCACCACGGCCTCGAGGGCAGGCATATGAATATCGGTGAAGCCCTCCGGATCGCTGTCGACCGGCGGCGCCACCCAGAGCACGGCGAGCGTCGCCTGATACTTCCGCGCCAGATCGATCGCCGTGTCGATCGCCGGCTGCCAGTAGTCGGCCATGGTCGGATCGATCGGCAAGAGGATCTTCGTCAGCATGCGCGGCACTCTCAAGGCACGGGTTCACCGCCGCGATCATGCACCAAAGCCGGGCTCAGCGCAGTGCTAAAAGCTCGTCCACCGCGAGCAGGATCAGCTCGTTGTCGTCCGCCACACCCGGCGCCCGGCCCATCGAGAACGGGTAGTTGTTGTCGTTGGCGACGATGATCTGCCGCTCGTCGACGAGATCGACATTCTCGATGGTAACGAACGGAAAGCTGAAGACGCCATCGATGCTGCCGACCCGCCCGACACCCTCGGGGTCGGCGATGGCGAGGAGATCGATGTAGCCGAGCTTGGTGACCACGCCGTCGTCATCCATGGCCTCGAGGTCGATCAGATAGACCCGCTTGAACAGCGCCGGCTCCGCCATGCCGAGCCGAACGTCGCCCTGATTCCCGTCGCGCTCGATGACCAGCGCCCGCCGCTCGTCGATCAGGTTGACATCGCCGATCGCATGGCCCGGATCCTCGAGCGGATAGTAGCGGATCTCGTCGCCCCAGCCGCCACCCGAGGTGTCGAAGGTCATGATCCGCAACACCGGCCGACCGTCCTTGGTCTCGAAGGTGCCAGCCTCCGGATCGTAGAGCTGGCCCTCGAGCACCGGCAGCAGCGTCGTGCCGTCGGCGGCGAGCGCCAGGCCCTCATAGCCACGGCTGCGCCGGAGGTTGAAGGGCGGCGGCGGCTCGGTCGGATCGGCCTGGAGGGAGAGCCGGTGATGGTCCGGCGACTGCACGAGCAGCCCAGCCGCCTCGGTCTCGAAGAAGTCCGTGACCCGCCCGGCGGCGTCCACGCGAATGAGATAGGGGCCGAACTCGTCGCCGATCCAATAGCCGTCGCCGACTGGCTGAATGCCCTCGATATCGAGATCGGCACCGGTCAAATAGCGGCTGTCGCTGAACTCGGTGGTGATCGGGAAGGGAATGACGCGATCGGGGTCCGACAGAAAGACCGTCTCTTCGATGCCGAGCCGGCCGCTCTCCCAGTCGGGTGTGGCGATGTGGAACATCAGCAGCGCGTCCGCCGAATTGGCGCGGCTGCCGAAGCCGTTGTCGGTCAAAAGTAGATAGCGGCCATGGCCCAGGTGCTTGATGCCCGAGAAGCCCTGCAAGGGCTGCCCGGGAAACGGCCGGGCGAGGCCGGTCTGTTCGACCCTTGCGTAAGCCTGCTCCTCGCGCTCGTTGGCGGCGAAGCGGCCCGCCATGAAGAGCCCGACCGGTGCATCGGCCGGCGGGTTGACGAAGGTCTGGGCCGGAAGAATGACGTGACCGGCCAGTGTCGCGGTGACGGCAACAGGTTCGGCTGAAAGAGCTGTGGGCAGGGCGAGGGCCAAGGTGGCGAACATGAGGTGGCGCATACGCTTCTCTCCCGCTTGGACGAGGTCTTCGCAACTGCGCTAGCAGCCGACCATGAAGGCCATGTGACGGTCGCGGGCGTGGCGAAGCGCTGCAACTGTTGCTACAGAAGCGACAGTTGCCAGGGGACACGATCGTGACGTCGACAACCCGCCCGGCCTCGACCGAAGAACTCCAAGCCCGTCTCGCTGCCGCACTGCCGGTGCTGCGACAGCGTTACCCCATCGACTCGATCGGCATCCTCGGCTCTTGGGCCAGGGGCGAGCAAACGGTGGACAGCGACGTCGACCTGCTCGCTTCATTCAATGAGCCGGTGGGCTTCTTCAGCTTTTTGGAACTCAAGGAAGCGCTCGAGGCCTTGCTTGTGGCGCGCGTCGATCTCGTGACGCCGGGCGGGCTGCGGCCGCAGTTGGAGGAACGCGTTTCACGCGAGCTGTTGGCGACGTGACCGCTCGCAACTTCCGGTTCCTCATCGACGACATGCAGCAGGCCGTCAAAGCCGTTGAAAGGATGATCGACGGCATCGATTTCGCCTTTTTCAGAGCAGACGAAATGCGGCAAAAGATCATCCGAGACTTTGAGGTGCTCGGCAAAGCTGCAGGTAAACTATCGCCCGAAATTCGTGTCCGGGCACCCAACATACCATGGCGGCTCATGATGGCCATGCGCAACCAGCTGATTTATGGCTATTTTCTCGTTGACCTTGCCATCGTCTAAAAGACCGCCACGCAAGGCATCCCAACCCTTCGCGAGCCGCTGGAGCAGCTGCTGGCCACCCTCGATGCCGACTGACCCTCAGTTCAGCGTCGCCGGCTTCGGCCCGCCGGTGGCCCAGTCGAGGAGTTCGACCGTGTGACAGACCGGAATGTCGGTGCCGGTCCGAAGCTGGGTGATGCAGCCGACATTGCCGGTCGCGATCACCTCCGGATGGGTGCGCTCGAGCTGCTTGACCTTCCGCGCCTTCAGCTCGCCCGAGATCTCCGGCTGCATGATGTTGTAGATGCCGGCCGACCCGCAACACAGATGCGCCTCGCCCGGCTCCTTCACCTTGAATCCGGCGGCGCGCAAAAGCTCGAGCGGCGGGGTCTTGAGCTTCTGGCCGTGCTGCATCGAGCAGGCGGAATGATAGGTGACCGCCGGCCTCGGCCCGTCACTCACCGACCCGAGCCCGAGCGTTGCTAGAAACTCGGTGACATCCTTGGTCAGGCCCGCGACCTTGGCCGCCTTCTCGGCATAGCCAGGATCCTCGCGCAGCATGAAGCCATAGTCCTTGACCGTGGTGCCGCAGCCCGAGGCGTTGATGATCACCGCATCGAGCTGGTCCCGGGCATCCGCCGCGAGCCACGCGTCGATATTGGCCTTGGCACTGGCATGCGCCGGTCCCGTCTTGCCCATGTGGTGAGTCAAGGCGCCGCAGCAGCCGGCGCCTTTGGCGATCTCCACCTCCACGCCGTGTCGGGTTAGGAGCCGGATGGTCGCCTCGTTGATCTCGGGTGCCAGCACCTGCTGGGCACAGCCGGCGAGCAAAACCACCCTGGCCCGACGGGTGCCCACGGCTGCATGCACTTGCGGCCGGTCCACCGGCGAAGGCGCCTTCGGCCCACCTTTGGGTGCCAGCTCCAGCATCGCCCTAAGGCGCCCGCGGAGCAGGGGTGTCAGCGGCCGTGCCAGCCACGCCTTCAGAAGCGCGATGCGGAAGAGCGACGGGCGGGGCAGGACGGTCGCCAGGACCCAGCGCAAATAGCGCTCGAACAGCGGTCGCTCATAGGTCTCCTCGATATGCGTGCGCGCATGATCGACGAGGTGCATGTAGTGGACATCGGATGGACAGGTGGTCATGCAGGCGAGGCAGGAGAGACAGCGGTCGATGTGCTTCACCGTCTTGGCGTCGGCCGGCCGGCCCTCCTCGAGCATCGACTTGATCAGATAGATGCGCCCCCGCGGGCTATCGAGCTCGTCGCCGAGCAGCACATAGGTCGGGCAGGTCGCGGTGCAAAAGCCGCAATGGACGCAGCTTCTGAGGATTTTCTCGGATTCCCGGACATCCGGATCCTGCAGCTGGACCGGGCTGAAGCTCGTCTTCATGGGTGATCTCGACGGTTGCTCGTGACCGGCCTGGCAATCGCCATGTCAGACGCCGGGGGCCAGCAGGCCGGGGTTGAACAGACCCTTCGGATCATGGGCGGCCTTGAGCCCCGCCGAGAGCCGGGCAATGGCCATCGGCTCCGGCTGAAAGACGGCGATCCGGCCACGCAAGTCGGTCGAGCCGCGCACCAGGGTCGCGTGGCCGCCGGTCTCGTGCACGGCCGCTCGAATGACCGCAGCGCCGGCATCCTCGATCTCGGGCAAAGCCAGCCAGACCAGCCCGCCGGACCAGTCGTAGAGCACGCGGCAATCGAGCACGTCGCGTAGCCGCCGCACGAGCCCGGCCCCGGCCTTGGGCGCCACGCTGAGGCGCCAGACGGCATGATCGGTGGGCTCGATCAGCGGCCGCACGTCGCGAACCTGCCGCCAGAGCGGTGCAGCAAGTTCGTCGTCGAAGCGGGCCGGGCTGCCATAGTCGGCGAAGTGATCGCGCAGCCTGCCGGTCCGGTAATCGAGCTGCTCGGCGAAGCCCTCGAGGCGGATCAGGGTCCGCGCCCGGTCATCGCCGATGCCGGCGGGCAGATGGGCAGCCCCGGTGATCTCGAAGGGCGTGCCCATGGCGGCACACATCAGCGCGTTGGCACGGGCGTCGTCGAGGCCGTCGAAGACCAGGGTCGCCATGGCCGGCGGCTTCGGGATCACCTTGAAAATCACCTCGGTCAACAAGCCCAGGGTGCCCATCGCCCCCGCCTGCAGCTTGACCAGATCGAGCCCGGTGACGTTCTTCATCACCCGGCCACCATTCTTGACGATCTGTCCCCGGCCATTGACGAAGCGCACCCCGATCAGGCTGTCCCGGGCCGCCCCGGCGAAGACCCGTCGCGGCCCGGAGACGTTGGCCGCGGCAACGGCCCCGATCGTCGGCTCGCCGGCGCTGCCGTAGAGCGGCCGGTGGTCCATGGGCTCGAAGGCCAGGACCTGGTTCTTGGCCGCCAGGGTCGCCTCGACCTCGGCGAGCGGTGTCCCGGCCCGGGCACCGATCACCATCTCGGCGGGCTCGTAGAGCGTGATGCCGGTGAGGGCTCGCGCCGTCAGCGTGGCTTCGGTCTGGATCGCCCGACCGAGCCCTGCCCGCGTCCCGCCACCCTCGAGACGCAAGGGCGCGCTGGCACGGGCGACGATCGCCGCGGCCTCGTTCTCGTCACGAGGCTCGAGGAGCATCATGCAGCGAGCGGTGCGGTGGCCGCTTCCGTCTCGATCCGGGCATCGAGCGGAAAGACCTTGCCCGGATTGAGCAGGCCCTTGGCATCGAACACGGCGCGCGCGCGAAGCTGCTGATCGATGTCGACGCCAGTGAACTGGTGGCGCATCAAGTCGCGCTTCTCGATTCCCACACCATGCTCGCCGGTCAGGCAGCCGCCCACCTCGACGCAAAGCCTGAGGATGTCGCTGCCGGCCATCTCGGCCTTCATCGCGTCCTCGGGGTCGTTGACGTTGTAGAGGATCAGGGGGTGCAGGTTGCCGTCGCCGGCATGAAAGACGTTGGCGACGCGCAGCCCGTAGCCGGCGCAGATCTCGGCGATCCTGGGCAGCACCTCCGACAGCCTGCCGGTCGGGATGGTGCCGTCCATGCAGATGTAATCGGCGATCTTGCCCGTGGCGCCGAAGGCGGACTTGCGGCCTTTCCAGATCTGTGCCGTCTCGGTCGCCGACCGGCTCTCCTTGATGGTCTGCACGCCGTGCCGCCGGGCGATCTCGATGATCCGGGCCAGCGCCGCGTCCATCTCCTCGTCCGAGCCCTCGACCTCGATGATCAGCATCGCCTCTGCATCGAGCGGATAGCCGGCGTGGGCGAAGGCTTCGGTGATCTCGATCGCCGGCTTGTCCATGAACTCCATGGCGACCGGCACGATGCCGGTGGCGATGATCTCGGCGACACAACTGCCGGCGGCGGCCGACGAGCCGAAGCCGAACAGCACCGGCCGTGCCCCTTCGGCCAGGGGCAGGATGCGCACCGTGGCCTCGGTCACCACACCGAGCTGCCCCTCCGAGCCGCAGACGAGGCCGAGGAGATCGTAGCCCGGCGCATCGAGGTGCTGGCCACCGATCTCGACCACGGTGCCGTCCATCAAGACCAGCTTGACGCCCAGGAGGTTGTTGGTGGTCACACCGTATTTCAGACAATGCGCACCGCCGGCATTCATCGCGATGTTGCCGGCGATCGTGCAGGCGAGCTGCGAGGAGGGATCGGGGGCGTAGAAAAAGCCGTGCTCGGCGACGTGGCTGGTGATCGCGATGTTGGTGATCCCGGCCTGCACCCGGGCGGCCCGGCTGGCGTAGTCGACCTCCAGCACCCGGCTCATCTTGGCGATCCCCATCACCACGCAGTCTTCGTTGGGGATGGCACCGCCGCAGAGCGAGGTCCCGGCACCCCTCGGCACCACGGCGACCCTCTCGGCGTGGCAGAAGGCGAGAATCTGGCTGACCTGCTCGGTCGTCTCGGGCAGCACCACCGCCAGCGGCACCCGCGAATAGGCGGTGAAGCCGTCGGTCTCGTAAGGGACCAACTCGTGCGGGTCGCTGATCAGGCTTTCGCCCGGCAACATCCCTGCGAGAGCGGCAACGATGCGCTCACGCTGCGCGATCACGTGTTGGTCCGGATCGACGATGCGGATCTCACCCATGCTCAGCCTCCTCGTGACCGCTGCGGGTCAGCGTGCCTTCCAACCATCAACTGGCACGACCATCAACCGGTAACAATAGCTGGCACGTGGCGCGACGCAACGACGCGCTCACCCGTCGCTCAGACTGAGGCCGGCTCCTGCAGCTTGCCGCCGCCTGCGTCGCCGCCGCTGGCCTGCTCGCCAAGCCCGGTGCCGGCGACATCGTCGAGGTTCAGGTGCGGATCGAGGCACAAGATCTCCTCGAACTCGCTGACGTTGTGGATCTCCGTGCCCATCGCGATGTTGGTCACGCGTTCGGTGATGAACTCGAGCACCACCGGCACCTGATGCTCCTTCATCAGGCCGTGCGCCTTGTCGAACGCCTCCTTGAACGCGTTCGGGCTCGTCACCCGCACCGCCTTGCAGCCCAGCCCCTCGGCCACCGCACAGTGATCGACCCCATAGGCCGGCACGCCCTCGGTCGGATCGGCGTTGATGTTGTCGAACGCCAGGCTGACCTCGAAATCGATGTCGAAATTGCGCTGCGCCTGGCGGATCAGCCCGAGATAGGAGTTGTTGATGACGACATGCAGGTACGGCAGCTTGTGCTGTGCGCCCACGGCCAGTTCCTCGATCATGAACTGGAAGTCGTAATCGCCCGAAAGTGCGACGATCGGCCGGTCCGCATCCGCCGCCCGCACACCCAACGCTGCCGGCAGCGTCCAGCCCAACGGCCCCGCCTGGCCGCAATTGATCCAGTTCCGGGGTTTGTAGACATGCAGGAACTGCGCACCCGCGATCTGCGACAGGCCGATCGTCGTGACGTAGCAGGTCTCCCGGTCGAACGCCTCGTTCATCTCCTGGTAGATCCGCTGCGGCTTCAGCGGCACCTGATCGAAATGCGACCTTCGCAGCATGTGCTTCTTGAGGTGGAGACAACGCCCGGCCCAGGTCGACCGGTCCTTCAGCTTCCCCGCGTCCCGCCACTCACGGGCCACCTCGATGAACAGCGCGAGTGCTGCCTGGGCGTCCGAGGTGATGCCGAAATCCGGGTTGAACACGCGGCCGATCTGCGTCGGCTCGATGTCGACATGCACGAACGTTCGCCCTTTCATATAGGCATCGATCGACCCCGTATGCCGGTTCGCCCAGCGATTGCCGATGCCGAGCACGAAGTCGGACGCCATGAACGTCGCATTGCCGTAGCGATGGCTGGTCTGCAGCCCCACCATCCCGGCCATCAGATCGTGATCGTCTGGGATCGACCCCCAGCCCATCAGGGTCGGGATCACCGGCACGCCGGTGATCTCGGCGAAGTCGACCAGTTCGTCGCAGGCATCGGCGTTGATGACCCCGCCACCCGCCACGATCAGCGGCCGCTCCGCCTCGTTGAGCATCGTCAGGGCGCGCTCGACCTGCGCCCGCGTCGCACGCGGTTTGTAGACTTCGAGCGGCGCATAGGTCTCGATGTCGAACTCGATCACCGAGGTCTGCACATCCACCGGCAGATCGATCAGCACCGGCCCCGGCCGGCCCGAGCGCATCAAATGGAAAGCCTTCTGGAAGACCCTGGGCACCTGCCCGGGCTCGAGCACCGTCGTCGCCCACTTGCTCACGGGGGCGGCGATGGCGGCGATGTCGACCGCCTGGAAGTCCTCCTTGTGCAGCCGGGCGCGTGGCGCCTGGCCGGTGATGCAGAGGATCGGGATCGAATCCGCGATCGCCGAATAGAGCCCGGTGATCATGTCGGTGCCCGCCGGCCCCGACGTCCCGATGCAAACGCCGATATTGCCGGCCTGGGCCCGCGTATAGCCCTCGGCCATGTGCGCCGCCCCCTCGACATGCCGGCCGAGAATGTGGCGGATCGTCCGCCGCTTCTCCAAGGCCGCATAGAGCGGGTTGATCGCCGCCCCAGGCACCCCGAACGCCGTCGTCACCCCCTCCTTCTCGAGCACGAGAACGGCAGCCTCGATCGCGGTCATTCGGGCCATGGCGACGCCTCCTCTGACGGTTCCCTATGGCGCCACGATAGACCCGCCGGCAGCGTCGCTCAACGATAATAGAATGTCATTTCGCCATTCGGAAAAACATCTAATAAGTACACTTTTTCAGTTGTTTGAGCGACCGCCAATCTGCTCCGTCAGTGCTGTCGCGGCGTGCCGCACGAGGTCGCCGATGGCCCCGGCTGCCGTATCGTCGATCCGCGCCGAGGGGCCGGATACGGAAAGGGCGGCGAGCGGCTGCCCCTCCTCGTCGAGGATCGCGGCGGCGATGCAGCGCAGGCCCGGCGCGTGCTCCTCGTCGTCGAGCGCGAAGCCGCGCTCGCGAATGCGTTCGAGGTCGGCCTTCAGTTTGTGCGGCGTATCGATGGTCTTGTCGGTGGCGCGGGGCAGGCCGTGGGTCTGCAGCACGCGGGCCACCTCGGTTGCCGGTAGATGCGCGAGGATGGCTTTGCCGGCGCCCGAGCAGTGCAGCTTCACGCGTCCACCCGGACGGGCGATCGCCCGCATCAGCTGCCGGCACTCGACCTGAGCCATGCAGACCGCTTCGCCACCCTCTTCGATATAGAGGTTCGCCGTCTCGCCGGTCTCCTCCATCACCTGGCGCATGAACGGCCGTGCCAGCGCCGCCAGATTGCGGCTGCGGCGAAACGCCTGGCCGACGACGAAGCTCTGCACGCCGACTTGCCACGAGCTGTCGGCGGCGACGAAACGGACGTAGCGGCAGGCCTCGAGCGTGGTCAGCAGGCGGTGTGCTGTCGACGGGGCGAGGCCGACGATCTGCGCGATGTCGGACAGCGACATACCGTCGGTGGTCTCGGCCAGAGTGTCGAGCACCGCCAACGCCCGCGTCAGCGACTGCACCTGACCCGGGCTGCGAGCGGCTGCCTTGGCCACCCGACGCGACGCCCGCCGACCCACCGCCATACGAACTCCGAAACACTTGAAAGGATGCGCTTGCCGATAGTCGACGCGAGGCGGAAATGGAAGCACATCCCACGATACGGCAGCGCATCGCCGGTGGTGCCGCGTGGCTGCGCCGTCGGCCGACGGCGCCCAACGCCGATCAGGTCGAGCACCGCGGCCGGGCCGGACCTGCCTGTCGTGAAAAGGTGGCCGGTCGTGGCCGGATCAGTGCTGCGGGATCTGTGCCGCTGCGGCCTCGGCGGTCTTGGTGGCCTCCATGCCACGGATCGCCTTTTGCAGCTTCTCGAACGCCCTGACCTCGATTTGCCGGACCCGCTCGCGGCTGATGCCGTACTCGGTGCTCAGATCCTCGAGCGTGGTCGGGCTCTCCTTGAGCCGCCGCTCGGTCAGGATGTGTTTCTCCCGATCGTTGAGCACGTGCATCGCACTGGCCAGGAGCTCGCGCCGGTGGTCGAGTTCGTCGTCCTCGGCGATCAGCGTGTCCTGGGTCGCTCGCTCGTCGACCAGCCAGTCCTGCCACTCCATGTCGCTCTCGGCGCGGAGCGTGGCGTTCAGCGAGTGATCCGGCCCGTCGAGGCGCCGGTTCATGCTGATCACGTCCTCCTCGGTCACCGCCAAGGTCTCGGCGATCTTCTTGACCGCCTCGGGGCTGAGGTCGCCCTCTTCGATCGCCTGCATCTGGCTCTTCAGCCGCCGCAGATTGAAGAAGAGCTTCTTCTGTGCCGCCGTGGTGCCGAGCTTCACCAGCGACCAGGAATGCAGGATATATTCCTGGATGGCTGCCCTGATCCACCACATCGCATAGGTCGCCAGGCGGAAGCCGCGATCCGGCTCGAATCGCTTGACCGCCTGCATCAGCCCGACATTGCCCTCGGAGATGATCTCGTTCATCGGCAGGCCGTAGCCGCGGTAGCCCATGGCGATCTTGGCGACGAGACGCAGATGGCTGGTCACCAGCGTATGTGCGGCGGCGACGTCGTCGTCCTCGCGCCAGCGCTTGGCGAGCATGTATTCCTGCTGCGGCTCCAGCATCGGGAACCGGCGGATTTCCTCCAGATAGCGGGAGAGACCACTACCTTCGAGCGGTACGGTAGGAAGACTGGCCATCGACGAGGTCCGCTTGTTCAGGTGCACCAAAGCCTGTCGTAAAAAATCTGGCGGGCATGGAACGCACAACACGGCTGAATAGTTCCGACACCCCCGATCAATCGATGGCGTAACATCCGAGGCCCGGGTGTGTGCAGTGAAAAATCCGTAACGGCAGTCATCATCGCCAAGCCGTGATCACGATACACGGGCGAGCTGGAGAAGTCGATCGAATATCGCCGGTGGCGCGGACACGAAGCATAGTCTCTCGCCAGTACGGGGATGAGTGAAACCGAGCAGCTTGGCGTGCAAGGCTATTCGATCGAGGGCCTGTACGGCCTCGCCAAGGGCCGGTGGCAGTGCCGGCTTCTTGCGTGGCTTGTAGGTTCGGTCGCCCAACAGCGGATGACCGAGGCTCGAGAGGTGCACCCTGATCTGGTGGGTGCGGCCGGTCTCGAGCGCCAGCTCGACGCGGGCGGTGGTGGTGCCTGCGGCCTCGATCAGCCGATAGCGGGTCACTGCCCGCTTGCCGTCGGCGACGATGGCCATCCGCTTTCGGTCGGTCGGATGGCGGGCGATCGGCCGATCGATGACGCCTTCGGCCGGGTTCGGCAGACCGTAGACCAGGGCCTCGTAGCGGCGCTCGACACTGTGCACGGTGAACTGGCCGGCCAGCCCCTGATGCACCCGGTCGTGCTTGGCGACGACCAAGAGGCCACTCACGTCCTTGTCGATGCGGTGCACGATGCCGGGCCGCTGCACCCCGCCGATGCCAGACAGACTGTCGCCGCAATGGGCGAGGAGCGCGTGCACCAGCGTTCCCTGCGCGTGCCCGGCGGCGGGATGGACGACGAGACCGGCGGGCTTGTCGACGACCAGCAGGTCGTCGTCCTCATAGGCGATGCACAGCGGGCGGTCCTCGGGCAACAGCTCTGAGGGTGCGCTCGGCGGCACCGTGAGCACGTAGCGCTCGCCTGGTTTGACCCGCCGCTTGCCCTCCGTTACGACCTCCTCGCCGAGCCAGAGATGGCCCGCGCGCAGCAGGCCCTGCAGGCGCGAGCGCGACAGCTCCTCGAGCCGCTCGGCCAGCACCGCATCGAGCCGGCGGCCGGCCTCGTCCGCGCGGATCTCGACCGGCGGCGCCGTGCCGCTGTCAACCACGGGCGGGCACTTCCAGGCCGGGTGCGGCCCTGTTCGAGCAGTCGATGGAACGGTATCTCGGCATTCTCAAGATCTTCAACGTGGTGGCTGCGGTGGTGATCGTCCTCGGCATCGCGGCGCTCGGCTGGCTTCTGGTCGAACGGGCGCGCACCGGCACCGATCGCTCGGCGGTCGTCGACACGGGCTCGATCGCGCTCCCGGCCGGCTTCACCATAAGGCAAATGGCGGCGACGGGCGAATTTCTCTTTCTCCTGGTGGCCGACGACACGGGTGCCACCCTGCTGCTCCGTCTCGACCCTCGAGATCCGGCGGGGACGGCGTCGTTCGTCGTCGAGACGGCACGGCCTTGAACCGCGGCCGGGCCAAGCGCCGCAAGACCGAGGCGTGGACCCTCGAGGTGGCGATCGAGGCGCTCGGCTCGCGTGGCGACGGCATTGCCGACCATCAGGGCGAGCGGCTGATCGTGCCGCTCGCCCTGCCGGGCGAGCGCTGGCGGGTCCGGCGACAGGGCAGCGAGCGAACCGTCGAGCCGCTGGCGTGCCTCGACGCCAGCCCCGAGCGACAAGCGCCGATCTGCTCGCATTTCGGTGTTTGTGGCGGCTGCGCGCTGCAGCATCTGCCGGCGGCGACCGGCGATAGCCTGCTGCTCCGGCGGCTCGAGGGTGCCCTGCGGGCTCGGGGCCTCGCCGCTCCACGGGCGATCCCGTTGCACAAGAGCCCGCTCGGCAGTCGCCGTCGGTTGCGCCTCGGCTATGCCGGCGACGGCCGGCTCGGCTTTCGCCGCCGCCTCGGCCACGAGCTGGTCCCGGTCACCGAATGTCCGATCGCCCGGCCCGCCCTGGTCGCCCTGTTTGCACCACTGCGCCGGCTGCTGCGCGAGCTCGAGGTCGTGCAGCGCGGTGGCGAGGTGACGCTCACCGCTCTCGATGCCGGCCCGGAGGTCGTGCTGCAGCTCGAGCGCGAACCCGCGCTCGCGGATCGCGAGCGGCTCGCAGCGTTCGCCCAGGCCGCAGATCTGGTTCGCCTTGCCG
>CAZNWE010000010.1:0-57163 GCA_964576715.1 uncultured Geminicoccaceae bacterium | reverse complement strand
GATCGCGAGCGGCTCGCAGCGTTCGCCCAGGCCGCAGATCTGGTTCGCCTTGCCGTCGCCGCCGGCGGCCGGGCGCCCGAGCCGCTGGCCGTCCGGCTGCCGCCGGTGCTGAGCATCGCCGGTGTGCCGATCAGCCTGCCGCCGGCGGCTTTCCTGCAGGCCACGGCCGAGGGCGAGGCGGCGCTGCAGGATTTCGTGGCCAGGCAGCTCGGTGGCGCGCGCACGGTCGTCGATCTGTTCGCCGGCGTCGGCACGTTGAGCCTGGCCCTGGCCGAGGCGGGTGCCACGGTCCGGGCGTTCGATGCCGCGGCCGAGCTCGTCGCCGCCATTCGCCATCCGCAGGTCCGGTCGCATCGCCGCGACCTGATGGCGAGCCCCCTGCAGCCGGACGAGCTCCGCGGCCTGGCGGCCGCCATCCTCGATCCGCCCAGGGCAGGTGCGCTGGCCCAGGTCGAAGCCTTGGCCGAGAGCGCCGTGCCGACGATCATCTACGCCGCCTGCGCCCCCGCCAGCTTCGCCCGCGATGCGGCACGCCTCGTCCAGGGCGGCTACCGGCTCACCGCACTCGAGGCGATCGACCAGTTCCTCTTCGCCCCCGACATCGAGCTGGTCGCTGCCTTCCGGCGCGTTGCCACTTGATCAGCGGCAGCCAAGCTTCTAAGTACCCAAAATCCGCCTGCGACCCCTTCGTCTAGCGGTCAGGACGTCAGCCTCTCACGCTGAAAACACGGGTTCGATTCCCGTAGGGGTCGCCACGCTCTCTTATGTTCCCTCGACGACGTCGAAGCCCTCGAACGCCGGGTGGCCGAGATAGAGGCCTGTGTGCTCGCCGGCATCGCGATGGGCGTTGCGGAAAGCGTCGCTGCGCGTCCAGGCGGTGAAGGCGTCGCGCGAGGCCCAGATGGTGTGCGAGGCGAAGAGGGTGTGATCGTCGAGGCTCGGGCCGCGCAGCAGGTGGAAGGACTGGAAGCCGGGGGTGTCAGTGAGCCTGGTCTCCCGGTTACGCCAGATTGTCTCGAAGCGGTCCTCTTCGCCGTGGCGGACGCGAAAACGGTTCATCGCGATGAACATCAACTGGCTTCCTCGGTCGAGGGTTGCGGGGCGAGCTCGTCGATGCCGCGCCTGAAGCACGAGGCGCTGGCACTTCGAAGCGGTACGAAGGGCTTGGCGTAGCGGCGGCAAAGGGCGCGGGCCCTGAGGCTCGCTCCGTGGCTGACGCAGTCGACCGGGCAGAACACGATGTCGGCCTGCGGCACCAGCTCGTCGAGCCGGGTGACGTTTTCCTCGATGCCGCCGTCGTGGTGCAGGAGTTCCGCGTCGATCCGGGCGGCATCGGCGCGCAGATGCGGCAGCACACTTCTCCGGCCGCCGACATAGAGGAGCGAGCGCAGCATCGCGACGCGACACGCAGCTGGTCGCTCCGGCGGCTGCTGGCTGGCGAGATCGGCAAGTCTTGCGGGCAGCGGCGGCAGCCTGTCGCGGTGGGCCAGTGCTGCCCTGAGGCAGTCATTGGTCGCCTGCAGCCGGGCGACCTGTTCGCGCAGTGCGGCGATCCGGCGTCCCTGCTTGGCCAGTCGACGATCCTGCCGGGCGCCGGCATCGTTGCGCGCCGGCATCGGCGTGATGGACGTCGCGGTGGCGGCGCGGGCCGAAGCCAGCTCGCGCTCGAGGACCTCGATCCGGGCGCGCTGGGCCAGATCCCTTTCCTCGGCGCGGGTCCGCACCTTCTGCAGCCGGTGCTCCAGCTCTTGGTTACGCTGTTCGACCGCCCAGAGTTCCGCCTGCTGCTCGCGGCTGGCACCGGCCATGAAGTGGCCGAGCATGTGGACGTCGCCGAAAATGCGGTTGGAGAGCTTCTGCGGCAGGTCGGGCAGCGTCAGTAGCGCCCAATAGGGACCGGCGATCGCTCCCCGCCTGCAGGCCTCTTGCCAATAGGCGAGGATCGCTTCCTCGCTCTCGAGCCTGAGGCTCTGGCGGATGGCCCCGGCATACTTCTTGTCGAGACAGGCGTCGATGATCCGGCCGACCGGCCCCTGCCGGGCCGCCTCGTTGACGAGAAAGCCGTGCACTTCGTACTCCGGGGCCCCTGGCTCGCGCTGCAATTTGGCCTTGCGCAGTACCGTTTTGACGTCGGCGGGGGCGAGGCAGGTGCCGATCACCGAGCAGTGCGCCCCGTTCCTCACTTCCCAGAGTTCCAGACGCTGTCCCTGTTTCAGGGTCATGCCACCTCTTCGAGTGGAGGCTGTTGTTTTTCGGCGCCGAGCCTGGAGGCCAGAAGTGGCCGGCCGCTCGCCGGATGGCGGAGCACATCGACCGCGATGCCGAAGACGGCCCCGATGCCTTCGGCGGTCAGCACGGCCTCGGGCGGGCCATCGGCGACGATCCATGCCCGATCCAGCATGACGATCCGGTCGGCCACGACGGCCGCGAGATTGAGATCGTGGACCACGGCGGTGACCAGGACCGAGGCCCGGGCGAGGCTTCTGGCGACGACGAAGAGCCGTTCCTGGTGCGCCGGATCGAGACTGGCGCTGGGCTCGTCGAGCAGCAGGATGCCGCCCTCGACCGGGCCGTCGGGGGTGGCCAGTTGGGCCAGCGCCCGGGCGAACTGCACCCGCTGGCGCTCGCCACCGGAAAGGGTCGGGTAGCTGCGCCGGGCGAGCTCGGCCACACCTGCTCGCGCCATGGCGTCTGCGATCAGCCGGGTCTCGATCGTCTGGCTCCAGCGGCCGTGATGCGGGCTGCGACCGAGGGCGACCACCTCCTCGGCGGTGAAGGCGAAAGCGAGCTCGTTGTGCTGGCGGAGCACCGCCCGGCGGCGGGCGAGATCGAACGGTGCCGAGGCCTCGAGCGGTCGCCCGGCGAGGGCGACGCCGCCGCGATCGGGGCGGGTAATGCCGGCCAGAACCTCCAAGAGGGTCGACTTGCCGGCACCGTTGGGGCCGACGAGCACCGTTACCTCGCCCGGCTGCAGCTCCAGGCTGACCGGGCCGAGGATGCGGCGGCCCTGGCGTTCGACCTCGATTGCCGTGGCGCTCAGCATCGCTGCCCGGCCCTCAAAAAGCGGTCTGCCGCAGCCGCCGCTGCAGCATCCAGAGGAAGAAGGGGCTGCCGACGAGGGCGGTGACGATGCCGATCGGCAGTTCGGCGGGCAGCACGACCAGCCGGGCCACGAGATCGGCACCGACCAGGAGCGTGCCGCCGAGCAGCGCCGAGGCCGGCAGCATCCGCCGGTGATCGACACCGACCAGGAGCCGCGCCAGATGCGGGGCAACGAGGCCGATGAAGCCGATCATGCCGGAGATCGCGACACCAGCGCCGATCGCGAGAGCGGTGACGACCACGACCAGCGCCTTGGTCCGCTCGACGGCGAAGCCCAGGAGCTTCGCGTCCGCCTCGCCGAGCAGAAGCGCGTTGAGCGCCCGGGCGACATAGGGAACGGTCAACAGTGGCAGGACGAGGAGCGGCAGGGTCTGCAGGAGGGCGGGCCAGGTGATTGCGGCGAGCGAGCCCATCATCCAGAAGGTCGCCTCGCGCAGCTGCTGATCGTCGCTCATGAAGACCAGGACACCGATCAGCGCCCCGGCGAGCGCGTTGATGGCGATGCCGCCCAAGAGCAGCATGGCGACGTCGATCGTGCCGTTCCGGGACGCAATGGCGACGATCAGGGCGGTGACGACGAGCCCGCCCAGGAAGGCCGCCACCGGCAGGCCGAAGCGCATGAGTTCGGGTGCCGTGCCCGCGAGCCAGGGGCCGATCACGACGATGAAGCCGACCGCCGCCACGGCGGCGCCGCTGGAGATGCCGATCAGGCCCGGATCGGCCAAGGGATTGCGAAAGAGGCCCTGCATGCCGGCCCCGGCGATGGCGATCGCCGCCCCGATCGCAAAGCCGGCGAGCAGCCGCGGCAGGCGGATCTCGACCAGTACGATGGCTTCCCGGCCGAGTGCCGGGTCGACTGTTCCGGACGGCCAGTGGCGGAGGATCGAGAGGACCTCGCCGGGGGCGATCGCCACCGCGCCGGAGCCGAGGCCGAGGAGTGCTACCAGGGCGGCGCCCAGGACCAGGCCCGGAAAGATCAGGGCCGGCCGTTCGCCGGTGACGAGAGCGGCGGGTGTCATCCGTCGCCCATGGGCTTCGTCTCGGCAATCCTGGCGAGCGAGCCGGCGAGCTCGCGCACCGCTTCCGGCGTGCGCGGGCCGAAGCCCAGGAGCAGGAGCCCGTCGAGAGCGACGAGACGGCCGGCCTCGCCCGCCGGTGTCAACCTGATTTCCGGCCGGGCGAGGAGGGTCTCGGGCCCGCCCAAGGCTTCCGCAGCTTGCGTCATGGTGAGGATCAGGTCGGGGGCGGCGGCGATCGCCGCTTCGGGATTCAACGGGCGGTAGCCAGCATAGCCGGTGACGGCATTGGTGCCGCCGGCGAGCCGAATGATCGCATCCGCCGCGGTATCGTGCCCGGCCGCCTGTGGCGCGCCGCGGCCCATGCTGATAATGAAGAGCACGCGCGGGCTGGGTTCGACCGCAGCGACGGCACGTTCGGCGGCGGCGAAGGCGGCGGCGATCTCGGCTTGGAGCTGTTCGCCTTCCGCCTCGCGGCCGAGCGCCCGGGCGACCGCGTCGACCTTGCGGTAGATGCCCTCGATCGACGGCTCGTCCGGAATCGTCTCGACCTCGATCCCCGCCGCTGCCAGCTGCTCGAGCACCGCTTGCGGCCCGCTGTCGGCGCTCGCCAGCACCAGGTCGGGGGTCAGCGCCAGGATCGGCTCGGCCGAGAGCCGGCGCATGTAGCCGATATCCGGCAGATCATCGGCTTCGGGTGGCCAGAGGCTGGTCGTGTCGACGGCGACGATCTCGCCCTCGGCGCCGAGGGCGAAGGCGATCTCGGTCACTGCCCCGCCGATCGAGACGATCCGCCGCGCTTCGGCCGTTGCCGTTGCAGCGAGGACCAGCGCGCAGGCGAGAGCCAGTACCCTCAAGCCGCCATCTCGCGCAGCCGGCGGCAGCCGCAGCGGAGCTCGGCGATGCGCTCGCGGAGCCGGGCGACGCGCCCCATGTCCCGGCTCTCCATCGCCGCCTCGAGCTCACGCTCGAGGGCCGCCAGCCGCTCGCTCAAGAGCTCGTAGCCGCAGCCGCCAAGGCATTCGCACATCCAACCGTCCTCCCTGCCGTCGAAGAGAGGCCGAGCATGACCAAGCGCTGCCGCCGCCGCCACGCCTATCGACACAAGTTGGAGATCGACTGATTCCAGGAAGGGCGACAGCTCAGCCGGCGGAGCCGCCCGCGTCCTCTTCCTCGGCTTCCGCCTCGGCCCGCTTTTTCTCGGCCAGCCGCACGAGATAGATCGAGAGCTCGTAGAGGGCGATTATCGGGACACCCAGGCCGATCTGGCTGATGATGTCGGGCGGGGTGAGCAGGGCAGCGACGACGAAGACCGCGACGATGGCGTATTTGCGGTTGCGGGCGAGACCGTCGGCGCTGACCAGCCCGACCCGGCCCATGAGGGTCAAAGCCACCGGCAGCTGGAACGAGATGCCGAAGGCAAAGATCAGCTTCATCACGAGATCGAGATACTCGCCGACTCTGGCCTCGAGCTGGATCGGCAGGGCACCATCCACGCCGCTGGTTTCGAAGCTGATGAAGAACCGCCAGGCGAGCGGGAAAATGACGTAGTAGACCATCGCCCCGCCCAGAAAAAACAGGACCGGCGTGGCGCAGAGGAAGGGCAGGAAGGCCTGCTTCTCGTTGCGGTAGAGCCCTGGCGCGATGAACAAGTAGAGCTGGGTGGCGACGAACGGGAAGGTGATGAAGGCGCCGGCGAAGAATGCCACCTTGAGGTAGGTGAAGAACGCCTCGGTCAGGCCGGTGTAGATCATCCGCCGATCGGTCTGGCCCTCGTAGATGTCGGCGAGCGGCTGGACCAGAAAGGCGTAGATCTGCTCGGCGAAGAAATAGCAGACGATGAAGCCCAAGAGAATCGCCGCCGAACTGTACATCAGCCGGTTGCGCAGCTCGATCAGGTGATCGAGCAGTGGCATCTCGCGATCATCGATGTCCTTGATCACGGCCTGCGTCCGGTTGTCGCGCGGGACCCGGGTGCTGCCCTAGCCACGAGGCGACGCGTCTGGCTCGGCCCCGGCATCCGCCGGCGCCTTGTCGACGGGCACAGGGTTGTCGTCTGCGCTGTTTGGCGCCGTTGGGCTGGCCATGGGCTGCGCCTTCGGCTCGGCCGCCTCCGGCAGCGCCGCGTTGCGCACCGCTTCTGCGGGTTTGCGGACATTGGACGGCCGCTTGCCGGGCTTGGCGGCACCGCCCTTCTCCGCCATGTCGAAAGCGCGCTCGAAATCGTCGTCCGGATCGACGACGCTTTTCACCGCCCCCTTGAAGTCGACGCTGCCGGCGCGATCGATCGACTTCTTGATCTCGTCGAGTTCGGCCTCGCGCGCCATGTCGTCCAGGGAACGCTGGAAGTCACGCGCCAGCGCGCGCGCTTTGCCGGTCCAATGGCCGATAGTGCGTGCCACTTTGGGCAAATCCTTTGGCCCGATGATGATGAGCGCCACCAGCATGATGACGGCCATCTCGGCCCAGCCGAGATCGAACATGAGCGGCTGTCACTCCAGCGCCGTCTGGGGTCTCAGCTCTTGGCCGCCTCGTCCTTGACGGCCGTCGGACGCTCGATGGTGACCTCGGGCTCGCTCGAGCTCTCGCTCAGCGACTTGGTCGCCTTGTCGTCGTCCTCGTCGTCCTTCATCCCCCTCTTGAAGTTCTTCACCCCGGCGGCGACGTCACCCATCACCTTGGGCAGCTTGCCAGCGCCGAACAGGATCAGCACGATCACGAGGATCAGAACGACCTGCCAGATACCGATACTCATGGGAAACCCTCTTGATGCCAGCAGGAGCCGCGCCTGATGCCGGCACGCCGCTGCAGATGTTGCTTGAGTGTGGCAAAAAAGACCGGGCCACGCAATCACCACCCGGGCGGCTCGGCCGCGTTCATGCCGGTCAGCTCGTTCGGGCTGGCCTCGGGCGCGGGCTCGCTAGCCGCTTCGTGGTCACCTGAACCTGGTTGCCCGCCCGACGGATCGGCGCGAAACAAACCCGCCGCCTCTAGTTCGTCGAGCCGCGGCAGATCGTCAAGGGCGGCGAGGCAGAAGTGGTCGAGAAAGGCGGCGGTGGTCACCCAGGTGACCGGCCGTCCCGGCACCTCGCGGCGGCCCTTGGGCGTCACCCAGCCCGCTTCCATCAGTTGATCCAGTGTTCCCTTGGCTACCGGCACGCCCCTGACCGCCTCGATCTCGGCCCGGGTCACCGGCTGCTGATAGGCGATGATCGCAAGTGTCTCCATCGCCGCCTTAGAGAGGCGCCGGCGCCGGGTCTCGGTGCGCTCGAGTTGCGGCGCCACCTCGGCCGCGGTTCGAAACGCCCAGTGCCGGCCGTGCCGCTCGAGCCGGATGCCGCGCCCAGCGTAGTCGGCCGCGAGCTCGGCCAGGATGTCACGCACCGGCCTGCCGTCGCGGACATGCGCCTGCAGCAGCACCTCGTCGAGCGGCTCGGCCGATTGAAAGAGCAGTGCCTCGATGACCAGCTTGCTCTCGACCACCGCGGCCGGCGCGCGCCTCGTCTCGGCAGCCTGCACCGCGGCTGCGCCATGTTGTTGCGGCGCGGTCATCGCCGGCGGATCCGGATCGGCCCGAACGGCTGCGCCTGGTCGAGCTCGACCGTGCCGCGCTTGGCCAGCTCGAGGCTCGCCACCAGCGATGCCGCCAGCGCCGAGCGACCAAGAAACGCGTCGTCGAGGCCGGGTGGCAGGAAGCTCGCGAGGTCCTGCCAGTCGCGGCCGGCCAGCAGCTTCGAGAGCCGTTCGAGTGCCGCCTCGACGCTCATCGCCTTTCTCGGCACGAGACGGATGCTCTGCCGGCGGCGGCGGGCCGTGATCTTGGCATAGGCCTCGAGCAGCCCCGCGAGATCGGCCCGCCAGTGATCGTCGAAGGCCACGGGCGGCGGCTCCGGGCAGCCGCGGACCAGCCGCTCGCTACCGAGCGTCGGGCGCGCCTCCAGCCAGCCGACGGCACCGCGGATCGCATCGAGCTGCCTGAGCCGGGCGGCCAGCGCTTCGGCCATCGCCTCGACGTCGTCCGCCTCGCGCTCCGCCTTGGGCAGCAGCAGCTGTGACTTCATGAACGCGAGCCAGGCCGCCATGACGAGGTATTCGGCCGCCAGGGTCAGCTCGCGGGCCCGGGCATCCTCGAGATAGGCGATGTACTGGTCGGCCAGGGCCAGGATCGAGATCCGCGCCAGATCGACCTTCTGCCCGCGGGCGAGGTCGAGCAGCAGGTCGAGCGGACCCTCGAACCCGTCGAGATCGACGACGAAGGCATGCCCGGCCAGCGGTTGGGCCGCCTGCTCGACGGTCTGCATCACCAGCCCGCCAGCAGCAGCACGACACCGTGCACGAACTGGACGATCGGCAACAGCACGGCGGCCAGCGGATTGAAGGCGAAGCCGACCTCGCGGGCCAACAGCGGCAGGACGAAGATGATGCCGAGCAGGATGAACAGGCCATAGGGCTCGGTGCGCGCAAAGCGTCGGGCGAGCGGCAGGGGCAGGAGACCGGTCAGCACCCGGCCGCCGTCGAGCGGCAGGAGGGGCAGCATGTTGAAGCAGGCGAGCACCACGTTGATCAGCAGCGCGTTGTCGAGGTTTTGCCAGATCCAGTCGCCGATCTCGCTCTCTGCGCCGACGAACAGATGCATCCCGGTCGCCGCGACGAGTGCCAGGGCGATATTGATGGCCGGGCCGGCCAGGGCCACGAAGATCATGTCGCGCTTGGGATTGTGCAGCCGGTGGAAGGCGACCGGCACGGGCTTGGCCCAGCCGAAGAGAAAAGGCGCGCCGACCACCAGCAGCATCCCGGGCAGGATCAGCGTGCCAACGGGATCGACATGGCGGACCGGGTTGAAGCTGAGGCGGCCCATCTGCTTCGCCGTGTCGTCGCCGAGCTGCCAGGCAGCCCAGGCATGCGCCGCCTCGTGCAGGGTGATGGCGAGCACCACCGGCAGGAACCAGACCGAGAGCGTGTGGCCGAAGCTGGCGAGATCAAACACCCATCGTCCCTTGGCCAAGACAGCCGGCAAGCTCGGCGAGCAGTGCCGCGCGGGACGGCCCGGACGGTGCGGTGCCCGGGGCCAGCAGCTGCAGCATCGCCAGCCGTTCGTCCGGCAGCGCCGGCACGGCCGCCAGAACCTCCTCGAGCTCGGCGAGGTCGCCGTTGCAATGCAGGGCCAGGTCGCAGCCGGCGGCGAGCGATGCGGTGGCGCGTCGGGCGATCGGCCCGTCCAGCGCTTGCATGCTCAGATCGTCGCTGAAAAGCAAGCCGCGAAAGCCGATGGCCCCGCGAATGACCTCCTCGATCACGCGCGGCGATTGGGTCGCCGGGTGGTCCGGGTCGAGAGCTGTGAACACGATATGGGCGGTCATGCCCATCAGCTGCCGGTCGAGCGTTGGCTCGGTCAGCGGCCGGAACGCCGGCCAGTCTGCAGCCGCGAGTGCTGCCCGCGATGCGGTGACCCGAGGCAGGGCGAGGTGGCTGTCGCAGGTCGCCCGGCCGTGGCCCGGCAGATGCTTGACCACCGGCACCACACCGGCCCGGAGCAGGGCGGTGGCATAAGCCCGGCCGAGACGGCCGACCAGCGCCGGATCGGCGGCGAACGCCCGGTCGCCGATCGCCGTCGTCGTTTCCGGTCGCAAAAGATCGAGGCAGGGCGCGCAGACGACATCGATCCCGACATCGCGCAGCATCGTCGCGATCGCCGTTGCATGCAGCCCGGCCGCCCGCTCGCCCCGCTCGAGGTCGCGCTCGGCCAGCGCGCCGACCGCCCGGGGCGGCGGCAGTGCCGGCCAATGCGGCGGGGCCAGCCGCTGCACCCGGCCACCCTCCTGGTCAACCAGGATGGGCAGCCAACGATCGGGATGGAGCGCGCGAAGCTCGGCGGTCAGCGCTCGGAGCTGGCCTGGATCGACGCAGTTGCGCCGAAACAGGATGAAGCCGGCCGGCGGCTCGGCCCGGAACAAGGCCCGTTCGGCGGCGGTGAGCGTCGGCCCGGCGATCCCGACGACGGCCGCACGGCAAGCGATCAAGTAGCGGGCTCGACGACGAAGCAGTCGGTGCCGCGGGATTGCAACGCCGCGCAGACGGCGCTGGCACCCTCGCGGTCGACGAACGGCCCAGCCTGCAGCCGATAGAAGACATCGCCGCCGACCTCTGCCGCCTGGACGCGGCTGCGCAAGGTACCGAGCACGGTCGGATGCTGCTGCTGCAGGCTGGTCCATGCCGCGGCCGCCGCCGCCTCGTCGCGCACGGCGAGCAGTTGAACGCCGAAGGCGCCGCTGAAGGTGGGAGCGAGCGCGGGCGAGGGAAGTGCCGCCACGGTCGTCGCCGCAGGCGCGCTCGCCGATGCCGCGGCGGCCGGCGCCGCTGCAGGTGGCGTCGCCGCAGCGTCGGCGGTTGCCTGGGCGGAGTGCCTCTCGGCAAGCTCAGGCGTCGGATCGGGCGCTGGCGTCGGAGCGGCTGCACTTGCCGCCGGCGTCGGGCTAGGCGGCTCGCCACCGCTGATCTCGGGCGGTCCGGCGCCGTCGGCAGGCAGTGGCAGCGCTGCTGCCGGGTCGGCCGGGCCGGCGGCCGGTGCGATGGTGCTGGTGGTCGCTTCGCCACCGACGATCTCGGCGAGCAGGGTGTCGAGCGTATCGGCCCCGCCGTCCGCCGCGTCCACGGCAGGCGGCGGTACGCCAGCGACTGCAGCGAGGGACGGCTCGCCCTCGGGCACGGGCTCCGCCTCGAGCGCCTGGGGGATGACATCGGCGGTCGAGCGTGGGGCGATCGTCTCGCGCGGCAGGATGCGCTCGACACGGACCGGCGAATCCGGCTCGTCGAGGGCCTGGACAACGACCGATTCCTCGTTGACCAGCGGCAGGCCCCCACGCTCCTCGGGCTCGCGCTTGATCGGCAGCGTATCGGCGCGAACCAGCGGCGGCGCCTCGTCGCCCGGCATCAGATCCTGGTAGGCGAACCAGATCACCCCGCTGAACAGCGCCAGGACCAGAGCGATCAGGCCGCCCAGGACGTAGCGGCCGAGCCCGATCTTGCGCTGGCCGCCGTGGCCCGTCTTGACCGACGTCATTTGTGGCGTCGACCGGCGCAGAGTGGCGACATCGAGATCACGTTCATCAGGATAGTGTGGTGATCGCAAAGCTCGCTTCCTTTCGTTGCGCGCCGTCGCCTCGTGCAGCTTGCGCCCTAGTGCATCTCCTCGACCGGCACTACGCCCATGAGCCGCAGGCCATTGCCGATAACCTGCCGGACGGCGGTGAGCATGGCGAGTCGTGCCCGGCTCAGCGCCGGCTCCTCAGCGATCAGGAACCGCAAGCCGCCATCCTCCTTGCCACGATTCCACAATACATGAAAGTCGCTCGCCAAGTCATGAAGATAAAACGCGATCCGGTGTGGCTCATGTTGCAGGGCCGCACTCTCGACAGTGCGCGGGAACTGCGCCGCAGTCTTCAGCAGCTGCAACTCGGCCGGATCGGTAAGACGGCCTAGCGCCGCACCCGCCGGATCGACGAGCCAGGCGCCGTGCCCGTCCGCCTCGGCATTGCGCAGCACCGAGCAGATCCGTGCGTGGGCGTACTGGACATAGAACACCGGGTTGTCCCTGGACTGCTCGACCACCTTGGCGAGGTCGAAGTCGAGGGCGGCGTCGTTCTTGCGGGTGAGCATGATGAAGCGGAAGACGTCCCGGCCGACCTCGTCGACGACGTCCTTGAGCGTAACGATCCGCCCGGCACGCTTCGACATCTTCAGGGGTTGGCCCGCATCCATGAGGTTGACCAGCTGGCAGAGCCGGACGTCGAGCGCCGCCTGGCCCTCCGACAAGGCCCTGACGGCGGCCTGCATCCGCTTGACGTAGCCGCCGTGATCGGCACCCCAGACATCGATCATCTGGGTATAGCCGCGGGTGTACTTGTCGAGGTGATAGGCGAGGTCGGCGGCGAAATAGGTCCAGGCACCCGTCGACCGCTGCAACGGCCGATCGATGTCGTCGCCGAACGCGCTCGATCTGAACAAGAGCTGCGGCACCGCCTCCCAGTCGTCGAGCTGCTTGCCCTTGGGCGGCGGCAGCGTGCCGGTATAGAGGAGGCCGAGCCGCTCAAGATGCTCGAGCGCCGCTTCCACCTTGCCGGCCTCGACCAGCGCGCGCTCGGAGGTGAAGACGTCGAACGTGACGCCGAGCCCGGCGAGATCCGCCCTGATCCGCTCGAGCATGTACGCCGTTCCCTCGCGGCCGAACGCCTCGAGCCACTCGGCCTCGGGCGCCGACCGCCACCTGTCACCGTCCCGGGCGGCGATCGCCTCGGCGACCGGAACCAGCTCGCGGAGCGGGTAGAGCCCTTCCGGCACCGGGCCGCGATCGTCGCCGAGTGCTTCGAGGTAGCGGTGATGGATCGAGCGGGCGAAAATCTCGATCTGCGCCCCGGCATCATTGATGTAGTACTCACGGGTGACCGCGAATCCGGCAAAGGCCAGAAGCTCGGCCAGCGCGTCGCCGAACACGGTGCCGCGGCCGTGGCCGACATGCAGCGGCCCGGTCGGATTGGCCGAACAGAACTCGACATTGACCTTGAGCGCACCGCCGACGCTCGAGCGACCGTAATCGGCACCAGTCGTCAGCACCACCGGCACTTGTGCCTGCACGAAGGCATCGGTGAAGCGCATGTTGACGAAGCCCGGGGGAGCCGCCTGGGCCTCGCTGAGCGACGGCTCGGCGGCGAGCTCCTGGGCCAGCGCCTCGGCAATGGCCAACGGCTTCAGCCGGGCCGGCTTGGCCAGGATCAGCGCCGCATTGGTTGCCGCATCGCCATGCTCGCGCTCGCGTGGCGGCTCGACCGTGATCCGCTCCAGCGGCAGCCCGGCCGGCAAGCGGCCCTGCTCCACCAGCCGGGCGAGTGCCGCGTGGACAGCCGCGAGCAAGTGATCGAACGGGTTCATCGACGCATCCAATGGACAAGAGAACGGCTCAGGGGCGAAAGCCGGTGAGCTTGAACAACCGGTCGTGCTCGTCGACGGCGAACCGGTCGGTCATTCCCGCGACGTAGTCGCGCACGGCGTCGGCGGTGGCCGCAGTATCGGGTTCGCCGGCCCGCGCCTGCCAGCGGTCCGGCAGGCACTCGGGGGCGGCGAGCAGCAGCTCGACCAGCTCGGTCACCAGTTGCCGGGCGGTGCGCGCCATGCGATTGACCTTGTAGTGCCGGTACATCCGCTGATGCAAGAAGCCGCGTAAGGCCTGTACCGCGGCCGCCATGTCGGCCGAGAAGGCGGCCAGGGGGCGGCCGGCCGCGCGCACCTCCTGCACGTTCCGCGGCCCGGTCTCGGTCAGCCGGCGCCTGGTCTCGGCGACGAGATCGGCGACCATCCGGTCGATCAGGCGGCGGTTGACCTCGTGGATCAGCCGGCGGCGGTCGACCCGCGGATAGGCCGCCTCGACCTCACCCACGACGCTGCCGACCAGTGGCAGGGCCGCGAGATCGCCGAGGCCGAAGAACGCGGCCCTGAGGCCGTCGTCCATGTCGTGATTGCAGTAGGCGATGTCGTCGGCGAGCGCGGCGAGCTGCGCCTCGAGTGGCGGTTGCAGCGCGAGTTGCATGGCCCCGGCCAGGGGATGCCGGGCGATCGGCGCCGGCGGCGTGGCGAGCGGCCCGTTGTGCTTGACCAGGCTTTCCAGCGTCACCGCCGTCAGGTTGAGGCCGTCGAACGAGGCGTAGCGCTGCTCGAGCCGAGTGACGACGCGAAACGTCTGGATGTTGTGATCGAAGCCGCCAAACGCCCGCAAGGCCACATCGAGTGCCGTCTCGCCGGCATGGCCGAACGGGCTGTGGCCGAGATCGTGCGCCAGTGCCACGGCCTCGGCCAGGTCCTCGTCGAGGTCGAGCGCGCGCGACAGGGTCCGGGCGATCTGCGCTACCTCGAGGCTGTGGGTCAGCCGGGTCCGGTAGTGGTCACCCTCGAAATTGACCAGCACCTGCGTCTTGTACTCGAGCCGGCGAAACGCCGTCGAATGCACCACCCGGTCGCGATCACGCTGAAAGGCGGTGCGCAGTTCCCCCTCCGGCTCGTTGACCTGTCGACCACCCGATTGCGCCGCCTGGGCAGCGTAAGGCGCCGGCAGCGGCACCGCCGGGGGCGACTGGAGCACGGCCAAGCTCGGCGGGGACCGGTTTGACAAGGGATCGCGGCTTCTTACATAGCTGTGCTGCGGGTGGTGCCTCGAACATAGGTGTGGCTGATGGGCGAGATCAAGGCAGCTGAACCCGCGCGCCCGGCACCGCTGACCGTCAGTGCCAGTGCCGCGCGGCGGGTGAAGAAGATCATCGAGGCCGAAGGCAAGACCGGGCTCAAGCTCCGGGTCTCCGTCTCGGGTGGCGGTTGCTCGGGCTTTCAGTACAATTTCGCCCTCGAGGAAACATCGGCACCGGACGATATCGCGGTCGAGAAGGACGGCATCACCGTCGTCGTCGACGGCATGTCCTTGATGTACGTGCTCGGCTCGGAACTCGATTTCGTGGAGGATCTCACCGGGTCCTACTTTCGGGTGAGCAACCCCAACGCCACGGCGAGCTGCGGCTGCGGAACGTCGTTCGCCATCTGAACCAGCGGTGCAGATCGTCACCTGGAACGTCAACTCGATCCGCAAGCGCGAGGCCGTCGTCCAGGCGTGGCTCGCCGCCAACCACCCGGACGTGCTGCTGTTGCAGGAAACCAAGGTCGTCGATGCGAGCTTTCCGAAGGCCGGCTTCGTAGCGGCAGGCTACCACCTGGCCCACTTCGGCGAGCCCGGCCGCAACGGGGTGGCGATCATCGCCAGACAGCCGATCGACGACGTTACGGCCGGCCTCGCCGGCGAGGCGGACGACGCCCAGGCCCGCTATATCGAGGCCACGGTCGATGGCGTCCGCCTGGCCTCGGTCTACGTCCCCAACGGGACCAGCGTCGATTCTCCCAATTTCGCCTACAAGCTCCGCTTTTTCGATCGGCTGCGCCGGCACGCCCAGGACCTGCTCGACGGCGATATGCCGTTCGTCATCGGCGGTGATTTCAACGTCGCACCGGAGCCCGTCGACATCTACGACCCCGACGAATGCGAGGGCACGATCTGCTACCATCCGGCCGAACGCCACGGCCTCCGTGGCCTCACCAACCAGGGTCTCTACGACGCCTTCCGCGCGGTGCATCCGACCCGCCGCCAGTATACCTGGTGGGATCTGCGCGGCGGCTCCTGGGAACGCGACGAAGGCCTGCGCATCGACTACCTGCTCCTCTCGCCGCAAGCCACCGACCGCCTGAAGGAAGCCGACAGCGACCCCAAGACCCGCGCCGGCAAGGGCATCTCGGATCATATCCCGACCTGGTGCGTGCTGGGGTAGGCAGAGAAGAATAAGAGCGGGGGAAATGATTTCCCCCGGCACCCCCTCTGGCCTTATCGGTCGGTAACCGATGAGGGACAGTATGCAACGATACGTTACCGGCCTCACGCGACGCAAAGCAGGCGCTGCTGACTCTCGGTGCGTGCTCGAGCGATCGACGTATCCGTGTCGAATTGCTGCCGCGCCCGGCCGCCGGTCGCAGGGTCGGCCGGAGCTACGAAACGGTGCTCGGCGCGTTCGCGATGGACAGGTGGTCGATCACCAGCGCCCGTCCGGCGGCACCAAGTCTCGTCCGTTCCATTGTGGCGCTCGAAGGCTTGCGCAAAAACCTCGCCGCCGCCCCCGCTCAACCCGCCGGGCAGTAGCGCCGGCTGCCAGGGCTCGGGAACGGGGACGACCAAGCCCTCGGTTGGCTTGTCGATCTCGACCTTGATCGTGACGTCGTCGGCGACAAACAGGTCCCGGGCACCCGGTCGATCCAGCTGTTTGACTGGATGCTCTTGCAGCCGCGGCACTCGACGATCGTGAGCCGCTCGGCCCCGCTATTGCCGCAGCAGCTGCCGACCAACAGACATGCCGGCAGTTGATCGATAGCGCCAAGCGGCAGGCATGACGATTGCCGGCGACTGTCGATCATCGTGTTCAGATGCCGACCGCCCTTGTCGGCCATTTGCATCGTCGCCTCGCTCGGTAAAGCGGTCGGCGCTTGCTGCCCAGCTCCTGTGATGCTCGTCACATAATCATCGACTTGCTTGCCTAAATGTCGATATGTGTATTGCATAGCTGAAGAACGTGGCACTTGAACTCCCGTCTTGCGAGAGTTGTTGGGATGATCTTCACCCAACCCGGTGATTGCGCGCGTTTGCATCTGTTCGGTCCGCTGCGTCTGCTTGCGGCCGACGGATCGGATGTCACCCCGCGTGGGCAAAAGGCGCGCGGGCTCTTGGCGCTCTTGGCGCTCGCCCGTGACGGGCGTCTCGCCCGCGTCGCTGCCGCCGGCCGATTGTGGAGCGGCAGTCACGACGCCAAGGCCAATCTGCGCCAATGCCTCAGGGAGTTGCGCGCGGCCTTGGCGGCGGCCGATGCCGAGCTTCTGGATGCCGACGACCAGGCGCTGGTTCTCGATCGCGAGCGGCTGTCGATCGACGTGGTCGCGCTCGAGCGGCCGGGTGCCGCCGCGTTGCCGGTCTTGGAGGGCCTCGACGACGATTGCCTGCTCCGCGATTGCGAGATCGGCGATCCGGCCTTCGAGGAGTGGCTGACCATCGAGCGGGCGCGCTGGCGCGACCGCCTGCATCAGCAGTTCGAGACGCTGGCCGCGGCCCGGCTGAAGGCGGGCGACCTGGTCGGTGCCATCGCTTGTGCGTCACGCCTCGTGCGCTTCGATCCGACGCACGAGGCGGCGCATCGCCTCTTGATGCAGGGCCACGCCGCCCAGGGCAATCGCTCGCTGGCGCTGCGCCAGTTCGAGCTTTGTCGCGAGCGGCTCGCCGCTGATCTCGGCGTCGCCCCGAGCGAGGCGACCCTCGCCTTGCGGGCGACGATCGCCCGGCCGGCCGGGCGGCAGGACTACAAGCTGGCCGCCGATAGCGCTGCAGCGTCGACGGCAGCTGAGCAGATTGCGCCGTCAGTGCAGCTGCCGGGTCGGCAGGCCCTTGCGGCCGATCGCGCTGCATCGCCGATCGAGTGGGATGCGCCCGTTCGGGTCGCCATCGCCGCGTTTCGTCTGTTGAGCGATCTCCCTGGCGACCGGCTGCATGCGCTGGTGCTCGGCGAAGCGATCGCTGCGGCCCTGGCCCGGTTCACCGATGTCGCCGTCGTCGACGTGGCCGGCCTGCCGCTCGTCGGTGCCATGGCGACCCCCGATGCGGACAGGTCGCCCGCGACCACGTGGCCGGCCATGGATTATACCGTCGACGGCACGGTCGTGCGTTTCGACCGAACGTTGCGGCTGACCGTTCGCTTATGCCTGGCCGGCGACCGGATGCTGCTCTGGGCCGAGCATTTCCGCGTCGACCGACCGGAGGATCTCGACACCCTCGAGCGCTTGGCGGGGTTGATCGCTGCTCGCATCGAGCGGGCGGTGTTGCTGCGCGAGCTGCACAATGCCCAGGCGGCGGAAGACGCGACGCTCTCCGCCCGGGCCTGTGTGCTGCGCGCCGTGCCGCTGATCTACGCCATGACTCCGGCCGCGGCCGACAGTGCCCAGGCCTGGCTGGAGCAGGCGGCGGCCCGGGCACCGCGGCTGGCCCGGGTGCATGCCTGGCGGGCTTTCTTGATGCTGGTGCGCATCGGCCAGCAATGGGTGACCGACCACGAGGCGGCCGGCGAGGAGCTGATCTCGCAGCTGCAGCGGGCGCTCGAGCTCGACCCGGACGATGCGATGACGCACGCCTTGCGCGGCCATGTTGCGGCCTTCGTCTTCCACGACTTCCAGAGTGCCCTGGACAATTTCGCGATCAGCCGTGCCTGCAATCCGGGCCTCGCCTTGGGCTGGGCGTTCAGCTCGGTAACCCAGAGCTATCTCGGGCGAAGCGACCGGGCCCGGGCCGACCTCGGCGAATACCGGCGGCTGCAGCCGATCGATCCGTTTCCCTATTATTTCGACACGGCGGAGATGCTGGCGCACGCCCTGGCCGGCAACGATGCCGAGGCGGTGCGGCTCGGTCGCCGCGTGCTCGCCACCAACCCCAACTATTTCGCCGCCTACCGGCCGATGATCGCGAGCCTGGGACGGGTCGGCCGGATCGACGAGGCGCGCCAACTGCTCGATCGGTTGCGCCGCCACGAACCGGGCTTCACGCTCGAGTGGCTGCGCACCCGCTATCCGCCGGTGGCGCCTAGCTCTCAGGCTCGCTATCTCGAAAGTTTTCGGCTCGTAGGCCTGCCCAGAAACTGATGTGATCGAGGGTCGCAAATGTCCAAATCGAAATCCAAGTCCAAATCGAAATCCAAGTCCAAGTCCAAGTCGAAAGCGTTTCCAGAGCAAAACTGGGCCTATGATCTTCTGATCTACGAGCATCTGCCGCGCTTCTTCGCCCGGTTCGCCGAGGTCACAGAGATCGAGCTGGCGCCGCCGCCGAGCGACGGCAACGTGATCGCCGCCGAGCTCGCCGAGCTGATGCGCAAGCAGGCCGATACCGCCGAACGGCAGCGGCGGCGCGAGGCCATCCTTTACGAGGTCGACCATCTCAGTCCGGACTACGCGCGAGCCCTCTATCTCGGCCCCACTTCGCACCCGGCGACACTGACGCTGATGCACACCATGAACGATATCAGCCGAGCGCCGCACATGCATTTCAAGCGTCGCTTCGCCCGTGCCCGGCCGAGCCAGCTCGAGCCGCGGCTGCGGCCGCTGATCGACATTCCGGGTCATCCGGCCTACCCCAGTGGCCACGCCACCGAGAACTTCCTAATCGCGCATGCCTTGGCCGAGGTGATCGGCGACGACGCCGTGCTGATTGCCCGGGTGTTCGAGATCGCCCGCGAGGTGGCCGAGAACCGCGAATGGGCCGGCGTGCACTACGCCAGCGATACCGCCGCCGGCGAGCAACTGGCGCGTGGTCTCTACCCCATCGTCCGCCGGGTTTTTGCCGATCTCTTCGAGGCGGCGATCGTTGAGTGGCAGGAGCTCGAACCGGGGTTGCCGCTGCTGCCGGAACGGGCAGCCGCGCCGGTCGCCGGCGCGCCGGCCTCAGCCCTCGCCGAGGCCGGCACCCCGTTCTTTGGCCTGGACGGCGACGCCGCTGCCGACCCCTGGCGGCCGTTCTGGCATCTCGACCACAAGGCATCGATCAACGACAGCAAGCTCGGCATCGACATCCAGCTCAAGGCCATCTGGGATCGACTCGGTTACGATCTTGCCAAGCTCGACGCGCGGACCCCGCCACCCGGCGATGCGGTCCGCGTGGTGGTCGTCGACATGGCGTTCGACCTCACCCATCCGCTCCTCAAGCACCGGATCAAGTTCGACCGGGCGCGCAACCTCGACTATCCGGCACTCTGCCCGAGCCGGATCGGACGCGAGCGGTGGCCGGCGCACCTGGCCGACGACACGCTGGACCACGCGACCTTGTTCGCCGCGCCGGACGCCGATCCGGAGACCGAGAGATTTCGCGACAGCTTGCGTGCCTTCGGCAGCATGAGCTCGGCGCACGGCACGGCGACGGCCGGGATCATCGGCCCGACGGGCCGCTGGCCGCTGCCCGGCGGCCCGACCCTGCAGCATATCGGCATCGCACCCGAGGCCTGGATCGTGCCCTACCGCGCGATGACCCTGACCGAGCCCACGCTCGCCAAGCGGCGGCAACTGGCGCAGGCGGTGCTGCAGATCGTCGGCGTCGGCGACGACAAGCACGAGCGGGTCGGCGATGTGCTGCTCGTGCCGCTGCCGTTCCACCCGTTGCCGGCCGAAGCGGCAGCCGGCGGCATTCTCGGTGATCCGCTGGCGGTGGCGCTGGCGATCGCCGCGACCGTCATCCCGGTGGTGATCCCGAGCGGCAATGACGGCACCTGTCGCTTGTCCTACCTGAGCGATCCGGGTGCGGTCCCGGCGGCGCTGCAGGCGGCAACCGACCCGCCCGACCTCGCTGAGCTCCTCGGTTTCGACGATCGTGCAGCGGCAGGCCATCTCGACCAGCTGTTGGCCCTGCTCGGGGTCGCCGATGCCGACGCCGTCTGGCGCCGCCTGGCGAGCCGGCCCGACGCCATTGCCGTGGGTGCGGTCAACGATCGCGGCTATCTGTCGCGCTACAGCCAATATGGCCCCAACCTGACCCTGGTGGCGCCGAGCGACGATCTGTTCAGCACGGCGTTGGCGGACGCCTACGACCCGAACCAGCCGGATTGGTACAAGGCCTTGGACCCGGGCAAGCGGGCAGCGCTGGCCGCCACCGGCACGCTGGCGATCGCCACGACCGATATCGCCGGCCATGCCGGCTACGGGCGCACGGCCGCACCGTTCACCTCGGCCTTCGATCTGCCGGGCTTCGGCGGCACCTCGGCGGCGGCGGCGGCCACCGCCGGGATCATCGCCCTGATGCTCAAGCAGCGCCCTGACATGACCCCAGACGCGGTCAAGACGCAGCTCATCGCCATGGCCTCGACCACCGAGCTCCGCGACGATACGGGCCGCGATAAGCGCAAGCTCTTCGGGGCCGGGCTCCTGAACGGCAATCGCGAGGCGCTGCAGGCGTTCTTCACCGTCGGCAGCTGATCGACGATCACGGCCCTTTCACCGCAAAAAGCCATCGAGGCCGTGCGTTTTCACGCTGTCTTGTGCCCTCGCTTCACGCTGGCTTGACGGGTCCTCTGGCACGCTCACGGCCATCGAAGCGTGCAGCGCCGGTAGCGGCATCGGGGCGCCAAGCCCCTTCCAGCCGGCCACGCGTCGACGGACCTGCAGGGGCGCTTTGGCCCCGCACAGTTGGCTCCGCGTGCAGCAGGGTGTTGCCTCCCTTGACTTGGATCCGGCCGGGATGGTGCCGCGGGCCGGATCATTTTTTCCCTTCCCGGCAGCGACCGACGCCAAGCGCCGGTTCGAGCGGACGCCCCGCGGCGCAGCGAGGTGCTGCAGGAGCTTTCGGCCGGCAGTTTTTTCACGCTCGGCCCACCGCCCGTTTCACGCCGGGCTCACACCCCCCGCGGTAGAAGCGAAACTGTCGACAGGGTGGCTTCGGGCGGTACCTGCAGCGGTTGTCGCCAGCAGCCCGAGCCGCTCCATTCTTCGACTTGCGCCGTCATTCGTGTCCAGCTTCGTCGATCCGGCCCCCAAGGGTACCGGGGGCCGGATCCTCATTCGACATCGTCATTGGCCGCCCGACGGCGCGCCGAGCAGAGGAGCGCCCAAGCGTGGCCCGCTGCGTGATGATCGAGGTGGTCGAAAGCTCGAGTGTCGCCGCAGCCGCACTCTCCGGCCAGCTGGTCGATCTGCCGGGCCTGCGGATCGATCCGTCGTTTCAGCCCATTCCCTTGACCCTGCAGCCGCCGGCACCGGGGTCGGTCCTGCTGCGTGGCGAACTCGAGGATGCCGCGGCGGCCAAGGCTTGTGCCCATCCCGCCGTGATCGCCTTGTGGTCCGACCCGCTGCTCGCGGCGGCGCGCCTGGATCGCAAGCGGCCGGCGATCGATCGCCTGTCGGACGCGATCGGTGCCTGCCATGCCGCCATGGCAGCGGAACGGCGGCGGATCCGGCAAACGGCGTCGGCCCCGGCCGGCCTCGACCATCCCCTCCGCCGCAAGCTGCGCGAGGCGATCGAGGCGGCAAGCGCGCCCGCCGCTGGCGCGAACCGCCCGCATCCCGGCTAGCGCCGACACCCCGCCGGCTCCAGCTCAGGGTAGGAATAATAGCAGATCTTGCCCTTGCCGACAAGGCCCGCTCGGGCTCGTTCGGCGAACCAGCAGGCTGAGCCCCTCGCGACGGCGCAAATCCACGCCACAGGCCGCAGAAGCGGCGGCGACGAGGGCCGAAGCGGGTCGCCCTGCGACACTCTGACCGGCCGGGTTCGTTTGCGACTGTTCGGGTTCGCTCGTCGAATTCCTGGGTTCGTTGTCGGCTTGGTGGGTTCGTTCGTGGACTCCCTGGGTTCGTCCGCGGGTTCGAATGTCGCCGAAACCGCCATATCCGCCGCTATACGCGCCATTAGGTATTGTTATGGCGCGTATAGCGGCGAAGATTATGACAAATTGTGCCGGATCGCGGCGCATCATAGGTGTACATACAGCGCATAGCGGCGCATTCGACCGGGCGATGCGTCGTCGAGCGGTGCATGATCGGGTTTTTCGTTTGCAGGAACATGAACCGCCATAAGTGTTCGTTATCGACGGACGGGCCGGGGTCGTGGCGATTGCAGGCGGCAGGCGGGAAGACACGCCTGCCCGTGCCCATCCGGTTCGATCATGTCCCGGGGCATGGTGGATGATGATTGTTTCAACAATGGTCGAGGAGTGCCGGCCCGCGGCCTGCCCTGCCGCGTGCGAGCGCCGGCCCGATTGCGCTCTGGCTCAGTAGCTCATGACCTTGGTCGTCGGGGCGGCGAGGATCTTGTGCAATTCGGGCCCGGCCGGCTCGACGCCGTCGATGCGGTCGCCAAGCGACAGACCAGCCTGCTCGGTGCAGCCGCCGCACAGGAAGACCCGCGCCCCGGCGGCGATCAGGTCGGCGACCAGTTGTTGCGGCGTCTTGCCGGTGAGCGCGGTCGTGTGCTGCGGCACTTTGCCGTTGCCGACGCCAACCGCACGAACATTGAGGAAGACGACCAGGTCGCCGCCGGTAATGTTCATGAAGTTGCGGCCGAACTCGAGCGCCATCTGCTGTGCCCAGACATCGTCGCTGGTGAGGTTGAGCAGCAGGGTCGGTTGGTCCTGCGCGTGCGCCGGGCCGGTCGGCGGCGCGAGTAATAGCGCCGCGAGCAGGGCGGCAGCGAACCGGGTTCGACGAAACAGCTTCAACATCGGTCACCCCAAAGCAGCAGAGACGAAGATGCCAAAGATGGTCCTGCCGCAAGCCCCGGATGTCCAGGCAAAACCACCGGGCCGCGGCCACGACGCCGCCGGCCCGACCCTCTCCAGCCTGGCGCTGCGCCGTGCCGGCGGATTGTTCGCGGCAGCTTCGACGGCCATCGCCTTCGCCGTGTCAAGATTCTCGGCGTACCCGCATCGGCGGACACAGCGCGGCTTTGCTTGACGAACCCGAGCGCGCTCCAGCCCGTTCCTCCTTGCCGGACCAGCGTCGTCGAGAGATGGAGTGGCAGGCGAAATCTGCCGGAGCCCGACAGGCGCCGAAGCGCGGGCAGCGGTGACATGGACGCGATACGGCGACTCGCCATTGGGGCAAGCGTCTCGTCGAACGCCGCAGCCGGAGGTCGGACAGCTGTCGGTACCCGAGCCCCGGCCCGGACGATGGCGAACGTGCCCTTGAACCTTGTGGACCGTTCACCCGTTGCCATCGAACCCGAAAGGTCGCCGGGCGCCCGCAGCTGTGCAGCCCGCAATGGTCGGCGGCTTGCAGCCGGGGCGTCGGCGGCGGGCGACCGGGCGATTGCCGCGTCAGGCACTCGCCGGACCCAGGGTCGTGCGATCAGGGCTTGCAACGTTGCCGGTTTTGCCGGCAAGCCCTGATCAGCGAACGGCAACCAGCAGTCGGGGAGTGGACCATGCGCTACCAGATCGAGCACATCGAGGGTATCGGTGCGGCCTACGGTGCCAAGCTGCGAGAGGCGGGCATTGCCTCGACCGCCGCCCTGCTCAAGGCCGCGGCCGATCCGGGCGGCCGCCGCCAGCTCGCCGAGAAGACCGGGATCGATGCCGCGCGGATCCTGGCCTTCGCCAACATGGCCGACCTCATGCGCATCAAGGGTGTCGGCAAGCAGTTCGCCGAGTTGCTCGAGGCGGCCGGCGTCGACACCGTCAAGGAGCTGAAGACCCGCAATGCCGGCAACCTCGCCGCGAGGTTGGGCGAGGTCAACGCCGAGAGGAAGTTGACGCGCGCGGTGCCGAGCGAGACCATGGTTGCGGGCTGGATCACCGAAGCCGGATCGATGGCCCCGATCCTGACCTATTGAGACAGAAGAAGGAGCCGGCTGCCCAACGCCTATCTCGCCCTGCCGGGCGGCACGCTGCGGCGCGCGGGTTTGCCTTCGGTCGTCGCGACGCGGGCAGTGGTCGCCTGTACCGGCTGTCGCCCACCCACGTTGACCGCGCCTGGCGTCAAGCGCACCCGGTATCCTTAAGTACCGTTAACTGTATTTGTTACCCTCAACCCTTCGACATCGGGCGGCGGCGTCGCTCTCGGTGCGCCCATCGTCGAGGTCGTGGCTGCCCTCGTGGCTGCGGGGGCTGTCCCGCGTGGCCCCGTCTTTCGGCGCCTGTCGCTCGAGTGACGGTGGGGCGTCGGGCGGCAGGTCTCCCGGCCTCTCGATTTCCAGCCGTACCGTCGCCGTCGGCCGCGGAACCCTCCGGCGCCGACCATCGTTGCGTTTCTGGAAACGGTCCCTTGCCGGTGCGGCCGCTGTGACGGGCGCCGGTTGCGCCATATCATGAGGGTCGCAACAGTCTTGGAGGCATCAACGATGACCAAGGTGCTCGTCGTCTACTACAGCATGTACGGCCACATCGAGACCATGGCGCATGCCGTGGCCGCGGGGGTGGCGGAGGTTGCCGGCGTCGAGGCCACCGTCAAGCGGGTGGCCGAGCTGATGCCGCCCGAGGTGGCCGAGAAGGCCGGTGCCAAGCTCGACCAGGCAGCCCCGATCGCCGATCCGAAGGAGCTTGCCGACTACGATGCGATCATCGTCGGCACGCCCACAAGGTTCGGCAACATGGCGGCGCAAATGCGCAATTTCTGGGACCAGACCGGCGGGCTCTGGGCCAGCGGAGCGCTCGTCGGCAAGGTCGGATCCGTGTTCACGAGCTCGGCGACGCAGCATGGCGGCCAGGAGAGCACGATCCTCGCCACCCACATCACGCTCCTGCACCACGGTCTCGTCATCGTCGGATTGCCCTATTCGTGCGCCGCGCAGATGGGCCTCGACGAGATCAAGGGTGGCTCGCCTTACGGTGCGTCGACGATTGCCGATGGCGACGGCAGCCGGCAGCCATCCGAGCAGGAACTCGGCATGGCCCGCTTCCAGGGCCGGCATGTGGCCGAGATCGCGAAGAAACTCAAAGGCTGAGAGCGGCTGAAGGGCTGAACCAGCCAAAGGAGGGGACCGATGGGGCTGCTCGTCGACGGCAAGTGGCAGGACAAGTGGTACGATACTGAGAAGACCGGGGGGCGGTTCGAGCGGTCGGCATCGCAGTTCAGGAACTGGGTGACGCGCGACGGCAGTCCCGGCCCCTCCGGTCGCGGCGGCTTCAAGGCAGCACCCGGCCGCTACCATCTCTACGTGTCGCTCGCCTGTCCGTGGGCGCATCGCACCTTGATCTTCAGGAAGCTCAAGGGGCTCGAAGCCATGATCGACGTCTCGGTCGTTCATTGGCATATGGCCGGGGAGGGCTGGACCTTCGCGACCGACGCCGCGGCGACCGGTGACCGGCTGTACGAGCTCGGGCGGCTGCACGAGCTCTACACCCGGGCCAAGCCGGACTACAGCGGCCGGGTGACCGTGCCGGTCCTCTGGGACAAGGAGCAGGCGACCGTCGCCTCCAACGAATCCGCGGAGATCATCCGGATGTTCAACGCGGCCTTCGACGAGGTCGGCGCCGCCCGCGGCGACTATTACCCGAAGGAACTCCGCGGCGAGATCGATGCGGTCAATGACCGGGTCTACGAGACGGTCAACAACGGCGTCTACAAATCGGGCTTCGCGACGACGCAGGACGCCTACGAGGAAGCCGTGAGCGAGCTGTTCGCCAGTCTCGACTGGCTCGAGGAGCGGTTGTCAGGGCAGCTTTACCTCGTCGGCGACCGGCTCACCGAGGCCGACTGGCGGCTGTTCACCACGCTGATCCGCTTCGATCCGGTCTATGTCGGCCACTTCAAGTGCAACCTCAGGCGGCTCGTCGACTACCCGGCACTCTGGGCCTACACGCGCCAGCTCTACCAGCATCCGGGCATCGCCGAGACGGTCAATCTCTTCCACATCAAGCACCACTATTACGGCAGCCACCGCGCCATCAACCCGACCGGCGTGGTGCCGCTGGGGCCGCTGATCGACTACGGCGCGGCGCCCGGGCGGGAGCGGCTAGCGGGGCGCTGACGCGTCGGCCTCGGCCGCGGGGCCGCAGCACTCGGTGCCGAAGCACTCGAAGACGAAGGCCAGCACCTCGGCATGCTCCTGCAAGGCGTCGAAGCGGCCGGAGGCGCCGAAATGCCCGGCGTCCATGTTGGTCTTGAGCAGCAGGAGGTTGGCGTCGGTCTTCGTCGCCCGCAGCTTCGCCACGTACTTGGCGGGTTCCCAGTAGGTGACCCTCGGGTCGCTGATCCCGGCCGTGACCAGCATGGCCGGGTAGGCCTTGGCGGTGATGTTCTGATAGGGGCAATAGGTGCGGATGCGCAAAAAATCCTCTTTCGAGGCCAGCGGGTTGCCCCATTCGGGCCACTCGATCGGGGTCAACGGCAGGGTCTCGTCCAACATCGTGTTCAAGACGTCGACGAACGGCACCTCGGCGACGACGCAGCGCCAGAGGTCCGGGCGAAGATTGGCGACCGCCCCCATCAGCATGCCGCCGGCCGAGCCGCCGCGGATGGCGATCGCGCCGGGCCTGGCATAGCCGGCGCCGATCAGCCGTTCGGCGCAGGCGATGAAGTCGGTGAAGCTGTTCATCTTGGCCGCGAGCTTGCCGTCGCGGTACCAGCGCTGGCCGAGCTCGTCGCCGCCGCGGACATGGGCGATGGCGAAGGCGAAGCCGCGCTCGAGCAGCGACAGGCGGGAGGCGTTGAAGGCGGGCGGCATGCCCATGCCATAGGCACCGTAGCCGTAGAGAAAGAGTCGGCCGCTGCCGTCGAGCGGGAAATCCCGGCGGCGCACCACCGAGATCGGCACCTCGGTGCCGTCCGCCGCTGTGGCCCAGAGCCGCTCGCCGACATAGAGTTCGGGTTCGTAGCCCGAGGGGATCTCCTGGACCTTGAGCGTGGTGAGCGCGCGCTTCTCGACGGCGTAGTCGTAGACCGTGCCGGGGGTGGTGAGCGACGAGTAGCCGAGCCGGAGCCGGTCCGTCTCGAACTCGCGGTTGTCGCCGAGGCCGGCGGTGTAGACGGCCTCGTGGAAGTCGATGGCGTGCTCGCTGCCATCGTAGCCGCGCACCCGGAGGTTGGCGAGCCCGTGGCGGCGCTCGCTGATCACCATGAAGTCGTGAAAGCAGGTGACGTCGAGCAGGTAGTTGTCGTCGGAACCCGCCAGCACCTCTTGCCAGGACGCCTCGCCCGGACTGTCGACCGGTGCTCGGACCAGGCGGAAGTTCTCATGCAGGTCGTTGGTCCGGATCCACAGGGCGTCGCCGGCATGCTCGACGCTGTAGCGGTGCTCGTCGCGGCGCGGGGCGACCAGCACGGGCGGCCGTTCGGGGTCGGCTGCCTCGATCAGCCGGATCTCCCGGGTGACGTGGCTGCCGGTCGCGAGGCTGACGAAGCGCCGGCTCTGCGTCTGGCCGAGCCCGACGAAGAAGGCCGGGTCGTCCTCCTCGTAGACGATGGGGTCATCGGCGGGCGGTCGGCCCAGGCGATGCAGGCGCACCCGGTACGGTCTGAGCTTGTCGTTGAGCTCGACATAGAAGAAGCGGCGGCTGTCGGCCGCCCAGACGACGCCGCCCGAGGTGTTGGCGATCGCCTCGCCGACCAGCCGGCCGGAGTCCAGGTCCTTGACCTGGATGACGTAGCGCTCGCTGCCGTCGCCGTCGGTGCCGTAGGCGAGGTGCCGGGCATCGGGGCCGACCGCCAGGCTGCCGAGGTTGAAGTAGCCGAGCCCCGCGGCGAGCGCCGGCTCGTCGAGGATCACCACCGGTGCGCCGCCGCGCCGGGGGGCGCGGTACCAGGTGCGGTACTGGGCCCCGGCCGTGAAGGCCCAGTGGTAGAGCCAGTCGCCGTCCGGCACCGGTACCGAGCTGTCGTCGTCCTTGAGCCGTCCCTTGAGCTCGGCGTGAAGCGCTTCGATCAGGCCCTGGCGCGGCGCCATGACCGCGCTGAAATAGGCGTTCTCGGCGTCGAGGTAGCCGCGGATGTCCGGGTCCTCGACCTTGGGGTAGCCGGGGTCGCGCAGCCACGCATAGGGGTCGTCCCAGCATATGCCGTGCCGCTCCAGGCGCAGGGCCGACCGCTTGGCGCGGGGTGGGGTGGCCGGGACCGGGGCCGCCAGGGTCATCGCGATCTCCTGCAAAGCGTGGTGGCTGCGGCCGGGCGAGCGCCGTCTCGCCCCGTCCCAATCGGGCCGCCCGGGCAGCGATGAAGGTGGACGTCCGGCCAGCGATGGCTAGGGTTGGCGAGGCAACGAGGACCGCACCGCATGATCGATCGTGACGCCACCGGGCGCGTCGCCGCGCTCAACGTCTACCCGGTCAAGGGCTGTGGCACCATCCCCCTGGCACGGGCCGAACTCGGCCCGCTCGGCATCCGGCACGACCGGCGCTGGATGATCGTCGAGGCCGAGAGTGGCCGGTTCTTGAGCCAGCGCGTGCTGCCGCAGCTCGCCACCGTGCAGCCCGGCCTGCAGCCCGCAACGCTGACCCTGCGCCTGCCCGACGGCTCCGCCCTGGCGCTGCCGCTCGACGACAGGGGCCGGGTGCGCATGGTCGAGGTCTGGGGCGATCGCATCGCGGCGGTCGAGCCCGATCCCGCCGCGAGCGCGGCGCTCGGCCGCTGGCTCGGCCGGGCGGTGGCGCTCGTCCGCTTCCCGGAGACGGCGCGGCGGCCTTGTGATCCGAGCTTCGCGCCGGCCGGCAGCGGTACTGCCTTCGCCGACGGCTTTCCCCTGCTGGTCACCGGCACGGCCTCGCTCGAGGCGCTCAACGAGACCATCCGCCGGCGCGGCGGGGCGCCCGTGCCGATGCACCGGTTTCGCCCCAACCTGGTGATCGAGGGAGTGCCGGCAGGGGCTGAGGATCGGGCCCGCCGGCTCGAGGTCGGGGCTGGCGTCGGGCTCGACCTGGTCAAGCGCTGCGCGCGCTGTGCGGTGACCACGATCGACCAGGAAACCGGCGAGAAGACCGGCAAGGAGCCGCTCGCCAGCCTCGCTGTCAGGCGCACCGACAAGGCCACGGGCGCGGTCTGGTTCGGCCAGAACGCCGTGCCGCGGCTCGAGCCGGGCGAGACGGCGATTCTCGAGGTCGGTGCCGCCGCCCGGTTGCTCGGCTAGGCCTCGATCCGGGTGATCACCCCGCCGCGGAGCCTGAAGAAGGCGTCCTGCGGCTGCTCGAGATCGAGCATCGCCGCCGGCGGCTGGCCGGCATAGGCGCAGCGCACCGCCCGGCCGAGGGCACCGTGCGCCACCACCACCAGCCGCGCACCCGGCTCGACCGAGCCGAGCCAGGCGACCGCCCGGTCGAACAGGTCCTGCTGGGTCTCGCCACCGCCGGGCGGCGGCCGGCTCCAGCGGTCGTCGATCCTGGCCTGCCAGAGTTCGGGGTCCAGCGCCTCGATCTCGGCCGCGGTCATCCCGTCCCAGCGTCCCCAGGCCATCTCCTTGAGCCGCTCGTCGGTCGTGATCTCGTGGGTCTCCCGGCCCAGGGCTTGGGCGATGATGGTCGCCGTGTGCAGCGCCCGGCCGAGCGGGCTCGCGATCAGCCGATAGTCGTTTAACGGGTCGAGCAGCGGCTCGAGTGCTGCGGCATAGCGGCGGGCCTGCTCCAGCCCGAGCGGGGTCAAGGGCGAATCCTTCCAGCCCTGCACCCGCCGCTCGCGGTTCCAGACGGTCTCGCCGTGGCGCAACAGGAAGATGTCGACCTGGCGCATCGCCTTCAGCGCACGGCACCGCTGCGCCCGCCGGGCGGCACCACGTGGCCACCGACACCGGGCCCGCCGCCGCTGCCGCCGAACCCGGGGCGCAGCGACGACGGCAGCGAGTCCGGTGCTGGTGGGGCGGGCAGCGGGGCGTGCGGTGCCGCCTCCTGCTCCGGCAGCCGCTCCAGGCGGCGCTCCGCGGCCGACCGTTCGGCACCGCGCGGCTCGCGCCGCAACTGGTCCCGCAGGCGCCGGCGGGTCAGCGGGTCGGCCGCACCACGCCGCTCCAGCCGGTCGACCTGCCGCTCGACATTCGGTGCCGGCCGGGTGGCGGGGTCGGCGCGATCCTGCGCCAGGGACGTGTCGCCCAGGAGGGCCGTCGCCGCGGCGATCGTCAGGGCCAGCACGACGGGAGTGGCCACCCGGTACCGCCCTGCCGACTTGACGCGACAGCCGCGTCGGTGATTTCTGCGGTGCAACGACGCCTCGTACGGTGGCTGCGTAGGTGCCCGCACAGGATGTGACGCCACGGTCGGACCCATGATGCCCGAGAACATCTCGTCAGCGCCCCCCCAAGGCAAGAGCCCGCGCGATCCCCGGCTCGATTTCTTTCGCGGCCTCGCCATGCTGATCATCCTGGTGGCGCATATCCAGCGCAACCCCTGGGGCAACTGGATTCCGGCGCGCTTCGGCCCCTCGGATGCGGCCGAGATGTTCGTCTTCTGCTCGGGCTACGCTGCGGCGATCGCCTTTGGCGCCACCTTCGTCAAGGCCGGGTTCTGGATGGGCGTGCGGCGGATCGCCTTGCGCTGCTGGCAGGTCTACTGGGCGCATCTCGGTCTTTTTTTCGTCGTCGCCGCGATCTCGGTCGTCGCCTACGACTGGTATAGCGGTGCCGAGGGCGCCCGCGACTACATCGCCGGTCTCAACCTTGGCCCATTCTTCGACGATCCCGGGCCGCAACTGGTCGGCCTGTTCACGCTGACCTACGTGCCCAACTATTTCGACATCCTGCCGATGTACATCGTCATCTTGATGATGGTGCCGTTGGTCATGGCCTTGCAGCGGGTGCACGTGAATGCGGCGATCGGCTTTTGTCTGGCGCTCTACGCCGCCGCCTGGGTCTTCAACCTGAGCTTTCCGGCCGAGCCCTGGTCCGACCGGCGCTGGTTCTTCAACCCGCTCTGCTGGCAGCTCTTGTTCTTCACCGGCTTCATGCTGGCGCGGGGCTGGATCAAGCCGCCACCCGTCAAGCCCTGGCTGCTGGTCGCGGCGGCTGCCTATGTGCTGCTGATGATCCCCTTGAGCCGCTGGCAGATATACACTCAGGTGCCCGTCCTGCACACCATCCACGATGCCCTCTGGATGCGCTGGCATGATCAGGGCGGCATCTTCAAGACCAACCACCATCCGTTGCGCTACCTGCATATCATGGCGTTGGCCTATCTCGCCGTTTGGCTGATCAAGGGGCGCGAGCAGGCGCTCTACAACTGGCCGTGGCGAGTCGTCATCAAGGTCGGGCAGCAAGCCCTCGCCACCTTCCTGACCAGCATGGCGCTGGCCTGGATCCTGACCATCGTGCTCGATCAGCTGGGCCGCGCTCCGCTGACCGTGGCCCTGGTCAACCTGTTCGGGCTCGGCACTATCGTCGCCGTTGCCTACATGGTCGCCTGGTACAAGAGCGAACCGTGGCGCCGGACGATGCCGAAGGCGGCACCCGGGCGCGCCGTCCCGCCGGCCGCGGAGGCGGCGCGGGTTCAGCGGCGCGCGGGCGGCGGTGCTGCGGCTCAGGAATTGCCGCTGACGTAGCCGACGAGTTGCTCGATGGTCGATTGCTGCTGGTCGATCACCGCCTTCACGAGATCGCCGATCGACACCAGCCCGACCAGGCGACCGTTCTCCATCACCAGGAGATGGCGAATGCGCTTCTCGGTCATCACCGCCATGCCGTCCTCCACCGTCTGGTCGGGGGTCGTCTTGGGGTAGTTTTCGGCCATCACGTCGCGAACCGCGGTGTCGCGCGACGAGCGGCCCTTGAGAATGACCTCACGGGCGTAATCGCGCTCGCTCAACAGCCCGACGGGCCGGCCGTTCTCCGCCACCACCAGCGCCCCGATATCGCGCTCCGCCATGATCTCGATCGCCCGATAGACCGTCTCGTCGGCGTCGATGGTCAGAACATCGCCCCCCTTGCGCTGGAGGACCTGGCGGATGGTCGTCATGGTTGCCTCCCCATTGACCCGGCCGTTGGTTCATGAGCCGTTGACAACGCAATTGTGCACCAGCTGGCCGCCAGGCTCAATCACCAAGCTTCGCCGCCAGTGCCTTCGGCATCGCCGGGCCGCTTGACGGGCGAGGCAGTGATGAATTATACAACTAATAGTTGATATCGTCGGTTCCTTCGCCGATCGAGTAGGCCGCCATGGACAGCCTCGACATCTTCGCCTGTCCTCGAACCGGCGAGCCGCTGCAGCTCGACCGCGCCGCCGGCACCGTCGCCGGCCGGCAGGCCCGCTACGTCGTGGCCGATCACGTGCTCCGCCTCAACCCCGAGCTGCAGGACCCTGGCCTGCGCGACTATTACGAAGCGGTCAACGGCAGCAAGCCGCCCGTCCCGGGCGATTTCTTCGACGGCCCGTTCGATGCCGTCGAGCGCTACTATCGGCGGAGCAAGAAACAGGCGCTGGTCGATCTGCTGCCCGCCGATCTCGGCGTCGCCCTCGATGTCGGCGGCGGCTCGGGAGAGATCCTGCGCTCGCTCGTCGGCCATGCGCAAAGCCGCTACCACGCCCTCGTGGTGCTCGATTGGGCCTCGAGCGCGATGCTCGGACCGGCGCGCCAGTTCGCCCACGATCCGCGCCACGTCTTCGTCGAGGCGGATGCCACCCGGCTGCCGATCCGCGAGCGCAGCGTCGACTTCATCTTCAATTCCGAGATGATCGAGCATCTCCAGCCGGCCCAGTCGGAGGCGCTGCTCGGCGAGTTCGCCCGGGTGCTCAAGCCCGGCGGGCGCGTGCTGCTGACCACCCCCAATGGTCTCGAGTACCGTCGTCTCCTGCAGGAAGGTGCACTGTCGCTGATGCTCCTGGCGAGCGGTCGCCGACCCGCCGACCTGGTCGCCCGCGAGCGCCTCAAGGCACGCTTGTTCAGGCCCTATCTCCGGCTCACCGGGCATCACTTCACCGACCTCGAGACGGCCGAGCGCAACCAGCAGATCGGCCACTTCAACGTGCTCAAGCCCTGCCGGCTGACCCGCCAGGCGCAGCGCCAGGGCCTCGCCCTGCGCCGCTCGGCGGTGCGGATCTTCGTGCCGCTGGTGGTGCCCCGGTCGCTTCGGGAGGGCCGCCGCGATTCGCGTCTGCTCGACCGCGCGGAGCAGGTGATCCGCCGCCTCCATCTCGACCGGCTGCTGCTCAGCTGCCAGATGCATCTGCTCGAGAAGCCCGTCTGAGCCGCTGCCAGCGGTGCGCGCGCATGGCGGCCGGCTGCAATCGACGCTTGCGGTCGACGGCCAATACAGTCTATCGCGATGCTCGACCCCCCACTACCGGGACGTTCCGCGCATGAACGAGACCGCCTATTCCCTGCCGCCTCGCTCGATGGATCTGGACGGCGTCAAGAAGGCTATTCTCGGCAAGCTGATCTATGCCGTCGGCAAGGACCCGGACCATGCCACCACCCATGACTGGTTCTTCGCGACCGCCCTCGCCACCCGCGACCGCATGGTCGATGCCTGGATGGACAGCACGCGCGGCATCTACGAGCAGCGCCGCAAGCGCGTCTATTATCTCTCGCTCGAGTTCCTGATCGGCCGCCTCCTCGCCGACAGCCTCAACAATCTCCGGCTCATGGAGCCGTTCCGGGAAGCGCTCGGCGGGCTCGGGGTGGACGCCGATGCGGTGTTCCGGTCCGAGCCGGACGCGGCACTCGGCAATGGCGGGCTCGGGCGGCTCGCCGCCTGCTTCATGGAAAGCATGGCCTCGATCGGCATCGCCGGCTTCGGCTACGGCATCCGCTACGAGCACGGCCTGTTCAAGCAGGGCTTCGACAAGGGCTGGCAGGTGGAGCGGCCCGAGGACTGGCTCGCCTTCGGCAATCCCTGGGAGTTCGAGCGGCCGGAGGCCGTCTACCCGATCCGCTTCGGCGGCCACGTCCGGGATGTGATCGACGACGACGGCAAGCGCCGCTTCATCTGGGAGGGCGGCCAACGGGTCCTCGCCGTCGCCTACGACACGATGATCGCGGGCTATGGCGGCAAGAACATCAACACGCTGCGCCTGTGGTCCGGGCAGAGCGGCAACCTGATCGATCTCGAGGCCTTCAATCGCGGCGACTACAAGGCGGCCGTCGGCGAGCAGATCGCGGCCGAGAGCATCAGCCGGGTCCTCTATCCCAACGACGCCACCCAGGCCGGCCAGGAACTGCGCCTCAAGCAGGAGTATTTCTTCACCGCCGCCAGCCTCATGGACATCGTCAGGCGGCATCTTCGGCACTTCGATGCGCTCGACAATCTGGGCGACCACATCGCCATCCAGCTCAACGACACCCACCCGGCGATCGCCGTGCCGGAGCTGTTGCGGCTGCTGATCGACGAGCACGACATGCCGTTCACCAAGGCCTTCGGCATCGTCCAAGAGGTGGTCAACTACACCAACCACACCCTGCTGCCGGAAGCGCTCGAGCGCTGGCCGGTGCAGCTGATGGAGCAGATGCTGCCGCGTCACATGCAGCTGATCTACGACCTCAACGCGCATGTGCTGAACGAGCTGCGCAAGTCACCGGGCAATGACGACCCGTTCCTTTCCGACGTGTCGCTGATCGAGGAAGGCTATGGCCGTGCGGTCCGCATGGGGCATCTGGCTTTCATCGGGGCGCGCAAGGTGAATGGCGTTTCCGCCCTGCACACCGAGCTGATGAAGGAGACCGTGTTCAAGTCGCTGCACAAGCGGTTTCCCGACAAGATCACCAACAAGACCAACGGCATCACGCCCCGGCGCTGGCTGATGGGCTGCAATCCCGGCCTCTCGGCCCTGCTCGACGAGAGCATCGGCGATGCCTGGCGCAACGACGTGCAGCGGATCGAGGCGATCGAGCCCTTGGTCGATGATGCGGCCTTCCAGAGCGCCTTTCGCAGCGTCAAGCGGCAGAACAAGGTGCTGCTCGCCCGGACCATCGCCGAGCAGCACGGCCTCGCCCTCGATCCTGACGCGATGTTCGACATCCAGATCAAGCGGATCCACGAATACAAGCGGCAGCTGCTCAACATCCTCGAGGCGATCGCCCTTTACGATGCGATCCGCACCGCACCCGAGAAGGACTGGACGCCCAGGGTCAAGCTGTTCGCCGGCAAGGCTGCGCCCTCCTACAATCGCGCCAAGCTGATCATCAAGCTGATCAACGACGTGGCCGAGGTGGTCAACAACGACCCGCTCGTCGGCGACCGGCTCAAGGTGCTCTTCCTGCCCAACTACAACGTGACGCTGGCCGAGCGGATGATCCCGGCGGCCGATCTCTCGGAGCAGATCTCGACCGCCGGCATGGAGGCGTCCGGCACCGGCAACATGAAGTTCGCGCTCAACGGTGCCTTGACCGTCGGCACGCTCGACGGGGCCAATGTCGAGATGCGCGAGCATGTCGGGGCCGAGAACTTCTTCATCTTCGGGATGACCGCGGACGAGGTGCTCGAGGCGCGGCTGCGCCGGGATGTGGCCAGAACCGCGATCGCGGCGTCGCCGACGCTGGCGCGGGTGCTCGAGCTGCTCGATCGCGGCCACTTCTCGGCCACCGATTCCGGTCGCTTCCGCCCGATCGTCGACGACCTCAAGAACTTCGACCATTTCATGGTGACCGTCGATTTCGCGGCCTACTACGAGCAGCAGCGGGCGATCGACACGGTGTTCGTCGATCAGCGCCATTGGACCCGCATGGGCGCGCTCAACACCGCGCGGATGGCCTGGTTCTCCTCCGACCGCACGATCGGCGAGTATGCCGACGAGATCTGGCGCGTCCGCGGGTGAGCACCGCCCGCCGGCGATGAAGGCCGGCAACCAGCGCGCCGGCGCCCGCCTGCGGATCGTCCTCGAGTCCGATATCGCGATCGGCCCCGGCAAGGCCGACATCCTCGAGGGCATCAAGGAGACCGGCTCGATCGCCGCTGCCGGCCGGCGCATGGGCATGAGCTACAAGCGCGCCTGGCTGCTGGTCGAGACCATGAACCGTTGCTTTCGAGCCCCGCTGGTCGTCACCAGCCGCGGCGGCCGGGCCAAGGGTGGCGCGGTGCTGACTGCCACCGGGGACGAGGTGCTCGGGCGCTACCGGCGGATGGAAGCCCTCACCGCGGCGGCGATCGAGGGCGAGCTCGCGGGCCTGCGCCGGCTGCTGGTCGATATGTCCAGTGAAGAATAACGCTTGTGGAGCCATGCGTCGCTTCGATAGGTATGACGCAACATAACGCATTGCGGAGAGTGCCATGCCGTCTCGTCGTCCGCTGCTCGCCGCTGCCGCGCTCCTCGTCTGGCCGGTGTCCCTGCCAGCGGCTGCCGACGAGGTGCTGGTCGCCGTCGCGGCCAATTTCGCCGAGGTGATCGAGGCACTGCAGCCGATCTTCACGACCGAGACCGGCCACACGCTGATTGCGACCACGGGCTCGACCGGCAAGCTCTACGCCCAGATCGTGGCCGGCGCGCCGTTCGAGGTGCTGCTCTCGGCCGATGCCGCGACGCCCGCACGGCTCGAGGCCGAGGGTGCGGCCGTCGCCGGCACCCGGTTCACCTATGGCATCGGCAAGCTGGCCCTTTGGAGCGCCGACGCGACGCTGATCGACGGCGACGGTGCGCCAGTGCTCGAGGCTGGGACCTTCCGCCACCTCGCGATCGCCAATCCCGACCTCGCTCCCTACGGCCTCGCCGCGCAACAGACGCTGGAGGCGCTCGGCCTCTGGGCGGAACTCCAGGACAAGCTGGTGATGGGCCAGAATATCGGGCAGACCCACTCGATGGTGGCGACCGGGGCGGCCGAACTCGGCTTTGTCGCCCTCGCGGCGGTGATGAGCCCGCGCAACCCGACCGAAGGCAGCCTCTGGGAAGTGCCACAAGAGCTGTTCTCGGCCATTCGCCAGGATGCGATCCTGCTGCAGCCGGGCGCCGAGAGTGCCGCGGCGGCGGCGTTCCTCGAGTTTCTCGCGAGCCCGCAAGCGACGGCGATCATCGAGGCCTACGGCTATGCGCTCGCCAGCGATGACGCTGCCTGACCTCGGCCCACTCTGGCTGACGCTGCATCTCGCCCTCGTCACCACCGTCGTCCTCCTCGTCCTCGGCACGCCGCTCGCCTGGTGGCTGGCGCATACCCGGAGCCGGACCAAGCCGGTCGTCGAGGCGCTCACCGCGCTGCCCCTGGTCCTGCCGCCCACGGTCCTGGGCTTCTATCTCCTCGTCCTCTTGAACCCGACCGCCCCGCTCGGCGCCTTCTGGGTGAGCTTGACCGGCTCGACCTTGACCTTCGCCTTCAGCGGCCTGGTCGTCGCCTCGGTCTTCTACTCGCTGCCGTTCACCGTCCAGCCGCTCCAGGCGACCTTCGAGGCGATCGGCAGGGGTCCGCTCGAGGCCGCGGCGACGCTGCGTGCCTCCCCGCTCGACGCGTTCTTCACCGTGGCCTCGCCGATGGCGCTGCGCGGCTACATCACGGCCGCTGTGCTCAGCTTCGCCCATACCATCGGCGAGTTCGGCGTGGTGCTCATGGTCGGCGGCAACATTCCCGGCCGCACCAAGGTGATCTCGATCGCCATCTACGAGCATGTCGAGACGATCAACTACCAGGCCGCCCATATCCTCTCGGCCGGCCTCCTGGTCTTCTCGTTTCTCGTCCTGCTCACCGTCTACACGCTCAACCGGCGCTTCCCCGTTCATGTCGGCTGACGCCATGGCGACCCTCGAGCTCGACGTGGCGCTCGACTACCCAGGCTTCGGCCTGCGTTTCACCGAGGTGCTGTCCCTGACCGGGATCACCGGCCTCTTTGGCCCGAGCGGTTGCGGCAAGAGCACGCTGTTGCGCATCATCGCCGGGCTCGAGCGCAACGCCCGTGGCCGGGTCGGTTTCGCCGGCGAGGCGTGGCAGGGCGAGGCTGGCGGTCGCTTCGTGCCGCCGCACCGCCGCGGGGTCGGCTATGTTTTTCAAGAGACGCGGCTCTTTCCGCACCTGACGGTCGTGGGCAACCTCGCCTATGCGGAGCGCCGCTCGCGTTACGTCGGGAATGCGATCCGCATGGCAGACGTGGTCGAGGCCCTGGATCTCGAGCCGCTGCTCGACCGCCGCACCACGGGCCTCTCCGGCGGCGAGCGGCAGCGCGTGGCGATCGCGCGAACGCTGCTCAGCCGTCCGCGCCTATTGTTGATGGACGAGCCGCTCGCCGCCCTCGACTACCGGCGCAAGGGCGAGATCCTCCCCTATATCGAGCGGCTGCCCGAGATGTTCGGCCTGCCGATGATCTACGTCACCCACGCCATCGACGAGGTCAGCCGACTGGCCGAGCGGCTGATCCTCATGGCTGCTGGGGCCAAGACCGCGGTCGGCCCGACCACCGACCTCTTGAACCGGCTCGATCTGCAGCCGTCGACCGGCCGCTTCGAGGCGGGCACCGTGGTCATGGCAACCGTCCTCGGCCACGATCCGGACTTTCGCCTGACCCGGCTCGAACTCGATGGTCAGACGCTGTTGATGCCCGAGGCGGACCTCGCCCCGGGCGAGCACGTGCAGCTCCGCATCCGCGCCCGCGACGTCGCCCTCGCCACGACGCGGCCCACCGGGATCAGCATTCGCAACATCCTCGAGGGCACGATCGCCGAGATCGTGCGCGAGCCCGAGACGGCTTTCGCCGAGACCCTGATCGCCGTCGGCGCCGCCCGGTTGCGGGCGAGGGTCACCCGGGCGGCCGTGGCCGAGCTCGGCCTCGTTCCGGGCTGCCCGGTGTTCGCGCTCGTCAAGAGCGTCGCTTTCGATCGCCGAGCGCTCGTCAAGGCGCCGGCCGCCGGCTGACCGGCCGAGCGCCGCCGCAGCCGTTCTGATGCCGGCCGTTGCTACTCGCCGGCGGCCGGCTCGAGCCGGCTCGGCTCGGTCGCCAAATCGATGAGCTGGCTCTCGACCGCGCGGGCCTCGCTGTCGCGGTCGAGCGTGCGCAGCACGACTGCGTAGTTGGCCAGAACGTCGCGCAGCAGCAGCGGATCGCCGCTTGGCCGATCCGCTCCCTCGAGCAGATCGAGCGCCTGCTCGAGGTCGGCCGTCGCGTCGAGCGGCTGGCCTCGCTCGAAGCGGATCGCCGCCAGATTGTTCAGGGCCGTGGCGAGACGCGGATCATCGGCGGCCCGGAGCAGGTCGACCACCCGGCCGAGGGCCGTTTCGGCGGTTTCGAGATCGCCGGCAGCGGCTGCGGTCTCGGCCAGCCCCCAGCGCAGCTCGGCCTCGACCAGCGGCGGCGCCTCCGTCGTCGCCGCCAGCTGCCGGAGCGTGTCCTCGATCAGGACAATTGCCCTGGTCTCGCCGCCGACCCGGGTGAGGGCGCGCGCGCAAGCCGCGACGAGCTCGGCCATGACGATGTCGGGTGGCGGGCGCTCGACCGTCTCCGGCGCCGCCGCGTCCACTCCGGAAATCGCGGTCAAGCGCTCTTCGCAGAGCAGCACCGCGGTATCCGCCTCGTCCTCCCGCAACAGCACGTCGATGCCCAGGCGCAGGACATGGGCCGGCAGCCCGCCGCTCGTCGCGGCCTCGGCCGGCAACGCCTCGATGGCGGCGAGCAGCACCGATTGGGCGGTGGCCAGGTCGCCGAGTTCGAGGGCCACAGTGGCGAGATTGCCGGTGCTCTCGAGCGTCGCCTGATGCGTCGGCCCGAGCCGCTCGCGCCGGATGCCGTGCGCCTCGCCGAGATGCGCCGCGGCCGCCTCGAGTTCGCCGAGATCACGCAACAGCACGCCGAGATTGTTCAGGCTCTCGGCGATGTCGGGGTGCCCGGCGTCGAGCACCTCGCGGCGCAGTGAGAGCGCCGCCTCGTGCAGGGTGCGCGCCCGCTCCAGCCCACCGGTACGCCGCTCGAGCTCGGCCAGATTGTTGAGGCTTTCGGCGATTGCCGGGTCGCGTGCCCCGAAGACCACGCGACGGATGGCGAGCGCGCGCTCGAACAGGCGCCGGGCCTCCTCGGTCTCACCCCGCTGCAGCAGGACGACGGCGAGGTTGCCGGCGACGGTGGCGACCCTGGCATCGTCGTCCTCGACCCGGTCGGGGGCCGGCGGCCGGTCCTCGCCGGCCGCGGCCTCGGCCAAGGCAGCGAGGGCGCCGCGGAACGCCGCCTCGGCGGCCGGCCAATCGGCCGCCGCCGCGGCGCGCATGCCGTCTTGATTGCGGGTCTGCCAGACCGGCTCGTCCGCCGCGGCAGCCACCTCGGCCAGGGTGGTGGTGCCGATCCCGGCGACGATCGCCAGGGCCAGCGCCCATCTAGTGCCTACCGGCACCGGCGGTCCGACCACCGGGCTCAGTGGTTGCGACGCGGGTTGCCGTGCGTCTCGACGACGCGCAGATGCATCACCGCGGGCTCGAGACAGGCGCCGGTCGAAAGCTGGCCCACCATGCTCCGCTGGATCTCCTGCCAGGGGGTCTGGCTCTTCGGGATCTTGGGCTCGAGCCCGGCGCGCCTGGCGGCGATCTCTTCCGGGCTCAACAGGATGTCGAGCTTGCGGTTGTGCAGGTCGAATCGCACCTGGTCACCGTCGCGAATGATCGCGAGATTGCCGCCGATGGCCGCTTCCGGCGAGGCATTGAGAATCGACGGGCTCTCCGAGGTGCCGCTCTGCCGGCCGTCGCCGATGGTCGGCAGCGCCTTGATGCCCCGCTTCATGAGGGTGATCGGCGGGCGCATGTTGACCACCTCGGCGGCACCCGGATAGCCGACCGGCCCGCAATTCCTGATGAAGAGGAAGCAGTCCTCGTCGATCTCCAGGCTCGGATCGTCGATCCTGTGGTGGTAGTCCTCCGGCCCCTCGAAGACGATCGCCCGGCCGACGAACACGCCGGGTTGTGCCGGGTCCTCGAGATACTTGGCGCGGAACTCGGGCGTCACGACCGACGTCTTCATCACCGCGGAATCGAAGAGATTGCCGGAGATGATGACGAAGCCCGCCTCCGGCATCAACGGGTCGTCATAGGCGCGGATGACCTTGCGATCGATGTGCAGATCCAGGCTCTCGAGGTTCTCGCCATAGGTCTTGCCGGTGACGGTGAGCGCATCGTCGTGCCAGCGCCGTTTGCCCATCAGCTCCTTGACCACGGCCGGCAGCCCGCCGGCGCGGTAGTAGTCCTCGCCCAGATATTGGCCGGCCGGCTGCATGTCGACGAGGAGCGGGATGTCGTAGCCCATCTCCCAGTCCTTGATGTCGAGGTCGATGCCCATGTGCCGGGCGATGGCGATGACGTGCGGCGGGCAGTTGGTCGACGCCCCGATGGCGGCCGCGGCGAAGATCGCGTTCTCGAAGGCCTTCCTGGTCAGGATCTGCGCGGGGCGCAGGTCCTCGTGGACCATCTCGACGATCCGCTTGCCGGTCGCATAGGCCATCTGGCCGCGCTCGCGATAGGGGCCGGGGATGGCGGCGCAGCCGGGCAGCGACATGCCCAAGGCCTCGGCCATGGCGTTCATCGAGGAGGCGGTGCCCATGGTGTTGCAGTGGCCGACGGAGGGCGCCGACGCACAGGTCATGTCCATGAACTCGTCGTAGCCGATCTCGCCCTTGGCCATCAGCTGGCGGGCGTGCCAGACGACCATGCCCGAGCCCGCAAGATCGCCCTTGTAGTAGCCGTTGAGCATCGGCCCGCCGGAGAGCACGATGGCGGGGATGTTGACGGTGGCCGCCCCCATCAGGCAGGCGGGCGTGGTCTTGTCGCAGCCGGTGGTCAGGACGACGCCGTCGATCGGGTAGCCGTAGAGGATCTCGACCAGCGAGAGATATTGCAGGTTGCGGTCGAGCGCGGCGGTCGGCCGCTTCAGGGTTTCCTGGATCGGGTGGATCGGGAACTCGAGCGGGATGCCGCCCGCGTCACGGATGCCGTCGCGCACCCGGCTCGCGAGTTCGATGTGGTGGCGGTTGCAGGGGGCGATATCCGAGCCGGTCTGGGCGATGCCGATGATCGGCCGGCCGGATTGCAGCTCTTCCCTGGTCAGGCCGAAGTTCAGCTGCCGCTCCAGGTAGAGAGCCGTCATGTCCGGCTCGGCGGGATTGTCCCACCAGTCCTGGCTTCTCAGGCGGCGCTGCTTGTCATCGGCCACGAGCCGTCTCCCTGTCACGATCTGCCTGCAGACTGATAATTGCCGGGCGGTCATACCACCACTCCAGCGCCGCCGGCAATCGACGCCCGCGCCGGCCGTTGACGCGATATTTGAATTGAACTGAAAGGCGGGGCGTTTCAATCTGCGGCTGGCTTCACCAGTGCAGGAGACTCGACGGCCATGCGGCGATCGTCATCTTCGGATAGCAGATCCTCCGGTCCGGCGGCGCTGAGCCGACGCCGCGTGCTGCGCGGAGCCACCGGCATCGCCGCTGCGGCCGTTTGCCTCGGCCAGCGTCCGGCGCCGGCGTTCGCCCAGGCGATCCCGCGGCTGCATTTCCTCGTGCCGGCGGGCGTCGGTGGCGGCTGGGACCAGACGGCACGAGCGGTGGCCGAGGCGGTGACGCGCACTGGCCTCGCCGAGAGTGCGACGCTCGAGCACGTCTCGGGCGGCGGCGGATCGCGGGCGATCAACTACCTGCTGTCGTCCGGCGAGACCCAGTCGCAGACGCTGATGGTCACCTCCACGCCGATCGTGCTCCGGGCCGTGCGCGGTGCTCGGCCATCGTACCGCGAGCTGCAGCCGGTCGCCGCGGTGATCGCCGACTATGCGGTTGTCGCGGTCCGCGCCGACAGCCCCTACCGTGACTTCGCGGCCCTCGCCGCCGCCGTCCGCCAGGCACCCGGCGATTTCCGCATCGCCGGTGGCTCGGTGCGTGGCGGCATGGACCACATCGTGGCGGCCCAGGTGTTCAGCGAGGCCAGCGGCGTCGCGCCCAACACCGTCGTGTACCATCCCTACGATGCCGGCGGGGCGGCGCTCGAGGCGCTGCGCGCCGGCCACGCCGAGGTCCTGTCGAGCGGGCTCGGCGAGCTGCTCGAGGCACCGAGCGGCAGCGTGCGCCTGCTCGCCGTGACCGCCGCCGACCGCGTGCCGGACGCCGCGAGCCTGCCGACCTTCCGTGAGCTCGGCTACGACGTCACCTTCAGCAACTGGCGCGGCTTCTTCGCCGCCCCGCAGGTGCCGAGCGCGACCGTCGACGCGCATGCCGATCTGCTCGGCCGTATGGTCCGGACAGCGGAGTGGGAGGAAATCCGCGCGCGGCATGCCTGGCAGACGCTCTATCAGGCACGCGCCGCGTTCGCGGGCTTCCTCGAGGCCGAGGAAGCGAGAGCGCAGCGCCTCATGACCGCGCTCGGCATGGCCTGAGCGGCAGCCCGCCTCCAGGGCCGTCCCCGCCAAGCCTTTCGGCAGCGCAGCAGAGCGTCTATATCAACGCCACGCGACGAGCGCGTCGGCGGCCGGCCGGCGCCTTCAGCCGGGCGCATCGGTGCTGCACGGTTAAGCGCCGCAACGAGGATGACGTGATGCCGCCGCCGTCGAATATGCCGTATCGCGACGCCTTGACCTTCGACGACGTGCTGCTCGAGCCCGCTTATTCCGAGGTGCTGCCGGCGACCGTCGACACCCGGACCACGCTGGCCCGCGACATCGGCCTCGAGATCCCGGTGATCTCGGCGGCGATGGACACCGTGACCGAGGCACCGATGGCGATCGCCATGGCCCAGCTCGGCGGGCTCGGCATCATCCATAAGAACCTGACCGTCGCGGAGCAGGCCGCCCAGGCCCGCCAGGTCAAGAAGTTCGAGGCCGGCATCGTGCTCAACCCGGTGACCGTCAACCCCGATACCCCGCTCGCCCGGGCGCTCGAGATCATGAGCCGCAACCGCATCTCCGGCCTGCCGGTGGTCGAGCCGGAGAGCCAGCGCCTCGCCGGTATCCTGACCAACCGCGACGTCCGCTTCGTCGAACCGAGCGAGCGGCCGGTGCGCGAGCTGATGACCGCCGAGAACCTGGTCACCGTCCGCGACAGCGTGTCGCGCGAGGAGGCGGTGCAGCTGTTGCATCACCATCGCATCGAGAAGCTGCTCGTGGTCGACGACGCCTACCGGCTGGTCGGGCTGTTGACCGTCAAGGACATCGAGAAGGCGCAAGCCCATCCGCACGCGGTCAAGGACGAGCAGGGCCGCCTCAGGGTCGGTGCGGCGACCGGCACCGGTGCCGCCGGGCTCGAGCGGGCCTGGGCATTGCTCGACGCCGGTGTCGACGTCCTGGTGGTCGACACCGCGCACGGCCATTCGACCGGCGTGCTCGAGACGGTGGCGCGCATCCGCCGCGAATCCAATGCCGCCCGGGTCGTCGGCGGCAATGTCGCCACCGCCGACGGGGCGCAGGCGCTGATCGACAGCGGTGCCGATGCGATCAAGGTCGGCATCGGCCCGGGCTCGATCTGCACCACCCGGATCGTCGCCGGGGTCGGCGTGCCCCAGCTGACCGCGATCCTCGACGTCGCCGGGCGCTGCCGGCCGCAGCACGTGCCGCTGATCGCCGATGGCGGCATCCGCTCGTCGGGCGACCTCGCCAAGGCGATCGCCGCCGGCGCCGATTGCGTCATGCTGGGCTCGATGTTCGCGGGCTCCGACGAGGCGCCGGGCGAGGTCTTCCTCTACCAGGGCCGCTCCTACAAATCCTACCGCGGCATGGGCTCCCTGGGTGCCATGGCCCGTGGCTCGGCCGACCGCTACTTCCAGCAGGAGGTCCAAGATCAGCTCAAGCTGGTGCCCGAAGGCATCGAGGGCCGTGTTCCCTATCGCGGCCCGGTCGCCGGCATCGTCCACCAGCTGGTCGGCGGCTTGCGCTCGGCGATGGGCTATACCGGGCAGCCGGGCATCGCCGCGATGCAGGGCGGCTGCCGGTTCGTGCGAATCACCGGGGCCGGGGTGCGCGAGAGCCATGTCCACGACGTCGCCATCACCAGGGAAGCGCCGAACTACCGGCGCGATCTTTAGCCGGCTGCCGCGCGGTCGGAGCAGTGCCCGGCACAACCAAATCTTAAGCCTCGTCGGCTAGGGTCGCCGGCAGCGCGGCAGGGGTCGGCCCGGCAGCCGCCGCCTTGCCTGGAGCGATGGCTGAACGTGTGGCGCCGCAGTGGCTTACTTCTCGGGCTGGCCGGCATCGTCGCCGCCGTCTTGGCGGCGCTTCGCCCCGATGCCGCCTGGCTGACGGCCGCCCTTCTCGACCGGCTGCCGACAGCAGCCGGCCTGCCGCTGCTCGAGGGGCCGGCTGCCCTGGTCATCGCGCTCGCGATGCCGCTGGCGATCGATCGGCTGTTCGGCGGCCGGTCGGGCGCCGGGCGGGTCGGCGCCGTGGTCGCCGGTGGCCTCGTCACCGGTGGCGTCGTCGGTGCCGTCGAGCCGGCACTTTGCCTGTCGCTGGCGGTTGCCTGTGCCGCTCGGCACGGGGCGAGGTCCGGAGCGGGGGCGGCGAGCGGCGCGGCGGCGCTGCCGGCAGGCACTACCGGCGAGGCTGCCGCGTGGCCCGGCGGCGAGGCCGACGGTGTGCTCACCGTGGCCGCCGATGGCCAAATCTTGAGCGCCGATGCGCGGGCGCTGGCACTCCTCGGCGGCGCGCCGATCGGCCGCCCGCTGCAGCGCTACCTGCCCCGGCTCGAGCTCGGCGCTGCCGGGATCGCGGCGCTCTGCGGCCGCCGTCTCGAGACGGAGTTGCAGCACGAGTCGACCCGGTTTCGGCCGGTCGAGCTCGAGGCGATGGCAACACCGCGAACCGCGGGGGCCGCGGCCTGGCTCCGGCTTACCGACATCTCGGCCCGTGCCGAACGGCTGGCCGAGCTCGAGCGGCTGGCCTTGCACGATGGCCTGACCGGCCTGCCCAATCGCGCCCTGTTCCATGACCGGGTCAGGCAGGCGATCGCCGGCGCCGAGCGCAGCGGTGCGGCGTTCGCGGTGATGCTGCTCGATCTCGACCGCTTCAAGCAGGTCAACGACACCCTCGGCCACCCGGTCGGCGACCGCCTGCTGCAGGCGGTCGGCCCCCGCCTCGGCGCGGCCCTGCGCAAGTCCGATACGCTGGCCCGGCTCGGCGGCGACGAGTTCGCCGTGCTGCTGCCCGCACCGGTGGACATCGAGCGCGCCGGCCTGTCGGCCGAGCGGCTGATCGAGAGCCTGCGGGAGCCTTTCCAGATCGACGGCATGAGCCTCGATCTCGGGGTCAGCGTCGGTGCGGCACTCTATCCGGAGCACGGCGTCGACCTCGACACGCTGATCCACAATGCCGATGTCGCGATGTACCAGGCCAAGCGCGAGCAGCTCGGTTTCAGCATCTTCAACGCCGAGCAGGCAGAGGGCAGTGCGCGGCGGCTGAGCCTGCAGCGCCATCTTCGCGCGGCGCTCGATCTGGACGAGATGGAGGTGCTGCTGCAACCCAAGATGGCGGTGGCCGGCTGGACCGTGACCGGTGCGGAGGCCTTGATCCGCTGGCATCACCCGACCGAGGGGGTGCTCGGACCTGATGCGTTCCTGCCGATCGCCGAGCAGACCGGGCTGATCATGCCGCTGACGCTCAAGGTGCTGAACCAATCCTTGCGGGCGCAGCGGCATTGGCGCGAGCACGGGCTCGAGCTGCCGGTTTCCATCAACCTCTCGCCGAAGTGGCTCCGGGATCGCGAGTTCCCGCGGGTCCTCAAGCTGGCCCTGCATAACTGGCAAAGTCGTCCGGAGCAGTTGATGCTCGAGGTCCCCGAGAACGCGGTAATGCTCGACCCGGGCGGTACGCTGGCGACGATGGAGGCGCTGTCCGGGCTCGGGGTGCGCCTCGCGCTCGACCATTTCGGCACTGGCTACTCCTCGCTGCCGCTGCTGCAGCGCCTGCCGATCAACGTGCTGAAGATCGACCGCACCTTCGTCGCCGAGCTGTTCGAGCAGCGCAGCGCCTCGGTCGTGGTGCGCTCGGTGGTCAAGCTGGCGCACGGGCTCGGGCTGCGGGTGATCGCCACCGGTGTCGAGACCCAGCGCGCCGCCGATCACCTCGCCGCCATCGGCTGCGACGAGATCCAGGGCCACTTCGTGGCTCATCCGATGCCGCCCGAGCGTCTGCCGGGCTGGCTCGCCGAGGAGGCGGCACGCCGCCGCAGCTGGGCCTGATCGCCCGCTCGGCGGCCCCGGCACCCGGTCGCGGGTGTGCGGCGGCGCGTTGCCGCCGACTTTGACAGTCGAGGGTCGCCGCCTATAGTCGAGGCAATGTCTATCGGGAGGAAGGCAATGCGGAAGAATCTGGGCGCTGTCGCCGCCCTCGCTCTGTTGCTCGGTCTCGGCAACCCTGCCGTGTCCCAGGAGGAGAAGTTCATCACCATCGGCACCGGCGGGCAGACCGGTGTCTACTACGTCGTCGGCCAGTCGATCTGCGGTCTGGTCAATCGCGGCCAAGCCCAGCACGGCATTCGCTGCACCGCCCCGTCGACCGGCGGGTCGATCGCCAACCTCAACGCGATGCGCGAGGGTGCGCTGGAGATGGGCGTCGCCCAGTCGGACTGGCAGTTCCACGCCTATAACGGCACCTCGCAGTTCGAGGAGCAAGGCCCGTTCGAGGACCTGCGCGCCGTGTTCTCGGTGCATGCCGAGCCGTTCAACGTCATCGCCCGGCAGGACAGCGGCATCGAGAGCTTCACCGACCTCGTCGGCAAGCGGGTCAACATCGGCAATCCGGGCTCCGGGCAGCGCGCCACGATGGACGTGGTGATGGAGGCCATGGGCTGGAGCCTCGACGATTTCGCCCTCGCGTCCGAGCTGCAATCGGCCGAGCAGGCGGCAGCGTTGGGCGACAACAATGTCGACGCCATCATCTTCACCGTCGGCCATCCCAACGGCTCGATCCAGGAGGCGACGACGACGACCGAGGCGCGGCTGATCTCGGTCGAAACGCCCGAGATCAGGGGTCTGGTCGAGGGCCGGCCCTATTACGCCTGGGCGACAGTGCCAGGCGGCATGTACCGCGGCACCGACGAGGACATCACCACCTTCGGCGTCATGGCGACGTTCGTGGCACCGGCCACGGTCGACGACGAGATCATCTACGAGGTGGTCAAGGCGGTGTTCGAGAACTTCGATCGCTTCAAGGGGTTACACCCGGCCTTCGCCAACCTGAACGAGGCGGAGATGATCTCCTACGGTCTCTCGGCCCCGCTCCACGACGGGGCGGCGCGCTATTATCGCGAGCGCGGTTGGATCGAGTGAGCCCCAGGCCCCAAGTGGCAACGCGCCGCCCAGTGGCGACGCGTTGCCGGGCGCCTGCCGGCTGGTGGGCGAGCCGAGCGGGGCCGGCAATGACGGTTTAGGGAGCGGCGATGGTCGGGCGGCCCGGGGAGGTGCGGATGGCAGCGGACACGGAGCGGGGCGGCGCGGCTTCGACCGAGTTCGACGACTTGGTCGCCGCCGCCGACACCGGGGCGCGCAATCCCGCCGGCATCGCCGCCTATGTGCTGTTCAGTACCGCCCTGGCCTGGTCGCTGTTCCAGCTCTGGATCGCCTCGCCGCTGCCGTTCATGCTGCGCTTCGGCGTCTTCAACAGCACCGAGGCCCGCTCGATCCACCTGGCTTTCGCGGTCTTCCTCGCGTTCACCAGCTACCCCGCCCTGGCCAGCAGCCCGCGCCACTACATCCCGATCCAGGACTGGATCATGGCCGGGCTCGGCGCCCTCGCCGCCGCCTATCTCTATATTTTCTACCAAGGCATCTCGAGTCGCGTCGGCGCCCCGATCACCCAGGACTACGTGGCGGCGGTGATCGGCATGGTGCTGCTGCTCGAAGCCGCCCGTCGAGCCCTCGGGCCGGCGCTCGCCGTCGTCGCCTCGATCTTCCTCGTCTACACCTTCTTCGGGCCCTACATGCCCAACATCATCGCCCATCGCGGCAACAGCCTGGGCGAGGTGGTCAATCACCATTGGATCACCACGTCCGGCGTCTTTGGCATAGCGCTCGGCGTTTCGACCAGCTTCGTCTTTCTGTTCGTCCTCTTCGGTGCCCTCTTGGACAAGGGCGGTGCTGGCAACTATTTCATCAAGGTGGCGTTTTCGCTGATGGGCCACATGCGCGGCGGGCCGGCCAAGGCGGCCGTCGTCTCCTCGGCGATGACCGGGCTGATCTCCGGCTCGTCCATCGCCAACGTGGTGACCACCGGCACTTTCACCATCCCGCTGATGAAGAAGGTCGGCTTCTCCGCCGAGAAGGCCGGTGCGGTGGAAGTGGCCTCGTCGGTCAACGGCCAGATCATGCCGCCGGTGATGGGGGCCGCCGCCTTCCTGATGGTCGAATATGTCGGCATTCCCTATTTCGAGGTGGTCAAGCACGCATTGCTGCCGGCCACGATCTCATACATCGCGCTGGTCTACATCGTCCATCTCGAGGCCTTGAAGGCCGGCATGGAAGGGCTGCCGCGGGCCTACGAGCCGCCGCCCTTCCTCCGCCGCCTGATCGGTCTCGCCTTCGGCATCGCCGCCATCTGTGCCGTCTCCTTCGCCGTCTTTTACGGCCTCGGCTGGCTGCGCCCGGCCTTCGGGCCGAGTGCCAACTGGATCATCGCACTCGGGCTTCTGGTCGCCTACGTGGCGCTGCTGGCCTTCGCTGCCCGCTATCCCGAGCTCACGATCGACGATCCGAACGACCAGACCATCACCCTGCCCGAGCCCGGCCCGACGGTGAAGGCCGGCCTGCACTTCATCCTGCCGGTGGTGGTCCTGGTCTGGTGCCTGATGGTCGAGCGGCTGTCGCCCGGGCTCTCGGCCTTCTACGGCACGTTGTTCATGATCTTCATCCTGGTGACCCAACGCCCGCTCAGCGCGCTGTTCCGCGGCCGGGGCGGCTTCGTCGGTGCGGCGCGCCGCGGTTTCGACGATTTGCTGCAGGGCCTGGTTGCCGGGGCGCGCAACATGATCGGCATCGGCGTGGCCACCGCCACCGCCGGCATCATCGTGGGGGCGGTGAGCCAGACCGGGGTCGGCTCGGCACTGGCCGAGGTGGTCGAGGTGCTCTCCGGCGGCAACATGGTAGCGATCCTCCTGCTGACCGCCATCCTGTCGCTGATCCTCGGCATGGGCCTGCCGACCACCGCCAACTACATCGTCGTCTCGGCACTCCTGGCGCCGGTCATCGTCTCGCTCGGGGCGCAGTCGGGCCTCTTGGTGCCGCTGATCGCGGTGCACCTCTTCGTCTTCTATTTCGGCATCATGGCGGACGTCACGCCGCCCGTCGGCCTCGCCTCCTTCGCCGCTGCCGCCGTCTCGGGCGGCGATCCGATCAAGACCGGCGTGGTCGCCTTCTGGTACAGCATGCGCACCGCGGCCCTGCCGTTCCTCTTCATCTACAACCCGGCCCTGCTGCTGATCGGGGTGGGGTGGCTGGAGGGGATCCTGGTCTTCGTCATCGCCACCATCGCCATGCTGGTCTTTGCCGCGGCGCTGCAGGGCTGGTTCGTCGACCGCTGCCGCATCTGGGAAATCCCGATCATGCTGCTGATCGCCTTCTCGCTGTTCCGGCCGGGCTTCTGGATGGACATGATCTACCCGCCCTTCGAGGCGCGCGGCGGCGATTCCTTCGTCGAGGTCGTCGGCAAGGTCGACCCCGGCACCAGTCTGCAGATCCGCATCTCGGGCATCGGCCCGTTCGGCGACCCGGTGGAGTTCGCGACGCTGGTCGCGGTGGCCGAGGGGGCCACCGGCGAGGCGCGGGTCCAGGCGATGGGCATCGAGCTGATCGAGCAGGACGGGCGCACGATCATCGACAACGTGGCCTTCGACAGCGCGGCGCAGGCGGCTGGCCTCGATTGGGATCAGGAGATCCTGGTCGTCCGCGAGCCCCTGCCGCAGCCGCATCGCTATTGGATCTTCATCCCGACGCTACTCGTGCTCGCCGGCCTGATCGCGATCCAGCGCAACCGGCTCAAGCGGCGCGCCGCCGGTGGTCCCGCCCGGGCCGCGGCCTGAGGAGGCCTCGATGTACCAGCACATCCTGATCGCCATCGACCCCGACAGCAAAGGCTCCTGGGAGCGCGCCCTGCCCACCGCGATCAGGCTGGCGACCGCCGAAGGGGCGATGCTGCACATCATGACCGTGGTCCCGGACTACGGCTCGAGCCTGGTCGCCAGCTTCTTTCCCGATGATTTCGAGGCGAAGGCGCTGGCCCACGCCAAGGCGGCCCTGCACAAGGTGGTCGAGCCGCATCTGCCGGAAGGGCTGAAGCACCAGTTCATCACCGCGCACGGCCGCATCTACAGCGAGATCTGCCGCGTCGCCGACGAGGTGAAGGCCGACCTCATCGTCATCTCGTCCCACAAGCCCGCGCGCCGCGACAAGCTGATCGCCCCCAACGCCCAGCAGGTGATGCTCCACGCCCCGGTCTCGGTGATGGTGGTGCGCTAGACGGCAGAGAGCCGCCTGCCGCCGACCGATGCGTCCGCCGCTGCAGCTGTCGCGACCTCCCGGCAAGCCGCCGCACTGCCGCCTTTACGGATTTTTGGATCGCCCGTCGCTCCACGGCAGGATGCCGAGGCCGCTTCGCCGGTCCAGCCACTGCGCCAGCAGCATCAGCGCGAGGATCGCCACGACCGCGAGGCAGGCGACCGCGGCGGCGAGTGCGGTGTAGCCGGAATCGTTGAGGTTGAAGACGACCACACCCAGGGTCTCGGTGCCGCTGGTCCACAAGAGTGCGGAGACGGTGAGCTCGTTGAAGGCGGTCATGAAGACGAGGATGCCGCCTGCGGCCGCCATGGGCCCGACCAGCGGCAAGAGGACGTAGCGCAGCCGGTCGAGGAGGCCGGCACCGTCGAGCTGGGCCGCCTCGTCGATGACCGGCTCGAGCTGCGCCATGCCGGCGAGTGTCGGCCTGAGTGCCAGGGTGAGGAAGGCGGCGAGGTAGGCCAGGATGATGATCAGGCTGGTGCCGTAGAGCGAGACGCCGAGGACCGGCAGGGGCTTCAGGAACAACATGATCATGGCGACCGCCAGCACCACGCCGGGCAGCGCATAGGGCAGCTCGGCCAGCGTGTCGATGGTCGCCGTGACCCGGCTCGGGCGCCAGGCGATCAGGTAGGCGAGCGGGATGGCGAGGAGCGCCAGGACGAGGGCGGCGGTGCCGGCAAAGACCGTGCTGTTGGCAAAGGCGCGGCGGGTGACGTCCTGGCGGAGCAGGACCTCGTGGAAATTGCCCAGGGTGAAGGTCTCGAGCGTCAGCCGGACCCCCGCCGCCGGCGTCAGTGCGGTGGCGAGGAGGGCCATGAGCGGCAAGACCAGGATCACGGCGAGGAGCAGCCAGGCGGTCGCCTCGGCGGCCGGTCGCCAGCGGCCGAGCGGCAGGTGGAGGGGCTTGCCGCCGACACCATCGAGCGTGACGTCGCGTCGTGATCGAAGCCAGCGCTGCAGCAGCACGCCGAAGAGCGCCAGGCTGCCGACGATGACCGCGAGCACGGCCACCTCGGCGAGCACGGTCGGACCGAAGCTGGCGAGCCGCTCGTAGATGAGCACGGGCAGCAGCGTGTGGCGGGCCGGGATGCCGATCATGGCAGCGATGCCGAAATTGCCGATCGCCGAGACGAAGGCCAAGGCACCGCCGGCCACCAGCGCCGGGGCGAGCAGCGGCAGCAGCACATGGCGGACGGCCTGGAGGCGCGAGGCGCCCGCCAGGAGCGCTGCGTCCAGGAGTTCCATCGACATGCGCCTGAGGCTCGCCGCCACGGTGATGAAGACCAGGGGCGCGTGCTGCACACCCAGGAGCAGGATCAGGCCTTCGCGGGTGTAGAGCGGGTTGGGCGTGCCGGGCGCCGGCGCGATGCCGAGGGCCTTCAGGAGCGGGCTCGAGGCGCCGGTCAGCTGCATCCAGGCGAGGGCGGTGATCTGCGGCGGGATCATCAACGGCAGCATGAAGGCGAAGACCAGGGCTGCCTTCCAGCGGATGTCGGTCACCGCGACCAGGAACGCCATGAGCGTGCCGAGCAGCAGCGAAACCAGCATCGAGACGAGGCCGGCATCGAGGGTCCGCCAGGTCGCCCGCCAGGTCGAGCCCCTGGCCAGCACGCGCTCGGCGGTGGCGAGATCGAGCGTCCCGCCGGGTGCGATAGCCTCGACGACGAGGCGCAGCAGCGGCAGCAGGCAGAGCGTGCCGACCAGCAAGACAGCAAGCCCGAGAGCCAGGCTGTCCCCCCCGGGCTTGCGAAAGATCAGGCGTTCGGGCCCGGGCTCAGCCGCCGAAGAGCTCGCTGAAGCGCTCCTTGTAGGCGGTGTCATTCGCGAGCGCCTTCGCCGCGTCGAACGGCAGGAGGGTGATCTCGGCGAGCGGCGGAAACCCCTCGGGCGACGCCACGTCGGGGTGTGCTGCGAGGTAGCCCTGGGACGCGGCCAATGCCTGGCCCTCGGCCGAGAGGAGGAAGTCGACAAAGGCCTTGGCAGCTTCCGGGTTGTCGGTGGAGGAGAGGATCGCCACGGGCTCGGTCACGGCACTCACCCCCTCCTCGGGGAAGACGAAGGTGACCGGCGAGCCCTTGGCGGCCTCGCGGATCGGCAGGTAGTCGATGACGACGCCATAGAGCTTCTCGCCGCCGGCCACGGCCTGGAAGACGGCGCCGTTGCCACCTTGCGGCTGCACGCCGTTCTTCTCCAAAGCCTCGAAATGCGCCCAGCCGAAATCGGGAAGGTCGACCATAGTGGCCACATGGATCAGCGCCGCCCCCGAGGTCAAGGGGCTCGGCATGGCGATCAGGCCCTGCATTTGCGGGTCCTCGAGGTCCTTCCACGAGGTGGGCGCCGTGGGCGCCTCGTTGTTGTAGACGATGCCGGTGGTGATCAGCTTGGTCGAGAAATAGGTCATGTCGGCGTCATAGAGGCCCTCGTCATAGGCCGCGACGTCGGCATCGGGGTGGGCCATGAGCAGGTTCTCCTGCTTCAGGCTCTCCATGGTCACCGTGTCGGCGATCAGTAGCACGTCGGCTTCCGGCGCACCGGCTGCGATCTCGGCCCTGAGCTTGGCCATGACGTTGACCGTGCCGTCCCGGATCCAGGTGACCTCGACATCGGGATAGAGCGCGGTGAACGCGTCGACCGTCGCCTGGGCATCCTCGTTGGGCTGGCTGGTGTAGAGCGTCAGTTCGCCCGAAGCGGCGAGCACATCGGCGGCGGTGACGAGCAGCGGCAAAACGGCGGCGCTGGCGAGCAGCACCCGGCGGCTGAGGCGCATGGGGGAGGTCCTCCGGCTGGGGTTCAGCCCGCTGGGTAGACCCGGTTTGTGACGATGCCGTGACAAGAGCGCAAGGGTCGGCCCGCCTTCAGCGCAGCGCGTCCAGGAGCGCCTTGGCCTCAAGGAGGTCCGGCGTGGCGAAGCCCTCGGAGAACCAGTCGTAGACCGGGACGAGAAGGTCCAGCGCCCGTTGCCGCTCGCCGCGCTCGGCCCAGAGCCGGGCGAGGTCGCGGGAGACCCGCAGCTCCCATAGCTTCGCCTGTTGCTGCCGAGCGAGGTCCAGCGCTGCCGCAAAATGGTGTTCGGCTGCCGTAACACTATCTGCGCCGGCGCCTAGCATCCGGTGCAGTTCGGCATCGAACCATTGCTCGCCGGTTGCCGAATCCTCGGCGAGCGATTGCTCGAGGACAGTGCGTGCCTCCACGACGCGGCCGGCCTGCCGAAGTAGGTCGGCACGCAGGCTGGAGAGATAACCGTGCTCGATACGATGTGAGGCCGCGTAGAGCGCTCTCAAGGCCGGCTCCACAAGCGCGTCGCCCCGTTCGAAATCGCCGTCACGACCGGCAAGCCAGCCGAGGAACACCGATCCGATTGCTTGCCAAATCTTAAGATGTACCTGCTGGCGTTGCTCGATGCAGCAAGTGGCGCGCTCCGCCAATAGCTCAAGGCGACCGCCGAGCTGTGGCAGGTAGCAGCCGTTGCCGAGCGAAGCGGCGAGCTCGAACTTTCGACCGACGCTGGCGGCCCTCGCGATTGCCTCCTCGTCCAGCCGGAAGGCGCGATCGGGATATCCTAGAACGAACAGGGACCACGGCAGGTAAACCAGTCCTGCCGAAGGACGGTAGGGGTATGGTCCGGCGGCGTCGGGCAATGCTTCGAGGTGACGAACTGCTGCCGCAAACCGGCCACGCACAAACTCCGCAAGCCCCGACGCTTCGTGTCGGTGCCAATGCCCGGCCGATGTCTCACCGCGCGCTGGCATTGCCCGCAGGAGGCCAGCCACCTCGTCGGCCTGATCGAGGCGGGCGCCGTTGAAGTGAGAAAGAAACGCGCCGAAGAGAGCCATCCCGTGGCCGTCCTCGTCCCCGATCCGAGCAAAGGCGAGACGGGCCCGCCGAAAGGCTTCCCCTGTCTGCGCTGCAGCCGTGCCGTCCGTGTTGCGCAGGGAGTCGCCCAACATGAGGTGAAACTTTGCCTGCCATCCGGTGGCTTCGTTGCTCTGCGGAAGCTTCGCGACAGCAGCGAGACCGATGCGGATCGTCTCCTGAGCTTCGGGACCCGCCGCGCTGGCGACGGCCGTATCGATGCCGCGCAGCAGATGCGGGACGGCGCTCGCCGGATCGTCGGCGGCCAGGAAATGGCGAGCGACGAGCATCGGGTCGACGTCTTGTTGCGCGACGGTGTTCTCGACCAGCGCCCTGCCTATGCGGCCGTGGAATGCGCGACGCCTCGTCATGAGCAGGCTTTCGTATGCCGCATCGCGAACCAGTGAATGCTTGAAGGTGTAACGGGCATCGGGCGGCGTGCCGCGGCGGAAGACGAGCTCGGCCGTGGCCAGCTTGTCGAGGGCATCGGTGAGTGCGGCCTCGGGATGCTGGGCGACGGCGGCGAGGAGTTCGTAGTCGAACTCGCGGCCGATGCAGGCGGCTATTTGCGCCACTTCCTTGACCCCGGTACGCGGTCGAGGCGGGCCATGAGCGAGTTGTGCAGGCTCGCCGGGACCGCGACATCGCCGCTCTCCAGCACGGCCTTGGTCAGCTCCTCGACGTAGAGTGGCACTCCGTCGGTGCGGGCGATGATCGTGTCGATGGTCGCCGCCGGCAGCTTTGCCCCGCCGAGGCTTGTGACGATCGCCTCCGCACCGGACCGGCTCAGGCGGTTGAGGCTCAGGCGCGTGACGTGTGGATGGCTGGCCAGCGCCGGCTGATGATCGGGACGGCTGGTCACGAGAACGAGCACACACGCCTGACCGAGGGCCTCGAGGCAGAGTTGGAGCAGCTCCTGCGTCGTCGGGTCAATCCAGTGCGCATCCTCGAGCACCACCAGCACTGGCCGTCGGGCACTGAGCCCGACCAACTGGCCAGTCAGGGCGTCGAGCGTGCGCACCCGTCGCGCCTGGGGACTCATGTCGAGCTTGCCGTACCGAGCGGCTCCATCGATACCGAGAAGCTCGGCCAGCAGCGGCACCGTGTCGGCCGCTGTTCCGGCATTGGCAGCAAAGGCTTCGAGCTTGTCCAGCTTGGCCTCAAGCGTGTCGGCAGAGGTCAGGCCAGCGGCTTGCCCCAGCTGCTGGATCACCGGCCGGAGGGCACTGCCGGTGTGGTAGGGCGAGCACTGGTAGCGGATGCGGGTGTGCGGCTCGGGGCCGAGCGCATCGAGCAGCGCCCGGCTGATCCGCGACCTGCCGACCCCGGCCTCGCCGACCAGCAGCACCGCCTGGCCCTCGCCGGCAGCGGCCTGGCTCCAGCGTTCCATGAGCAGCGCCAGCTCCTGGTCGCGGCCGACCATCGGCTGCAGCTCGGTGGCCCGCCCCTCGAAGCGGCTCGCCAGCAGCCGCTCGCCGCTGACCGCGAAGGCGCTGACCGCACCCTCGATCCCCTTCAAGGCCTGCGTCCCGAGATCCTCGAGGACGAAGCCGGCGCCCAAGAGCCGCCGGGTCGCTTCGCCGACCACCACCTGCCCCGGTGCCGCCAGCGCCTGAAGCCGCGCCGCCGGGTTGGGCGTCTCGCCGACCACCGTCTGTTCCTGTGCTACCCCCTCGCCGATCAGCTCACCGACCACGACGAGCCCCGTCGCACGCCGATCCGGCAGGCCAGGGGCTCCCCGCCGCCGGCCAGGCGCGCGACGGCATCGCGCACCGCGAGCCCGGCCCGCACCGCCCGCTCGGCCTCGTCCTCGTGCGCCACCGGCCAGCCGAAATAGGCGAGCACCCCGTCGCCCA
>CAZNWE010000009.1:0-70799 GCA_964576715.1 uncultured Geminicoccaceae bacterium | reverse complement strand
CGTACTCGTCGACGACCAGCGCCATGTGGGTCTTTTTCTGGCGGAACTGCTCGAGCTGCTTTCTGAGCGGGGTGGTCTCGGGCACGAACCAGGGATCGCGCATCACCTCACCCACCGTGGGCGAGGCCGCGGTGGCGTCGACCAGGGCAGACAAGAGATCGCGCAGGTGCAGGATCCCGACGATCTGGTCGGTCGAGCCGCGATACACCGGATAGCGGCTGAACGGCTCGTCCTTGAGCCGTGCCACCGCCGCCTTGACCGGCATGCCGGCGTCGAGGGCGACGACCCGGCGGCGGTGCGTCATTACCTCGTCAACGCCGACATGCTCGAGGTCGAGGACGCCGTCGAGCATGTCGTGGGCCTGCTTGGCGAGTTCGCCGCCGGCGCCGAGCGCGTCGATGATCCCGCGCAGCTGCTGGCTCGCCGAGATGACGTCGTCGGCGTCGGTCGGGATGCGCAGGAGACGGAGAACCAGGCGGACGACCCAGCCGATGGCGGTGGTCAGCGGGCGAAACAGAAAGACGAGAGCGCGCAGCGGCGCCGCGATCCTGAGCGAGATCGCATCGTGCTGACGAATGGCGATGGTCTTGGGCACCACCTCGGAGAAGATGACGATCAAGATGGTCATCACGGCGGTGGCGTAGACCACCCCGGCATCGCCGAACAGCCGCAACAGGACGTCGGTGGCGAGTGCTGCGGCCAGGATGTTGACGATGTTGTTGCCCAGCAGCAGCGTGCTGATCAACCGCTCGCGGTCGTCGAGCAGGGCGAGCAGCGTTCCGGCCTGGCGGTTGCCGGCCTGGGCGAGGGCCGTAGCCTTCGCCCGGCCGGTCGCGGTGACCGCGGTCTCGCTGCCCGAAAACACCCCCGAAAGCAGCAAGAGCAGCAGGATCGCGACGACGTAGAACGTGATCAAGGGTGTGCCCCGATGGCCATCAATCGGCCGCTCGTTCGGCAGTTAGCGGGTTGCCGGCGGTAAATCAATGCGCTGCCCGGGGCCGGCTAGCGCTCGCCTTGCAACCCACCACCCGGCGGCGCTCAACGATTGGCGCCCATCAGCACGTCGGTCACCGCCCGGGTCACCTGATCGGTGGTGGCCGTACCACCGAGGTCGGAGGTCAGGACCTCGCCCCTCTCGGTCACCGTCTCGATCGCCTGCATCAGCCGCCCGGCCGCTGCCGTCTCACCCAGATGGTCGAGCAGCATGGCGGTCGACCAGAAGGTGCCGATCGGGTTGGCGATCCCCTTGCCCATGATGTCGAAGGCCGAGCCGTGGATCGGCTCGAACATCGAGGGGAAGGTTCGCTCGGGGTTGAGGTTGCCGGTGGGGGCGATGCCGAGGCTGCCGGAGAGGGCGGCCGCGAGATCGGAGAGGATGTCGGCGTGCAGGTTGGTGGCGACGATCACATCGAGCGAGGCGGGCTTCAAGACCATCCGCGTCGTCATCGCATCGACCAGCATCTTGTCCCACGCGACGTCGCCGTAGTCCGCGGCCACCGCCTCGGCGATGGTGTCCCACATCACCATGGCGTGGCGCTGGGCGTTGGATTTGGTGACCACCGTCAGCTTCTTCCGCGGCCGGGAGCGGGCGAGGTCGAAGGCGAAGCGGATGATCCGCTCCACCCCCTTCCTGGTCATGATCGAGACGTCGAGCCCGACCTCGTGGTCGAAGCCCTGGTGCACCCGGCCGCCGGCCCCCGAGTACTCGCCCTCGCTGTTCTCCCGGACGATCACCCAGTCGAGATCGGCAGCCGTCACCCCCTTCAGTGGCCCCTCGATGCCGGGCAGGAGGCGGGTCGGGCGGACATTGGCGTACTGGTCCATGCCCTGGCAGATGGCGAGCCGGAGGCCCCAGAGGGTGACGTGATCGGGGACCCGCGGATCGCCGGCCGAGCCGAAGAGGATGGCATCGAACGCCCTGAGCGTCTCGAAGCCGTCTTCGGGCATCATCACCCCGTGCTCGAGGTAGTAGTCGGAGCCCCAGGGGAAGCGCTCGACCGCGAAGGCGAGGTCGGGCTCGACCGCGGCCAGCGCCTCGAGCACCGTGCAGCCCGCCTCGACGACCTCGATGCCGATGCCGTCGCCGGGAACGGCGGCGATGCGATGCGTGCCGGACATGGATTTGCAACTCCGGGGCCAGGGCTTAAAGGAACGATGGCTCGCCCACCCTAACCGGAGCAAGGAGAAAGGGAATGACAGAGGCACTGGAGCTGTTGCGCGGCGTCGTGCATCCCTGGCACCAGGATCATTTCGGCCACATGAACGTGCGCCACTATGCGTCGTTCTTCGACGATGCCTGCTACCACATGTGGACCCAGGTCGGCCTGCCCTATTCCCGGATGCTGGCCGAGCACGGCATCCACAGCGTCTCGGCCCAGGCGACGACCCGCTTCATCAAGGAGCTCGGCGCCGGCGACCTCGTCGTGATCGACGGCGTGGTCCAGCGCATCGGCACGAAGAGCTGCGCCTTCCTGTTCAGCATGCGTCATGCCGATACCGGCGAGCTGCACGCCACCTACGAGATCGTCGAGGTCTTCTTCGATCCTGCGACCAGGGGCTCGACGACGATGCCGGATGCGGTGCGCGCGAAGCTGGAACAACACCTCGGGGCGGACAGCTGATCAGTGCCGGTCCTGCCTAGTCGAGCCCGCCGTCATGGCCGTAGCGGACCACTTGGACCTTCTCGAGGGTGACCAGGCAGGAGCCCAGCATCGGCTCGGCCGTGGCGATGAAGGCGTCGATCTTCTCCGCCGTGTCGACGATCTCGATGATCAGCGGCAAGTCCTCCGACAGCCGCAGGATCTTGGCGGTATGCAGCCGGCTCGAGCGGCCGTAGCCCATCGGCCCGCGCAGCACGGTGGCACCGGCGAGCCCCTGCTCGCGGGCGGCGAGCACGATCGCCTCGTAGAGTGGCCGACCCGCGTAAGTGTCGCTCTCGCCGATGAACAGCCGCAGCAGCACCGCTTCGGCGTATCGGGTCATGGTGACATTCCCTTCAGGCGGTTGAGCCGCACGCCCAGACGATAGCCGAGCCAGACGGCGACAAGCCAGAGCACGATGGACAGGCCGACATAGAGAGCGGCGAGGGCGAGCTGCTGCTCGACCACGAGAAACAGCGTCTCCAGGCTGAACACGGAGAAGGTGGTGAAGCCGCCGCAGAAGCCGGCGAGGACGAACTGGCGCGTGGCAGGGCGGGCGAACAAGCGGCCGTCGGGCTCGGTCAGGGTCGCGTAGAGACCGATCAGGAACGAGCCCAGCACGTTGACGGTGAGCGTCCCCCAGGCGAAGCCGGCACCGAGCAGTTCCAAGAGGCCGAGCGAGGTCGCCCCCCGCAGGCCCGAGCCGACGGCGGCGCCGAGGCCGACCGCGAGATAGAGGCGTGCTGCCGCGTCCATCGCCTCAGCCCCCGGCCAAAAGGGCCACCAGGGCCAAGAGGGCGAACGTCGCGAAGTAGCCGGCGGCGGCCGCCGCGAGGCCGAGCACGAGCGAGCCCACGACGTTGAGCGCTGCCCGCAGCGGCTCGCCGTTCCGGGCCAGCGACAGGGTCTGCAGCGAGAAGGAGGAGACCGTGGTGTAGCTGCCGAGCCCGCCGACCACGAGCACCGCCCAGAGCGGGACGGTGGCTCCTGCAGGCCTGCCGGGCTCCAGCAAGAGAGCCGCCAGCGCCCCGATGCAGGCGGCCCCGCTGACGTTCACGGTCAAGGTCCCCCAGGGGAAGGTCTCACCGAAGCGGCGCGCCACCATGCCCGAGATCCAGAACCGCGCCATGCCACCCAAGGCACCGCCGAGGCAGACCAGCAGCAGATAGCCGAGCCAGGCGCTCATCGGCCGGCGGCTGGCCGGGCGCGGCAGGTCGGGCGGCGGGCATCGCTCGTCCCTTTGAGTGTGATCGAAACGCGCACCTCGCCTCGTCTTGTTCGCTCATGACCCAGATGCTGCGGCAGACAGCAGGCCCGCGACCGACTTACAAGCTTCGAGGCGGGCGCGCCAAGCCGTGGTGGGCCGCCGAAGGGCGGCAAGGAGACCGAGCAGCGATGACGTTGGCCCTCCGTGACCTGGTGGCCGGGCCGAGCCGGCCTTCGCGACAGGCGTGCCACCGATGACCGGGCTGGAGTGGCTGCTGCCCGGCCTGCCGGCGGCCCTGGTCGTCTATCTTTTGGCCGGTGGCGTCTATCTCCGCTACGTCGGGGCGCAGGTGCTGAAGGTCGGGCCGGTGGCGGCGATGCTGGAGGCGCGCGGCCGCCCGGCGGCCCCCTTGGCGATGGGCTATCGGGGCGATCCGGGCCGTGGCCTCGGGCTCGCCTTTCAGACCGTCGAGGTGGCGGGCGAACTCGGGCCGATGCCGGCCTGGCTGCTGTTCGACGGCCCGCAGAGCAGGCTCGCCGCCCTCTATCTGCACGGCCTCGCCGGGGCGCGCGAGAACGGCTATCGCTATCTCGCAGGCCTGCGCGCCGCCGGCATCCCGACGCTCATGCTCGCCTACCGCAACGATCCGGGCGCCCCCGCGGCAGCCGAAGGGGTCTACGCCTTCGGCCTCACCGAGTGGCGCGATGCCGAGGCGGCGGTTGGCTGGCTGCGCGAGCGCGGCCACGACCGGCTGTTGCTGATCGGCGATTCCATGGGGGCGGCGATCATCGGCCAGTTGCTGCAACGCTCGGCGCATGCCGCTGCCGTGGTCGCGATGGCGACCGATTCGCCGGCCCTCGACTTCACCGCCGTCCTCGCCCGTCTGGGGCGGACGATGCACCTGCCGCTGGCCGGCTGGCTCGCCCGGATCGCCCGCTTACTGCTCGACGCCACGAAGCCGTTTGCGATGCGCCGGGCGGTCGTGACCGAGGCGCTGCGGGATTTTGCGGGCCCGCTCTTCGTCGCCCACGGCACCGGCGACCGGCTGGTGCCGGCAACCGGCAGCGACGCGCTGTTGGCGACCCGCCGAGGCATCACCGTCAGCTTCCGCACGACGGCCGACCATCTCCTGTCCTACACGGTGGAACCCGAGGGCTTTAAAACGGCGTTCGCGGCCTTTCTCACGATGCTGCCGTCCGACCGCGGCTAGGCGACCAGGGCGTCGCGGGCGAGCCGCTGCAACCGGGCGACATAGTCGGCCTGCGACCAGCCGCAGGCGAAGCGCAGCTGCTCCCAGCTACGTACCGAGGTCAGGGTCCAGAGGATGTCGGTCGCCTGCTCGACGGTGTAGCCGGGTTTCAAGGAGCCATCGGCGTGCAGGGCCGCGATGGCCGCCGCGCAGCCCTGGCGCACCGCCAGCATGCGGTCGTGCCAGGCGGCGGCCGCGGCGGCGTCGCTCTCCTGGGCCGCGAGGAGGGCGCGGGCGACACCGTGGATCGCTGGGATGTAGTTGCCCCAGGCCTCGATCCAGGCATCGAGCCGCTCGCCGCCGCTCGTCGCCCTGCGGCTCGCCGCCAGCCTGGCGTCGGCGTCCAGCACCGCGTCCATGTAGCGGGCGGTGCCGATCAGCAGCTCGGCCCGGGTCGGAAAGTGCAGATAGACCGCCTGCCGGCTGATGCCGGCCTGCCGGGCGATGTCGCTCATCCGCACGGCCGTGGCCGGGCCGGCCTCGAGCAGCTGCCAGGCGGCGCGGAGGATTCTCTCGCGGGTGTCGACATCGTCTCTTGACATGACGTCAAGCTAGCGGCACTTGACGCGATGTCAACTTTACACTGCGTCAAGAAGGAGACGGCTCATGTCCCGATCACCAGCCGCGGCGCGGCGCGGCACGCTCGTCCTCGGCGGCACCGGCAAGACCGGCCGGCGCATCGTCGCCCGGCTCCAGGCCAGGGGCATCGCCCCGCGCATCGGCGCCCGCTCGGGCAGGCCCGCCTTCGACTGGCAGGACCCGTCTGGCTGGGATGCCGTGCTCGGGGGCATCGCCGCGGCTTATGTCGCCTACGCCCCCGATCTCGCCGTGCCCGGTGCGATCGAGGCACTCCGGGCGTTCGTCGAGCGTGCCCGGCGGCACGGGCTCGAGCGCCTGGTCCTGCTGTCGGGCCGCGGCGCGGAGGCAGCGCTGGCCGGCGAGCGCATCGTCGAGGAGAGCGGCCTCGAATGGACGATCGTGCGCGCCAGCTGGTTCAACCAGAACTTCTCCGAGGGGGCCTTTCGAGACATGGTACTGGCCGGCCGGCTCGCGCTTCCCGCGGGCAGCATGCCGGAGCCGTTCGTCGATGCCGACGACATCGCCGAGGTCGCGGTCGCGGCCCTGACCGAGCCCGGGCATGGCGGTGCGGTCTACGAGGTGACGGGCCCGCGGCTCTTGACCTTCGCCGAGGTCGCGGCCGAGATCGGTGCCGCCTGCCGGCGCGACATCGCCTATCTGCCGGTGTCGCACGCGAGCTTCGTGGCCGGCGTCGCCCGATCAGGCGCACCGCAAGCGATCGTCGACCTCCTCGACTACCTCCTCGACTACCTCCTCGGCACCGTGCTGGACGGCCGCAATGCCGCGCCTGGCGACGGGGTGCTGCGCGCCCTCGGCCGACCGGCCAAGGATTTTACCACCTTCGCCCGCGAGGCCGCTGCCGCCGGCGTCTGGACTAGCGCCGCCTGAGCGGGTCTTCGCCGCTCATGCCCGGCTTGGCCTCGACGGTCCCGGGCCGGCCTTGACCCTTAGGGCTGCCACCGTTCACCAGCGCTCGGTCGTTATGGTCATCGGGCGCCGCAAAATCCTGCTAAGTCAAACCCTCGATGGCTTGGCGTGGCGACGCTCGGACCACTTGCGCAAGCGTGACCGGCGCCACGGGCGACGAGCAGATCAGCGTGGTGGTGTGGCGGGAATGGCGCGCCCGAGAGGACTCGAACCTCTGACCTCGTGCTCCGGAGGCACGCGCTCTATCCGACTGAGCTACGGGCGCAGGATTGAGTGCGTATAGCGGATGTGGCGGGCAACGCCAAGCATCGTTCACGCGTCGGGCGCGTTGGCTTCGGCAGCCTTGCCGGTAAGCTGGAGGAAGAGATCCTCGAGGTCGCCTTCGCTGGTGGCGAGATCGGTAATGGTGAGCCCGGCCTCGCGGACCGCCTCGAGGAAATCGCCGACCTTGGCCCTGGACGGCCGGTAGCGAACGCTGAGCCGGCCGTCCGGGTCGAGTTCGGCACCCAGGGCCGCGAGATTGGCCGGCAACGCCTCGAGCGGCCGATCCAGGGTCAGGGTCAGCATCTTCTCGTCGAGCTTTTGGATCAGCGTCCGGGTGTCGTCGCAGGCCACCACGCTGCCCTGGTCGATGATGGCGATCCGGTCGCACATCGCCTCGGCCTCCTCGAGATAGTGGGTGGTGAGCACGATGGTGATGCCGCGCTCGTTCAGCTCGCGCATGTGCTGCCAGAGCTGGCGGCGAAGCTCGACGTCGACGCCGGCGGTGGGCTCGTCGAGGATGACCACGGGCGGGTGGTGGACCAGCGCCTTGGCGACCAGGAGACGGCGGCGCATGCCGCCCGAGAGCGAGCGGGCGTAGGCGTCGGCCTTGTCGGCGAGGCCGACCGCCGCGAGGATCGCATCGGTGGTGCGCTCGCGCCTGGGCACGCCGAACAGGCCCGCCTGCAGCTCGAGCAGCTCGCGCGGGGTGAAGAAGGCGTCGAGGTTGAGCTCCTGCGGCACCACGCCGATCGCCCGGCGCCCCCGCCTCGGGTGCCGTTCGATGTCGATGCCGTAGACCTCGGCCGTGCCGCCGCTCTTGACGACGAGACCGGCGAGGATGTTGATCAGCGTCGACTTGCCCGCCCCGTTCGGCCCCAGCAGGCCAAAAATGGTGCCGCGCGGCACCTCGAGATCGACCCCCTTCAAGGCCTCCTTGGCCGGCTGGCCGTTGGCCGCCGCATAGGTCTTGCGCAAACCCTTGAGCCGGATCGCCGAAGCTGGCAAGTGCTGGTGGTCGGCGGCCATGGGTGCGGTAATGGCGGCGGGCATCGGGACGATCCAGTTCGCAAGGTCGCCGGCGCGCGGCCGGCTTTGGGGGAATGACGGCATGGCCGAGGCGGAAGTTTATCTGATCGCAGGCGAGGAGATCGTCATCACCGACCAGATGCATGTGCAATGCGACGGCGGCGGCGGCGCCCTCGGCCATCCGGTCGAGTACCTGACCCTGGTCAAGGGCGGCCAGACGGTCTGCAAATACTGCGACCGCCGCTACGTGCACAAGTCCCACCCCGATGTCGTCGAGATCAGGAAGAAGGGCCAGCGCTTCGCCGCTTGACCGCAGCTTCGGCCTCTCTTCGGCCTCGGCGGTCGGCAGCTTCCGTTGGCGCCGCGCTGCGCTCTGCCCGCAAAGCCTGTCGGTTCTCGCCCTCGGCCGATGCTGCGCCGGCATGGCCGAGCCAGCGGCGCAGGTAGACCAGCGTCACCGCGGCACCGATCCAGGCGATGGCGACGATGCCCCAGTAGATGCCGGGCAGGCCGAAGCCCATGACCGGGTCGAGCAGATAGAGCACGACGAGCGGCCCGAAGACGTGGCGGAAGAGGGCCACGGCCATGGCGACATTGGGCCGGCGCATGCCCTGCAGGATCGCCCCGCCGAGTAGCAGCAGCGCATAGGCGTTGAAGTTGAGGACGGCGACCGCGAGATAGGCGGCACCGAGGTCGACCACCGCTGGATCATCGCTGAAGATTTGCATCAGCGCGAAGCGCGAGGGCCAGACGAGGACGACGCCGAGCGTCATGACGCCGAGGCCGTAGACGAGGATCAGCCGCGCCGCCTCGCGCACCCGGTCGGACAGGCTGGCCCCGTGGTTCTGCCCGATGATGGAGAGTGCGGCGGTGTGCAGGCCGATCATCGGCAGCATGGCGAGCTGCTCGATCCGAAGGCCGATGCCGTAGGCGGCAATGGCCGCCTCGCCGTGCCGCCCCATGAAGAAGGTGATGCAGAAGAGCCCGAAGCCGGTGGCGCCGATGCTGATCGTGACCGGCACGGCCTGGCGCAGGAGGTCCTCGAGGATCGGCGGGTCGGGCAAAAGGTCGCGGCCGGCGAGGTGCAGGCCGAGCGGGCTCTGCCGGGCCCGGTGCAGGAGATAGGCCAGCTGCATCAGCTGGATCAGAATGGTCGCGACGGCGATGCCGCCGACCCCCATGCCGGGCACGCCCAAGGCCGGAATGCCGAACATGAAGAGCGGGTCGAGCCCGACATTCAAGAGCGAGCCGGCGGCCAGGGCGTTCCGGAAGCTCTTGCTGTCGCCTTGCGCCGTGAGCCAGCCATTGAGCCCCTGGTTGAGGAGGAAGACGACGCCGAACAGCAGGATCGGCACGAGATAGGCCTGACCGGCGGCGAGGCTGTCGCCTGAGGTGCCGAGAAAGCGGAGCAGTGCTGTCGCGGCGAAGAGGCCGTAGAGGGCGATCAGGGCCCCGGCCACGAGCGTCAGGCAGAGCGCCTGGCCGAGCAGGCGCCTGGCCCCCTCCTCGTCGTCGGCGCCGAGGCGGATGGCGATCAGCGCCTGGGCCGCCGCACCGATGCCGACCGACAGCACGATGATCATGAAGAACACCGGGAACGAGGCGCCGAGGGCAGTGAGGGCAGCGGTCGAGACGAAGCCGGCCCAGAAGCTGTCGACGATGTTGAACAGGGTCTGGAACATGAGGCCGACGCCGGCCGGGATGGCGATGCCGCGGATCAGCCCGCCGAGGGGGGCGCTGGTCAGCCGGCCCTGGCCGAGCCGCGAGCCGGCTGCCGCGTCCACTGCCGGGCGCCGCTGCGGCTCGTCCAGGATGGTGGGGTCAGAGGACGCGGAACTGCTCCTGCCAGAGGCGCACGCCGCCCGAGAAGGCGTTCCGGTTGTCGCCCGCGGAGCAGGCCTCGGGCAGGCTGTTCAACAGTTTGGTGTTGCCGCCGCCGAGCACGACGTGGTCGGCGACGAGCGCCGCCCGGAGCCGCGCCACGATGTCGTGGACCGCCTTCTCCCAGCGCTTGCCACCCATGCGCTCCAGCCCGCGCTTGCCGACACAGTCCTCGAAGGTGAACTTCTTGCGGTATGGCAGGTGCGCCACCTCCAGCGGCACGACGACATGGTCGGCGACGAGTGCCGCACCGAGCCCGGTGCCGAGGCCCAAGAACAGCATCTTGCCGCCGGCATAGGAGCCGATCGCCTGCATCACCGCGTCGTTGACCAGCTTGACCGGCCGCGCGAACGCCGCCGCGAAGTCGAAGCCGACCCAGCCGCTGCCGAGATTGACCGGCTCGCGGACCAGGCTGCCGTCGCGCACCGCGCCGGGGCAGCCGATGGTCACCCGGTCATAGCTCCAGTCGTGAACCAGCTCGCGCAGGGCTGTGACCATCGCGTCCGGGGTCAACGCCGGGCCGGAGCTGGTCTTGCGCCGCTCCTCGTGGGCGCTGTGCTTGGCCTTGATGTTGTTGCCGCCGATGTCGACGACGAGGATGCCCTCGCCCTGCATGTGCCTTTCCCCGACCGATCGCGCGGCCGCCCGCCTGGAGCATGCTCGCCGCCGCCGCCCGCCAGCGCATAGCACCAGCATCGCCCGGGCACCAGCGGCCAGGCGGTGCTCAGGACGCGGTCGCCGGCGACAGCGTCTCGCCAGTCCTCAAGCGGTCGAGCTTGGCGAAAACCTCCTTCAGTCTGTTCAGGTTGTAGGGCTTGACGATGAAGCCGAAGGCGCCTTCGCGGAGGGACTGGACGACGACGTCCTGGGTGCTGTGGTGGGTGACCATGACGACGGGGACCAGCGGGTCGGCGTGGCGGAGATAGGGCAACAGCTCGAGCCCGCTCGCCCCCGGCAGCTCGACGTCGAGAAAGACCAGATCGAGGGTGTAGCTGCGAAAGACGTCCCGCGCCTCGCGCGCGCTCGCCGCCTCGAACAGGCGCAGATTGCGGCGCACGTCATAGACCGCCTGGCGCAGCAGCACCCGCTCGCTGCGCGCGTCGTCGACGATGAGGATCGTCAGCGGCTGCATGGCGGCGGCATCGAGGTCGGCATCGCGTTCCAACGGGCTGCGGTGGTGATCCGTCGATCCTTCATACCCTCGAGGCTTTGCCATATCGTTAACGCGCCGCTATGCACGCCGCCTAACTCGCGAAAAAAAGCAGCATGGCCGCGGCACTCGGGGCGATCGTTCCCATCTTTCTCCTGCTCTTCCTGGGCTTCGTCCTCGGCCGGCGCGACTTCCCCGGAGCGGGTTTCTGGCCCATGGCGGAACGGCTGGTCTTCTTTGTCCTGTTTCCGGCACTGCTGGTCAGGAGCACCGCTGCGATCGACGCCGACGGCAGCCTGCTGAAGATCGCCGCCGCGGTGCTCGGGCCGATCTTCCTGGTCATGGCGCTGGTCGCCGTGTTCGGCGCCCGGCTCGGCCTCGGCCGGCAGCTGTTGCCCGCGGTGGCCCAGGCGGCGACGCGGCAGAACGTCTACATCGCCTTCGCCGCGGCGCTCGGCATCTGGGGCGAACCGGCGCTGGTGCCACTGGCGATCGCCGTTGCGGCCTACACGCCGGGCGTGAACATCGCGAGCGCCCTGTTGCTCGGCATGCACGCCGAGATTCGCCTGTCGCCCGCCGCCCTGGCCCGCGCCCTGGCCCTCAATCCGCTGGTCCTCGCCTGCGCGAGCGGCCTCGCCATCGGCTTCGCCGACCTCGCCATCCCGCCCTGGCTCGACGAGGTGCTGCGCATCCTGGGCCTCGCCTCGCTGCCGCTGGCCCTCCTGGCGACCGGTGCCGGGCTGCGTTTTCAGGGGCTCGGTGCGGAGGTGGGCTGGCTTTGCGGCACCGCCGTCTTCAAGCTCGCCGGGCAGCCGCTGTTGACGGTCGCTTTGGCCCTCCTCCTCGGGCTCGAGGGTCTGCCGCTCGCGGTCGTGGTGCTGTTCGCCGCCCTGCCGCTCTCGCCCACCGCCTACGTGCAGACCCGGGCGATGGGCGGCCATGCGGTGTTCATGGCCAACGCGGTGGCGCTGCAGACACTCGCATCGATGGCCACCCTGCCCGGCGTGCTGCTCCTGCTGGCGGCCATCGGCGGATGAGCCGGGCCGTCAGCGGCGTGGGTGCCCCTGCCCTCTTCGTCTTTCTTTGGAGCACCGGCTTCATCAGCGCCAAGTTCGGCCTGCCGCATGTCGAGCCGATGACCTTCCTGGCGCTCCGCTTCGCCATCGTCGCCCTGGGCTTTCTCGGCCTCGTCGTCTGGCTCGGGCTGCGCTGGCCGGCGCCCGCCGTCATGCTGCAGCAGATGGTCACGGGCCTGCTCCTGCATGGCGTCTATCTGGGCGGCGTGTTTGCGGCGATCGACCAGGGGATCGAGGCCGGGGCCGCGGCACTCGTGGTCGGCCTGCAGCCGCTGCTCGTGGCGGCGGTCGCCGCCCCGCTGCTCGGCGAGCGGGTCGGCTGGCGGCAATGGCTGGGCCTCGCCCTCGGCATCCTCGGGGTCTGGCTGGTGGTGGCGGAGAAGCTCGAGGGCGGCTTGGGCAGTGCCACAGGCGTCGGCTTCGCCGTGGCGGCGCTGCTCGGCATCACTCTCGGCACGCTCTACCAGAAACGTGCCGCGAGCGGCCTCGATATCCGGGTCGGCAATGTCTTTCAGTTCACGGCCGCGGCACTCGCTGTCGGCCTTGCCGCCGCCGCCTTCGAGACCGGGACGATCGACTGGCAGCCGGCCTTCGTCCTGGCCCTGCTCTGGTCGGTGGTCGTGCTCTCCTTCGCCGCGGTGTCGCTGCTCCTCTGGTTGATCGCCCGGGGCGCCGCTTCCGAGGTCTCGTCGCTCTTCTTCCTGGTGCCGCCGACCACCGCCCTGATGGCCTGGCTGCTCTTCGACGAGCGGCTGCCGCCGCTGGCGATGCTCGGCATGGCGATAGCGGTGGTGGGGGTGGCGCTGGTCAACCTGCCCGTCGCTCGCGCCAGCCGACATAGAGCCCGGCGCCGGCGATGATGGCGATCCCGGCCCAGGTGAAGCCGTCGGGGAAATCGCCGAACCAGAGATAGCCGATCAGCACGGCCATCAGGATCTCGGCGTAGCCGAGCGGCGACAGCACGGCTGCCGGGGCGGTCTCGAAGGCGCGGATGATGCATTGGTGCGCAGCGGCGGCCAGCAGGCCGACCAGCAGCAGCGCCAGCCAGTCGGCCCAGGCCATCGGCACGAAGACGAAGGGGACGGCCAGGCTGGTGACCACGACCCCGATCGCCGCCCCCCAGCCCAAGGTCACGAGCGGCGGGGTCTGGCCGCGCAGCTTGCGCGTCAACAGGATGTAGAGCGCGAAGGCGAAGCCGATGCCCAGCCCGAAGACCGAGGCCGGCTGGAACACCTCGAGCCCGGGGCGGATGATCACGAGAGCGCCGAGGAAGCCCGCGACGACCGCGGCATAGCGGCGCCAGCCGACCTGCTCGCCGAGCACGAAGGGGGCGAGTGCCGTGACGATCAAGGGGTAGAGGAAGGCCAGGGCCACGGTGTCGGCCAGCGGCAGGAAGGTCAGCGTCAGGAAGAACAGAAAGGTGGCGAGCACCTGGGCGAGGCCGCGCACCAGCTGCAGGCGGGGCTGCGGGATGCGGACCAGGGCGCGGCGATGGCGCAGCAGGAGTTGCGGCAGGATGCAGCCCAGGGTGAAGACGTAGCGGCCCCAGGTCACCTGCAGCACCGGGTAGCGGGTGGCGAGTTCCTTGGCGATGCCGTCCATGACCGGCAGCAGCGAGACCGCCACCAGCATCAAGAGCATGCCGTGGCGGACGGCCCTGGGCTGCAGCTCGATGGCGACGGACACGGCGTGCCTTCCGATCGTTGCAAGCGGCGATTGCAGTGCCGCTGTTAGCCTGCCATACTTCGATTGGTGGTTCCCGGAGCGTCCTAGCGGTGGATGTGTCGGGTGAAAAGGGAACCCGGTGCGGCGTCGCGCGCTTTCGCGACGGCAAGTCCGGGGCTGCCCCCGCAACTGTAGGCGGCGAGCCGTCGATCAAGACGTGCCACTGGGCCCTCGCCGGCCCGGGAAGGCGGATCGAGGCGTCGAGCCGTGAGCCAGGAGACCTGCCACCATGGTTGTTCTTCCGATCCGGGGCGGGGTGCCTCCGGGGAAAGGTCGGTTACCATGCTCACATCCGAACGACGTGCGGCACTCGCCCTCAACATCGAGGCGTGCGATCCCAAGCGGTTGATCCGTGACGCGCTCGGCGGTGCCGGCCCGGCGACGCCCGGCGGCTGGTCGGCCCGCGAGCTCTATCTGGCCTGGCTCCTGGACCTGCCGGTCGAGATCGACGCGGCCCATGCCGCAGCCCTGCTGCTGCGCCGGATCGGCCCGCCGGTGGCCGGCGACCAGCCCGCCCGGGACCTGCTGGCGTTGCTCGAGAGCACCACCGCCTATCCGCGCGAGCGCCTCGAGCCCGGGTCGACCAACCGTTCGCGACTGCACTAGCCGACCCTTTCTCGAGGAGAACACCGATGCGCGTCCGCCAGCCAGGCCGCAAGATCCCGGCGACCATCGTCACCGGCTTTCTCGGTGCCGGCAAGACCAGCCTGATCCGCCATCTCCTGGCCAACGCGCAAGGCCGCCGGATTGCGTTGATCATCAACGAGTTCGGTGACCAGGGGGTGGATCGCGAGATCATCCGCGGCTGCGGCATCGCGAGCTGCCGCGACGAGGACGTGGTCGAGCTCGCCAATGGCTGCATCTGCTGCACCGTCGCCGACGACTTCCTGCCGACCATGGCGAAGCTGCTCGATCGCCCGGAACCGGTCGATCACATCGTCATCGAGACCTCGGGCCTGGCGCTGCCCAAGCCGCTGGTCAAGGCCTTCACCTGGCCCGCGGTCAGGAACGCCGTGACGGTCGACGGGGTGGTCGCGGTGATCGATGCCGAGGCGGCGGCGGCCGGGCTGTTCGCCAGCGATCCCGAGGCGGTGGCGGCGGCCCGCGCCGCCGATCCGAGCCTCGACCACGAGAGCCCCCTCCAGGAGCTGTTCGAAGAGCAGGTGGGCTGTGCCGACATGGTGGTGCTCAACAAGTGCGACCGGGTCGACGCCGCGACCAAGGCCCGGGCGCGAAGCCTGGTCGAGGCCGAGACGAGGCCCGGGGTGCACATCGTCGAGGCCGCCTACGGCGCACTCGACCCGCTCGTCCTGCTCGGCCTCGATGCCGCCGCCGAGGATGATCTCGACAGCCGGCACTCGCACCACGACGACGGCAGCGAGCACGACCACGACGATTTCGCGAGCTTTGTCGTGACCTTGCCGGCGATCGCCCGGCCGGGCGAGATCGAGGCGCGGGTCGAAGCGCTCGCCCGCGACCACGGCGTGTTGCGGGTAAAGGGCTTTGTCGCGGTCGAGGGCAAGCCGCTGCGCCTCGCCGTTCAGGCGGTGGGGGCCAGGGTCGAGAGCTATTTCGATCGGCCGTGGGCGACGGGCGAGGCCCGCGCCGGTGCCCTCGTCGTGATCGGCCTTGCCGGTCTCGACGAGGCGGCGATCCGGCAGGCGCTCCGCGCCGATCCGACGAGCGCCGCCGCCTGAGCCGGCGCCGGGGCAGCCGCGCGCCTAGTTGCGTGGCACGAGGCCGACGCCGCCGAGCCCGGCAGCATCGAGCTCGACGGGCTGCGCGCCGGCCGACGGCCCGTCGAGGCCGGGAACGGCAGGCTCGCTCGGGGCGGGTTCGGCGAGAACTGGTTGGGCGCGCGTTGGGCTGGCGCGCGTTGGGCTGGCGGGGCTGTCACGCTGGCGCGGAACGGTCGCTTGGCGAAAGCGCACCGCCTGGAGATCCGCCGCGGTCAGGGGCGAGGCTGCGGGCGGTTCGGCGGTTGGCGGCTTGCCAGGCGGCCGCGCGGTGACGGCGGGCGGCGCCGGCTCGGTGGCAGACACGGCTTCGCCCGTCGCGCGCTCAGAGACGACCGGTGGCGGCGGGTCGGTGCCGCGAACGCCGATGCCGGCTAGCTCATCCAGCGAAAGCGGACGCGGCGCGGGTTCCGCCATGGTCGGCACATGCAGCAGGGCGATCGCCGCGCAAAGCAGCGAGCGACAGGCGGGGACGACCAGGTCACGCATCGTGGCCTCACCAACGAGACGGTCCATCTTCGCAGCCGCATGCCGGCTGGCGCAAGCGCCGGGAAGCGCTCGCGGATACCATGGGCTACGCATTGCGGCATCGGCGCCGCCGATCTCCGCTCTGGCACCGTCTCTGACAGTGTCGCGAAGCGCCGGCGGGTCAGCTTCGCCAGATGAGAATGCAGATCCTCCGGCCGCCAACCGCCGCGCTGGTTCGCGCCGGGCGAAGATGCCACTTGTTCAGGCGCCGGGCGCAGTCTAGTTCACGGCATAGATAATTATGGCGCTCCGTCCCGTCGTTCGAACGGGCGACTGGACAGCAACCCGCATCGGCGACCCGCCGCTCCAGACCGAGCGTCGTCTGCCGCTCACCCTCTGGAGAACCAATGACAGCCCTGGTCGACCACCGTGCCACCGACGGTGGCGGATTGCCGCTGACCGCTGCCGCCTGGGGACGCCGGCTGGCGCCCTATCGCACCTCGCACACCGGCCGCGGGCTGTTCGAGCTCGCGGTCACCATCCTGCCGTTCGTCGCGGCGTGGACGCTGATGTATCTGGCGCTCGCTGCCGGCCATTATTGGCTCTATGCGCTGTTGCTGTTGCCGGCGGCGGGGCTCCTGGTTCGCCTGTTCATGATCCAGCACGATTGCGGCCACGGTGCGTTCCTGCGGCGGCGGTCGGGCAATGACTGGCTGGGCCGCCTGATCAGCGTGCTCACGCTAACCCCTTATGACCACTGGAAGCGCAGCCACGCGATCCACCACGCCAGCTCCGGCAATCTCGACCGGCGCGGGATCGGCGATATCGGCACGTTGACGACGCGCGAATACCTCGCCCGCTCGCCGCTCGGCCGGCTGCGCTACCGCCTCTATCGCCACCCGCTGGTGATGTTCGGCGTCGGCCCGATCTACCTGTTCCTGCTCGAGACCCGCCTGCCCTGGGGCTTCATGGACAAGGGCTGGCAGCCGTGGATCAGCACCATGGCGACCAATCTCGGCATCGCCGCCGCCGCCGGGCTCTTGATCTGGACGGTGGGCCTGGTGCCGTTCGTCCTGGTGCACGGGCCGATCGTCGGGCTCGCCGCGGCCGCCGGCGTCTGGCTGTTCTACGTCCAGCACCAGTTCGAGGCGACCTACTGGGCCGAGCTTGGCGAGTGGAACGTGCACGACGCGGCGCTGCATGGCAGCTCGCACTACGACCTGCCACCGGTCCTGCGCTGGTTCACCGCCAATATCGGCGTACATCACGTGCATCACCTGGCGAGCCGGATTCCGTTCTATCGGCTGCCTGAGGTGCTGCGTGATCATCCGGAGCTGAAGGCTGTCGGGCGGCTGAGCCTGGCGCAGAGCCTGCGCTGTGTCAGGTTGACACTCTGGGACGAGCAGGCCGCCCGGCTGGTGTCGTTCAGATCGCTCGGCCGGCAGACTGCCTCGGCTTGAGCCGGTTCACTCGACGCTGAGACCGTACCGGCTGACGACCCCGGGCTGCACGAGGCCGGCGTGCAGCAGCAGCAGCACGACCCTGGCATCGAGATTGTCACCAGCGGCGACCGCCGCCTCGATGCGGGCTTCGACCGTCCGCGCCAGGGCCTCGTCATTGGCCGCGGTAAGATTGCCGGCACCGATCAGGCAGTAGGCGATGAGCTCGGCGAGCCTCGCGTAGTCGGCGGGACCGGCGGCCGGCCGGGCCGCCTCGAGCAGTCGCACGGCGGCGAGCTTCACTGCATCCGGCACCAGGGCCGGGTGCAGATCGACGGCCCTGAGCGCGTCGTCGAGCTGGCGGAGCGCCGCCGCCCGGCCAAACCTGCCGAGAAAACCGAACATGCCTCAGGGCTCAGCCCGGCACCAGGGCGGCGCGCTTGGTCCCCGCGGCGCCGGGCTGGACGATGCCGCCATCGACGACGAAGCCCTTCACCTGCTGCGCTCCATGACGAGGTTGGCGGCGACGAGATCCTCGATCGCCGCACCGACCGACTTGAAGACGGTGACCTCGTCGACCGTGGCGCGCCCTTCGTGGGTTCCCTTGCAGAGCTCGGCGAGGTCGGCGGCGATCGCGGCCTCGTCGATGGCCCCGGCGGCGATCGCCTGGAGAATGTCGCCGGCCTCGGCCAAGGCGCCGGCACGGGTGTCGACGAACAGCCGGGCGCGAGCCAGCAGCGCATCGTCACTCTCCCGCAAGCGGTGGTTGAAGGCGCCGACCAGGTCGACATGGGCGCCGGGCTTGACCAGTTCGCCCAGGACCAGGGGCTCGGTGCTCATGGTGGCAGCACTGATGATGTCGGCCTCGGCCAACGCGGTCTTCAGGTCGGTCGTGACGTCGACCGCGAAGCCGTCGGCGGCCAGTCGTTCGGCGAGTGACTGCGCCTTGGCGGGGGTGCGGTTCCACAAGGTCACACGGTCGATCGGGCGGACGGCGGCGTGGGCCGGCACCAGCATGGCGGCAACGGCACCGGCGCCGATGACCAGGTGGTGACGGGCATTCGGGCGCGCGAGGAAGCGGGCGGCCAGGGCCGAGGCGGCAGCGGTGCGGCGCTCGGTGATCGCCTTGCCGTCCATCACCGCGAGCGGGGTGCCCGTGCTTGCCTCGAACAGCAGATAGAGGCCGTCGACGGTGGGCAGGCCCTTGGCCTCGTTGCCGGGTGAGACCTGGACGATCTTGACGCCGAGATGGCGGTCCTGCTGCCACGCCGGCATCAGCAGCAGGGTGGCATCCGGCGCGCCACTGCGTGGCACGGCATGGTGGTGGCGGACGGGTGCAGCACAGCCCTCGGCGAAGCCACGTTCGAGGGCGTCGATGAGGGCCGGAAACGCCAGGGCATGCTCGACCGCGGCGCGATCGTGGACGGGCAGCATCAGCGTGGCTGGCGCCGCTGCTCAGCGGCGCGGCGCGGCCAAGGCGAGGGCGTCCTGACGCTGTTTCGAGCGCTCGGCTGCGACCTGCTCCTCGGCGAGTTCCTGCTGCTTTTGCCGGTAGGCCTCGGCCCGCGCCTTGCGGCGCAGCATCCGCCATTCACGGCGCATCTCGCTCTCGGAGAGCCAGAGCGACAAGCCGCCGAGGATCGCCCCGACGAACACGCCGATCAAGAAGACCGCGAACAGCGGCAGCTCGACGATGGGCAGCGGCAGCGGGAAGAAGTTGACAGCGACCATCCCGCGATTGGCGACGGAGAAGGTGACGATGACGAGCAGGCCAACGATGGCGAGCACGGTTCGCAGGAATTTCGTCATCGAGCACTCCTCGGTTCGATTAGGGGATGGCGGCGACGGCACTCGCCCGGTCAGCGCTTGTTCAGCCGCTCGCGGAGCTCCTTGCCGGTCTTGAAATACGGCACCAGCTTGCGTGGTACCAGCACCTCGTCGCCGGTGCGCGGATTGCGGCCGGTACGCTCGTCGCGGGGCCGGACCGAGAAGGCGCCGAAGCCGCGCAGTTCGACCCGATTGCCGGCGGCCAACGCGTCGCCGATCTCGTCGAAGACGGTGGAGACGATGCGCTCGATATCACGCAAGAACAAATGCGGGTTCGCCTCGGCGAGCCGCTTGATCAAGTCCGACTTGGTCATGTTCGCTTCCACCCGGCCGCAGCCGCAAACGACAGTGGAAGCTTGGCAAAGCCGAGCCCCAGCGTCAAGCGAAGCCCGGCGGGTCGGTGAAGCCAGTGGAGACCATCGCGACAGCGGCGCCGGCAGATCGCCATGCGCAAGGTGTTCAGGCGGCCGCCACGGGCCCGTTCGGGTCCCGTGTCGTGTGGCACTGGCGAAACCCGGGCGCGGCACGGCAGCTCGACAGGTCCGCCGAAGCTGTCGGCATCACCCAGGCAAGTCGCGCGCACCTGCCGCCTGGCGGGGCCGACGCCCGGTTGCCGCGACGCCGCCGCCGAGCGAGCCCGGCGGTGCCGCGTCGCGACGGCACCCGCTACGTCGTTTCGTCGTCGGTCGTCTTGGCCTCTTCCTGCTTCTGGCGCAGGGCCGCGCCCAGGATATCGCCGAGGCTGGCACCACTGTCAGAGGAGCCGTATTCGGCCATCGCCTGCTTCTCGTCGGCGATCTCGAGCGCCTTGACCGACAGGGTCAGCCGGCGGCTGGCGGGGTCGATATTGGTGACGCGGGCGTCGAGCTTCTCGCCCGGGGCGTAGCGCTCGGGCCGCTGCTGGTCCCGATCGCGGCTGAGCTCGGCCTTGCGGATGAAGCCCACGGCACCGGTGGTCGTCTCGACCTCGATGCCGCCGGTTGTCACCTCCTTGACCGTGCAGGTGACCCGATCACCCTTCTTGATGCCGGAAGTGGCCTCCTTGAACGGATCGGCCGCGAGCTGCTTGATGCCGAGGCTGATGCGCTCCTTCTCGACATCGACGTCGAGCACCTGCGCCTTGACCACGTCGCCCTTGCTGAAGCGTTTGACGGCCTCCTCGCCGGGCTCGGCCCAGTCGATATCGGAGAGGTGCACCATGCCGTCGACGTCGTTGTCGACACCGACGAACAGGCCGAACTCGGTGATGTTGCGGATCTCGCCCTCGACCTCCGAGCCGACCGGATGCGCCTCGAGGAAGGCCTCCCAGGGGTTGCCCATGGTCTGCTTGAGGCCGAGGCTGATCCGCCGCTTGTCCGGATCGACCTCGAGGATCATCACCTCGACCTCCTGGCTGGTCGAGACGATCTTGCCGGGATGGATGTTCTTCTTGGTCCAGCTCATCTCGGAGACGTGCACCAGGCCCTCCACACCGGGCTCGAGCTCGACGAAGGCGCCGTAGTCGGTGATGTTGGTCACCGTACCCTTGAACTTGGTGCCGACCGGGTACTTCAGCTCGACCCCCTCCCACGGATCGGCCTCAAGCTGCTTCATGCCGAGGCTGATGCGCTGGGTCTCGCGGTTGAAGCGGATGACCTGCACCTTGAGGTTCTGGCCGACGCCCAGCACCTCGGTCGGGTGGTTGACCCGCTTCCAGGAGATGTCGGTCACGTGCAACAGGCCGTCGAGCCCGCCGAGATCGACGAAGGCGCCATAGTCGGTGATGTTCTTGACCACCCCGTCGAGCACCTGGCCCTCGCTGAGCGTCGCGAGCAGTTCGTCGCGTTGCTCCTTCCTGCTCTCCTCGAGCACGGCGCGCCTGGAGACGACGATGTTGCCGCGCCTCCGGTCCATCTTCAGGATCAAGAAGGGTTCGGGCTTGTTGACCAGCGGGGCGACGTCGCGGACCGGGCGGATGTCGACCTGGCTGCCCGGCAGAAAGGCCACGGCACCGCCGAGATCGACGGCAAAGCCGCCCTTGACCCGGCCGAAGATGGCACCCTCGACCTTGTCCTGCTCGTTGAAGGCGCGCTCGAGCCGGTTCCAGCTCTCCTCGCGGCGGGCCTTCTCGCGACTGAGGACGGCCTCGCCGCTCTTGTTCTCGAAGCGTTCGACATAGACCTCGACCTCGTCGCCGATCTTCGGCTCGACCGGATGGCCGGGGGTCGAGAACTCCTTCAGCGGCACGCGGCCCTCCGACTTGAGGCCGACGTCGACGACGGCGTCCTCATTGTCGAGGGCGATGATCGTGCCCTTGACCACCGAGCCTTCGAGCTTGCCGCTGCCGCCCAGGCTCTCGTCCAGCATCGCCGCGAAATCGGCTTGCGACGGACCGGAAGTGGTCGCGATGGCTTCTTGCATTCTGTCTCCAAAACCGCCCGGCGCGGGGGCCGGTCGGGGCAAGGGTTACGGTTCAGGTCGCAGCGGACGGGCCGGCGCAGCGCTGGTCGAACGCCGCCTGCATCGCCGCCAGCGAGGCGTCGAGATCGAGCCTCGAGGTATCGATGACCACAGCATCCGGTGCAACCGACAAGGGCGCGACCGCCCGTTCACTGTCACGGCGGTCACGCTCATTCACGTCAGCCAATACCTGTTCGTACATAACGCTCTCGCCGCGACCGCGCAACTCCTCGAAACGCCGCCGGGCGCGCACCTCGGGGCTGGCGGTGACGAACAGCTTGAGGGTGGCGTCCGGAAAGACCACGGAGCCGATGTCCCGCCCGGCGAGCACCGCCCCCGGCGGGCTCGCGGCAAACCGTCGCTGCATGGCGAGCAGGGCGGCCCGCACCGCCTGATGCACGGCGACCACCGATGCCGCCTCGCCGACCCGCTCGGCACGCAAGCCCCTGGGCTCGAGTTCGGCCTCGCCGACCGCCGCCGCCGCCGCCGCCGCCGCCGCCGCGTCCTCCGGCGCGCCGCCGGCCTCGAGCAGGCGTCGGGCCGTCGCCCGATAGAGCAGGCCGGTGTCCAGGAACCGCAGGCCGTTGGCAGCCGCCAGCCGCCTGGCCAGCGTCGTCTTGCCGGAGGCCGCCGGGCCGTCCACCGCGACCACGACGACCGGGCTCACGGGCCGACCTCGGTGATCGCCGCACCCAGCCCGTTCATCAGCTCGGTGAAGCCGGGAAAGCTGGTGCCGATGGTCTCGGCGCCGGCGACCGTGACGGCGGCCGAGCCGAGCCCGCCGAGAACCAGAAAGCTCATGGCGATGCGATGGTCGTGACGGGCGTCGATGGTGACCTCGCGGGTCGCCCGGACCGGCCCGGTGACCAGGAGATCGTCGTCCTCGATCGCCACGTCGATGCCGGCCGCGGCGAGGCCGTCGGCCATGGCGGTGAGCCGATCGCTCTCCTTGACCCGCAGCTCGGCCAGCCCGCGCATTCGCGTCGTGCCGTGGGCGAAGGCGGCGGCGACGGCGAGGATCGGGTACTCGTCGATCATCGCCGGTGCTCGCGCCGCCGGCACGTCGACGGCGGCGAGCCGGCTCGCCTCGATCGCGAGGTCGGCCACGGGCTCGCCCGCCGCGGTGCGCTCGTCGGTCAGCCGCAGCACGGCGCCCATTTCCGCCAGCGTCGTCAATAGTCCGGTGCGCAGCGGATTGACCGAGATGCCGCGGATGGTCACGGCACTGTCGCCGGCGAGCAATGCCGCGACCAGCGGAAAGGCGGCCGATGACGGGTCCGCCGGCACGACGAAATGTTGCGGGGTCAGCTCGGGCTCGCCCTCGATTTCGACTGCCCAGCCATCGGCGGTGCCGGCGCTGGTCAGCCGGGCCCCCATCGCCGCCAGCATCCGCTCGGTGTGATCGCGCGAGGCCAGGGGCTCGATCAGCGTGGTCCGCCCGGGTGCGTGGAGGCCGGCGAGCAGCACCGCCGACTTGATCTGGGCGGAGGCCACGGGCGAGCGCCAGGTGATTGGCACGAGATCGACCCGGCCAGTCAGCGCCAGCGGCAGCCGGCAGCCGCTCCGTGCCAGGACGGCGGCCCCCATGGTCTCGAGCGGCTCGGCGATCCGCCGCATCGGCCGGCTGCGCAGCGAGGCGTCGCCGGAAAGGAAGCTGGTGAAGCCATGGCCGGCGAGCATGCCCATCAACAGCCGAACCCCGGTGCCGGCATTGCCGAGGTCGAGCACCGTCGCGGGCTCGGCGAGCCCGCTGACGCCGCAGCCGTGGACCCGCCAGCTGCCGTCATCGGCCCGGCGCAACGTGGCGCCCAGCGCGGCGGTGGCCGCGGCGGTGGCCAGCACGTCCGCCCCTTCGAGCAGGCCATCGATGCGACTTTCGCCGACGGCCAGCGCCGCCAGCATCAGCGAGCGATGCGAGATGGATTTATCACCTGGAACACGAACATCACCCGTCAGCGCGCCATGCGGCGCCGCCTTGAGCAGCATGCGATCGACCTCGATGGCTGGGAATGGCCATGGCGGTGCCGCCATCGGCCGGCACCTGCGGTGGCACCGACGGGAGGCCCGTCCGGCGCGCGCGATTTGCTTTTGACAGCCTTGGGTGATCATGGCAATTCCCCTGACCGCCGAAGCGGCGGTCGGCCTGTCCCAGCCGCAACCCTGGGTCGAAATTATCGCGCCTTGCGAGCGCTCATCTGTGTTTCAGTTCATAGGGGATCGCCTTGCCCAAGCCGGAACTGGGAACCAAGCGGACCTGCCTTGCCTGCGGGGCACGCTTCTACGATTTCGGCAAGCTCGCGGACCTCGTCTGCCCGGCCTGCGGAGCACCCTTCGATCTCGAGCAATTGGCGCGCACCCGGCGGCCGCGCAATCCGGTCCGGGCGCTCGCCACCGCCGCGGCCAAGCCCGCCGATGTCGAGACCGACGACGAGGATATCGACGAGATTGTCGAGGCGGATGACGGCGTCGAGACCGACGACGTGGATGAGGTCGACGCCGAGGAGGTCGATGACACGGATGCCGAGGTCGACGAGCCGGATGTGCCGGTCGCCGACGACGACGAGGACGACGACCCGCTGATCGAGGACGCCGCCGAACTCGGCGACGACGACGCTCTGGGCGAGGTCATCGACCCCGAGGTCGGCGAGGACGACGACCGCCGCTGAGCCGGCCGGCACCGCCCGCCGACCACCGGCGGCGTCAGTCGGTCGGCGGCAAGGGGCCGCGACGCCCGGCACCGGGACCGCGCCGGCCACCCATTTCGGCCCGCCGATCACGCATCATCTGGCTGAGCTCGTCGCGGGTGACGACGCCGTCGCCGTCCTGGTCGAGCCGGGCGACCACGTTGCCGAACGGCGTCAGAAACTCCGCTTCGGTGACCGCGGCGTCGCCGTCCCGGTCGAGCTGCTGAAAGCCGCGCACCATGGCCTCGCGCATCGCCTCGAGCCAGAGCTGCTCGAACTCGGCGAGTGCCAGCACGCCGTCGCCATCGACGTCGAAGCTGGCGAACCGCTCGGCCCGCACCGCGTCGACATCGGCCTGGCTGACCCGGCCCTCGCCCGAACGGTCGAACTGCTCGAAGAGCTGCATGGCACCCATGCCGCGGCCGCCGCCCGGCCCCATGCCCATACCCATACCCATGCCCATGCCCGGACCATGGCCGCCCATTGGCGCGGCGAAGTCGGCCCAGCCGCCCCGGGCTTGCGCATGGTGCGACCAGGCCAGGGTGCCGCCGACCACCGCGAGCCCGAATACCGTGGCAAGCGAGCCGATGACGAGTGTCTTCCGCATGGCAGATGTCTCCTTGTTGAGGTCGAGGCGCATCCTCGCCGCCGCCTGTCGCGAAACTGCGTCGGCCGAACCGCGTTTTGGTCATGATGAGCGTCAACCGGCCCGGCTGATACAAAGCCTTACACTTTTCCGTTCACACCGCCCCGCCGACCGGCCTATCCGCTGGACGCATGAACGAGAGCCCGCATCTCCTCGTCGTCGACGACAATCGCGACGTCCGCGACGCGCTGCGCCAGTACCTGGTCAAGCACGGCCACCGGGTCAGCACGGCGGAGAGCGCCGCCGCCGCCCGGCAGCTGCTCGCCACCCAGGCGATCGACCTCGTCGTGCTCGACATCATGATGCCGCGCGAGGACGGGCTGACGCTCTGCCGCGAGCTGCGCGCCAAGGGGTCGCTGCCGATCATCCTGCTGACCGCGCTCGCCGAGGAGACCGAGCGGATCGTCGGCCTCGAGATGGGCGCCGACGACTATGTCACCAAGCCGTTCGCCCCGCGCGAGCTGCTGGCGCGGATCCGGGCCGTGCTGCGCCGGGCGCGCAGCCTGCCGCACCAGCCGACCGAGCCCGGACCGCGCGGCCGGCTGCGTCTCGATCGCTGGGTGCTCGACTTGGCAGCGCGGGAGCTGATCGACGCCGAGGGCACCGCGGTCCCACTCAGCACCGGCGAATTCCTGCTGCTGTCGGCCCTGTTGCGCCACCCGGGCGTCGTGCTCAGCCGCGATCAGCTGCTCGACCTCACCCGCGGCCGCGCGGCCGCTCCCTTCGATCGCAGCGTCGACAACCAGGTCAGCCGGCTGCGCAAGAAGCTCGAGCGCGATCCGAAGAGCCCGCAGCTGATCAAGACCCACTGGGGCGGCGGCTACAGCTTCACCGGCAAGGTCGAGCCGGCGTGAGCCGGCTGTGGCCCCGCACCCTGGCGGCACAGCTGATCCTGCTGTTGCTGCTGGCCCTCGTCGCCTCGCAGCTCGTCACCTTCGCCATCCTCGAGGACGAGCGCCGGGGTGCCGTGATGGCGATCGCGCGCGAACAGGTGCTGGAGCGCGCCGCCGCCCTGGTCAGGCTGCTCGACGCGACCGCGAGCCCGGGCGAGCGGCAACGCGCGCTGCGCGCCTCCTCGACCCGGCAGCTGCGCTTCTGGCTGGCTGCCGAGCCGGTGATCGAGAGCGCCGATGCGGGCCTCGGCGGCCTCGCCGAGCGCCGCCTGGCGCGCCGCCTGGCGAGCCTGCTCGAGGGCGGCCGCGAGCTCGAGATCCGCATCGCCGCGGGCGCCGTGGCGCGGCCACACCCACCCGGCCGCGCGGGTCGGCCGGCCTGGCACGGCGCCTGGCACCGGGCGACCGAGGCTGGCGCCGAACCGGGCCAGCCGCTGCCGGCGCCGCCGGCCTCGGGCCTGCTCCTCGCGATCCGCGTCGAGCCGACGCTCTGGCTCAACGCCGCCATGCTGGTGCCGCCCGAACGGCCGCGGCTCGCCTCGCTGCCGCTTGCCGCCCTCCTCGCCGCCGCCCTGGCCATCAGCCTGGCGGCGGCCCTCTCGTTGCGCCGGCTGACCCGGCCTCTGGCGAGCCTCGCCGCCGCCGCCGACGCGGTCGGCCGCGGCGAGCCGGTCACCGTCGACAGCCGTGCGGGCCCGCTCGAGATCCGCCGCACCGCCGAGGCTTTCAATACCATGCAGGCGCGGATCGGCCGGTCGCTCGTCGATCGCACCCGGCTGGTCGGTGCGATCAGCCACGATCTGCGCACGCCGATCACCACGCTGCGCCTGCGGGCCGAGCTCGTCGACGATCCGGCGCTGCGCGAGAAGATGCTCGCCACCCTGGACGAGATGCAAGCACTGACCGAGGCCGGCCTGCTCCTCGCCCGCGACACCGGCAGCGAGGAGCCGACCCGGCCGGTGGATCTCGTAGCACTGCTCGAGAGCGTGGTCGGGGACTTCGTCGATCAGGGCCATGACGCGCAGCTCGAGCCGCCATCGCCCGATTTCGTGCCGCTCGTCCTGCGCTGCCGCAAGCTGGCCTTGACCCGGGCCATCCGCAACCTGGTCGAGAACGCGATCCGCTACGGCGAGCGCGCCCGGATCGCAATGGCGCGCCGCCCGGCCGGGGTGCACATCCGCATCGACGACGATGGCCCCGGGCTGCCCGAGGCCATGCTGGAGCGGCTGTTCGAGCCCTTCGTGAGGCTCGAGGAGAGCCGCAGCCGGGAGACCGGCGGCAGCGGTCTCGGCCTCGCCATCGCCCGCGCCCTGATCCGCGGTCATGGCGGCGAGGTGACCCTGGCCAACCGGCCCGGCGGCGGGCTCAGGGCCACGGTGCTGCTGCCGCTCGAGCGGACCTCAGTACCGGCCGCAGACGACAATTGACTTGCGCCGGCCCGCCGATTTCCCTACATGCCCGGCACCGGTGTCGGTCGGGGCCGTAGCTCAGCTGGGAGAGCGCCTGAATGGCATTCAGGAGGTCGGCGGTTCGATCCCGCTCGGCTCCACCAACCGACGCTGCGCAAGCCCACGAAAAAGCCCGCAACACTTGGTGTCTGCGGGCTTTTTCGTGGGCCTGGCGATCGACCCGGTGACGCTGGTGCCGCCAGAGTGATTTGAACACTCGACCTCACCCTTACCAAGGGTGCGCTCTACCCCTGAGCTATGGCGGCTTGCACGTTCGATCGCGGCGCGCAGGGTTGATGCCATAGCGCCGGCGGGGGTGCAAGCGGTCAAAACGGGACGGGCGGCAGCAATGGCGGCGGACGACGAGAAGCGGCACGAGGGAATGACCGAGCCCGCGCCGCCGCGGCAGGAACGGATGGCCGCAGCACTGCGCGCCAATCTACGCAAGCGCAAGGCGCAACAGCGGCAGCGCGCCGCCGCGACCGCAACCACCGGCCCTGCCGCCAACCCTGCCGCCGAGCAATGGCCGGCCAAGCCGGCCGATCGGGAGTAGCCGGGCTGACGGTAGAGCGGCCCGCTCGGCGACCCGGCCGTGCGACGGCGAGCGATCAGGCCCAGGCCGGGCGCAGTAGGCGGGCGCCTTCGCCAAGCGCACGTCGACACTTTGCGTCACGGCGGCAAATCCCCCATACTCACGAGCTTGACGAGCCAAGCCGCATGCGCGTGTGGCCTGATGGGACGAGCGGAAGACGGATGGTCGGCGATGAGCGATGTGATTGACGCGGCACCGGTGCGGCTGCGGGCCGAGGATGTCGAGGATCTCGCCGTACTGGCGGCGCTGTTGCAGGATGCCCGCGTGACCTTGCGCGACATGGTCTTCGACCCCGAGGAGCGCAGCTTCATCGCCGCCTTCATCCGCTACCGCCGCGAGCTCTTGCCCGATCCGACCGGCTGCGACGGGCTGACCGAACGACAAAGTGCCCTGCGCTTCGACTGCATCGCCTCGGTCAAGCACCGCAAGCTCGACCCGGCCGATCTCGATCGCGAGCTGACCCTGCTCACCGTGGCGACGGCCCCGGGCGAGCGCCACCTTTTCCACATCGAGCTGGTCTTCGACGACGGTGTGCAGATCCAGCTGCGCACCGACTGCATCGACGCGCTGCTCGAGGATTTCGGCGAGCCGCAGCGCTGCCGAAAGACGCCCTGCGATCACTTTGCCGAGGAGGCCGGTCTTGCCGCCCAGTCCTGACCGCCCGCCCGCCAGCGGCGGCGACGCAGCATGAGCGGTGTCGACCGGTCCGGCGACGACAGCGCTGCCACCGACCTGGCGCAACCGCCGTCGACCGAGCGCCTGACCGCGATCGAGCTCGACGAGAAGAGCATCGCGCGCTGGTCGCCGGAGATCGAGCACGAGCGCAACGTCGCCATCTTCGACCTGCTCGAGGACAACCACTTCGCGCTCAAGGAGGGTGCGAACGGCCCTTATCGGCTGCTGCTCGGCCTTCGCGACGCGACGCTCGTCTTCCAGCTGGCCGACAGCCGCGAACAGCCGATCGAGCTCACCCTCTCGGCCCGTCCGCTCAAGCGCGTGATCAAGGACTACTTCATGATCTGCGAGAGCTATTTCGGCGCCATTCGCGGCGCGGCACCCGGGCGGATCGAGGCCATCGACATGGCGCGGCGCGGGCTGCACAACGAGGGCGCCGAACTGCTCCGGGATGCCCTGGCCGACCGGGTGACGCTCGACAACAACACCGCCCGGCGGCTGTTCACCCTCGTCTGCGTCCTGCATCTGCGCGCTTGAGTGCCCGCCCGTGCGCGCGCCTCCCCGCCGATGACCAGCGAGCTGCCGGGTGCAGTGCTCTTCGCCTGCACCATGAACCAGATCCGCTCGCCGATGGCCGAGGCGCTGTTGAAGTACCTGCATGGCCGGCGGATCTTCGTGCAGAGCGCCGGGGTGCGCGCCGGTGGCGAGGTCGACCCGTTCGCGGTGCAGGTCATGGACGAGCTCGGGATCGACATCGAGCGGCACAAGACCCGCAGCTTCGAGCAGCTCGACGACGACTATTTCGATCTGGTGGTCTCGCTCGCCCCGGAAGCCCAGCACCAGGCGGTCGAGCGGACTCGCAACAGTGCCTGCGAGCTCGAATTCTGGCACCTGCCCGACCCGAGCCTGGTGGAGGGCAGCCGCGAGCAGCGGCTCGAGGCCTATCGCGAGCTGCGCGATCTCCTGCTGCGGCGCATCCGCGAGCGCTTCCCGCCGAGCCACAGCCCCGCCGTTTGAGCGCCACCCGCTCGACCAGAGCGCTTGACCCGCCGCGCTTCGGCGATCATCAGGGGGGTCACCCGGGCCGCGCGGTCCGCATGCCCCGCCACCAGCCGACAACCGACCTGCTTGCGCCGAATCGACCGCACTTGTCTCGCTCAGCCCTCGTTCTCGCCTCGTCCTCACCGCGCCGGCTCGCGCTCTTGCGCCAGGTCGGCATCGAGCCCGACCGGGTCGAGACGCCCGACGTCGACGAGACGGTGCGGCAGGGCGAGCTACCGGCCCCGCATGCGGTTCGCCTCGCCGCCGCCAAGGCCGAGGCGGTGGCATCCCGGCTGGAGCGGTCGGCTTTCGTGCTGGCCGCCGACACGGTGGTCGCCTGCGGTCGGCGCATTCTGCCCAAGGCCACCTCGCTCGACGAGGCCACGTTCTGCCTCGACCTGCTCTCCGGCCGGCGCCACCGCGTCTTGGGCGGGGTCGCGGTCGTGACCCCGGCACGGCGGCTGGTCACCCGGCTGGTGACGACGCAGGTCCGCTTCAAGCGCCTGAGCCGAAGCGAGCGTGACCGCTACCTGGCCTCGATGGAATGGCAGGGCAAGGCCGGCGGCTACGCCATCCAGGGCCGGGCCGCCGCCTTCATTCCCTGGCTCAACGGCTCCTACAGCAATGTTGTGGGCCTGCCCCTGGTCGAGGCCCTGGGTCTGCTCGAGGGCCTCGGTTGGCGGCCGGCATGACGCGCGAGTTCGTCGTCGACAAGATTGCCGGCGGCCTCGCCATGGCCATCGTCGAGGGTGGAGCCCTGGTCGATCTGTGGCACCTCGATGCCAGCACCGAGGCGATCGAGGAGCGGTTCTTCCTGGCTCGGGTCGCCGGCATCGAGCCCGCTCTCGACGGGGCCTTTCTCGACCACGGCGGCGAGCGGCCGGGCTTCATCACGGGCAAGGACGCCCGCCATCGCCGTGGCCTCGCCAAGAAGATCAGCATCAAGCACTGCCTCGACGACGGCGAGTGGCTGATCGTGCAGGGCTTGCGCGCCGCCGAAGCCGACAAGGGGGCGCGCTTCTCGACCGATCTCCGGCTCTCGGGGCCGAGCCTGATCTTTCGCCCGCACGGCGACGACGTCACCGCCACGCGCCACGTCCGCGCCGCCGACCGCGAGCCACTGGTCGGCCGCGGCCGCGCGCTCATGACGGCGGCCGGCAGCCCGGGCGGGCTGGTGCTGCGCCGGCTCGCCGCCGCCCTGGACGACACGGCGCTCGCCGCCGAACTCACCGGCCTGTGCCACGGCTGGGCGGGGCTGGAAAAACGCCGCGCCGCCGACCAGCGCCGGCCCGGGCCGCTCGGCTTCGGCCCCTCGCCTTTCGCCCGCCTCCTCTGGCGTGGCCTCGAGCTCGCCCCGGACCGGCTCGTCGTCGCCGATCCGGCACTCGCCGCCGAGGCCCGTCGGCTGCTCGAGGCGCTGCCCGAGACCGTGCGCCCGGCGCTCGAGGCGCTCGCCGGCAGGACCGGCGCTTTCGCCGCCACCGGTGTGGACGCAGCGCTCGCCGAGGCGATGGCCCGCGAGGTCGCCCTCCCCGGCGGCGGGCGGCTGATCATCGAGGAGACGGCCGCCGGTGTGGCGATCGACGTCGACAGCGGTGGCCGCCCGGCCCTCGAGGTCGATCTCGAGGCCGCCGCCGTGCTCGGCCGGCTGGTCCGGCTGCGCAATCTCGGCGGCACCCTGCTCGTGGATTTCGTCGATCTCACCGCCAAGCCGCAGCGCCAGCGCCTCGAGCAGGCCCTCGAACGTGCCTTCAAAGGCGACCTCTTGCCGGTCCAGATCTACCCGATGTCACCCCTGGGCATCGTCCAGATCAGCCGGGCCAAACGCGGCGGCCAGCCGCTGCGCGCCCTCGGACGGCGCTGCCCCAATTGTGGTGGCAGCGGCTGGGTGGCCGGCTAGCGCCATGCCGGGCAGCCGGTTCACCCGAGCGACCCCCGCCCGCCGGCGCTGTCCGATCTGCGGCAAGCCGATGGTGCTGCGCCATCGCCCGTTCTGCTCGGCCCGCTGCCGCGACATCGATCTCGGCCGCTGGCTCGACGGGAGCTATGCCGTTCCGGCGGTCGAGGTCGACGATGACGAGGATCCGCAAGCGCCGCCACCCGGTGCCGGCGACCGCTGAACGGCCGGCACTCGCCGGCATCCGGAGATCGTGCACTCAGCGTGCTGCGAACGAGTTGGCGATCGCGGTGAAGTGGCGCAGCCGCTGCTCGTTGAAGGTGCGCATGTTGAAGGCGTAGCGCGCCGCGTCCTCGCCGGCGAGCTTGATCCGCACGATCAGGCCGACCGGCTCGACCCCGAATCGGCAGGTGAGCTGGCGCTCGACGGTGCCGTCGTCGCAGCCGGCGAGGGGCAGGCGGCTCAGCCCCTCGAGGCCGCTGGCCAGCATCGCGATCGTCGAGCGGACCATCTCGCTGCCGAACGGGCTGTCCGGGTCGTTGCCGAGGTCGCGGATCGCCTGCGACACGCCGTCGAGATCGACGATCATCTGCTGCTCGAGCCAAGCCGCCGGGTCGTGCCAGGCGAGGCGATCCGCCACCGGGTCGAGGGCGCGCACCGACATTCGGCTCAAGGCGCTGAACGTGCTGTCCACGGGGTCGATCACGGCCGCCGCCGTGGCCCCGGGCGAGACCGCCTCGGTGCAGGCGAGATCGAGCTGCTGCGGCACGGTCAGTCGGCTGCAGAGCCCGGCTGCCGCCGCCTCCGGCAGGGTGGCCAGGAGCCAGAGCCCGACCAGGATCGGCTGGCACGCGCCGCTCAGGCGGCGACGCATCGGCGCTTTTCGGAATAGAGCACGCCGGTCACGCAGACCACCCGACCGAGCCGCTTGGCGAGCAGCTCGGCCTGCGTGGCATCGATGGCATCGAGCTGCAGATCGACCACCATCTCCTCGGCCGCGTCACCGACGCGGCTGGCGTGACACTGCTCCGGCACGAAGCCGTGCATCGCAAACACCTCGAGAACGCGCGGCAGTGCTGACGGCACCGCGTCCGACTGCACGGAAAAACAAAATGTCGACATGAGCAGACTACCCGTCAGATGAAAGCACACGAAACAAAGCGCGGCCCGGCCTCAGCGAGAGACCGGGTGGCTAATTCGTGAGATCTGACGAACATCGAGCATTCCGTTCGGTTACGACTGTCGTGCGGCGAGGTCAAGGGAAGAGGCGGTCCAGTGCCGCTCGGGAGGGTGCGATGGCGGCCGGCTGGCGGTCGGCTGCGGTTCGGCTCGCACCGCCAGGGACCTCGCACCGCCAGGGACCTCGCACCGCCAGGGACCGGGTGGCTCATCGGCCGGGCGCGTCCTGGGCCGTCGCCTGGCGCAGCAGGGCGGCGACCGCGTCGTCATCGACCTGGGTGAAATCCCGGTAGCAGGCGCCGACCGCCGTGAACGGCTCGGGTGCCCAGAGGCAGACCACCCGGTCGACCTCGGGCCGCAGCCGGGCGAGCGTGTCGGGCGGGGCGACCGGGACGGCCAGTACCAGCTCGCGTGGCGCGGCCCGGCGGGTGGCGTGCAACGCTGCCGCCATCGTCGCACCGGTGGCAATGCCGTCATCGACCAGGATGGCGGTGCGGCCGGCGACCGGCACCCTGGCCCGACCGCCGAGATAGACCTGGCGGCGGCGCTCGATCTCGGCCAGCTGGCGGTCGGTCTCGGCCTCGATCCAGTCCGCCGGGACACCTAGATGGCGAACGATCTCGTGGTTGATGACGGTCTCCGGCCGGTTGCCGTCGACCACCGCACCGACCGCGAGCTCGGCCCGCCCAGGTGCCCCGAGCTTGCGCACCAGGACGAGATCGAGCGGTGCGGCCAGGGCCTTGGCGACGACGAAGCCGACCGGCACCCCGCCCCGCGGCAAGGCGAGGACCACCGGCCGCTCCAGCTCGAGGGCGAGGAGGCGCTCGGCGAGCCGCCGCCCGGCGTCGGTTCGATCCGCGAACACCTGCTCACGCTGCCAGATCACCGGCCACCTCCAAGGCGTGTTGCCCGCAGCGCAGCCGCCGGCCGCAACGACCACCCGATCCGGCAGCCCCGCCGGCTCGAGGCGGCTTGTCGACGGCCCGGCCACGCTGCCAGTCGCCCCGACGGATCGGCGAGAATAGCCGAACATGACGCTCGCCCGCTTGATCTCGATCAACCAGCCGGGCCGCCACCGCTTGATCCGGGTCATTGCGATCGCCGCTGCTTGGCGGCACAATGGCGGGTGGCGATGCGGGAGGGTCAGGAATGCCGGTCAAGGATGTCATGACCTCGGATGTGGTGACGGTGTCGCCCGAGACCCCGGTGCGCGACATCGCCGGCTTGTTGGTCGACCGACGGATCAGCGCGGTGCCGGTGGTGACCGGGGATGGCCGGCTGATCGGCATCGTCAGCGAGGCCGATCTCCTGCAGCGGGCGGAGACCGGGACCGAGCGCGAGCGGCCCTGGTGGCTCGATCTGTTCGTCGATCCGGATGCCCGGGCCGAGGCGTTCTTGAAGGCGCATGGCCGGACGGCGCGCGAGGTGATGGTCGAAGCCCTCGCGGTGGTCACGCCCGAGACCCCGCTCGATGTCGCGGCGCGGCTGATGCACGAGCGGCGGGTCAAGCGGCTGCCGGTGGTCGTCGACGGGCAGCTCGTCGGCATCCTCGCCCGCGCCGACCTCGTTCGCGGCCTCGCCGCTACCCCGGCACCGGCAGCGGGCCCGGCACCCGACGATGTCGCGATCAAGGATCGCTTCGAGGCGACGGCGAAGGCCGCCGGCTTCTCGAGCGTCGGCTCGGTGACCATCGTGGTCGCGGATGGCGTCGTCCATCTCTGGGGGCTGGCCGCCACCGCGACCGAGCGGCGGGCGCTCGAGCTCGCCGCCGCCGAGATTCCGGGCGTGCGCCGCGTCGAGAACCACCTCGCGGTGCGTGACGGCATGCCGATCGGGCTCTGATGGCCACCCGCCCGCCCGCGATCCTGGCCCTCGAGCCTGGCGCTGCGTTCGCCGACCGGGTCGCGGCGGCACTCGGTGCCGAGCGCGTGGCGGTCGAGGAGCGGCGGTTCGAAGACGGCGAGGTCAAGGTCCGGCCGCTTGCCGAGTTGCGCGGTCGCCACGCGGTGATCGTCCAGAGCCTCGACGGCGGCAGGGAGGGTGCCGTGCACGATCGGCTCTGCCGGGTGCTGCTGCTCGCCGGGGCGCTGCGCGATGCCGGGGTCGCCCGGCTCACCGCGGCGTTTCCCTATCTCGCCTATGCGCGCAAGGACCGACGGACCAAGCCCTGGGATCCGCTGAGCCTGCGCTATCTGGCGCAGCTGCTCGAGGCGGTCGGCGTCGAGACCGTGCTGGCGCTCGAGGTGCACGATTTGCCGGCCTTCGAGAACGCGTTTCGCATCACCACCGTCCCGCTCGACACGCACCGGCTGTTCGCCGACCGCCTCGCAACCGAACTCAAGGGGCAGGAGGTCGTGGTGGTGGCGCCCGATCCGGGCGGCCTGAAGCGGGCCCAGCTCTTCCAGGAGCAGCTCGAAGCACGGCTCGGCCGCCGGCTCGGCCGGGCCGTGGCCGACAAGCGGCGGAGCGGCGGGGTGGTCAGCGGCGAGCAGCTCTACGGCGAGGTGCGGGGGGCGCAGCCGGTGATCATCGACGATCTGGTGAGCTCCGGCGGGACGCTGGCCCGGGCGGCCGAAGCGCTGGTCGCCGCCGGCGCCGCCCGGCCCATCGTCGTGGTGGCGCACGGCGTCTTCTCGGCCGGTGCGGCCGAGAAGCTCGCACCGGCACCGTTGGCGCGGCTCCTGGTCACCGACAGCATCGATCCGCCGCGCCTGGATGCGGCATCGCTGCCGGTGCTGGAAGTGGTGAGCTGTGCCGGGCTCGTCGCCGAGGCCATTGGCTGCCTCGAGAGCGGGGGTGCGATCAGCGAACTGCTCGGGCGGTGAGATGGCGCTCGGCGATCGCGAGGCAGCTGCGGGCACGCAACAGCCAGTGCGCGCGCATGGCCGGCGGCGGGACACCGTTTAGCCGCTCGAGATGCTCGATGGCGAGCTGGGCGCGGAGCACGGCGCGCCAGGCACGGTAGAAGCACCAGAGCCCTTGCGGCGGTCGGTCGCCGAGGGCGCTGGCCACCATGCGCATCAGCGCTTCGCCGATCCAGCCAGCGCCCTGCCGTTGCAGATCGACGGCCAGGAGGGCGATGTCCTCGAGCCAATCGATCCGTCGATAGGCGGCCTCGAACTCGAGCCGGTCGAGGATCCGGGGCGGGGTGGTGAGGTAGATGTGCTCGGGCCGCAGGTCGCCGTGCGCATCGACCACCCGGCCCGCCGCTACCCGCGCCTCGAGGCATGCCGCCCGGCTGCGGGCGAAGGCCAGGAGGCGGGCCATCAGCTGATGCCGCGTGCGCAACGGACCGTCGAGCAGCCGGCTCTCGAGATTGGCCAGGCTGTCCATGACCTGGGCCAGCCGGGCGGTGCGGTCGACCGACGGTTGAGCGCAGCTGCCGTAGAACCTGGCGAGCCGGGCGGCCACCGGCGCCAGATCGTACCGCTCGAGCCGGGCGGCGCGGCGGTCGAGGGCCAGTGCGGCCGGCAGCCGGCGCATGACGACGACACTATCGACCAGCCGCCCGGGCCGGCCGAGCGCCAGTTCGCCGCTGCCGGTCAGGACGAGATCCTCGACCCCGAGATAGACGTCCGGGGCGAGCGGCCGGTTGAGCCGCACCTCGGCGGCGCAGGCCCGCCGCCGCCGTTCCGCCGTGGCGAAGTCGAGCCAGTCGGTGCGAATCGGCTTCTTCAACTTGCGCACCAGCCGGTCGCCGAGAAAGACCCAGGCGAAGTGGGTCTCGATGACGTCGATCCGCGGCGGGTGCTCGGGATGGCTCGTCGGCTGCCGCAGGAAAGCCAGCCTGGCCGGGAGATCGACGGATGCCGGATCGACATCGCCGGTCATCGGCGCCCGCCGGCGATAAGCGTCGCCCTGCCCTGCCCCTGCCGGCCTTGGGCCGGCACGACCGCCATGCTAACCGGCCCAGTCGGCTGCTGTTCATCGCCCGTTGCGCCACCACTCGGAAGGGTATCGCGAGGGTTTTGCCCTCGAGTGTCGGGCGGTGAAGCTAGCCCGAGCGAGCTCGAATTCGTCAATTTCATCGTGATGATCCCCCTCGTCGGTACCCTGAAAGAGGCCGACCGGGTCCTGGCCGCGCTGGCCGAGAACGGCCTCGTGCGCGGCGAGGACAGGCTCCAGGTCTACATGATGGCGGGGATCCCGGCCAACGTGATCCTGGCCGAGGCCTTCGCCGAGCAGTTCGACGGCTTCTCCATCGGCTCCAACGACCTGACCCTCGGCGTCGACCGCGACAGCGGCATCCTGAGCGACCTCTTCGACGCGGCGGACCCGGCGGTCAAAGCCTCGATCGCGGACCTCCTGGCCAAGGCCGAGAGTGCCGGCATCAAGACCGAGCTCTGCGGCCAGGCCCCCTCGGACCATCCGCGCTTCGCCGCCTTTCTGGTCGAACACGGCATCGACAGCGTCTCGGTCACACCGGACAGCTTCATTGCGGTCACGTCGATCAGCGCCGAGGCGGAGGCCAAGGCCCGACCGGCGTGACGGGGAGACGGGGAAACGCGGGGACGGGGGGAAGACGGTCCGGCCGGCGCCCTTGCGTTCCTTGGCTGGATCGAGGGCGGGTGTCGGTGTATTCATGCGGCAGACAGCGATGGAGCAAGGCCGCATGACGCGAAACACCGCACCCAAGCCGACACCGCCGCCGAACGGCCCCGGGCCGGTGGTGCTCGACCCCTCGCAGCTCGATCAGGTGACCGTCAACCGCCGCGCCTGAGGCGACCACTTCGCCGATCCGGTCCTACAAACCCGGGCCGATCGTCTCGACCCGTGGCTCGGTGCCGCCGTGCAGATCGAGCCATTCCTTGTCGATGTCGGGCAGCTCGCGGTCCTCGATCGCGGCCTCGAACGCCTTGAGGCGCTTGTAGATCGACAACAGCTCGACGATCGTCGTCCAGGAGTTGACAAGGTACTGGAACGAGTTGGAGACTTGGCTGAAGGCGGTGAGGATCTGCTGCAGCACGCCGAAGGTGAAACCGATGGCGGCGCCGGCGACGATGGTCGGGATCAGGAGGATATAGACGAAAATATTGTCGGCCTGCAGGTACATCGCCCGGAACACGTTGAAATACATGTAGTGGAAGTAGAGGCGAAAGTAGTTCTGCCGGACGTGGCCGAACAGCTCGCGCACGGTCAGCGGCTGGGCGCGTTCGGCGCGGTCCTCGCCGTAGACGAGCTCCTTGCGGTAGGCGGCCTCGACGCGCTGGTTGCGGAACTCGAGCCCCGGCAGCTTGATGCCGACCATGGCCAGGAGCCCGGTGCCGAAGATCGACCAGACCAGGGCCGCGACGAACAGCGGGGCCGGGATCTCGCCGACCAGGGGTAGCTCGGTGACGAACTCGGAGAGCGCCCAGAGGACGGGCAGGAAGGCGATCAGGGTCATCACCGCATCGATCGCCGAGACGCCGAGCCCCTCCATGACCCCGGCAAAGCGCATCGTGTCCTCCTGCACCCGCTGGGAGGCGCCCTCGATGTGTCGCAAGCGCTTCCAGCGCGCCATGTAATAGTCGTTCATCGCGGTCCGCCAGCGGAAGATCCAGTGGCTGACGAAGAAGCGGGTGAGCACGAAGATGAAGATGGCGATGAAGGCGATCTGCGCGAAGATCAGCAAGAGGCCGAAGAGGTCGGCCTGGGTGATGGTCGAATCGGCGCCCAGTGCTTCCTGGACGCCGTCGAAGAACGGCCGGCGCCAGTTGTTGATGGCGACCGAGATCTGCACACCGAAATAGGTGACGAAGAGGATCAGTGCCGAGCCCCAGACCGACCAGAGTTGCCAGGGGTGGGTAGCGAAGCGGTACCAGAAGCCGGCGAACAGGGCCACGGCGACACCGTAATAAACGTAGAACCACAAGAACTCGGGCGTGACGAAATAGCCGAGGCCGATCACCGGAGCGGCATCGGCGGGCGAAATGCCGAGCCCGAACAGCGTCCCCCAGCGATTGCCGCCGGCATACCAGACAGCCGTCGCGAATGCCGACCAGACGATGACGGAGATGAAGAAAGGCTGCGGGTTCGGGAAGAACGACTTGAACACTTGACGAACACCTTCTGCTCTCGAGACCACGCGTCACGCGCGCTATCCGTAGTCGACGGACGGCGAAACGCCAGCGACTTGATCGGGCGACAGCAGTACCGGGGCCGCTCGGCGCTGCAACGGCCGGGCGCGACGGATCAGGCGTTCAAGAAGCGCTCGACGACGAAAATCTGGTCCCTGGACATCAGCGCCGGAGCGTGGCCGATGCCCGGGAAGGTGGCGAGCTCGGCCTTCGGGCCGCGGCGGGTCATCTCCTCGGCGACCGCATAGGGCAAAAGGACGCTCTCGCCGCCGCGCAACACCAGGGTCGGGCAGCTGATGGCATCGAAGAGCGGCCAGAGCACGATGTCCTCGCCGGCGACGCCGAGGAAAGGCTTCGCGATCGCCGGGTCGTAGTGCATGACATAGCCGCCGGCGACCGGTCGGCTGCTGTGCCGGGCGAGATGCGCCCACTGCGCGTTGGTCAGCGGGCCGAAGCTGGCGTGGATGAAGCGGAGGTGGCGCTCGACCGCTTCGAGATCGGCAAAGACCTGCGGCGGTGCCCCGAGATAGGTGGCGATCGGGGCGAGCGCCGCTTTCGGCACGAGGCCGCCGATATCGTTCAACACCAGACGGCGGATCGGCGACGACTTGTCGCCCTGGGCGGCGATCGCCATGCCGATGATGCCGCCCATCGAGGTGCCGACGAGATCGACCCGGTCGAGGCCGAGCGCCTGCAGCAAGGCCGCGATGTGCCCGACATAGGTCGGTGCGGCGTAGCGAGTCGGATCGGCCAGCCAGTCGCTCCGGCCGCGACCCGCGACATCGACCGCGACGACCCGGGTATGCCGGGCAAGCTCGGCCGCCAGGTAGTCGAAGTCGCGGGCGTTGCGGGTCAGGCCGTGGATGCAGAGCACGGTCCGTTCGGCGTCTGGATCACCCCACTCGACATAGCCGAGCTTCAGCGGCCCCTGGGGATCGGCGATCGTGCAGCTCGCCTCGCGCATCGCGATCACTCCTAGAGCCGGGCGATCCGGGCTGGCACCTCGCCGCGGCCGCCGCCAACGGTGACCGGCCTCGCCCGCACCGTCTCGCGGTAGACGATGAAGAGGCCAGCCGCAACGACGATGGCCAGGCCGATGAAGAGGTTGGCCGTCGGCAGGTCGCCGAAGACGAGGATGCCGAAGAGGACGGCCCAGATCATCTGGCTGTACTGGAACGGGGCGACGACGACCGCCGGTGCGTCGCGCGTGGCGAAAACCAGTCCAGCCTGACCGACGCCGAACAGCAGCCCGGCAACGCCCATGATGCCGAGCTCGGCGAGGCTTGGCCAAACCCAGTTCGCCGCCGCCGGCGGCAGGCAGACGACCATGATCCAGAAGATGACGGCAAACAGCACGGCGGCACTCTTTTCGGTGGCGCCGATCTTCTTCAAGATGACGAAGCTCAGGGCACCGGCCATGGCGGCGAGGCCGGCCATCAGGTGGCCGAGGCCGAAGCCGGCAAACCGGGGGTCGATCATGACGACGACACCGATGAAGCCGATGACGGTAGCCGACCAGCGCCGCCAGCCGACAGCTTCGCCGAGGAAGAGGGCGGAGAACGCGGTGACCAGCATGGGTGCCGCGAACAACAGCGCGTAGACCTCGGCCATCGGCAGCCTGGCGAAGGCGTTCCAGGCGAGCATGCCGCAGGCGGCGGTGAGGATGCCGCGCAGCGTCACGAGCTTCAGGTCGCGTGGCACGATGCTCCTGACGCCACCGCGGCCGATCGTGGTGGCCAGCAGCGGCAGCAGCGCGAAGCCGGCCATGACAAAGGCAATCTGGAAGACCGAGAAACCGCCGGAGCTGTGCTTCAAGAAGGCATCGGCGGTGGCGAAGGCGGCATAGGCCAGCAGGGCCAGAGCAATGCCGCGGGCGACCCGGCCGGGCTCGACGGCAACGATGGCGAGCGTGCTCATGAATGCGGCTGGTCCGGCGGGCTGGGCGGGAGCGGCAACGGCTCTCTAGATATGCCAAAACGCCGCCTCGCACCACCAGCACACCGACGATTCACGCACGCCATTGGTCGCCAGTCGAGACCATCGGCAACCGGGCTCAGATGGCGAAGTCGATCCCGTCGCGCACCTCGCGGCGGATCGCGGTCTTCTCGGCCGCCTGGCAGAGATCCTCGATGGTCACGGCATCGAGCCTGGCGAGTGCGGCCCGCTCGTGCTCGGCCCAGAACGGCGCCATCACCCGCTCGCCGAGATCGCTGGCGCGCTCGTTGGCAGGCTCGGCATCATTGGCATCGACCACCGCGACGACGTCGGCGACCGAGATGCGGCGCCGCTCGCGGGCCAGCCGGTAGCCCCCCCGCGGGCCGCGCACGCCCTTGAGAATACCGGCCTTGACCAGCTGCTGCATGACCTGTTCGAGGTAGCGGCGGGGCAGGTTGAGCCGGCGACCGATATCCTGGCTCTGCACGGGCTCGGCGGTGCCGTGATAGGCGATGTCGACCACGGCCTCGACCGCCAACGCGACCTTCTTCGACGGCTTGATCATCGCTCCTGGCTACTCCGCTCCGCTGTCAGCATCAGCGCCTTCGTCGTGCCGCGCGTCGAGGCCTGCCCCGGTCGAGCCGAACCCGCCGGCCGCGCGTCCTTGCCCGGTCACCGCGACCACACCGGGTCGCCAGTCGAGCCGCAGGACGGGGGCCAGGACGAGCTGGGCGATGCGCGTCCCGCGCTCCACCGTAAAGAGGCTAGCGCCGGTATTGAGCAAGACAACACCCACCTCGCCCCGATAATCGGCATCGATGGTCCCGGGCGCGTTGAGCACCGTCACCCCGTGACGCAGGGCGAGGCCGGAGCGCGGCCGGATCTGCGCCTCGCAGCCCGCCGGCAGGGCGATGCGGATGCCGGTCGGCACGAGTGCCCGGGCACCGGGGGCGAGCAGGATCGGCAGAGCCGCGGGAACGGCGGCATGCAGGTCGGCACCGGCGGCGAGCGCGGTGGCGTAGCCGGGCAGCGGCAGACCGCGGCCATGCGGCAGTTGCTCGATGGCGACCGCGACCGCTTCGCTCATCGGCCGATGGCCGCGGCGATGCGTGAGGCGAGCCGTGCCGCGACCGCCTCCTTGCTCATCTCCGGCCAGGCTTCGGGCGGGGCATCGCCGCGGACCAGATGGACCGTGTTGCGCGTGCCGCCGAAGACACCACTCGCCGCCCCGACATCGTTGGCGAGGAGCCAGTCGCAGCCCTTGCGCACGAGCTTGGCCCGGGCATTGTCGAGCAGGTCGTCGGTCTCGGCGGCAAAGCCGATGACCAGGCGGGGGCGCAGCGTGGCGTGGCGTGCCAGGGTCTGCAGGATGTCGGGGTTGAGGGTGAGCTCGAGAGCTTCGGGGCCGCCCTGGTCCTTCTTGAGCTTGGCAGCGGCGGCGGCCGCCGGCCGCCAGTCGGCCACGGCGGCGGCGCAGACCGCGATATCGACCGGCAGGTCGGCCTCGACCTCGGCCAGCATGTCGCGCGCACTTTCGACCCGGCGAACGGTGACCCCGGGCGGGTCGGGGATGGTGACCGGGCCGGTGACCAGGGTCACCTCGGCCCCTTGGGCGGCGAGGGCGGCGGCGATGGCGTGGCCCTGGCGGCCGGAGGAACGGTTGGCGATATACCGGACCGGGTCGATCGCCTCGTGGGTCGGCCCGCTGGTGACGATGGCGCGCTGGCCGGCGAGGCGCTGGGGCCGGCCGTCGTCGGTGCCCAAAATGGTGAGAATGGCCGCCAGGATCTCGCCGGGCTCGGCCATCCGCCCGGCACCGGTTTCGCCGCAGGCCATGTCGCCCGAGCCGGGCCCGACGCAGCGGATGCCGTCGGCGGTGAGGGTCCGAACGTTGCGCCGGGTCGCCGGGTGCGCCCACATCATCGGGTTCATGGCCGGGGCGACCAGCACCGGCTTGTCGGTGGCGAGCAGGGCCGTCGAGGCGAGGTCGTCGGCGTGGCCGTTCGCCATCTTGGCCAAGAGGTCGGCGGTGGCCGGGGCGACGACCACGAGGTCGGCCTCGCGGGAGAGCCGGATATGGCCCATCTCGGCCTCGTCGGTCAGCGAGAAAAGGTCGGTGTAGACCTTCTCCTCGGCGAGGCTGGCGACGGCGAGCGGGGTGACGAACTGGGCCCCGCCATGGGTCAGGATGGCGCGGAAGGCGAGGCCCCGCTCGCGCCCGCGGCGGATCAGCTCGAGCACCTTGTAGGCGGCGATGCCGCCGCCGATGATCAACAATATCCGGCGCACGCGCGTTGCCTCTTCGACCGAAGGAAAAACCGGGTAATCACAGCTGCAAGATGGCGTTCCCTCAGCGAACGGCAAGGCCGAGGGCGAGGCCGAGCAGCAGCGGCCAGAGCCAGCCGCCGGGCCAGCCCGCGGTCGGCTGGTGCTGCCGCCCCCGCTCGCCGTCGCGCTCGAGCGCGTCCTCGAGCCGGCGGATCAGGGCGGGCAGGCGGGCCGCGGTGTCCATGCCGTCGGCCACGGCCCGCTCGAGCCGGGCGCGGGGACCGAGATTGGCGATGATCCATTCCTCGACCATCGGCTGCGCCAGTTGCCACATGTTGACCTTGGGATTGAGCAGCCGGCCGACGCCCTCGGCCACCACCATGGTCTTCTGCAGCAACAGGAGTTGCGGCTGGGTACGCATCTCGAAGTCGTCGGCGACGGCGAGCAACTGGCCGACGAGACGGCCGAACGAGATGTCCTCGAGCGGCAGCCCGAGGATCGGCTCGCCGATCGAGCGGACCGCCTGGACGAACGCCATCTTGTCGGCCTCCGGCGGCAGGAAGCCCGCCTTGAAGAAAACCTCGGCGACGCCGACGTAGTCACGCTCGAGAAAGCCCACGAGGATCTCGGCCATGTGGCGGCGGTCGGCGATATCGACCCGGCCCATGATCCCGAAATCGAGGGCGACGATGGTGCCCTCGGCATCGATCATGAAGTTGCCGGGATGCATGTCGCCGTGGAAGAAGCCGTCCCGGAACACTTGGCTGAAGAAGGCCTTGGACGCGTTCTCCATGATCCGGTCGGGATCGTGGCCGGCGGCGATCAGCCGGGCCCGGCCGCTGACATGCTGACCGATGACCCGCTCGATGGTGAGCACCCGCCGGCCGGTGCGCTGCCAATCGACCTCGGGCACTCGAAAACCTTCGTAGTCGCGGCTGTTCTCGGCGAGCTCCATCGCCGCCGCCGCCTCGAGCCGCAGATCGAGCTCGCGCCTGGTGCCGGTGGCGAAGATCGCGACGGCCTCGGCCGGCCGGTAGTGGGCGAGCTGCGGCTGGGTGCGCTCGACGAGGCCGGCGAGCCAGGTGAAGAAATTCAGGTCCTCCTCGATCGCCCGCTCGATGCCGGGGCGGAGCACCTTGACCGCGACCTCGCGGCCTTCGCTGGTGGTGGCGAAATGGACCTGGGCGATCGAGGCGGCGGCCACCGGCTGTTCGGCGAACACCTCGAACAGCGCGGCGAGCGGCTGTTCGAGGTCTTGCTCGAGGATTGCCCTGGCCTGCTCGATCGGGAAGGACGGCAGGCGATCCTGCAGGGTCGCGAGGTCGGCGGCGATCGCCTCGCCCAAGAGGTCGGTACGGGTGGCCAGGCTCTGGCCGAACTTGATGAAGGTGGGCCCCATCTCCTCGAGCGCCGCGGCCAGCCGCTGGCCCGGCCGGCCCTTGGCCTTGCGGTTGACGAAGGGGCGCGCCAGCCTGAGGAACGGGCGCGCCTGCGGCAACAGCTCGAACGGGAAGAGCGCGTTGTAGCGGGCGAGCGTGCGCCCGATGCGGATCACCCGCCAGGAGTTCTTGACCGACAGCAGCATGGAGCCGTCTGCTAAAGTCGCCAGCCTGAATGGACGGCGGCTACTCCGGCGGAGAGGTTGCGGTAGCGCACCTGCTCGAAGCCGGCCCCGGCAATCAGTGCCGCGAAGGCGGCCTGGTCGGGAAAGCGACGAATGCTCTCGGCGAGATAGCGGTAGCTGGCGGCGTCGCCGGCGACGAGGCGGCCGAGATTGGGCAGCACGGTGAACGAATAGCCGTCGTAGAGGCGGTCGAACAGCGGCAGCACGACCTTGGAGAATTCGAGGCAGAGGAAGCGGCCGCCCGGCACCAGCACGCGATAGGCCTCGGCCAGGGCGCGGTCGATATGGGTGACGTTGCGGATGCCGAAGGCGATGGTCACCGCATCGAAGCTGCGATCTTGAAACGGCAGCGCCATGGCATCGGCAGCGACGAAGCCGAGTTGGTCGAACCAGCCCTGGTCGAGTGCACGGTCGCGCCCCTGGTCGAGCATCCGCGGGTTGATGTCGCTCACCACCACCCGGCCCTGGCCGTCGACGCGGTCGAGCACGCGCTCGGCGATGTCGCCGGTGCCCGCCGCGAGGTCGAGCAGCCGGATGCCGGGTCGCGGGCAGAGCCAATCGACCAGGGCGTTCTTCCACAGCCGGTGGACGCCGAGGCTCATCAGATCGTTCATCAGGTCGTAGCGGCTGGCGACCGAATCGAAAACGGCCTTGACCCGCGCCGCCTTGCCGGTGGGGTCGACCCGCTCGAAGCCGAAGCTTTCGGCGAGGCGGGCGGCTGCCGCGAGGGCGTCGTCGGCCGGCTTGTTGTCCATCGATCACGTCCATCTCTGGCAGCGAGGCGCCGCTGGTCCGGCGGCTATGGCTGTTCTATGGAAGCGGTCGGGCGACGGCAACCGGCGCCATGAAACCCTGCCGTCGAACCAGCACAGGAACCGCGATCCGTGCCCGAGCTGCCTGAGGTCGAGACGACGATGCGCGCGCTCGCCTGCCGTCTCCAACATAGGCAGTTCACCGCGGTCGAGCAGCGCCGCGCCGATCTCCGCTTCACCTTGCCGCAAGACCTGCCGGGGCGGCTGGTCGGCCGGCGGCTGATCGGCTTTGCCCGACGGGCCAAGTTCATCGAGCTGATGCTCGACGACCACACGACGCTGCTCCTGCATCTCGGGATGTCGGGGCGGCTCTTGTTCGACGGCGACCGCGCCGGGCCGCACGAGCACCTGACCTTCCATTTCGACGACCGTACCGTTCTCCGCTTCGTCGACCCGCGCCGCTTCGGCATGCTCGATCTGTGCCCGACCGCTTCCCTGCCGGAGCACAAGTGGCTCCGGCATCTGGGCCTCGAGCCTCTGGCCAACAGCTTCGACGGCCCGGCACTGCTGGCCCGCCTCGCCGGCCGGCAGGTGGCGCTCAAGGTCGCGATCATGGACCAGCGGCACGTCGTCGGCGTCGGCAACATCTATGCGAGCGAGAGCCTGTTTCGCGCCGGGCTGTCGCCGCGGCGGCTGGCGGCCGGCGTCGGGCCGGCGCGGGCCGACCGGCTCGCCGCGGCGATCCGCGAGGTGCTGCGCGATGCGATCGACGCCGGCGGCTCGTCGTTGCGCGACTATGTCCAGTCGAACGGCGAGCTCGGCAACTTCCAGCGGCTGTTTCGGGTCTACGATCGGGCCGGCCTGCCCTGCCTGCACTGCGGCACGGCGATCCGCCGGATCGTGCAGGCCGGCCGTGCCACTTTTCACTGCGGTCGGTGCCAGCGCTGACCCGCACCGTGGCTCGGCGCGCGGCCCGTGATGTTGCAACGCCGAATAAAATGCCCGATTTGCCCTGGACGGCATGTGGTCAGGTGGTGTTAAACCCGATCCCTGGAATCCACCACCAGCCGGCGCAGGACAAGCCAGCCTGCGCTCGGTGGCGCCCTCTTGCAGGCCACGGAGAAAAGGCATGGCATTCGAGACCATCCTCGTCGAGAAGCGCGACGCCGTCGCCATCGTCACCCTCAACCGCCCCAAGCAGCTGAACGCCTTGAACAATCAGCTGATCGACGAGCTCAGCCGGGCCCTGACCCAGTTCGACGCCGATCCGACGATCGCGGCGGTGGTGCTGACCGGTTCCGAGCGCGCCTTTGCCGCGGGTGCCGATATCAAGGAGATGGCCGAAAAGGATTTCGCCGCCGCCTATTCCAGCGATTTCATCGGCCCCTGGCACGCGATCGCCCGGCACAAGAAGCCGGTGATCGCGGCGGTGGCCGGCTACGCCCTCGGCGGCGGCTGTGAGCTGGCGATGATGTGCGACATCATCCTCGCCGCCGACAACGCCAAGTTCGGCCAGCCGGAGATCAATCTCGGCACCATCCCCGGGGCCGGCGGCACGCAGCGCCTGACCCGGGCGATCGGCAAGTCGAAGGCGATGGAGATGATCCTCACCGGCCGCAACATGGACGCCGCCGAGGCCGAGCGCGCCAATCTCGTGGCCCGGGTGGTGCCGATCGGCGATCTGCTCGAGGAGGCGGTAAAGCTCGCCGAGGCGATCGGCGAGAAATCGCAGCCGATCGTCGCCATGGCCAAGGAGGCGGTCGACGTCGCCTATGAGACCTCGCTCGCCGAGGGCATCCGCTTCGAGAAGCGGACTTTCTACGCGACCTTCGCCACCGCCGACCGCAAGGAGGGGATGGCCGCCTTCAGCGAGAAGCGGACGGCCAACTTCACCCATCGCTGAGCCGGGCGACGGGGCTTGCCGGTCGCCGGCCGCTGCCGGTGACGACCCGTGGCACGGCAAGACGCTCGGCGATTGACGCAAGGCAGGCCGCTCGCTATACGAGCGAGCTTCCAAATCGAAGAGGACGACCGTGGCCCATAGTTCCACCGCCAAGAAGCGCATCCGCCAGACGGCCAAGCGGACCGAGCGCAACCGCAGCCGGATCAGCCGGATCCGGACCTTCGTCCGCAAGGTCGAGGACGCCATCGCCAAGGGCGATGCGGCCGAGGCGAACGCGGCGTTCGCGGCTGCGGCACCAGAGTTGCAGCGTGGCGTCAGCAAAGGCGTGCTGCACCGCAATACGGTCGCGCGCAAGATTTCGCGGATGTCGAGCAAGGTGCGCAACTTGCATCTGGCCACTCTCGCCTAGACTTTTTCGCCTTTCGTAGCACTCGACGGGACGTTGATCGACGGCCCCGCTGGTTCTCGGCGGAACTGCCGGTCAGCGTTCATCACCATGTCTTCATTCTCAACCATTAGGCGAAAGCCTCCGTTCTCGATTTGAGCCTATTGCAACACGCAGGACAGTCGGTTACTGTTCATGAATACGGGGCAGCAGAACGCAAATCCGTATTCACTTCAGATTTACTTTTGATTGGGCGGTGGACGGCAGCGACGGTCTGTTCTCATCTGCTAAACCGCAGGGTGAGCAGATGCAATCGTCACTAGCCGGCCAACAACAGGTGTCGTCTCGTCCACCCGTCATCGAACGGGTTCTTGCCGCCGACTTCGGCGCGCAACCGGACGGTTGAGGGCGATACCGGGGCTCGATGCCCGCGCCCGAAGGAGACGTGGCCACCAGGCAGCGGCGCTACTGGCCGTTTGGAGCAGGATGGATCGTGACCGAATGATCCGAGGGAGCAACCCCGAGCCGGTATTCGAGACACAGATGGTCGTCCCAACAACCAATGAAGCCGTGAGGCAATGGGAGCAGGTACGCAGCCTGCTGTGCGGCGAGTTCGGTGAGACCGCCTATTCCACCTGGCTCAGTCCGCTCGAGTTGATCGAGATCGACGGCGACCGCGCCGTCATCGCCGTGCCGACGCAGTTCATGCGCGACTGGGTGGTCAACAACTATGCCGATCGGATTCGCGCCTTCTGGTCGCGCGTCAACCCGACGGTGCGCAGCATCGCCTTGAGCGTCCGCACCGCCCAGATGACCGGCACCGCCAGCCCGGCCGGCGGCCACGAGTTCGACCGCCGCCAGCTGGCCGCCGACCATGCCTGCAACGGCCAAGACATGCCGGAGCGCGGCGCGGCGCCGGGCAGTGTCGGCGGCGCCAGCCTGCCGGATCTGGCCGAGCTCGGCGCCACGCTCGACCCGCGCTTCACCTTCGACACCTTCATCGTCGGCAAGCCCAACGAGTTCGCTTTCGCTGCCGCCGAGCGGATGGCCGCCAACGACAAGCCGCCCTTCAACCCGCTCTTTCTCTATGGCGGGGTCGGGCTCGGCAAGACCCACCTGATGCACGCCATCGGCTGGCAGGCCAAGCGCACCAACCCCAATCGGCGCGTCGTCTACCTGTCGGCCGAAAAGTTCATGGTCCAGTTCATCCGCGCCTTGAAGCAGCGCGACACCATGGGCTTCAAGGAGATGTTCCGCTCGGTCGATCTCCTGATGGTCGACGACGTCCAGTTCATCTCGGGCAAGGATTCGACCCAGGAGGAGTTCTTCCACACCTTCAACGCGCTCGCCGAACGGGGCAGCTCGATCGTCATCTCGGCCGACCGCAGCCCGTCGGATCTCGCCGGGATGGAGGAGCGCATCCGCTCGCGTCTCGGCTGGGGCCTGGTCGCCGACATCCACCCCACCACCTACGAGCTGCGGGTCGGCATCCTGCAGGCCAAGGCCGAACAGCTCGGTGCCTTGGTCCAGCCCGAGGTCTACGAATTTCTGGCACACCGGATCACCTCCAATGTCCGCGAGCTCGAGGGCGCCTTGAACCGGGTGGTCCACCAGGCGACGCTGCTCCGCCGGCCGGTCTCGATCGAGATGGCCCAGGACGTCTTGAAGGATCTGCTCCGCTCGAACGAGCGGCGGGTGACCATCGAGGAGATCCAGCGCGCCGTGGTCGAGCATTTCCAGCTCAAGATGAGCGACATGGCCTCGACCAGGCGGGCGCGGGCGGTGGCCCGGCCGCGGCAGGTGGCGATGTACCTGGCCAAGCAGCTCACCCCGCGCTCGCTGCCGGAGATCGGCAAGAAGTTCGGCGGCCGCGACCACACCACGGTGATGCACGCGGTCAAGCAGATCGAGAAGCTCTCCGAATCCGACCGCACCCTCGCCGACGACGTCGCCGCCCTCAAGCGCCGGCTTTCCGGCTGAACCGCCGGCGCCCCAGCCAGCGCCCGAGCCGGCAGCAGGCGCGGGCCGCAAGCTGCGCTGGGATCAAAGCGATCGGGCACACAACCAGGGCGACGGGCCGCGATGGCACCGCGATCGCGCGGCCTCGGTCGAGCTTGTCCATAACACGCAACTCCCTGTCGCGCCGTTGACGGCGGCGGCCGCGGCGGCCGCTTAACTGCAAGGGTTGGAACCGCCCCGCCGGGCCGGAAGAGGGAGACGCGCCATGTCGCGAGAGGCACGTTCGGGGGGCCGCCAGGGCGGGCGCGGTGCCCGCCGGGCCGAGCGGCTGGCCGGCGGGCTCAAGAGCCTGCCCGCCCTCTACCGCCGCCTGCCGGTCTACGAGGTCCTGAACGAGGAGGGCCTCGAACTGATCCACGCGGCCTCGCTGCAGCTCCTGGAGGAGGTCGGGATCGACTTCCGCGATGCGGAAGCGCTGGCCATCTGGCGGCAGGCGGGGGCCGAGGTCGAGGGCGAGCGGGTCCGCATCCCGGGCGAGCTGCTGCTCGCACTGGTCGGCAAGGCACCCCGGCACTTCACGCTGCATGCCAGGAATCCCGAGCGCTCGGTCGAGATCGGCGGGCAGCACACCGTGTTCGCGCCCAATTACGGCTCGCCCTTCGTCCGGATGGCGGACGACACCCGCCGCTACGGCACGCTCGCCGACCTCGCGGCCTTCCACAAGCTGGCCCATATGGCACCGGCCCTGCACAATGTCGGCTCGGTCACCTGCGAGCCGACCGACTGCCCGGTCGCCAAGCGCCACCTGCACATCACCGCCTCGGCGATCCGCCACTCGGACAAGAGCTTCATGGGCCCGGTCACCGCCCCCGAGCGCGCGACGGACGCGGTCGAGATGGCCAAGATCGTCTTCGGCGCCGACTTCGTCGCCAGCAACACGGTGATGCTCGCCTTGACCAATGCCAACACCCCCTTGGTCTGGGACGAGACGATGCTCGGTGCGGTCAAGGTCTATGCCCGGGCCAATCAGGGGCTGATCCTCGCCCCCTTCACCCTCGCCGGGGCCAACACCCCGGCATCGGCCGTGGCGACGGTCGCCCAGCTCAATGCCGAGGCGTTGGCCGGCATCGCCTTCGCGCAGGCCGTCCGCCCCGGTGCCCCAGTGCTTTATGGCCATTTCCTCGCCACCGTTTCGATGAAGTCCGGCGCCCCCATGGCCGGCACCTCCGAGCTGGCGCTGATGAACTTCATGATCGGCCAGCTCGCCCGGCGCTACGGCGTGCCCTGGCGCTCGTCGGGCATGCTCACCGGCGCCAAGCTGTGCGACGCCCAGGCAGCTTACGAATCCGCTTTCAATATGCTGCCGATCTTGTTGGCCGGGGCCAACTTCGTGCTGCATTCGGCCGGCTGGTCGGAAGCCGGTCTGGTCGCCAGTCTCGCCAAGTTCATGCTCGATGCGGAGCAGGTCGAGATGCTCCACCGGCTCGGCCAGGGCCCCGCGTTCAGCGATTTCACGGAGGCCATGGCGGCCATTCGCGAGGTCGGGCCGGGCGGGCACTTTCTCGGCTCGGCCCACACCCAGGCACATTTCCAGGATGCCTTCTTCATGAGCAGCCTCGCCGACAACAACAGCTTCGAGCAGTGGCAGCTCGAAGGCAGCAAGGATGCCGCGACGCGCGGCCGGGAGGCGGCCCTGACGGCGCTCGAGCGGTGGGTCGATCCGGGTCTCGACCCGGCGATCGACGCGGCGCTGGCCGCCTTCATCCAGGAGCGCGAGGCGGCGATCCCCGATTCGTTCGAATAGACGGGCGCCCGGTCGCGTCACGCCCCTGCGGCATCACCACGGCTTGCCGATTATTTAGAACTATTCTAACTAACGCGGGCGGTAGGAGGCCGCCCGATGTCCCTCGATCCCGTCCTCGTCGTCTTCGTCGCCGCCCTGACCACCGCGATCGCGACTGGCCTCGGGGCCGTACCCTTCGCCTTCGTCCCGCGGATGCAGCGGCGCTGGCTCGGTGTGTCCAATGCCTTCGCCGCCGGGCTGATGATCGCAGCCAGCCTCAGCCTGGTCGTCGAGGGGTTCGGGATCGGCCCCGGGCGAACGGCGCTCGGGGTGCTGTTCGGCCTCGTGCTCATCCGCCTCGCCCACCGGTTTCTCGACGGCCGCCAGGACCTCCATGTCGGCGAGCTCCAGGGGGCCGATGCCAAAAAAGCCCTGCTGATCGTCGGCGTGATGACCATCCACTCGTTCGCCGAGGGCATCGGGGTCGGGGTGTCGTTCGGCGGCGGCGACGAGCTCGGCCTGTTCATCTCGGCGGCGATCGCCATCCACAACGTCCCGGAAGGCCTCGCCATCGCGCTCGTCCTGGTGCCGCGCGGGGTGTCCTGGCTGATGGCGGGCTGGTGGAGCATCTTCTCGAGTCTGCCACAGCCCCTGATGGCGGTCCCGGCCTTCCTCTTCGTCCTCTGGTTCGCGCCCTTCCTACCGATCGGCTTCGGGCTCGCCGCCGGCGCCATGTTCTGGATGACGGCAGCCGAGCTGCTGCCCGAGGCCCGCGCCGATCTCGCGGATCGCAGCATTGCACTCACGGTGGTTGCCGCCATCGTGGCGATGTTCGCCTTTCAGGAACTGGTGCTGCGCTGAGCCGCCACCTTGCACTGCAGCAAGGACCTGTCTACCACCATCGCTGGTGCTGGCGAACGTGGGAGAAGGACATGGCGACCAGGGGCATCTTCGCCGCAGTCGTGACGCCGGTCGACAATACCGGGGCGATCAGCATCGAGCGCTATTGCCGCCATGCGCGCTGGCTGTTGCGCCAGGGCTGCGATGGCATCGGGGTGTTCGGCACGACCAGCGAGGCCGCCTCGTTCTCGGTCGCCGAACGACAGGCGACCCTCGATTCGTTCCTCGCCGCCGGGCTGCCGGTCGAACGGATGATCCTCGGCATCGGCTGCTGTGCCCGCGCCGATACGGTGGCACTCGGCCGCCACGCGCTGGCGAGCGGCATCACTCGCTTGTTGATGATGCCGCCGTTCTTCTACAAGAACAACACGGACGAGGGCCTGGTTCGTGCCTATGCCGAGGTGATCGACAGCCTCGCCGACGACCGGCTGGAGCTGTACCTCTACCATTTCCCGCAAGTATCGGGCGTGCCGGTGACGCACGGTGTGGTCGAAGGCCTGGTCGAGCGGTATCCCGGGACGATGAAGGGGATCAAGGACAGCGCCGGCGACTGGCCGCATACCAGGGGCCTGATCGAGAGCTTCCCGGGTCTCGCCATCTACTCCGGCAATGACGGGCACCTGCTCGACAATCTGCGCGCCGGCGGCGCCGGAACGATCTCGGCGGCGGCCAATCTCGCCGTCGAGGAGAGTGCCCGCGTGTTCAAGGCCTTCACGACGGGGGACATGGCCGCGGCCGAGGCCGGCATGAGCGTCGTCGGCAAGGTGCGCCAGACCCTGGCCGACTACCCGCTGATCCCGGCGATCAAGCACGTCATCGCCGACGGCCAGCACGACGAGACCTGGCGCACCGTCCGCCCACCCCTGGTCGAGCTCGACCCGGCCAGCGGAGCAGCGCTGATCGCCGCCCTCGATGCGGCCGGCTACGCCTACGACCCCGATCTCTACAGCGTCGCCGGCGCCTGATCATCCGCCGTGCCTGATCATCCCTCGTGAGCGTGCCGGAGCCGCGGCCGCTCACCCTGCTCGAGGCGCTGGTCCCGGTCGTCCTGGCCGGGCTGTTTTTGGGTCTCTCCTTCCAGCTCTTCGGCTACGACACGACCGGCGGGCCGCTGCAGACGGCGATCATCTGCGCCACTGCCGGCGCCATGCTGGTCGGCCGACGGGCCGGGCACGGCTTCGAGGCGATGCGCCAGTCGGCGGTCTCCAGCATGGTCGGCGGCTTCACCACCATGGCCGAGCTCTTCGCCGTGGGGGCACTGCTCGGCACCTGGGCGATGAGCGGCACGCTGCTGGCGATCGGCTACTACTTCCTGCTCGTGCTGACCCCCGAATGGCTCTATCTGAGCACGGCACTGCTGGCGGCACTGGTCGGCTTCATCATCGCCAGCGCCTGGACCACCGCGTCGACGATCGGCGTCTGCTTCGTCGGCATCGCCATCCAGCTCGGCCTCGACCCGGCGATCACCGCGGGTGCGGTCATCTCCGGAGCCTATTTCGGTGACAAGCTGTCGCCGCGCTCGAAAAAGAGCGCGCTTGCTGCAGCCGTTGCCGGGGTCGATCGGGCGATCCACGCGCGTGAGGCGCTCTGGACCTCGCTGCCGGCCTTCGCCGCCTGCCTCGCGCTTTTCTGGTGGCTGGGCGAGCCGGCGAGCCGTGACGCGGCGCTGACCACGGCGGCGATCGACGCGGCCCTGGACATCCGGCCGGTGCTGCTGTTGCCGCTCGGCGCGGTGATCCTCCTGGCGCTGATCGGCCTGCCCCCCTTCATGACGATGATCACCAGTGCCCTGGTCGGCGGCCTCGTCGCGCTCACCGTCAAGACCGGCTTCGTCCTCCGCTTCGCCGATCTCGACGGCTGGTTCACGCTAGCCCTGGTCAAGGGTCTCTGGCAGGCCATGGCCACGGGCTACGTCTCGGCCACGGGCAATCCAAGCATCGACGCCTTTCTCAGCCGCGGCGGCATGGCCTACATGCTGGACACGGTCTGGCTGATCGCCGCCGGGCTCGCCTTCGGCGGGGTGATCGATCGGATCGGCCTGCTGCACCGGCTGTTCGCGCCGATCGTCGCCAGGGTTCGCACGACCGGTGGGCTGGTCACCGCCACGGTCATCGCCGGCATCGCCAGCAATGCCATGACGGCGGATCAGCAGACCGGCACGCGGCTTGCCGAGCGGATCGTCAAGCCGGCCTTCGAGGCCCGCGGCCTCGCCCCCGTCGTCCTCTCCCGTGCTGCCGCCGATTCGGCGAGCGTGACCTCGGCGCTGATCCCCTGGAACAGCTGCGGCGCCTATCTGGCGGCAGCCCTCGGCATCAGCACCATCGCCTACGCGCCTTATGCGTTCTTCAGCCTGTTGAGCCCCATCCTCACCATCCTCTTCGCCGTCCTCGGCATTCGCATGCTGCGCCAGCGGCCGGTGCCGGCGGTCAGCTCAGGTCGAGCGCGAGGCGCTTGAGGTCGGCCAACTCGCAGACCTCGAGCGTCCGCTCATGCGTCGCCTGCAGCACCACCCGCGGCGCCATGCCGGCATCGAGCGCTTCCTGCCAGCGCGCCGCACACAAACACCACCGATCCCCGGGCACCAGCCCCTTGAAGCCGAACTCCGGCCGCGGTGTGGAAAGATCGTTCCCCCGCGCCTTGCTCAACGCCAGAAAGTCCGCCGTCACCTCGGCACACACCGTATGCACCCCCAAATCCTCGGGCCCCGTCTGACAACAACCATCCCGAAAGAACCCCGTCATCGGCGAGGTCGAGCAAACCGCCAACGGTTCCCCCAAAACATTCCGCGCCTCATTCGCCATGGTCACCAACTCCAGAAAAAAGCGGGGGAAATGATTTCCCCCGTGCCCCCTCATCACTTGACGGTTGTCGGCAGCTTGGCGGTGGCGGTCAAGCGGGCTACCATCGCGGCATGACCACGACCGACCTCTACGAGCAGGATTTCGTCGCCTGGACCGAGCGCCAGGCTCACGAGCTGCGCGCACTGCGCACGAGCCGCTGGAACGGCCCGCTCGATCTCGAGCATCTGGCCGAGGAGATCGAAGACTTGGGCCGCAGCCAACGCCACGCCTGCGAATCACTGCTCGAGCAGATCATCATCCACCTCCTCAAGCTCCGCTACGCCAAGGCCGAGGCACCCCGCACCCACTGGGCCAACGAAATCGACCTCTTCCGCAACGAACTCCACCGCCGCCTGACGACCACGATCCGCCACCACCTCAGCACCAACCTCGAAACCCACTACCAAACCGCCGCCCGCCTAACCGCCCGAGCCCTGGCGCGCGAGGAGCCCAAAACGGCGCTCGACATCCCCGCGAAGTGCCCGTGGACGCTGGACGATATCCTCAGCAGCGACGAGCCGGTTGCATAAAAGCGTCTTTCAAATCCGACCGTTGCGCATCGCTTATGGGATAACGCTTCGCTTCGCACATGCGAGCCCAGGCCATCCGAATTTTCCAATTGACAGGTTGTTCCTATTGGCGGATTTCCAAAGCTTGATCACGAGAATGAGCGACCTTAATGATAAGCTATGACCTTTTTATTGGTGCATTCTTGGGTTTTTTCGTATCCTTATTGACCTGGATTGCTCAGGAAACACTAAAGTCGTTTTTCCTTGCCAAGAAAGCAAAGATTTTTCTGAAGGCAGAAGTCCAAATAATTGAGAAGATACTCAAACCATTTGTGGGCCTTTCCGTCATACCAGAGACAAGAACCCCAGACTTACGTGTTTGTGGGCACGAAAATTTTTCTGCCTTGAGCGATAAAATCGTCATATTGTGCTTAGAACTAAGCAGTCAATTGATTATGGCAGAACACATGAGATTTTCAGCTCACAACTTGCTCGAGAAACAATAAAACCCTGCATTTTGTAAGAATGCCGAACTATATCACGATTGGATAAAAGGCGCCCTGGATACTATCGCGAAGATCAAGAATGAGATTTGAGGATTTACGCTCAGGACTCAACTCCGTTCTTAATTTATGAAATTTGCCGCAACCCAACCAGCCGGTGACGCGTTCACGCACGCACGTAGCGCTTCACCTCGAACGTCGGTGCCTTCTTGCTGAACTGGGCGAGATCGTCGTGCATTTGCCGGGTGAGCCGGCTTTTCAAAAGGCGACGGTGTCCCCAGAAGCCTGATGGCGGTAGCACGACCCTCATGGCGCGCGTCATCGCTCTGGCCGGGAGAGTTCGCGCTCCATCATTTCGCGGATGAGGCGGGTAAAGGGGATGCCGCGATGGCTGGCCCTCGCCTTCAACGCGTCCAAGAGGGGCTTTGGGACGCGCATGTTGATCCGCTCGGATTTCTTCTCGAACTCGAAACGAGCGGGTTTGAACTGCGCGAAATCGAGGTCCGAAAGGTCCTGGTCGAGGAAAGCCTCCGCTTCCTCGTCAGTCGTCAGTCGGGGAACCTGCCTCTGCATAGCGCTCTGCTTCCTTCCTGGGCATGTGGCGGGCGCTGACCGGGCGGACGAACAGGCGGCCATCCTTCACCCGAAAGGTAAAAGCCACCAATCCCAAAGGCCGGAGGGGGCTCGGGGGAACTCAGTTCCCCCGCATCTTCAACTTGTCGGACAGTCTTCAACGACGACGGAAGAGAAGTTGGATGGCGAAGGCGCGGCGGTCCTTGCGGGGGGCAGCACGGAGGCACTTGATGGCGAGGTCGGCCTGGTCGGCGGCTTCCAAGGCTTCGGAGCGGGTGACGCGAGCGAGCGGATTGTAGTCAGCGTCGTGGCGGCGTTGTTGCAGGTCGACGAAGAGGCGTGCGCAGGTGTCGATACCGTCCGGAAAGCCGAGGTTCTGGACCTGCTTGCAGGCGCTGCTCGCGAAGCCGTGTTCGAGAGCCCGATAGGCCTGCAGCCATGCCTTGTCCGGCCGATCAGGGCCTGTCCCGACCAGCAGGTCGGCGGCATCACGGGCCATGGCATGGAAGACGGCGTAGTAGGCGGTGCTGACCGCGCGCTTGAGATCGGCCTGGCGAGGTCGCCTGGGGCTGGTCCTCGCCAGCCGCCGCGCGGTTTGGATCAGGCCCTCGGTCAAGGATAGCCTGCGACCGCTTGCTCTTCGAGGAAGTGGTTGCGCACATAGGGGAAGCGCTCTTCGCCGAGCTCGAGCAGGCGACGGCGGACGTCGAGGCCGAGGCGGGCGCTGATCTTGGTGTCCACGGGATCACCTTCGGCCGCATATTTGACGTGGATGAAGAGGCAAGGATCGCCGGAATGATCATGACCTTCCTCGACCAGGATGCCGCGATAGCCCATGCGGCGCATGGTGGGCGCGATGATATCCTCGATGGCGGTGACGATTTCCGGCTCGATCATGGTTTGGCAGCCTGCCTGTTGCAGGCGCGCGGCCGTGCCCGCGCGCTGAGAATTCACCGACAATCTACGCGCTCCAAGATGACCGTCACAAGCCGCCAATCCCAAAAGGCCGGAGGGGGCTCGGGGGAACTCAGTTCCCCCGGTCTTTCTTCGCCGCGCCTCCTACCCCCACAACTCTCGCACCGGCGGCTGCATCATCGCGCCTTCGTAGCGGATCGCGTGGTCGCGGTCGCGGGCGAGCAGCAGGGGCGCGTCGAGATCGAGATAGCGGGTGCGGGCTGAGAGCACGAAGGCCGGCGCCATGGCGAGGCTGGTTGCCATCATGCAGCCGACCATGACGCCGAGTCCGCGTGCTTCGGCCGCCTCGGCCAGAAGCAGCGCCGTCGTCAGGCCGCCCGCCTTGTGCAGCTTGATGTTGATCATGTCGTAGCGGCCGACCAGCCGCTCCAGGCTGTCGGGGCCGTGGCAGCTCTCGTCCGCGCAGAGTGGTACCGGCCGCTCGATGCCGGCGAGCCCGTCGTCATGGTCGGCATGCAGCGGCTGCTCGATCAGCTCGACCCCGAGCTGGGCCATAGGAGAGCCCCACTCCCGGACCATCGCCAGGGTCCAGGCCTCGTTGGCATCGACGATCAGCCGCGCCTCGGGCACGGCCTCGCGCACCGCCCGGACCCGGTCGAGATCGCCCTCGCCAGCCAGCTTGAGCTTCAGCAGCGGCCGGCCTGCCTCCCTGGCATCGGCGGCCATCGTCTCCGGCGTGCCGAGGCCAATCGTGTAGGTGACCAGCGCCGGCTGCGGCGGCGGCAGGCCCAGGAGCTCGTAGACCGTGCGCCCGGTCGCCTTGGCCTCGAGGTCGAGGAGCGCGGAGTCCAAAGCGGTGCGCGCGGCACCACCCGGCATCGCGTCAGCGAGCGCCGCCCGGCTGCAGCCCCCCTCGACCAGCGCGCGAACGGCCTCGATGGCGCCGATCACGCTCTCGGCCGTCTCGCCGTAGCGGGAGTAGATGCGCTCCTCGCCCCAACCCTTGTTCCCGGCCTCATCCTCCAGCCGCACCACCGCCAGCTCGACATCGCTCACCGTGCTGCGCGAGATGGTGAACGGCTTGGCCAGCGGAAAGCGCTCGATCCGGGCATCGAGCGTTCGGCTGGTCAAGGGAGCGCGTCCAGGAGCGGTGCGACGCCGTCGCGGAACGGGTCGACCGCCGGCAGCTGCAGCTCGTCCTCGACCTTGGCGAGGTAGTCGCGGGCGGCGGCGTCGTTGAGGGCTGCGGTGTTGATGCTGACGCCCAGGGGCTTGACATCGGGGTTGGTCAGCTGGGCGGCTTCGAGATTGCGCTCGAGGCAGAGTGCGAGGCCCGGCAGTGGCTGGTGCGGCAGGCCGCGCATGTGGGTGCGGGTCGGCTCGTGGCAGAGGACCAGGTAGTCGGGCTGGGCACCGTGCAGCAGGCCGAGGCTGACCCCGGCGAAGGAAGGGTGGAAGAGGGAGCCCTGGCCCTCGACCAGGTCCCAGTGGTCCGGGTCGTTGGCGGGGCAGAGCCACTCGACCGCACCGGAGATGAAGTCCGCGACCACGGCGTCGATCGAGACCCCCTCGCCGGTGATCAGGATGCCGGTCTGCCCGGTGGCGCGGAAATCGGCCTTCATGCCGCGCTCCCGCATCTCCTTTTCCAGGGCGAGGGTCGTGTACATCTTGCCGCAGGAGCAGTCGGTGCCGACGGCGAGGATGCGCTGGCCAGGACGCCGCGTCCCCTTGCCGGTGGCGAAGCTCCTGGTCGGGTGGCGAACGTCGAACAGGCGGACACCGCGGCGCTCGGCGGCGGCCTTGATCGCCGGGCTGTCGACGAGGCGCATGTGCAGGCCGGAGGCGACGTCCATGCCCGCCTCGATCGCCGCGACGATCGTCTCGCTCCAGTGCGCCGGCAGGACGCCGCCGGCATTGGCGACGCCGACCAAAAGGGTGCGCGCGCCACCACCGGCGGCCTCGCCGATGCTCTTCTCCGGCAGCCCGAGATCGGCCTTGCAGCCAGGCAGGCGAAGCTGACCGAGGCAGGCGTCGGGCCGCCAGTCGACGACCCCCTGGGCGGTCTTGGCGGCCAGCTGGTCGGCGACATCGCCGAGAAAGAGGAGATAGGGCTTGTCGATCACCGGTTGCGACCTCGACGGCTCTGCGTTGCTCCGAGGGCCAAGCTAGCAGGCGGCCGGCGCAGAGGCGAGACGGCTATTCGGCGGGTGCTGCGGTCGCTCCCGCCGGCAGCCGCTCGGTGCGGCCGGTCGCCGGCACACCGCGCAGCACCAGCGCCAAGAGCGGCGGGATCAAGAGCAGGGTGAGGATGGCCGAGAGCGAGAGACCGCCGACCACGACCGAGCCGAGGCCGCGATAGAGTTCCGAGCCCGGGCCGGGGAAGAGCACGAGCGGCAGCATGCCGAAGACCGAGGTCAGCGTGCTCATGAAGATCGGCCGCAGCCGGTTCCTGGTCGCCTCGACGATCGCCTCGACCGGCGGCTGGCCTTCGGTGCGCAGCTGGTAGAGGGTCTGGTGGACCAGGAGGATGGCGTTGTTGACGACGATGCCGACCAGGATGACGAAGCCCAAAAGGGTGAGCATGTCGAGCGGCTGAAAGGTGAACTGATTGAGCACGACGAGCCCGGCCACGCCGCCCGCAGCGGCGAGCGGCACGGCGAAGAGAATGACCAGCGGGAAGATGAAGCTCTCGAACAGCACCGCCATCACCAGGTAGACGATGACCACCGCAAGCGCCAGATCGAGCACCATCTCGTTGAAGGTCTGGGTCAGCTGGTCGGCGGTGCCGGAGAGGCGGATCGCGATGCCTGGCGGCAGCCCCTCGGCTTCGAGCGGGGCGATCACCTCGTCCTCGAGGATGTCGAGCGCCTGCTCGAGCGGCATCGCCGATGACGGGCTGACCCTGAGCGTCACCGTGCGCTGCCGCTCGACCCTGCGGATTTCGATCGGCCCCGCGGTCACCTCGATGTCGGCAAGTGCTGCCGCCGGCAGGATCTGCCCGTCGGCGGTGACGATCGGCAGGGCGGCGATGCCCTGGGTGGCGGTCGTCAGGTCGTCGGGGCCCTTCAGGGTGAGGTCCATGCGGTCGCCGGCGACGGTGATCTCGTCGATCCTCAGGCCGTCGTTGAAGGCGTCGACGCTGAGCGCGAAGTTGCGCGCGGTGACCCCGGCATCGGCGAGCCGCACCCGGTCGGGGCTCAGGCGGACCTCGGGTGCGCCGAGCTCGAGCCCGGGATCGGGGCGGAACTGGTGGCCCGCCTCGCGCGGCAGCAGCTGGCCGATCTTGCCGGTGGCGCGCAGGGCCACGCCGAGCACCTGCTCGAGGTCCGGGCCGGAAATGTCGAAATCGATGGTCCGGCCGCCGCCGATGCCGCCGCCGAAGATCGAGGGCTGGCGGACGAAGCCGAACGTGCCGGGCTCGCGGAACACCGGAGCACTCAACGGGCCGATCAGCTCGCCCGCCCGCTGCATCTCGACCGCGTTGCCGCCGACGAACATGTTGCCGCGAAAGGCGGCGAAGAAGAAGTTCTGGATCTTCGGCAGCCCCTCTGCCGTCTCTTCCGGACCGGTCTCGACGGCCCAGAGGTGGCGGACCGAGCCCTCGATGTCGGTGGCGATGTCGGTCATCGTCTCCAGGTTGTAGCCGGGCGGCGGCAGGACGATGCCGAACACCAGGTTCTGGTTGCCCTCGGGCAGGTATTCGAGCTTCGGCAAGAAGGTCCAGGCGAGCGTGCCGGCGGTCACCGTCACGATCGCCACGACCACGATCGAGACCAGCCGCGAGGCGACGATCCGCCGGGTCGAGCCGATGATCAGGCGGGCGAACAGGCCGGCGATGTCATCGACGATCGGGAGGCGCAGCATGGTCAAGCTGCCGCCCTCGCGCCGCCCGAGCAGGCGGCTCGCCATCGCCGGGATCAGGGTCACGGCGACCAGAAGCGAGAGGATGACGGCGACCGAAATGGCGACCGCGATGTCGCGGAAGAGCTGGCCGACCTCAAGCTGCATGGTGATGATCGGGATGAACACCATGACCGTGGTCAAGGCCGAGACGAGGATCGCCCCCCAGACCTGGGCCGCCCCCTCGTAGGCCGCGTCCCGTGCGGACTTGCCCTCCTGGCGCAGCCGGTAGATGTTCTCCAAGACGACGATGGCCGCATCGACCACCATGCCGACGGCGAAGGCGATGCCGGCGAGCGACACCACATTGATCGACCGGCCCATCGCCGCCATGGCGACGAAGCTCGCGATCACCGAAACCGGAATCGCGACCGAGACGATCAGCGTCGCCCCCACCGAGCGCAGGAACAAGAGCAGCATCAAGGCGGCGAGCGTGCCGCCGACATAGATGTTGGAGGTGACGAGGCTGATGGCACTGTTGATGTAGACCGTCTCGTCGTAGACCTGCCGGAGCTCGAGCCCGGCATTGGGCAGGGTGAAGGCGTTGAGCTCGTCGACCGCCGCGCGCACGCCCTCCATCGTCTCGATGACGTTCGAGCCGAGCTCGCGGATGGCGCGGGCGACCAGGGCCGGCTCGCCGAGCACACGGATGGTGGCGGTGGGCTCCTTGGTGCCGAACCGAACTTCGGCGATATCGTCGACGGTTACTCGGCCGAGCCTGCCGCTTTCCGGATCGGACATCGAGCGGAGGACGACCGCGGCCACGTCGTCGGGCGTGTGGAACGCGCCCTCGGCCCTGACCACGTAACGGCGCTTGCCCTCGGCAACATCACCGGCGGTGAGCGAGATGCCGGCGGCGCGGAGCGTATCCACGACCTCGGGCACGGTCAGGCGGTAGCGGGCGAGGTTCTCCGGCTCGACAATGACCTGCAGCTCCGGGTCGGCGCCACCGAAGACGTCGACACGGGCAACACCGGGCACCCGCTGGATGCGGTCCTGGAAGGTGTCCTCGACGAACTTGCCGAGACTCTCGATCGGCTGCTCGTTGCCAGGGGCACGGCTGAGGACGAACCAGGCGATGGCATTGTCGTCGGCGCCCGAGGACGAGATCGTGGGCTCGGTCGCCTCCGGCGGGTAGGAGGAGACCCGCTGCAGCCGGTTGGCGACGAACAGCAGTGCTCTGTCCATGTTGGTGCCGACCGCGAATTCGAGGGTCAGCGTCGCCTGGCCGTCCTCCGACGTGCTTTCGATCCGCTCGAGCCCCTCGAGGCCCTTCATCACCTCTTCCTGCTCGTTGACGATCTCGCGCTCGACCTCGGCCGGGGCCGCCCCCGGCCAGTCCGTGGTGATCGAGAGCACCGGCTTGGTGACGTCGGGGGCGAGCTGGATCGGGATGGTGAGCAGGGCAACATAGCCGAACATCACCGCCATGAGCACGGCGGCGATGACCGCGATCGGCCGGTCGATCGCCAGACGGATCAGGTTCAAGGGCTCAGCTCCGCTCGCCCGCCGCCGCTACCGGCGCGGCTTTCGGCTGGTCCAGAGTGTAGGCGACGGGCTGGCCGGGCTGCAGCCGCTCGTTGCCGCGGACGACGACGCGTTCACCGGGCTCGAGGCCTTCGAGCACCTCGAAACGGTTGCCGACGGAAGTGCCGAGGACCACCGCGCGGGGTTGGGCCTTGTCCTCCGCGTCGACGACGAAGACCCGGCGGCCCTGCAGGCTCACCGTCACCGCGTCCTTGGCGACGGTCACGGCCGTCCGCGGGGCGCCGACGGGAAAGTCGACAGTGACACTCTGGCCGACCGCACGGGCCTGGTCGAGACCACCGTTGAGCGAGGTGAACCGCACCGCCCGGGTGCGGGTCATCGGGTTCTCGACCGGGACGATGGCGCGGAGCACGGCGTCGTGGCTGCCGCCGTCGGCGAGCGCGAAGGTGATCTCGATACCGGCGTCGAGCTCGGACAGCCGCTCGGCCGGGATGTCCGCCTCGACCTCGAGGTGCAGATCGTCGACCAGGGTCACCACCGGATCGCCCACCTGAACATGCGCGCCGGGGCTGACGTGTTTGGCGGTGACGACGCCCGGATAGGGAGCGCGGACCGTGGCATCGGCGAGATCGGCTGCGCGGTAGTCGAGCATCACCTGGGCGCGGGCCAGCCGGGCCGTCGCCGCATCGATGCGGCTGGCGGCGACGTTCACTTCCTTGTTCTTGTCGTCGAGCCGGGCCCGCGAGAAGGCGGCCGAGCCCTCGAGCTGGAGCAGCCGCGCCCGCTCCTGCTCGAGCAGTTCGAGTTCGCGGCGGGCGGCGAGCAGCTCGGCCTCGGCGGTGGCGAGGTCGGCCCGGGCGAGTTCGCGATCGAGCTCGAGCCGGGTGAGATCGAGGACGGCGAGCGGATCGCCGGGTGCGACGCGATCACCGACCTCGGCGGCAATGGTCGCCACCGGACCGGCCACCCGGGCCGCCACCGGACCTTCCTGCACGGCGACGATGCGCCCGAGGATCGGCACGGTCTGCGCCAGCTGCTCGGCGATGACCAGGTCGACCTCGACCATCGCCGGCTGCTGGGCCGCGGCGGCGAGCGGCGGCAGGCTCAGTGCCAGCGCCAGGGCCACGCCCAGCGCCAGCCCGGGCGGGCAGCCGGTGCTCGATCGCAGCCTGCCAACAGCACCGCTCATTCCTTCACTCACCTGCATGCCTTTCCTCACGACAGCGCGCAGCCCAGGCGACCCCGCCGCCTGTACGCCTTCTATCGAACCGATATAGGTACGCGCAGCGGCCAGGGATAGATTGTCGATCCATGCATGTCCACGCCCAGTGCACGAGTGCCCGCTTCGCCCGCGACACTTTTCCGCCTATGGAGGAGGCATGGTCCGCCAATGGAGGGGGCATGGACAGGGGCCCCGACGAGATCATCATCGAGCGGGTGACGGTTGGCGGCAGCCAGCGGGTGACGGCCATCGACCCGGCGAGCCTGGTCGAGGTGGTCTTCCAGGCGCCGCTGACCGCGACCCTCGCCGATCTCCAGCAGCTGGCCCGGCAAAAGCTCGCCTACCGCTTGCGCCGTGCCGACCGCCCTGGCCCGCCCCCCGGCAAGGGCGGCATCGTCGTCTAGCTGTGCGGTTGCGGCCCTGGTCGATCCTGGTTAAACGCCACAGCACCATGACCGTGAACAGCAAGCACCCGCCGCCCCTGTTGCAGCTCGACGACGTCAAGAAGACGTTCGGCGGCATCCAGGCCGTGACCGGCTGCAGCTTCAGCATCGAGCGCGGCTCGATCACCGGCCTGATCGGCCCCAACGGTGCCGGCAAGACGACGCTGTTCAACATGGTCAGCGGTGCGTTGGCACCGACCACCGGCCGCATCCGCTTTGCCGGCGAGGATGTCACCGGGCTCGCCGCCCATCGACTGTTCCACAAGGGGATCGTCCGCACCTTCCAGATCCCGCACGAGTTCGGGCGGATGACCTGCCTCGAGAACCTGATGCTGGTACCGCCGGCGCAGTCGGGCGAAGGGCTCCTCGGCAGCTGGCTCGGCTGGCGCCGGGTGGTCGACGAGGAGACGCGGATCAGGGACAAGGCGTTGGCGGTGCTCGACTTCCTCAAGATGAGCCACTTGGCGGACAGCCTCGCCGCCAATGTGTCGGGCGGGCAGAAGAAGCTGCTGGAGATCGGCCGGACGATGATGACCGACGCCACGCTGGTGCTGCTCGACGAGCCCGGCGCCGGGGTCAACCGGACGCTGCTCGGCGACATCGTCCGCACGATCCGCGCGCTCAACGAGACGCACGGCTACACCTTCTGCATCATCGAGCACGACATGGGGTTCATCGCCGAGCTCTGCGATCCGGTGGTCTGCATGGCCGAGGGCCGGGTCCTGGCGATGGGGCCGATGGCCGAGGTGCGGCGCGATCCGCGGGTGCTCGAGGCCTATCTCGGCCACGCCGCGGTGACGGCGGAGGCGGCGTGACGCTGCTCGTCATGTCCGACCTCAAGGGCGGCTACGGCGATGCCGACATCCTGCACGGCGTCTCGCTGGCGGTGGACGACGGCGAGATCGTCGTCCTCGTCGGGCCGAACGGGGCCGGCAAGTCCACCGCCTTGAAGGCCGTCTTCGGGCTGGTCAAGGTCAGGGCCGGCAGCATCGTGTTCGACGGACGGGACCTGACCGGCCGGCGGCCCGACCAGATCGTCGAGGCCGGGATCTCCTTCGTGCCGCAGACCGAGAACGTCTTTCCGTCGCTCAGCGTCGAGGAGAACCTCGACATGGGCGGCTATCTCCGCAACGGCGGGGTCGGCCCGGCGAAGGACAAGGTCTACGGGCTATTCCCGCCGCTCAAGGAGAAGCGGCGGCAGCCGGCCGGCACGCTCTCGGGCGGGCAGCGGCAGATGGTGGCGATGGGCCGAGCCTTGATGCTCGAGCCGCGGCTGCTGCTGGTCGACGAGCCGACGGCGGGCCTCTCGCCCCTGGTCATGGATCAGATCTTCAGGATCCTCGAGGCGATCAACCAGACCGGCGTGGCGATCCTCATGGTCGAGCAGAACGCCAAGCAGGCACTCGCCATCGCCGATCGGGGCTATGTGCTGGCCACCGGCCAGAACCGCCACGAGGGTACCGGCCGCGAGCTGCTCGACGACCCGGCGGTGGCGGAGATGTTCCTGGGCGGGTGACGGTCAAGCGACGTAGCCCTGGAGGTGCTCGTCGAGCGACCAGATCTCGAGCCGTCGTTGCGGGCTGAGCAGCCGCTGCCGCTGCCATTCGGCGATGATCGAGACGTCGCCGAGACCGAGTTCGGCCATTGCATGGTCGGCGAGGTCTTTCGCCAAGTTGTTTCGCCAACCGTTCGACCATAGCATTGCGGGAGTGGTTGAAGCCCGGCACATCGAGACGTTGAGGCAGACGATCGTGTCGACCAGGACGACCGGTATGCGCCGCCCGCGGTTCCGCTACGCTCAACGTCATCCATCTCGACATTTCCGCCGGGTCCAAACAGGCCGTCTGGGATATCTCAAGGGACCCTGGGGCGGAGGAGGCGAGACCGACTGTGGTGGCATCGCGCGCGATCAGCTCTCGGTCGATGCCATGCATGGCCAAATCAGACGCCTAAACCTGCTATTGCAGTGCCGTCAGCCGTTGCCCTCGGGCGAGCCAGGAGAGGAAGCGGATGGCCTCGATGGCGTTGCTCTTGCCGGAGGCGTTGGCGCCGATCAGCAGGGTCAGCGGGGCCAGTGGCAGGGTTGCTTCGTGATAGCTCTTGAAGTTCCGGATCGTGATCGACGTCAGCATCGCTTCACCTGTTGGGCTGAACCGTAATGACAGTCTAAGTGGCACGTGACAGTTGATCCACCGCTGCTCTTGGCGCCGGGGCGATGCTCTGGCGGGGCTCGGGGCGGATCACCCTCCCGCAAGCCTCCCTCGCTTCGATGAAGGCCGTCAAATGACCGATCTCGAAAACCAAGTCGCCATCGTCACCGGTGCCACCTCGGGCATCGGCATGGCCGTGGCGCGGGCGCTGCACGGCAAGGGTGTGCGGCTGGTGCTCACCGGCCGGCGGCCGGATCGGCTCGACGCCCTCGCCGGCGCGCTCGAAGACGTGCGCTGCATTGCCGGCGACATCACCGACCCGCAGCTGCCGGCGCGCCTCGTGGCGGTGGCCGAGGAAGCGCACGGCCGGCTCGACATCGCCTTCAACAATGCCGGCCTGCTCGCCTTCGGCACGGTCGAGGAGATCGATCTCGAGCGCATGGCCTCGATGATCCGGGTGAATGTCGAGGCGGCGTTCCGCTTCGCCTATACCGTCCTGCGCCACTTCAAGGCGCAGAACAGTGGCCATCTGGTCAACACCTCGAGCGTCGCCGGGACCAAGGTGCGGGCGACGATCGGTGCCTATGCTGGAACCAAGCACGCGCTGGAGGCCCTGGCGCATGCGCTGCGGCTCGAGCTCGCCGAGACCAACGTGCGGATCTCCAACATCCAGCCCGGGCTCGTCTCGACGGAGATTTTCGACCATATGCCGGAGGCCGCCCGGCCCGGCCGGCAGCAGGCGATCGCCGAGCCCCTGACGCCCGAGGACGTCGCCCGTGCGGTCATCTTCATGCTCGAGCAGCCGGCGCACGTCTCGATCCCGACCCTGCTGGTGAAGCCTACCGGGCAGGCGATGTGAGCCGCCGGGCGGCGCCTGTCGCAGCGCCGGCGCGCCGCTGCCACGCGCGGCTGCCGGCCGGCGCGGTCGGCAGCCGCGGCCTTATACCAGGGGGCGACGACCAGCGCGCTGTTTCGCGGTACCATCGAAGGGTCTAGCCTGTGGGCTAGGTTCAGGGCACCGGCAGGGAGGCAGATGATGCAGTATCGTCACTTCGGCAGCAGCGACGTCGAGCTTTCCGAGATCACCTTCGGTGCGATGCGCTTCGTCCCGGGCCTGCACCAGAAGAACGACCTGGAGGCGGGCAAGGCCGCCCTCGAGGCGGCGCTGGCGAACGGTGTCACCACCATCCATTCGTCCTACGAATACGGCACCCGCTATGCGCTCGGCGAGGTGCTCGCTGGCTATGGCGGCAGGGCGCGGCTCAAGCACATCATCAAGGTCACGGTCCCGGATTACGACGACGACCGCTTCATCCCGGAGAAATTCCGCGAGATGGTCGAAACGGCACTCCGCGAACTGCACGCTGAGCGGATCGACATCGTTCAGCATTTGCAACGCGGCGTCGACAAGGCGATCATCTACGACGAGCGCGGCGATCCGGCGCGCATCGCGGCCATGCCCGCCGTCAACGCAGCGCTCCGGCAGACCTTCGCCAAGCTGCAGGAGGAGGGCAAGGTCGGCCAGCTCTGCACCTTCCCGCACACCCCGGGCTTCGCCGGGGCCGCCATCGAGTCCGGCAGCTTCGACGGCATGGTGGCCTTCTTCAACTTGGCCGAAACCGAGATGGTGCCGTTCTTCGACGCGATGCGCGAGCGCGGCATGGGCTATGTCACCATGCGGCCCTACTGCCAGGGCCTCTTGACCGACAAATGGAAAGAGCCATCCAAGCTGCCGGCGGACGACCCGCGCCGCGGCCCCGACCTCGCTCACATTCGCGACCGCTTTCAGCGCCTTCAGGCGGCACTCGGCGGCGAGGTCGAGAGCTGGACCAGCCTGGCCGTCAAGTTCGCCCTCGCCGACCCCTTGTTCGCCTCGGTGATCCTCGGCATGAACACGGTGGACCAGGTCGAGAGCGCGATCGCCGCCGCCGACGGCGACTACCCGGACCCGTCCTTCATCCAGCGTGTGCATGAACTGAATAGTCGCGGCTGATCCGGCAGGCAGCTAAGCGCCCGGCGGGCGGGCAAAGGCTCGACGATCGGGGGCGGAGCGAGCCTCGGGTCGATGCGACGTTGTGGCGGTATTGCGAGGAATGGCTTGACGACGCCTGCCCACGCTCTAGAACATTAATAGAACATTTGAGCAAGGCAGGTGCCCCTTGGCCGATCCTTCGACCCTCGCCGAGCTGCGCGCCAGGATCCGTGGCCTCGCCGGTGGCAGTACCGGTTTCGCGGCAACCGTGATCCCCCTCGGACAGCCGGCGATCGATGCGGCGCTGCCCTGGGGCGGGCTGCCGCTGGGGACCCTGCACGAGGTCCGGGGTGGTCTCGCCTCGGGCTTCACGGCATTCCTCGCCGGCCGCTTCCTCAACCGGCCCGGGGCGCTGGTCTGGTGCGCCGATGCGGCACTCGAGCGGTGCCACGGCCGGCTCTACGGCCCCGGGCTCGGCCGCTTCGGCATCGACGCCGCCCGGCTGCTCCTGGTCCGCTGCCGGGGGCAGCGGGAGGTGTTGTGGGCGGCGCACGAGGCGCTGCGCTCGACGGCGGTGACCGCTGTCGTCATGGAGCTCGAGGCCCTCGATCTCCTGGCCGGCCGCCGCCTGCAGCTCGCCGCCGAGGCCGGCAAGACGGCCGGGCTGCTGCTCCGCTTCGGCCGGGCCGACAGCGGTCCGTCGGCGGCCGTGACCCGCTGGCGGGCCGAGCCCTGCGTTCTCGATTCTCGCCGTTGCTGGTCCCTCGACCTCTGGCGGGTCAAGGGCGGCGCGCCGGGCCATTGGTTGGTGAGGTATGATGACCAGACGCTATCTCTCGCTGCAGTTGACCAATCTCTCGATCGACCGGCTCAGGCTGAAGGCACAGCGGCAGGGCAGAGCGCTGCCTGAGCCCTTCGCGCTTTATGCGACAGCGGCCAAGGGCGCCGTGCTGCATGCCGTCGACACCGCAGCGGCCGAAGCCGGTCTCGGCCCCGGCATGCGCCTCGCCGATGCCCGGGCGATCCTGCCCGAACTCGCCCTCGCACTCGCGACTCCCGCCGCCGACCGGCGCTTCCTCGACGGCCTCGCCACCGCCTGTCTCCGCTATACGCCGCTCGTCGCCCTCGACGAAGCTGGCGGCAACGGGGCGGCGCTCAGCCTCGACATCACCGGCTGCGCGCACCTTTTCGGCGGCGAGCCGGCCTTGCTCGACGACCTCGCCCAGAGGCTCGACCGGCAGGGCCTCGGCCACCAACTCGCCATCGCCGGCAACCCGGCGCTGGCCTGGGCCTGGGCACGCTACGGCGACAGCGAGCGCATCCTCCAGGGCGAGGCGGCCGCGGCTGCCCGGCGCCGCCTCCCCGTCCGGGCACTCCGCCAGGACACCGCCACCACGGCCGCCCTCGAACGCCTCGGCCTGATGACCATCGTCGAGCTCGAGGCTCTGCCGCAGCGCTCCCTGGTCCAGCGTTTCGGCCGCGAGCTGGTGCTCGCCATGGACCGGCTCGCCGGCCAGGACAGCCTGCCCTTCACTCCCTTGCGCGCGGTGCCACGCTTTGCTGCCCAGGCCAGCTGGCCCGAGCCCATCGGCCGCACCGAAGACATCGAGGCCGCCATCCATGAGCTTCTGGAACGGCTGATGGCCGAGCTCGAGCGGGCCGTCGCCGGCGCCAGGCGGCTCGAGCTTCTGCTCTTTCGCGTCGACGGCGAGGTCCTGCGCCTGGCCTTGCGCACCGGCCGCCCGTCACGCCACGCCGGCCACCTGATGAAGCTGGCCAGCCTCGAGCTGGACGGCCCCGGCAACAAAAAGGTGGACGTCGGCTTCGGCATCGAGAGCATCCGCCTCGAGGTGATCGACACCGCCCCCCTGCACCTCGAACAGGCCGACCTCGCCCAGAGCCACGACGCGGCCGAGCTCGCTCGCCTTGCCGACCAGCTCCGCCAGCGCCTGGGGGCGGACGCCGTCCAGCGCCTGGTCCCGCACGCCAGCCACTGGCCCGAGCACGCCCAGGCCGCCATCGACCCCGC
>CAZNWE010000008.1:0-71883 GCA_964576715.1 uncultured Geminicoccaceae bacterium | reverse complement strand
CCAAACGCCGCCTGCACATCCCCCCTCCACATCTACCAACTTGTCAAAAGAGCAACCGATACGCCCGCTTTCGCGGTCGCGTACATCCGATCGGTTCGGAGGCGCCACGAGCGATCGTCGCGGCAGACCCGATATGTAATCCTGGCGACCCTGACGATCAAGAGCTTTTTTGCTCTCGCCGCCGCTTTCGCATCTGTGCCAGAAGCAGCGCGAGCGCCTGCTTTCGACTTCTGCGAGGTGGCGCCGCGTGGCACTGCGGCGAGCCCCGCCGCAGCGGATTGCGGCCCGTTTTCGGAGACCGCCACGGCCATGCCGCCCTTGGATACCGAGATCGCCATCGTCGGGGCTGGTGCCGCCGGGATCGCGGCGGCCCTGACCGCCCGGGCCCACGGACTGACCTTTCGCCTGATCGAGGCGCGCCAGCGGAGTGGCGGACGGACCTGGACGACCACCACGCCCGCGGGCCGGCTGTTCGACCTCGGCGCCTCCTGGATCCATGCGGTCGATGCCGGCAATCCCTTTGCCGACCTCGCCTTGGCACTCGATGCCAGCCCGGTGGTCGATCGCCGCAGGCGGGTCGTACTCGGCGGCGACGGACGGCCGCTCTCGGCCGCCGCTTTTCACGACGCACGCAGCGACGCCATCGCCCGGATCGAGGCGGCCCCGGCCGGATCGAGCCTCGCCGACTGCCTGCCGGTGGTCGACGGCGACCTCTGGGGCTGGACCACGCGCAGCTTTGCCGGGCCTTGGCTCTGCGGCACCGATTGTGCCGTGACCGATGCCGCGGACTGGGCAGCGGCCCTTGGCGGCACCGACTGGCTCCTGCCGCGGGGCTACGGCACGCTGGTCCAAGCCCTGGCCGCCCATCTGCCCGTCATCACCGATTGTGTGCTCACATCACTCGAGGTCGGTCCTGAAGCGGCGATCTTGACGACAACGCGCGGCCGCCTGACCGCCCGGCACGTGATCCTGACCGTACCTCTGGGCGTGCTCGCAGCCGAACGAATCAGAATGATCCCTGCCCTGCCCGATGCCTATCGGCGGGCGCTGGATGATCTGCCCATGGGCTGCCTCATGAAGGTGGCGATCGACCTTGTCGCCGACCCGTTGGCCGGCATCGCGATCGAGCCCGAGTTCCGCACCTGCTTCTTGCATTACCCGGCGACCGACGAGAGCGCCGTGCTCTATTTCCTTCGACCTTGCGGTCATGCGATGGTCTATGCGTTCGTCGGTGGCTCGATGGCCCGAGCCCTCGAGCCCGAGACGGACGCGGCCATCCGCAATGTCGTGCTCAAGCCGTTGCGGCGTCTTCTCGGCGAGACAATAGTCGAGCGATCGTTCGGCGCTGCGGCAGTCAGCCGCTGGGCGTCGGATCCCTTCTCCTTCGGCAGCTATGCCGTGGCGAGGCCCGGTGGCGCCGGCGCGCGCGCGATCCTCGCCGAGCCGCTATTTGGCCGTATCCACCTCACGGGCGAGGCCACCGCGCCCGATGGCTGGCACGGGACCGCTGGTGGCGCCTGGCTCGCTGGGCGCCTGGCGGTGCGGCGCATCGCCACCGCACCCCTCGCCTAGGCCCTGTCATTGCGCCGCTTCGAGCCCAGCGCACCAGCGTTGACCGGCATGACGGTTTGGCGTAACCCACCCAGAAGTTTTCCGCGCCCCAGCCGCACGTCTTGCCGCGAGGTGCTTTGCCGCCTCGCAGCTTCGAGCGGCCATCGCTTGAAGGATCTCGTCCATGGCCGTCCCCCGCAAGAAAGTCTCCAGACAGAAGCGCGACCAGCGCCGGGCCCATGATGCGCTCGCCACCCCCACCGTGATCGAGGACCAGGATTCAGGCGAATATCGCCGGCCGCACCACATCGATCTCAAGACCGGCATGTATCGCGGCCGACAGGTGATCGTGCAAAAGCCCGACAATGACGACGAGGACGAGGGCTGATCACCCGGCGTCCTGCTCGCTCCGGGCGATCGGACTACCGAGTCGACCCAAGGGTCGGCCGCTGGGACTTTTAGAAAGCGGCTGACTGATGTGGTGCGTGCGACTGGCCTGTGGCCTGGCGCCACATGGTAGCGGCGGAGGGACTCGAACCCCCGACACAGGGATTATGATTCCCCTGCTCTACCAACTGAGCTACGCCGCCGGAACGTCATCGACCTATGCGCGCCGGGTGCCGGTGTCAAGCTGGCAACGCAACCGTGGCAGCAGCCGTGCAGCGCACCGTCTCTGCGCCAGCGGTCCGGGCGATCCAGCCGCCGCCGAGGACCCGCTCACCATCGTAAAGGACGGCTGCCTGTCCCGGTGCGACGCCGACCTGCGGGTTCGTAAAGACCAGTTCCGCCGCCGTATCCGACCAAGTGGCGACTGTCCCCACCACCGCCGGCTCGTTGTAACGGTGCTTGATGCAGAGCGGCCCGCCCGCTGCCCAGGGGGCGATGCGATTGACGGCCTCGATCCAGACGCGCCTGGAGCAGCCGGCCGCACGCGGGCCGACCCGGATCGTGGCCGTCGCGGCATCGATGCCCACGACATAGAGCCGCTCCTGGTCGGCGACGCCGATGCCGCGCCGCTGCCCGACGGTGAAGTTGCCGATCCCGTCATGCTCGCCGAGCCTGCGGCCGTCGACATGCAGAATGGCACCCTTGCGCATCGCCCTCGGCTCGAGCTTCTCGACCACGCGACTGTAATGGCCCTCGGGCACGAAGCAGATATCCTGGCTCTCCGGCTTCGCCGCGACCGGCAACGCCAAGCGTTCAGCTTCCCGCCGCGTCGTCTCTTTGTCCAGCCCGCCCAAAGGGAAGCGGACGTAGTCGAGTTGGGTCTGCGTCGTGGCGAAGAGGAAGTAGCTCTGGTCCTTGGCCGGGTCCGCCGCCCGCCAAAGCTCCGCCCCACTCGCTCCCCCGACCCGCCGCGCATAGTGGCCGGTAGCGAGCGCCGCAGCGCCGAGATCGCGGGCCACCCCCAAAAGGTCGGTGAACTTGATCCGCTCGTTGCAGCGCACGCACGGGATCGGGGTGTGCCCGGCAGCGTAGGCGGCGGCGAAGTCGTCGATCACCGCCACCTTGAAGCGGGTCTCGAAGTCGAGAACGTAGTGCGGGATGCCGATCGCATCTGCGACGTTCCTGGCGTCCTTGATGTCCTGCCCGGCGCAACAGGCGCCCTTTTTGGCCGTCGCGGCACCGTGGTCATAGAGTTGCAAGGTGATGCCCACGACCTCGAAGCCGGCCTCGTGCAGCAAGGCCGCCGTGACCGCACTGTCGACGCCGCCGGACATCGCGACGACCACCCGTGCACCGGGCGGCAAGGCGAGGCTGTCAGCAGTGATCATGACTACCCACTAGTCGAGCAGGCTGGTGGGCGGCACGGTGACAGTGAGGCCATCGAGGCTGGCATCGAGCTTGATCTGGCAACCGAGCCGTGAGGTGGCCGCGAGGCTCTCGGCCAAGTCGAGCATCTCCTCCTCCTCCACACAGGCCGGCGGCAGGCGGTCGAAATCGCCGGCCTCGACGATCACGTGGCAGGTGGCACAGGCCATGGCACCACCGCAGGCCCCTTCGATCGCGATGGCCTTGTGGCGCGCCACATCGAGAATGGTCTCACCGGCTTGTGCCTCGGCGCTGATCCGCCTGCCACCCGGCAAGAGAAACGTCACAAGCGGCATCGGCCAGAGGTCAAACCGAGAAGCTCTCGCCGCAGCCACACCGCGCCTTCTCGTTCGGATTGTTGAAGACGAACATCGCCCCGAGCTTGTCCTCGACCCAGTCGATCTGTGTGCCGAGCACGTACATGATCGCTCCCGGCTCGACCACAAGCTTGACCCCGTCCTTCTCGACCACCGTGTCCTCGGCACCGATTTCGCGCGCAAAATCAAGCTTATAGCTCATCCCCGAGCAGCCCGTCGTCTTGACGCCGAGGCGGATGCCTGCTGCATCTTCGCCATGCTCGGTCAGGAGTGCGCGCGCCCGCGCCACTGCTGCCGGCGTGAGGTCAACCACCTGACCTTGCCCAACACTCATCTAAACAATCCCATCGCTACATCCGACCCTTCTATTTTGGCCGAAACACTGTCGATCGCAAGCGGTCATCGCTTCGATGCGTTCCAAGCTGTCAAGCCGCCGACCGCGAACGGCGCGCGGCAAGCGTGGCCCATACCTCCAAAAACCGCGCGATGTCGGCAGCGGTGCTGTTCCAGCCGAGGCTGACGCGGATCGTGCACGCGGCGAGCGCCGGTGTGATGCGCATCGCCTGCAGCACATGGCTCGGTGCCACTTTGCCTGAGGAACAGGCTGCACCGGCTGAGACCGCGACGCCGGCGAGATCGAGGGCGATGACCTGCGTTGCGGCCGGCACGCCGGGCAGCGCGATGGCGCTGATATGGGCGAGACGCCGACTGTCGGCGGCGATCACCACGGCGTCGGTGGCAATGCCTCGCACGGTGGTCTCGAGTGTGTCACGCAGCTCGGCGAGCCTCGTCGGTTCGTCGACCCGCCTAGCCTCGAGGCCCGCCGCAAAGCCGGCGATGCCCGCCAGGTTCTCGGTGCCGGCCCGGTAGCGGCCCTCCTGGCCGCCGCCGAGAAGAAGTGGCGACAGGATATCGGCGTCGCGCAACCAAAGGGCCCCGACACCCTTTGGCCCGCCGATCTTGTGCGCCGAGACTGCGATGCTGTCACAGTCCAGCGCCTCGACGTCGATCGGCTGCTTGCCGAGCGCCTGCACAGCGTCGACGTGAAGTTGGACGCCGGCGGCGCGGGCGAGGCGCGCGGCCTCGGTCACGGGCTGGATCACACCGGTCTCGTTGTTGGCGAGCATGACGGCCAGCCGTCCGACGTCGCCGCGCGCGAGGCGCGCTTCGAGAGCCGAAAGGTCGAGCCGACCATGCCGATCGACGGGCAGTGTCTCGATGGCGGGCTGGGCCAGGACCGACGGGTGCTCGACGGCTGAGGCGAGCGTCACGCCAGCGCCCCGGAGGACGCTGGCGTTGGCCTCGGTCGCACCGCTGGTGAAAACAATCGCGCCGTTCCGTTCGGCACCGAGCGCGCGGCCTACGGTGGCCCGGGCGCGCTCGACCAGTGCCCGAGCCTGGCGCCCCTCGGTATGGATTGAGGACGGGTTACCGGCGAGATCGAGGCTGGCAACGACAGCGACCCGTACCTCCGGGCGCACCGGCGATGTGGCCGCGTGGTCCAGATAAGCGCGCGGTGCTGAGCGCATCCGACCAGGCTCGGTCAGCGCTGCAGATTGGCCACCAGTCGGCGCGCCTTGTTCGCGTCGTCCGAGCTGGGATCCGGGCGATGGCGCAGCCGCGACACCTCGTTCTCGAGCTCGTCGACCCGTCTGCACAGCCGCTCGATCGCCGTATGCATCGGGTCATCCTCGGCACCCGGCTCGTTGCCGTAGGCGGGAAAGCAGCGCCAGTCGACCGGCACCGGCTTGCGGACCGCCGCATGCGCCGGGACGCCGACCACGGTGGTATCGGCCGGCACGCCATGGAGAACGACGGCGTTCGAGCCGATCCGGGCGCCACGGCCAACGGTGAACGGTCCGAGCACGGCAGCCCCGGCGCCGACCACTACGCCGTTCTCCAGGGTCGGGTGACGCTTGCCGGCGTCACTGCTCACGCCACCCAGGGTCACACCCTGATATAGCGTCACGTCGTCGCCGATCTCCGCGGTCTCGCCGATCACCACCCCCATGCCGTGGTCGATGAAAAAGCGCTCGCCGATCACCGCTCCAGGGTGAATCTCGATGCCGGTGGCAAAGCGGCTCACCTGCGACAGCCAGCGGGCAAGAAGCCGCCAGCCACGGACCCAAAGTGGGTGGGCCAGCCTATGCATGAGCAAGGCATGCAGGCCCGGATAGCAAAGCAACACCTCGATCCGCGAGCGGGCTGCCGGGTCGCGGGCGAAGACAGCCTCGATGTCGTCACGGATTCGCTTGAACATCGGCGCTCCCATACGGTATAGCCCTCATTCTGCCCGAGACCAACCGCACTCCGCCGCCTCAGGCCACGCAGATATGGTACGAACACGTGTGGTCGACGCTCGACCTACGCTCGTGGGTATAGGTTGGCACCTGGGCGGGTCAATCAAGGGACAGCGTGCGGCCGCCTACCGGCTGCGTCCTACGGGTCGGCATGGTCGTGAACGGCGCGGGGCGTGCCGTGGGTCGCACCGGTGCGACGTGACGCCCAGGGTCGGTGCGGCCAAGGAGTGGAAGAGGAATGCCCGAAGTCATCTTCAATGGGTCGGATGGCCGACTTGAAGGCCGCTATGTGCACGGCGAGGGGCCCAACCCGCCGCTCGCCATCATCCTGCACCCGCACCCGCAATACGGCGGGACGATGAACAATCGTCTCGTGCATCTGATGTTTCACATGTTCGCGCGGCGCGGCTTCTCGACCCTGCGCTTCAACTTCCGCGGTGTCGGCCGCAGCCAGGGCGCATTCGACCACGGCCAGGGAGAGCTCAGGGATGCCGCGGCAGCGCTCGACTGGATGCAGAGCCACAACGCCAACAGTCCGATCGCTTGGTGCGGCGGCTTCTCGTTCGGTGCGTGGATCGCGATGCAGCTCCTGATGCGCCGCCCCGAAATCCAGGGCTTCATCTGCGCCGGCCTGCCGGCCAACATGTACGACTTCAGCTTCCTCGCCCCCTGCCCCTCCTCGGGCCTGATCATCCACGGTGAGCGCGACATGGTGACACCGCCCGATTCGGTTGAGAAGCTGGTGACCAAGCTCAGCCAGCAGCGCGGCATCACCATCGACTTCCACCAGCTCGACGGCGCGGACCACGTGTTCAGTGACGAGCAGGACGAGTTCGAGGCCATCTGCGAGGCCTATCTCGACAAGCGCTTGAAGCCGTCCGCCGAGCCCATGGCCCTGGCGCGCTGAACCCTTTAGACCGGCGGCACCGGCCGAGCCGACGCGTGTTCGGTGCCCGGCCAACCTCGCCCGATGGACTGTGATGAGCCGCTTTCGCTCCGACCTCATGCGCACGCTCGATGAGCGTGGCTACATTCACCAATGCACCGACGGCGAGGCATTGGACGCAGTGGCACTCAGTGGACCAGTGACCGCCTATGTCGGCTACGACTGCACCGCTGCCAGCCTGCATGTCGGCAGCCTCGTCAGCATCATGATGCTGCGCATCGTGCAGCGCACGGGCCACCGGCCGATTGCCCTCGTCGGCGGCGGCACCACGAAGGTGGGCGACCCTTCCTTCCGGGACACCAGCCGGCCGCTCCTGGACGACGCGGCGATCGACACGAACAAGGACGGCATCCAGGCCAATCTCGAGGCATTCCTCGATTTTCGCGACGGCGGGGCGCGCCTGGTCGACAACGCGGCCTGGCTGGACGAGTTGCGCTACATTCCCTTCCTTCGGGATTTCGGCACGCATTTCACCATCAACCGCATGCTGACCTTCGACAGCGTCAAGCAGCGGCTGGAGCGGGAGCAGCCGCTGACCCTGCTCGAATTCAACTACATGGTCATGCAAGCCTACGACTTTCTCCAGCTTGCCCGGCGCTTCGATTGCCGGCTGCAGATGGGCGGCTCGGACCAGTGGGGTAACATCGTCAATGGGGTCGAGCTGGGCCGGCGCATCGACGGCAACCAGCTTTTCGGCCTGACCACGCCGCTGATCACCACCGCCGCCGGTGCGAAGATGGGCAAGACCGCAGCGGGCGCGGTCTGGCTGAGCGGCGAGCGGCTCTCGGCCTTCGACTACTGGCAGTACTGGCGCAACACCGAGGACGCCGATGTCGGGCGCTTTCTTCGCTTGTTCACCGAGCTGCCGTTGGCCGAGATCGCCCGGCTCGAAGCCCTCGCCGGGGCCGAGATCAACGAGGCGAAGAAGGCGCTGGCGCTCGAAGCGACCACCCTGGCGCATGGCCGGCGGGCGGCTGAGCAGGCGGCAGCCGCGGCGCGCGCCCAGTTCGAGGGCGATGGCGCGGCTGCGGGATTGCCCACCGTGGCGCTCGAGCCGGCGAGGCTGGCGGCCGGTGTGTCGATCCTCGAGCTCTTCCGGCTGGCCGGGCTCGCAACCTCGAATGCCGAAGTGCGACGGCTGATCCGCGGCGGCGGGGCACGGCTCAACGACCAACCGGTCGAGGACGAGCAGCTCGTCGTCGACGCGACGGCGCTGACCCGCGACACCCTCAAACTTTCCGTCGGCAAAAAGCGCCACGTCCTGGTCAAGGCCGTCTGAGCGAAACCGCCGCAGTGACGGCGGCCGCGTGATCGGCGCTTGACCAGGCGCCGTCGAACGGGAACCTTCCGGGTTCCGGCCGGCGCGCTGGATCGCCGCCACCTGTCGATCGGGAGCCGCCCTGTTGAACCAGCCCGAGCCCAACGTCGCTCCTCCACTGCCGCTGCCGAGCCCGGACGAGCCATGGCGGGCGCGGTGGTTGCAAGCGGCCGGGCGACATCCCGATCCGCAGATCGGCAAGGCGCTGGAGGCGCGGCTCGACGACGCCGACGATCAGGCGCTGCTCGCCGGCATTTTTCCGCTGAGCCCGCATCTCGCCGATGGCCTGATCAACGACCCGGTGGTGCTCCTCGACTATCGGGCGAACGGCGCGGCCCAGCTGGTCGATGCCGAGATCGGTGCGATCGACAGCTTGCCGCTGGATCGCAATCGGATGCTGCCCGGGCTCCGCCGAGCCAAGCGGCGGATCGCCACGGTCGTCGGCCTCGCCGATCTCGAGGGTGCTTTCGATCTCGACCAGGTGACAGCGAGCCTGACGCGGCTCGCCGACCGGGCAACCGAGGCGGTGCTCGCGACGTTTCTTGCCGAAGCGGCGAGGCGTGGTGAGGTCGAGCTCGCCGAGCCGGACCGGCCGACGGCCGAGTGCGGCATTTTCGTCATCGGCATGGGCAAGCTCGGCGCCAAGGAACTCAACTATTCGAGCGATATCGACCTCATCGTCTTTTTCGACCCCGAAAGGATCACCTACCGCGGTCGCGAAACGCCGATGGCGCTCGCCGTGCGCGCCGCCCGGGCGATCGTCTACGGGCTGGAGAACAAGAGCCGCGAGGGCTACGTCTTTCGCACCGACCTTCGCCTTCGCCCCCATCCGCCGGGTCATCCGCTCGCCCTTTCGGTGGACGCCGCCGAGCTCTACTACGAGCGGCACGGCCAGAACTGGGAGCGCGCCGCCTTCATCAAGGCGCGGGTTATCGCCGGCGACAAGGCCGCCGGCGATGCCTTCCTGCGACGGCTCGGCCCGTTCGTGTGGCGCCGCCACCTCGACTATGCCGCCATCCGCGACATCCATTCGATCAAGCGGCAGATCAATGCGCATCGCGGCTTTGGGTCGATCGGCTTTCGCGGCCACGATCTCAAGGTCGGCCGCGGTGGCATCCGCGAGATCGAGTTTTTCGTCCAGACCCAACAGCTGATTCTCGGCGGTCGCCACCCCGAACTGCGCGACCCGCGCACCCTGGTGGCGCTGCATGATCTGGTCGACGGACGCTGGGTCGATGCCGAGGCAGCGGCCGAGCTCGCGAGCGCCTATCGCTTCTTGCGCAGCCTCGAGCACCGGCTGCAGATGGTCGCCGACAAGCAGACCCAGACCTTGCCGAGCCGTGACCAGGAGCTGGCACAGTTCGCACGTTTCGCCGGCTTTGCCGATGTCGCAGCACTCGGCGAGGCCTTGACCCTCACCCTGCAGCGGGTCGAGCGGCAGTACGCGCAACTGTTCGAGGCCGAGCCCGACCTGGGCGCCGGCAAGCAGCTGGTCTTCACCGGCACCGAGGACGATCCGGGCACGCTCGAGACGCTGCGCGGGATGGGCTTTCGCGAGCCCACCGCAGTCGCGGCACGGATCCGCCAGTGGCACCATGGCCATATCCGCGCCACCCGCAGCACCCGGGCGCGCGAGCTGTTGACCGAGCTGACGCCCGGCATCTTGAAGGCCCTCGAGCGGCAAGCCGATGTCGACGAGGCGTTTCGCCTGTTCGACGCCTTTCTCTCGGGCCTGCCGGCCGGCGTGCAGTTCTTCTCGCTGATCCGCGCCAACCCCAATCTCTTGGCCTTGCTCGGCGATCTCATGGGGGCGGCCCCGCGGCTCGCCCAGGTGCTCGCCCGCAACGTCGCCCTGTTCGATGCGATGCTCGCCCCGGATTTCTTCGAGCCGCTGCCGGATGGCGAGGCGCTCGAGGCCGAGCTGCTGCGGCTCAGGCGTGACGCCCGCCATCTCGAGGCGCTGCTCGATCTCTGCCGCCGCTGGGCCCAGGGTCGGCAGTTCCAGGCCGGCCTGCACGTGCTGCTCGGCTTTGCCGACGCGACCAGCGCCAGCCGAGCGTTGAGCGGGATCGCCGAGCTCGTGATCCGCACCCTCCTCCCCGAGGCGCAAGGCTGGCTCGAGGATCAGCACGGACGGGTGCCGAACGGCAGCTTCTGCGTCATCGGCATGGGCAAGCTCGGCTCGCGCGAGCTCAGCCTCGGCTCCGATCTCGATCTGGTCTTCGTCTACGATGCGCCCGACGACGCGCAGTCCGACGGCGGCAAGCCGCTGAATGCCACCACCTACTATGCCAGGCTCGGTCAACGGCTGATTAGTGCGATCAGCGCGCAGACCGCCGAGGGGCGGCTCTACGAAATCGACACGCGACTGCGGCCGTCGGGCAATGTCGGACCGGTAGCGACCAGTCTCGCGAGCTTCAAGAAGTACCACGAGGTGACGGCGCAGGTCTGGGAGCGACAGTCCCTGACCCGCGCCAGGGTGGTCGCCGGGGACCGGCATCTGGCCGCCGCGGTGGCCGCCGCCATCGATGAGGCACTCAGCCGGCCGACCGATCCGAAGACTCTTCGGGCCGACGTTCGGGCAATGCGCTTTCGCATCTTCAAGGAGCACGGCAGCGAAAATCACTGGGCGCTCAAGCATTGCCGGGGCGGGCTGGTGGAGCTCGAGTTCGCGATGCAGTACTTGGTGTTGCGCCATGGACCGGCACTGGCTGAACTCAGGACCCCCGACACCCGGCAGGTGCTCGACCGAGCGATCGGTGCTGGGCTGCTGGAGGAGGGCCGCGGCCGGCGCCTGCGCCAGGCGCTCGATCTGTTCCACGCGCTGCAGGCCGTGCTGCGGCTGTCGATGGAAGGACGACGCTTCGATCCCGCCACGGCGCCGGAAGGATTGAAGGAAGCGCTGGTCAGAGCCGCCAACCGCCAACTCGGCCTCGGCGTGCCGGTTGCTCATTTCGCGGCGATCGAGGAACTGCTCGTTGAAAGCGAGACCCTGGTCGCCCAGTATTTCGACGAGCTCTGCCCGGCACTGGACGACAGGTCACCGGCAGCCAACGAAATCGCGCGAAAGGAAACCCGATGAGCGAGCTCGAGCCAGGCGACGTGATGCCGGCCTTCACCCTGCCGACCGACGGCGGCGGCACGGTGTCGAGCGACGGGTTGCGTGGCAAAGCCTACGTCCTCTATCTCTATCCGAAAGACGACACCTCGGGCTGCACCAAGGAGGCGCAAGGCTTCAGCGCCAAAAAGGCCGAATTCGCCGCGGTCGGCGTCGAGGTCATCGGACTGTCGAAAGATGGCGTCGCCAGCCACGACAAGTTCAAGAAGAAGTACGATCTCGATCTGGTGCTCGCCGCCGACGAGGCCGGTGAGCTGGTCGAGGCCCTGGGCGCTTGGGTCGAGAAGAGCATGTACGGCAAGAAATACATGGGAATCGACCGCTCGACCTTCCTGGTCGACGCCGACGGGCGGATCGCCAGGGTCTGGCGCAAGGTCAAGGTGCCTGGGCATGTCGACGAGGTGCTGGCCGCCGCCACCGCACTCGCTGCCGGCCAGGCTGCCTGAGTTGGCGGCCGGCCGCCGATGAGCCCGCGCAACCTCGCGCTCGATCCGGCACTCGAGGCCTATCTCGCTGCCTTTGGCGGGCGTGAGCACCCGGTACTCGCTGAACTCCGCGCCGCAACGGACGCGCTGCCTGACGGCGGCATGCGCAGCGCGACGGTGCAGGTGCAGCTCCTGGCTCTGCTCATCCAGCTGAGTGGTGCGGCGCAGGTGCTCGAGATCGGCTGCTTCACCGGCTACGGCACGCTCGCCATGGCCGCAGCCCTGCCCGAGCACGGCCGCATCGTCACCCTCGACATCAATGCGGACACGACCGACATCGGCCGCCGCTACTGGGCCAAGGCTGGTCTGGCCGACCGAATTCAGCTGCGGCTCGGACCGGCGATGGTGACCATCGAGGCGCTGTTTCGCGAGGGCGCCGCCCGAAGCTTCGACCTCGTGTACATCGACGCCGAGAAGAAGCGCTACCCGGATTATTATGAGGCTGCTCTGGATCTGGTGAAGCCGGGCGGGCTCGTAGCGCTCGACAACATGCTTTGGCATGGTGCCGTTGCCGATCCAAGCGACCAGTCGCGGCAGACCGAGACGCTGCGTGGCCTTACCCGCACGATCCACAGCGATCGCCGGGTGACCCCGGTGCTCTTGCCGATCGGTGACGGGTTGATGCTGGCGCGCAAACGCGGCCTGGACCTGCCCGCGATGGAGTTGGCGGACCCGGTCTGAGCCTCCGGCGCGCGCCGGTTAGAACAACGACCCCTGGGCCGGCAGCGGCGGAGCGCCGGACGGAGCCACCAGATCAGGCCGGTCGTTGGCCGGATTGTTGACGGCACGACTTACCGCGCTGGCAACAATTGCCGGCTCCGGCAGCGGTCGAAGGGCTGCCTGCAACAGCTTGATATCAGTGACGCTTGCATCGAGCCAAGCATCCCAGGCCGCAGGCTCGAGCATGATCGGCATGCGGTGGTGGATACCGGCGATCGAGGGGTACGCGGCCATCGTCAGAATGGCGCAACTGCTGACCGTGGTCTCGCCGAAATGGCTGTGGCGCCAGATCCCGGCCATGGCGACAGGATCGTCGTCCGGCCGATGGATGAAGAACGGCTGGCGCTGCTTGCCGGCCTTCTGCCACTCGTAGAAGCCGGAGGCCGGGATCAGGCAGCGGTGACGCTGCGCTGCCGACTTGAACATCGGCTTCTCGAAAACGCTCTCCGAGCGGGCGTTGATCTGCCGGCCTCGATCGTTCGGCCCGCTTGCCCAGGGCGGCAGCAATCCCCAGCGCAGACGCAGGGCCTGCCGCCCTTCAACTCCCTGCACAACCGCAACGATCATGCTGTCGGGGACGACGTTGTAGCGTGCCCCGAGATCGTCGGGCGGCGGGCAGCCGAAAACGTCGAGAAAGGCGCCAGCCTCAAGAAAAAGAGCGAAGCGCCCGCACATTGCAGTCAGTGCTCCGCGTCAACCGATCATGTCCAAATCAACAGCAGGATCAGCAGGACGGTGACCGCAGCACCGAGCGAAATGCCGAGCACATAGCGCATGTGTCTGGTCTTCTCACCCTGGCGGGCTTCATCTGGCGTCAGCTTCGGGGCCATGACTTTACCTTGCTGGTTCGAGATCGACGGTCGCTTGGGCGCCCGGCCGTCGTCGCGATACGTTGGCTCGCAGCAGCGATCGTCAACCCGTAGCCTGTTGCTCGAGGCGATCACGGACTCGGTCGACGACCTGGTCGAGCTCGCCCGCCGCCGACACCCGGGCCCAGTCGATGACGCCGGTCGGCATCGCCGCCTGAGCCCGCACGACCGCGACATCAGCGTCCGAAGCGTCGCCGGTCCGTGCCCCGACGCGCGTCTCGAGGACGGCCTCCGGCGCCTCCAGCCAGATGCCGGTAAACGGCACACCCGCCCGCGACGCCGCCGCGGCGATCCGCTGCCGTTTTGCCGGATTACCGAAGACTCCGTCCGCGACCACGGTGCGGCCGGCGGCGAGCAGTATCTCGGCGCGCCTCGCCAGGCGCTCGAACACCTCGGCAGAGACCGCCTCGCGATAGGCCTCGGTCGGCAGGCGGTCGGTGGGCTCCCGGCCGAAGAGCCGCTTGCGGATCACATCCGAGCGCAACACCATCGCCCCTGGGAGGGCGCCGAGTTGCGGCGCGATGCGGCCGGCAACGCTCGACTTGCCGGTACCCGAACGACCGCCGATCGCGAGCAACCGAGGCGATGCTGGCGCCAGTGCACGACCGGCCAGCTGCAGATAGGTCCGCGCCGGTTCGGCATGTCCGGCGAACGCCTCGACCTTGGCGCGGATCGCTGCCCGGATCGAGAGGAAGAGCGGCAAGAGGGCCAAGCCCGAATCGTCCTCGGTGCGGTCGGTGTAGGCCTGCAACAGTGTTCGGGCGGCCACGGCAAAGCCGCGCTCGACCATGTCCATGACGAGAAAAGCCAGATCGTAGAGCAGGTCGATCCGGGCGAAGTCGGCGTTGAACTCGATGCAGTCGAAGAGCACCGGCCGGCCGTCGAGAAGCACGATGTTGGCGAGATGCAGGTCACCGTGGCAGTGGCGGACGAAGCCGGCGCGCCGGCGCTCTTCCAGGCGGCTTGCCTGCTGCTCGAATGTCCGTGCGGTGGCGGCGAGCAGTTGCTCGACCGCCACAGGCTCGAAGACCTTCGGCACCGACTGGCGGAGGTCCTCGGCATTGCCGTCGATCACCTCGCGCATTGCCGCCGCCCCGCCGGCCTCGGGCAGCGGCTCCAGCGACGCGTGGAAGGCGACGATGCCGGCAGCCAGCGCCTCGACCAGGGCATCATCAAGAGCGCCGCGCTCGGCCACCTGATCGAGCCTGCACTCTGCCGGAAAGCGGCGCATGACGAGCAGCCATTCGACCGGCGCGCCGGCCCCGTCGAGCACCAGCTTGCCGCCATCCTGCTCGGTCACCGGGATGACCGCCTCGTAGAGCTCGGGCGCCGTTCGCCGGTTCAGCCGAAGCTCGGCTTCGAGTGCCCGGTGCCTGGCATCGATGGTGGTGAAATCGAGAAAGCTGAACGAAACGGGCTTCTTGAGCTTGAAGGCCCGCTCGCCGCTCAGGAGGATGATCGCGGCGTGCGTCTCGATCCGCTCGACGGGTGGCTCGAGCAGGGCCGCGATCCGCGCCGCCATGTCCTTGCCGTCGCGACAACCGCTCTCTACATGTGCTGTCAGTTAAACCTCCGCTTCATCGAGAGATCAATGGATATCAGGCGCGGCACGCTTGCCCTCATCGGTAACACACCGCTCGTCCGGCTGAACCATCTCTCGGACGAGACGGGCTGCGAGATCCTCGGCAAGTGCGAGTTCATGAACCCGGGCGGCAGCATCAAGGACCGGGCCGCGCTCGCCATCGTCGAGGATGCCGAAGCCAGGGGCCTGCTGCAACCGGGCGGCGTCATCGTCGAGGGCACGGCGGGCAATACCGGCATTGGCCTCGCCGTTGTCGGCAACGCCAAGGGCTACCGCACGGTGATCGTCATCCCGGAAACCCAGAGCCAGGAGAAAAAGGACATGCTCCTGGCCCAGGGGGTCGAACTGGTCCAGGTCCCGGCCGTACCCTACCGGGACCCCAACAACTACGTGAAGTATTCCGGCCGCCTTGCCGCGGAGTTGGCGGAAAAGGAGCCGAAGGGTGCCATCTGGGCCAACCAGTTCGACAACGTGGCGAATCGCGACGGCCACTACCACCAACTCGGCCCGGAAATCTGGCGGCAGACCGCCGGCACCATAGACGCCTTCACCTGCGCCGCGGGGACCGGCGGCACGATCGGCGGTGTCGGCAAGTACCTGAAGGAGCAGAAAGCCGAGGTGCGCATCCAACTCGCCGATCCGATGGGGGCCGCCCTCTACCACTACTATAAGCATGGGGAGCTCAAGGCCGAGGGCAGCTCGATCACCGAAGGGATCGGCCAGGGGCGGATCACCGCCAACCTCCAGGGTGCCCCCATCGACGATGCCTATCAGATCCCCGATGCCGAAGCGCTACTGGTGGTCTACGACCTGATCCAGCGCGAGGGGCTGGTGCTCGGCGGCTCGTCGGGCATCAACGTGGCCGCGGCCGTCAGACTGGCCAAGGAACTCGGGCCCGGACACACCATCGTCACCATTCTGTGCGACCCCGGCAGTCGCTATCAGTCCCGCCTCTTCAATCCGGCCTTTCTGCGCGAGAAGCAGCTGCCCGTCCCGCCCTGGATGGGCTAAGAAAGCCTGACACTGGAGCAGTTGGGAGACCCGCATGTTGGATCCGCTCGTCTCGACCGAATGGCTCGGCCAGCACCTCGATGCACCGGATATCCGCATCGTCGATTGCAGCTGGTTCATGCCGGACGACGGCCGTGACGCCAGAGGCGAGTACGAGGCGCGGCACATCCCGCGCGCGGTGTTCTTCGACATCGACGACGTCGCCGACAGCGCCAGCCCACTGCCGCACATGCTGCCGTCCACCATCAAGTTCTCCGCTCGGGTCAGAAAGCTCGGACTTGGCGACGGCTTGCGGATCATCGCCTACGACAACAACGCCTTCTCCGCCTCGGCCCGGGTCTGGTGGATGTTCCGTGCAATGGGTCACGAGGATATCGCCGTGCTCGACGGTGGTCTCGCGAAGTGGCTGGCGGAGCGGCGGCCGACCGATGACGTCGGACCGCGCCCGACCGAGCGGCACTTTACGCCGCGCGCCAACAGCTTCCTGCTGCGCGATCTCGAGCAGATGCGCGCCAACCTGACCAGCCGCCGCGAACAGGTTGTCGACACCCGCTCGGCGGGTCGCTTCTCCGGCAGCGTCGCCGAGCCGAGGCCCGGGCTCAAATCCGGCCACATCCCGGGCTCGGTCAATCTGCCCGCGAGTGATCTGCTTGCGGCCGACGGTACGTTGAAGGATGCACTGGCGTTAACCGCGCTTTTCGCCGCCGCCGGCGTCGATCTGGAGAAACCGATCACCACCAGCTGTGGCTCGGGCGTCTCGGCGGCGATCGCCAGCCTCGCGCTTGCCCGGCTCGGACGACTGGACGTGGCAGTCTATGACGGCTCGTGGACCGAGTGGGGCAGCAAGCCGGACACGCCGGTCGCGCGGTAGCGGGTTAATCGGGCGCTTCGCCTGCAGCTTTGATCTGCGGTATCAGCGCCTTGAATGCGTCACCCTCGGCGCGTTCGAGCCATTCGAAGAGGACCATTTCACTCGTCACGATCCCGATGCCGTGCTGGCGCAGGCGATCGAACGCCAGGGTGCGATCCTCTTCGCGCCGCGAGCCGGCGGCATCGGCGACGATGCAGGTTGCAAAGCCCGCGGCATGGAGATCGCTGGCGGTCTGCAGCACACAAACGTGGGCCTCCATGCCGGCGATAACGACCTGGCGTCGCCCGGCTGCCTCGATCGCCTCGCGCAACACCGGCTCGCGCCAGCAAGAGAATGCCCGCTTGCTCAGCACTTGGCTCCGATCGAGCCATTGAGCGAGCCGCGTATCGGTATGTCCCAGGCCCTCGGGATATTGCTCGGAGACGATCACCGGAACCGCCAGCCGGTCGGCTGCCTCGAGCAGCAGCTTGGTTCGCTGGATGCGCAATGGACCGGCGGCCACCGCCCGGGCGAGCCCCACCTGGACATCGACAACCAGCAAGAGTGAGCCACGAGCGGTCAACATCCAGAACCTCGCTCCATCTGCACCACGCCGGCGACTGCCGCCCGGCGGCGTCGCGGCGCCGCTCGGCTTTCGATGACAAGGCAATAGCCGAACCGTCTAATTGCTGCCACCGTTTGGACCGTTTGTCGTTTTTCGGCCGGCAACCCGCCGCCCGAGTTCCTCCCGTCATTGACATGACAGTGTTTATCCATACATCCAGCCGAGTTATCGACCATGACCGACAGGATCTTTGTTTGACCGACGAAATAGCGACCATCACCTTCGCTGACCTGGGCTTGCGCGAGGAAATCCAGCGTGCCATCGCCGACTCCGGCTATGTGCATCCGACTCCGATTCAGGCCCGCGCCATTCCCGTTGTCCTCCAGGGGCGCGACGTCGTGGGCATCGCCCAAACGGGCACCGGAAAGACGGCCGGCTTCACTCTGCCGATGTTGCACCGGCTCGCCGCCGGCCGGGCGCGGGCGCGGATGCCGCGCTCGCTCATTCTTAGCCCGACGCGCGAACTGGCGACGCAGATCGCCGACAGCTTCGAGACTTACGGCAAGCATCTGAACCTCACCATGGCCTTGCTCATCGGTGGGGTCGGTATGGGGGATCAGGAGAAACTGCTCGAAAAGGGCGTCGATGTCCTGATCGCCACGCCCGGGCGATTGCTCGACTGGTTCGACCGCGGCAAAATTTTGATGACCAGTGTCGAGCTGTTCGTCATCGACGAGGCCGACCGGATGCTCGACATGGGTTTCATCCCAGATGTCGAGCGAATTTTCCAGCTGATGACGCGGCGCGGTCAAACCCTGCTGTTCTCTGCCACCATGCCGAAGGAGGTGCGCCGGCTCGCCGAAAAGTTCCTGAAGGATCCGGTAGAGATCGAGGTCGCGCGGCCATCGACGCGCGCCGAGAAGGTGGTTGACGTGGTCGTGCCGATCAGCGCGATCGAACGCCGGGTCGCCGTCGACCGCCTAATCGACATCGAGCGGATCCCAAGCGCGATCATCTTCTGCAATCGCAAGCGCGACGTTTCGATGGTCAACAAGTTCCTGCAGCGCCAGGGCCGGAACGCCCAGGATATTCATGGCGACCTCGACCAGAGTCAGCGCCAGGCGACGCTCGACGCATTCAAGGCGGGCAAGGTCGATTTTCTGGTCGCCACCGACGTTGCCGCGCGGGGGCTGGACATTATCGATTTGCCCGCGGTGATCAATCTCGACGTGCCCTACCACCCCGATGACTACGTTCACCGGATCGGTCGCACCGGCCGCGCCGGCAAGGAGGGCCGTGCCTATACCATGGCCGACAGTGATGACGCCAAGTATCTCGCGGCAATCGAGAAACTGCTGGGCCAAAAGCTGAATCGGCAGCCGATAGAGGGTATCTCCGGCGAGCTGATCCGGCCAACCCGGACGTCTCACGCCGGTCCCGCTGCCGCGACGCCGCCCGATGCGGTCGGCGCTGCTGACGACGACAGTGCGGCCGAGCGTGCCAGCGGACCAGCGAGGCGTCGCCGCCGCGCCAAGCCGGACCGGCAAGAAGCAACGGCAGCCGATCTGATGACCAGTGAACCGGCAGCGGTCACGCAGGCGACATCGGTCGAAACCACAAACGAAGCAGAAGATCAGCCGAAGCGCCGCCGGCGCAAGGTGCGCACCAAAGCAGTGGCGCCGGTCGAAGAGGCGGCAACTTTCGCCCGCGAGAGCGCTGAACATACCGACGCTGCTGGCGAAGCCGCCGCCGCGTCCAGGGAGGGGCCTCGCCGCGCAGCGACCGAGCGCGCTCGTGTTCGCGGCACCGACGGGCAGGGTCCACGAGGCCGCGAGCAGGGCGAGCGCGAACCCGTGGTTGGTCTTGGCGATCATGTGCCGGCCTTCCTGCTCCGCCCGGTGCCGATCAAAGCCAGCGTCTGAGCCGTGCCGGTAGTCTATCGGGTTGCTTAAGGGGAAGCGGCGGTGCAGACGATATTCGTCATGGTCAAGTGCGAACTCGGCCGCTCGTACGAGGTCGCGGATGCCGCGGTACAAACGATCCAGGAGGTTTCCGAGGTCTATTCGGTCTCGGGACAGTACGACTTGATCATGAAGTTCCACCTGGATGCGGCGGTTGATATCGGCCGCTTCGTCAATCATGCGGTGCAGACCCTGCCGGGCGTGAAGGACACCTTCACCCTGATCACCTTCAAGGCCTTCGCTTGAGCGAGCGTCACGCGGCGCGCCTGGCGGCAGACCTTGCCGCCGAAGACCCGGATGTGCGCCTGATCGAAAGGCGGCTGGTCTATGCCGGCTTTTTCGACCTCGAAGTCCTGCATCTGCAGCACCGCCGCTTCGACGGGACGATGAGCGAGGTGGTGACCCGCGAGGTCCTGCACATCCCCAATGCGGCTGCGATCCTGCCCTACGATCCGCGTGTCGACCGGATCGTCCTGATCGAGCAGTTCCGTTCGGGCACGCTGGGGCACGCCGAAGGTCCCTGGCTGCTCGAGGCGGTGGCCGGGCTGATGGAGCCGGACGAGACAGCCGAAATGACGGCGCGGCGCGAGATCGTCGAGGAGGCCGGTCTCGAGGCCGGGCGGCTGGCGCAAGCGGGTGTCTACATTGCCTCACCGGGTGCGGTCACCGAGCGCACCACCGTGTTCATTGCCGAGGTCGACATTTCCAAGGCCGGCGGCGTGCACGGGCTACCGTCCGAAACCGAGGACATCAAGAGCCACATCGTCGATCTCAAGACCGCCCTCGACTGGCTTGAGGACGGCCGGATCGTCGCCGCCAATGCCATTTTCGCGCTGCGCTGGCTGCAGGTGCACGGTGCCGCACTGAAAGCGCGCTGGCTTGCGAGGGCGAGCGCAGGCGCCTAGCACACTTGTTGTCGAGCGCTTGGAGGGGGATCGACGTTCATGCAGGCACGCATCTTTCAGCCGGCCAAGACCGCGGTGCAGTCCGGCCGGCGCAAGACCCGGGAATGGATCGTCGAGTTCGAGCCGCGTTCGAGGACGGAGGCGGATCGATTGATCGGCTGGGTCGGCTCCGACGACACTGCCCAGCAGGTTCAGTTGCGCTTTCCATCGCGAGAGGCGGCGATCGCTTATTGCCGCCGCGAGGGCCTCGAGTTTCAACTCTTCGAGCCCCGGGCAAGGGTGGTCCGTCCCAAGGCCTACGCCGAGAATTTCATCCGCCGCAACTGAGCCGGGCTCCGGCTGTAGCTAGCCGCCGTGGGCGACCAGGATGGCACCGACCGCCACCATCGCCACGTCCAGCCAGTTGAGCCACGAAAGCTGCTCGCCGAGCAGCAGGGCGCCGAGGACAGCCACGGGGACCACGCTGAGCTTGTCGATGGGCGCCACCCTGGCCACGTCGCCGAGCTGCAGCGCCCGGAAGTAGCAGAGCCAGGAGGCTCCGGTTGCGAGCCCGGAGAGGGCCAGGAAGACGTAGCTGCGGCGCGAGATGCCGGACGCCGCCTGCCACTGGCCGGTGGCGACGACGATGACCGCTAGGCCCGCCACGACCACCAGGGTACGCACGAAGGTGGCGCGATCGGGCGGGACGTTCTCGACGCCGAGCTTCGCGAGGAGCGCTGTCAGCGCCGCGAACGCGGCGGCGAGCACCGCCCAGACCTGCCATGAGAGCGCCGCCGACGCCATCCGCCCCGCCTCGACCAGCCGGCCGCGTCACGCGTGGCCCTCGACCACCCCCTCTAGCCGCCCGCTTTCCGGCCGGCAACACCGCGAGCCGCGCGGCCGGCGGCTTCGCCGTTCCCCAACCGTCCGGCCGCTGCTATACCATCTCGCGAGCGCCCTTAGCTCAGCCGGATAGAGCATCTGCCTTCTAAGCAGAGGGTCGCAGGTTCGAGTCCTGCAGGGCGCGCCAACAGCTCCGAGCATTAGTATCTTGCAGGCTGCGGCCGTTTCGGCAGCGATCAGACCGTCTACCGGCGCCTCCCGGCTGCGTTCACGCGGCAATCGCATCGAGCTTGCCCTGAAGGTCGACGAGGCTCGCTGCAAAACATCCGCCGGGTCGTGATTCGACCCGATCGCGAGCCGCTTGGCTACGGATCGACATCGACAAGACCCTTGTCGGCAGCGCCAGCGCGGCAAATTTGGCGGCTTCGCGGCCTGCCGACCGCAAGACAGTGGTCGTGGGCGCGGTCGTGGCGGGGCCCGAGGCAGATTCAGCCAAGGGCAGAGCGCGACCGCTCCGTCGGCCGCGGCCGGCGCCTATGCCCGACGCTTCGGCGAAGAGCCGCGAGGGGGCTTCATCGCCGCCGACACCGCAAGACCGCTGACCATCACCGCCGATGGCTGAGCCGGCGCGGTTCAGCAGCGTGTAGACGACCGCGTTCGGTACATCGCGTGAACTCGGCGTTGGTCCGGTCGGTCGCTCAAGGGCAGCCGTGGCGCTCATTCGGCCGGCGGGCGGGATCGGTCCGCATAACGATGTCTTCTTGTTTCCGGCAGAGGCCGTGTCATGCCAGACCGGTTCCGCTCAACCACCTTTCAAGGGGGCCAAGTCAACTCATTGCCGCGTCGGCAGTAATCCGTGCGAGCAAGGCTGAGAGTGCCGGTCGGGTGTGGGGAAGCCAGCCTCCCCACATTCCTCCCCTCTCCTATCCCTGGGCAAAGGTCTTGGCGTAGCCCCAGCGCTGAAGGTCGCCGGCGATCTCGTCGAGGATGGCGGGGTCGTCGATGGTCGCCGGCATCTTCCAGGGCTTGCCGTCGGCGATGTTCTTCATCGTGCCCCTGAGGATCTTGCCGGAGCGGGTCTTGGGCAGACGCTTGACGATGGTGACCAGCTTGAAAGCGGCGACCGGGCCGATCTCCTCCCTGACCTTGGCGATCAACTCCTGCCGGATCTCCTCCTCCGGCTTGTGGACCCCGCCCTGCAGCACGACGAAGCCCATGGGCAGCTCACCCTTGAGAGCGTCGTCGACGCCGATGACGGCACATTCGGCGACGGCGGGGTGGGAGGCCAGGACCTCCTCCATGCCACCGGTCGAAAGGCGGTGGCCGGCAACGTTGATGATGTCGTCGATGCGGCTCATGATGTAGACGTAGCCGTCTGCGTCGATATAGCCGGCGTCGCCGGTGAGGTAGTAGCCGGGGTAGCGGGTGAGGTAGGCCTGCCGGTAGCGGTCGTCGGCCTGCCACAAGGTCGGCAGGCAGGAAGGTGGCAAGGGCAACTTGACGACGATGGCGCCGATGGTGCCGGCTGTGGTCACCTGCTGGCCTTCCTCGTCGAGGATCTGCACGTCGTAGCCGGGCATCGGCAGGGTCGGTGAGCCCGGCTTGACCGGCAGCTTCTCGATGCCGAGCGGATTGGCGGCGATCGCCCAACCGGTCTCGGTCTGCCACCAGTGGTCGATCACCGGCACACCGAGCTGTGCCTCGGCCCAGACCAGGGTGTCCGGGTCGCAGCGCTCGCCGGCGAGGAACAGGGCGCGAAAGTGGCTGAGGTCGTGCTGGTGGAGGAGCACACCTTCCGGGTCCTCCTTCCGGATCGCGCGAAAGGCGGTGGGGGCGGTGAACATGACTCCGACCCGGTGCTCGGCGATCACCCGCCAGAAGGCCCCGGCATCCGGCGTGCCGACGGGCTTGCCCTCGTAGACAATGGTCGTGTTGCCGTTGAGCAGCGGCGCGTAGCAGATGTAGCTGTGGCCGACGACCCAGCCGACGTCGGAGGCGGCCCAGTAGACCTCACCAGGCTCGACACCGTAAATGTGCCGCATGCTCCAGAGCAGGGCGGTGGCGTGCCCGCCATGGTCGCGGACAACGCCTTTGGGCTGGCCGGTGGTGCCGGAGGTGTAGAGGATGTAGAGCGGGTCGGTCGCCTCGACCGGAACGCAGTCGACCGGATGGGACTCGGCCATCGCGGCCTGCCAGTCGACGTCTCGCGGTGCCGTCAGATTGGCCGGGCATTGCGGCCGCTGCAGGACGATGCAGTGGGCGGGCTTGTGCGCAGCCTGCTCGATCGCCCGGTCCAAAAGCGGCTTGTAGGGCACCACCCGCCCGGGCTCGACGCCGCAGCTGGCGGAGACGATCATCGCCGGCTTGGCGTCGTCGATGCGGGTGGCGAGCTCGTGCGCGGCAAAGCCGCCGAAGACGACGGAATGCACTGCGCCGATCCTGGCACAGGCGAGCATGGCGACGAGCGCCTCCGGGACCATCGGCATGTAGACGATCACCCGGTCGCCGTGGCGCACGCCGCGCCGGGCCATGGCGCCAGCGAAGCGGGCGGTGAGGTCCTTGAGCTCGGCATAGGTGATGAGGCGCTGGCTGCCGGTCACCGGGCTGTCGTGGATGATCGCGACCTGGCCGCCGCGCCCGGCATCGACGTGCCGGTCGACCGCATTGAAGCAGGTGTTCAGCTTGCCACCCTTGAACCAGGCGTAAAACGGTGCTCGGCTGTCATCGAGCACGCGGTCCCATTTCTTGTCCCAATGCAAGGCCTCGGCCGCCTCGGCCCAGAAGGCCTCAGGCTGGCTCAGGCTGCGCTGGTAGATCTGCCGATAAATGCCGTCCATAGCCATTCCCCCTTTCACGCCTGCACCCGGATGGCGGGTGACTTTTCGCTGATCATTAACCGAAGCGCAGCGTCCGTCCAACGTGGCGAAACAACGCTGTGCTTCAGGCCGGGTCGGGTTGTGATCGGTGCTACTGGCACGTCTGCGCGTTCGTGACTACTATCCCTTGCGTCAGGCGTCGAGCGGGTGAGCCGTAGGCTTCATGCAACCAACGATCTTCGGCTTCATCAGGCGCTACAGCTGGCGGCAACAGCTCGTCATCCTTTTGATGACGGTCTTGTCGTTCCCGTTCCTCTATGCCTCGCTCGACCTGCCCAAGCAGATCATCAACGACGCCTTGGGCCAGCCCGATGGCGGTACCATCATCGGCTACGAGCTCGATCAGCTCGACTACCTCATGGTGCTCTGCTTCATCTTCCTGGTGCTGGTGCTGATCAACGGTGCCTTCAAATATTTCATCAATGTCTACAAGGGTGTGGTCGCCGAGCGGATGCTGCGCCGCTTTCGCTACATGCTCTACAGCCAGACCATGCGCTTCCCGCTGCCGCAGTTCCGCCGGCTGAGCCAGGGCGAGCTCGTCCAGCTGATCAACGCCGAGGTCGAGCCCTTGGGCGGCTATGTCGGCGAGGCGCTCGCCGCCCCGGCGTTCCAGGGCGGCACGCTGCTCACCATCCTCACCTTCATGTTCATCCAGGACCCGGTGCTCGGGCTCGCCGCGATCATCCTCTATCCGGTCCAGATCTACCTCATTCCGAAGCTGCAGCGCCGCGTCAACGCGCTCGGCAAGCGCCGGGTGCGACGGATGCGCCGGCTCGCCGAGCGGATCAGCGAGACCGCCGGCGGGGTGCGCGACATCCGCGCCAACGATGCGACGCAGTACGAGCGGGCGATCTTCTCGCGCGAACTGGGTCGGGTGTTCGACATCCGCTTCGACATCTACAAGCTCAAGTTCCTGATCAAGTTCATCAACAACTTCATCGCCCAGCTCGGCCCGTTCTTTTTCTTCTCGATCGGCGGCTACCTGGTGATCCAGGGCGATTTGACCCTGGGAGCGCTGGTCGCCGTGGTCGGCGCGCACAAGGACCTGTCCGCACCTTGGCGCGAATTGCTCAACCACTACCAGCTGTTCATGGATGTCAGGATCAAATACGACCAAGTGGTGGCCCAATTCGCCATTCCCGGCGTCATCGAGGACAAGCGGCAGACCAGCGAGCCGCCCGAGGGGATCGGTGTCGTCGGCAGCTGGCAGGCGCGTGGGCTCACCGTCAGCGACGAGGACGGCGACACCCGCATCGACGCGCTCAGCTTTGAACTCGACCAGCCGCAACGGGTCGCCATCGTCGGCCATTCCGGCAGCGGCAAGGAGGAGCTTTGCCTCGTTCTCGCCAACCTCCTCGACCCCAGCCGCGGGCGCCTGCTGATCAATGACAAGCCGCTGAACGAACTCGCCGACTCCCTCACCGGTCGGCGCCTTGCCTATGTCGGCAACCCGTCTGCCATCCTGACCGGCACGATCCGCCACAACCTCCTCTACGGACTGATGCACCGACCGGTCTCGGATGAGCCCGCTGGCGTGGCCGGCGAGCCCGAAATCGGCGAGGTGCCGGAGACCGCGGAAAACCGGGCCAAGCGGCTCAAGGAGAATGCGCTCTCCGGCAATTCGCCCTACGACAGTGACGTCGACTGGATCGACTACGCCTCGGCCGGGCTGGGTGCCGACGAGGCGGAACGGCGTCAGGCGATCATCGATGCGCTGCGCCTCGTACGCTTCGATGCCGACGTCTATCGCATGGGCTTGCGGAGCAGCATCGACACCGCCACGCATCGGGACCTCACTGCCGGCCTCTTGGCGGCGCGGCGGGCGATGCAGGCGAGGCTCGACGCCGATCCGGACCTCGCCCGGCTGGTCGAACGGTTCGATCCCGAGCGCTACAACACCAATGCCAGCATCGCCGAGAACCTGCTCTTCGGCACGCCGGTGGGCGATACTTTCGATCTGGAGAACCTGGCCGAGCAGGATTACGTCAAACTGGTCCTCGACAAGACTGCTTTGACCAATGAGCTGTTGGCGGTCGGCTACAAGCTCGCCGCCACGATGGTCGAGATTTTTGCCGAGTTGCCGCCCGACCACGACTATTTCCGCCAGTTCAGCTTCATCACCGCCGAGGAGCTGCCGAGCTACCGCGGCCTGCTCAATCGTGCCGACCCGGGTAAGCTCGAGGCCCTGGCCGAGGGCGACCGGCAAAAACTGCTTTCCTTGCCGTTCAAGCTGGTCCCGGCGCGCCATCGGCTCGGTCTCGTCGAGGAGGACCTGCAGGGCAAGCTGCTCGCGGCGCGCCGCGTGTTCCGCCAGGATCTGCCGGCGGGCCTGAAGGGGGCGGTCGATTTTTTCGACCCCGACCGTTATAACAACGCCGCCTCGATCCAGGACAACATCCTGTTCGGCAAGGTGGCCTACGGGCAGGCGCAGGCCGAAGAGCGGATCGCCACCCTGATTACCGAGGCGCTCGAAGCGAACGGCCTGATCGATCGGGTCATCGAGGCGGGGCTGGATGCACCAACCGGCGGCGGCGGTGCCAGGCTGACCGCGATGCAGCGGCAGAAACTGGCCCTGGCGCGCGCCATTCTGAAACGGCCGGACGTCTTCATCCTGGACAATCCACTGGCCGCGTTTGACAGTCGGGAGCAGGTGCTGGTCCGCGATGCCCTGCTGGACTACTTTAGCGAGAAGGGCGTCTTCTGGGCATTGCAGAATCCCGCCTGGGCGCAATGGTTCGATCACGTGCTGGTCCTCGAGGGAGGCCGACTGATCGAGCATGGCGGCTTTGACGAGCTGGCGCGACCGGGCCGGGCCCTGCAACGGGTGCTCGAGGAGGGCGACGACGTCGGGAGGTCGTGAAATGACACTGCAGAAGGACGTCGAGGTCCTGCGCAACATTCCGCTGTTCAAGAAGATCGAGCCGGCCAAGCTCAAGCTCTTGGCGTTCACCAGCGAGCATCTCGAGTTCATCGCCGGCGAGGCGCTGTTTCACGAGGGCGATGTCGGCGATGCGGCGTATATTCTCCTCGAGGGCGAGGCCGACGTCATGGTCAAGACGCCGCGAGGCGAGATCCGGGTGGCGACTTTGGGCCAGAATGATATCGTCGGTGAGATCGCGATTCTCTGCGACGTGCCGCGCACCGCGACCGTGATGGCCAGGAGCCGCCTGGTGACGTTGCGCGTCTCCAAGGACGGCTTCTTCAACCTCGTCACCCAGTTCCCCACGGTCGGAGTGGAGATCATGCACGAACTCGCCTCGCGCCTGCATCAGACCACGCAGCAGCTCGGTGAGGCCAAGGCCAAGCTGCGCCAACTCGAGAATGGTGCAGGATGACCTCGGCGATCAGCCCAGGGGCGGACGGCAACTGGCCTGCCCGCCGCAGTGCGGTACTCGATTGGCTGGTGACCGGCATCACCGATCAGCCCTACCTCGACGACCTCTTCGTCGGGCTTTGCGTGCGATTGCGCTCATTCGGTCTGCCGCTCGATCGCGCAACGCTGCACCTGCGCACCCTGCACCCGCAGTTCGGCGGGGCGACGATCCGTTGGAATCCAGGGGCGACGAAGGTCGTCTTCACCTCTGTAGATCGCGGCGTCTGGCAACGGCCAGACTACCTGTCGAGCCCTCTGAAGCCCCTCTTCGAAGGCGAGGTCGAGGCCATCCGGGCGCGGCTCGACCTGCCGACACCCGAGGGCACGACAATCTACGCCATCTATGATGATCTGCGTGCCGAGGGGATCGTCGACTATGTGGCGTTGCCGATGCAGTTCGTCTCCGGCACCCGGCACGCCTGTACCTGGGCCACCCGGCGCGCCGGTGGCTTCTCGACCGCCGAGCTGCAGACCATCGCCGACCTCCTGCCGATGCTCGCCATGGCGGCGGAAATCCGCCTCAACCGGCGGATCACCAAGAACATCCTCGAGGCCTATGTCGGCCAGCGCTCGGGTGCAAGAATTCTCGCCGGCGAGATCAGCCGCGGCAGTGGCGAGACGATCTCCGCCGCCATCTGGCACTGCGATCTGCGCGGCTTCTCGATGCTCTCAGAGCGCTGGCCCCGGGACGACCTCATCGCCTCGCTGAACGCTTATTTCGATACTATGGCGGCGCCCGTCGTTGATGCCGGCGGGGAGATCTTGAAGTTCATCGGTGACGCGATGCTGGCCATTTTCCCGATGAACGAGCCCAAAGCCTGCGAGCGCGCACTCAAGGCCGCCCTGGAGGCCGAGCACGGCATGGCCGAACTCAATCGACAGCGCCGTGCTGCCGGCCAGGACGAGCTGGCGTTCGGCCTCGCATTGCACGTCGGCGACGTGATGTGGGGCAATATCGGGGCGCAGCGCCGACTTGACTTCACCGTCATCGGGCCCGCCGTCAACGTCGCCTCGCGGCTCGACACCTTGAGCAAGGAGCTGCGCCGGCCGCTGGTTCTTTCCGGCACCTTTGTCGGCCATTGCAGCTGTGCGCCAGAGGTCACCGAGCGGCTGGGTCGATACCCGTTGCGCGGCATCGGCCAGGAAGTCGAGGTGTTTGCGCCGGTCGCTGAGGCGCGCAAGCTGTTGGGCGGCAATTGCGAGCCACCGAACGCGGCATGAACGGTGCCGACCACCGCCGCGAGCCGCGACCGGCGCCACGCAATAAGCCGCGAACCGGAGCGGCGCAACTCGCCGCCGTGCTCGCGCACGAAGGCGTCGATGCGGTGATCGACGTCGGCGCCAATACCGGCCAGTACGGCCGCATGCTGCGCAGCGCGGGCTATGCCGGGCCGATCCTCTCGTTCGAGCCGTTGCCCGAGCCGCGCCGAGTGCTCGCCCTGGCGGTTGCCGGCGACCCGCTCTGGCGGCTCGCGCCGGTCATGGCTCTCGGCGATACCGACGGCCGGGTGGTCGTGGAGTGCTCGGCGGAGAGCGACATGAGCTCGATCCTGCCGCAAGGCCCGCTGCTTCAGGCGGTGTCGCCGAGTTCGGTCGTGATCGAGCGGCTGAGCGTGCCTTGTGCCCGGCTCGACGGCCTCGACCATCTCCTTGAATCCGGCTGGCGGCGGCTTCATCTGAAAGCTGATGTGCAGGGCTACGAGCCACAAGTGCTGGCCGGTGCAGCCGGACTGCTCGAACGGATCGCGACAATCCAGCTCGAGCTGTCGCTTCGCCCGGTCTATGCCGGCGAGCTGGAGTGGCGGGTGATGGTCGATCGTCTGGCGGCGCTTGGTTTCACCCCAGCGCTGGTCCTGCCGGGCTACTTCGAGCGCAAGCTCGCACGGCTGTTACAGCTCGACATCGTGTTCGCCCGCGACATTGCTGGCAGCAGCTGAGCGAACCGATTAACTCCTCGGCGACCGATCCAGGAAGGAACCGCATGGCGGACCATGGCAGTCCGACGAGCATACTCGTCCCCATCCACCAAGCCGGCTGGCCGTTTATCGCAATCTTCTTCGCAGTCGCCGTGGTGCTGGGCTTTCTCTGGCAGCCCTTGTTCTGGGCTGGACTCTTGTTAACCCTCTGGTGTACCTATTTCTTTCGCGACCCGCCTCGTGTGACACCGACCCGGCGCTCGCTCGTGGTGAGCCCCTGCGACGGCGTGGTCGCCGCGACCAAGGCGCGGGTGCCGCCGCCGGAGCTCGAGCTCGGCGCGGAGCCCTTGCCTTGCGTCGGCGTCTTCATGAATGTCTTCGACGTCCACGTGAACCGAACCCCGGTTCCCGGCCGGCTGATCACGCGCGCCTATCACCAGGGCCGGTTCTTGAACGCCTCGCTCGACAAGGCGTCCGAGGTCAACGAGCGGCAGAGCTTCAAGATCGAGGCAGCCGGCGGCCGCCATGTGGGCATCGTGCAGATCGCCGGCCTCGTGGCACGCCGCATCGTCGGCTTCGTCGACGCCGGCCGCGAGCTGAGACCCGGTGAGCGGATCGGGCTGATCCGCTTCGGCAGCCGCTGTGATGTCTACCTGCCCAGGGATGTGGTACCCTTGGCGCTGCCCGGACAGCGGATGGTCGCCGGCGAGACGGTGATCGCTGATTTGGCCGGTCCGCAAAACCCGCTCGAGGGACGCACCGACTGATGGAACGCCTGCCGCCACTGCCCCCCCCGTCACGCCGCCTGCTACGTCGCGGCACGCGGCCACTGCCGGTGCTGCATTTCGTGCCCAACATGTTCACCATCCTCGGCCTTTGCGCCGGGATGACCGGCATGCGCTTCGCTTTCGACGGACGTTGGCAGTTTGCCGTGGCCTTCATCATCGCCGCTGCCATCTTCGACGGCCTCGACGGCCGCTCGGCGAGGCTCTTGAAGATGACCTCGAAGCTCGGCGAGCAGCTCGATAGCCTCGCCGACTTCATCAGCTTCGGCGTCGCGCCGGCCGTCATCGTCTATCTCTGGGTCTTGAACGACGTCCGTGGCTTCGGCTGGGCCATCGCCCTGGTCTTCGCCACCTGCTCCGCGCTCAGGCTCGCCCGCTTCAACGCCGAGCTCGAAGTTCCCGAACGACCGGCGTGGGCCTTGCATTATTTCACCGGCGTGCCGGCCCCGGCGGCTGCCGGGATCGCACTCATGCCGCTGATGGCGTCCTTCGTCATCGGCAACGATGTCGCCAGACATTGGCTGGTCAGTGCCGTGGTCATGGTCACAATGGCCCTGTTGATGGTCAGCCGGGTGCCGACCTTCTCGGTCAAACGGCTGAGAATCAACCCGAGCATGGTAATCCCGAGCCTGATCGTCGGCGTTTTCGTCGCCGTCATGCTGATCACCGAAATCTGGCTGATGCTAATGCTGATCGGCCTCGTCTATCTCGGCACGATCCCGATCAGCTGGATGATGGCCAAGCGGATGGAGCGCTCGGTCGAGACCATCGCCCGCCAAGGGCCACCGGCCGAGGCAGCCGCCAGCGACCCTGCCGCCGCCAACCATGTTGCCGCCAACCATGCTGCCAGCGATCCTGCGACCACCCACCGAGCCGCCGACGAGGCCCGGGGCGCGGTCTACCGGTTCGGGGATCGCGGCCGGCAGCCCTGAGCGGCACAGATGCTCGATCGCCATTTGCGGCCATTGATCGACCCGCCGCTCGAGCAACTCGCCAGCGCCTTGGCGCCTCGGATCCGCGCCGATCACGTCACCATCCTCGGCTTTGCGCTCGGATGCCTGGCCATGCTCGCGGTGATGCTGAATCACTACGGGTTCGGGCTCGTGCTGCTCCTCCTCAATCGGCTCGCCGACGGGCTCGACGGGGCGGTCGCCCGGCGCAACGGGGTGACCGACCTCGGCGGTTATCTCGACATCGTGCTCGACTTCATCGTCTATTCCGGCATCGTTTTCGCCATGGCGGTGGCCGACCCGGCGGCCAATGCACTGGCCGCTGCGTTTGTGATCTTCTCGTTTATTGGCACCGGCGCCTCGTTCCTGGCCTTCGCCATCATGGCCGCCAAGCACCGGCTCGAGAGCCCGGAGCAGGGGGCCAAGTCGCTCTACTACCTGGGCGGCCTCGCCGAGGGGACCGAAACGATCCTCTTTCTGATCGCGATCCTGACCTGGCCGGCGGGCTTCCCGCTGCTCGCCTGGCTCTTTGGCGGACTCTGCTGGCTGACGACGGCCGGCAGGATCCTGATCGCGGTGCGCCAGTTCGAGGCGCGCTGAGTAGCCCAACCGATTGATGCAAGTCATGACAAGCCGCACCGCTTCTGCTTAATTGAAGGGCGAGCGTAAACCGTCAGGCGGGCGGGCTATGCCAAGTGGCATGAACCAATGCAGGCCGGCGTGGCGCCCGACCCGAGAAGGGGCGATGACCGAGGTGAACCGATGACCTACCGCACCATCCTCCTGCAGATGTTCGAGGATGCAAATCTCGAGCACCGCTTGAGCATCGCCGTGGCGTTGGCCGAACGGTTCAAGGCGCATCTCGTCGGGTTGACCGTGGCCCCCCCGCCGGTCATGCCGTTCGGCTACGGCGAGGCTGCGGCCTATGTCGGACCAGACGTCTTCGAGGCGCAGCGGGAAGCCAGCCACGCCATTGCCGACCGCCTGCAGGCGGCCTTCGACCACGCCCTCGAGGGCACCGGTCTGAGCTCGATCTGGCGCGACGAAGAGGGCGATGCGGCCAGCCTCTACGCGCGGGCAGCGGCCACGGTCGACCTCGTCATCACCGGGCAACAGGCCGGCGACCTGCTCGACGCCATGGTGCCCGACGTCACCGAGTATCTGGTGACCGAGGCCGGCGGCCCGGTGCTGATGCTGCCGCCGGCAGCGATCGATGGCGGTCTCGGCAAGCGCGTGCTGGTCGGCTGGAACGGATCGAAGGAGGCCAAGCGGGCGCTGGTCGATGCGTTGCCCTTCCTCCGTTCCGCCGAGACCGTCTGGCTTGCGACCGTGGGCAATGCGGAGGAGGTCCGGCTCGACCGAGCCATCCGGATGCTCGGTCGGCACGACGTTACGGCCGAGGAACTGGTGCTTGCGAACCGCGGCCAGGAGCCGGGTTCCTTGCTGCTCGAGCAAGCCCAGACCAGGGACGCCGATCTGTTGGTGATGGGCGCGTACGGCCGCTCGCGGCTGCGCGAGATGATCCTGGGTGGCGCTACTCGCCACGTCCTGCACAACGCCACCATGCCGGTTCTCTTCAGCGGTTGACCGCGTCCGGGACGCTGCTCGCTCAGCGGCCCAGGCGATGCCCGGCGGCTGGCTGCGGCTTTTTCAGTTCGCCGAGGGGCGCGCGCAGTGCCAGTATGCTGGCCAGCATCAGCAGGCTCGCCGTGAGCCCATTCCACGCCGATAGCGATAGCCCGAGCAGACTGACGGTGACCTGATCGCAGGCCGGTGCCTGGGTCGCCAACTGGGCGCGCAACTCGGCGACGCTGGTGGCCCCATCGACCGTCGCACAGCCTGCCGGCAGCGCCCAGACACCTTGCTCGACGCCGACATGATAGACGGCGATGCCGGCACCGATGAGGAACAACAGCACCAGCGCCAGCAGGGCGAGGCGGACATAGCGACTGATCACGCCCACAACGGCCACGGCGATCGCCGCCATATAGGGGTAGCGCTGCCAGAAGCAGAGTTGGCACGGCTCGAACCCGAAACCGTATTGCAGCAAGTAGGCCACAGCCAGGGCCGAGGCACTCGCCAGCGCCAAGAGCTTGAGCCAAGTCTTGGCCGACAGGGGGTGGGCAACGGTCAGCATCGTCAAAGCAGCCTCAGGGCGGCGAAACCACCAATCAGGAGGACGAAGAACGCCAGGGTCAGCCAGCCGAAATAACGGTCGATGAACCCCCTGATCCAGGGGCCCCAGTACCACAGCAGGCCCGCCACGATGAAGAACCTGAGCCCGCGGCTCAACACCGAGGCGATGCCGAAAACCAGCGGATCGAGCGCGGTCACACCGCTAGCGATGGTGATGACCTTGTAGGGAAACGGGGTCAGTCCGGCGAAGAACACGATCCACGCACCGTTTTCGTTGTACATCGCCTGGAACTGGGTGAACTTCTCCAGATAGCCGTAGAAGTCGAGAATCGCCACACCGATCGACTCGTAGAGCCCGTAGCCGATGGCATAGCCGAGAAAGCCGCCGGCGACCGAGGCCACGGTGCATACGCCGGCGATCAGGAAGGCGCGGTCGCGCTGCGCCAGGATCATCGGGATCAACAGCACGTCGGGCGGGATCGGAAAGACCGAACTCTCGATGAACGAGATGGCGGCGAGAATGGCGAGCGCGTGCGGCTTCGCCGCCTGCAGCAAGGTCCAGTCGTAAAGGCGGCGCAACAATGAGCGGCTCCAGAGGCAGGTCCCGGCCAGTTGGTTAGCCGCAACACGACGGCACTGGCAACCGGGGATCGGTGGCTGGCATGACCGAGCGGCGAGGCGTAGTCGGTGACGGGACCGTATTCTTCTTCTTTGTTTACGGAATTTTAGGATTTACGCTGTAATCTGCACATTGTGGTGGACGGGACGGGGACGCCGGCGACGGCTCTCGCCTCGGTCATCACTGTCCTCCCTGACGTTGTGATGCCTCCCTTTGCTTCGGGCCACCATCTTTCTCGACGGTGGCCCTTTTTTTTGGCTGGCGGCGTCCGCGTCGCAACGGGCGGCGGTGGCTCGCATCAACCTGGCGCGAGCCTTGGCCCAGACGCAGCCGCGCGCGTTGCGCACAGCTGGCTGCCGCGTGCCCGCGGCTCGGTCACGCCAGTCGGCGACCATGGTGGCCGATGGCGTGGACGTGCGGGTCCGACCCTCGGATGGTTGGACGCAGCGCGTCAGCGATCGGCCGGCCAGCGGCCAATCTCGGCGGGGCATCGGTGACCCCCACCCGTGGCGACGGAGAGCCCATTCGGTGGGCACCCTGTCGGGTTCAAGGCGAGCAACGCGCGGCCGGAGGTGTCCTGGGACCGGCCGGCAGTGCGCGCCGCATGCCGCCGATCGAGCGGCGCTCAGGGTGTGGCGGTGCGGCCGGCCAGGAAGCGCTGGAACTCGTCGGTCAGCAGCCCTTCGTCGTGGGCGAGTTGCGGCAAATTGACGTCGCCACCGACATTGAGTTCGACCAGGACCGGCCCCCGCTCCGTCAGCCCGACGTCCCAGGCCTGCATGCCGATCCCAGGGATATCGGCCGCCGCCTGCAGTGTGGTGGCGACGGCCTCGGCGAAGAGCGGCACGGCAACGCCCAACAGCCGCTCGCCGGTGTCCGGATGGCACTCGATACTCTCGAGCCCGACGCCGTGACCACGGATTGCCCTGAGGATGCGCCCATCATGGCGATCGACGGCGGCGAGCAGGTTTCCAGGGAGCCAGAAATTGTCCGCCATGTTGGGCGAGGCCGGCAGCTTCCACACGGCACGGTAGAGGCGTGGGCCGGCCGGCTCGACGATAACGATCAGGCGCAGCGTCGCGAGCCGCCGGCCGGCCAGGGTCCGGGTCGCGGCGTGCGGCTCGAGAAAGTCCTGGGCGATCAGCCCGCCGGGTGCCCTGCTGGCCGCCTGGGCAAGGTCGTCGGGTGACCAGGCCGTGCCGTCGAAGCCCAGCGCGCAGCCGCTTGCCGCATCGAGCCTTTCAAGGGCGATCGTGCCGAGGCTGAACATGCCAGCCACCGGCTTCAGGAACAATGGATAGCGGGCGCTGGCGAGAAAGCGCGCGATGGCCGGGAGGCCGTCGAGACGCAAGGCGTCACCGAAGCCGCGCCTGGTGCCGAGCAGCGCCTGGATCTCCGGAACCGGATGGCCGAGCCCGCGGAGAAAGGCCTGACAGAGCAGCTTGTCGTGGGCGAGAAACCAGTACTGCCGGTCGGAGGTCTTGCGAAACAGCGCATCTTGCGCCCGGAGCCCGACATAGCGGCGCCGTGCATCCTGATCCTTGGTCGGCTCGAACAGGCGAAAATAGATGAACTCTTCGGCGGTGAGCTTGCCCGGCCCGAAGCAACTGGCCACCATGTCGCGCAGCACACGGCCGAGCGGCCGACCGGCGGCGGCCGCCGCGCGGAGACCGGCAGCGAGATCGACCCCGGCCTTTGGTCGGGCCAGGGAGGGGGCGGCTACTGCCATGACATGCTCTCCGTGCCTGCGGCCCCGGCCTCGCCGTGGCCGTGGTTGTCGTTGCGGACCGATCTGCAACATGAACGCGCGTGGTAAAATCTTGGTTAAGCCGCGTACGGTCCTGCGCTCTCGCGCCGGCCTTGGCGCACGCGCTGCCATGACGGCGGAAGGAAAGACGAATGGCCGAGGTCACGCAGCCGATCGAGAAGGACGACGGCGACGCGATCATCGTCGCGGCGGCCGTGGCACTCGCGGCAACGCATGGCTGGCCGGCCGACCGGCTGCATAACGTTGCCGAGCGGACCGGCCTGCCCTTGGCGTTGATCGGGGCCCGGTTCCGCGATGTCGACGCCATCGCCAATGCCTTGGTTCAACGCCGCCCGGCTTCACCTGCTCGCCATCGCCTGGGACAGCATCGCCGGCCATCCGATCGATCCGCGGCTCGCTGCCGTCATCGAGCGTTGGCTCGACTTTTTCGGCCCCGACCGGCCGACGGCCTTGCAGATCATCCGCGGCAAGCTGCATCCGAGCCACGCCCATCACTGGGTGCCGTTCGTCTTCGACCTGTCCCGGCTGGTCCACGACTTCCTCGATACGGCGCGGTTTCCCGGCCGCTGGCGGCTGCGATCAGCACAGGAGGTGGCGCTTACCGTTATCACCCTCGCCATGCCGACAGTGCCCCAAGGGGGTGGTGTAAGAGCGCCGACCTTCGGAGAGGTCTGAACTGGTCAGGACGCCACGGCGGGCACCCTCCGACCGACGGGATGGTCGATGCTTGACGAGCCCGGCACGAAGGCTGGGCAGGCGCCGAACCGGCTTGCGCCTGATCTGCAGCTTGCGCTTGTCAGGCAAAGCGACGGGCGTTCAGGGCACGGCCTCGCTCCCTGGTCCGGCCTGGGCAAGAGGCCCGACGTCATCAGCGCCATCGGTGCAGCCGACGCCATAGAGGTGCTCTCCGACGACCGCGACTTCGTGCTGATGATGGTCCGAACGTCGGCCTGCGCGAAGCCGGACGCCCATCCTCCGCGCGCCGACACCAAAAAGACCCAGACGCCTGCTGAAGACTTCACAAGGAGGCGCTGTCTTTCTTACGCTGGAGGCGGTTCACTGGCTGAGCAACGACGTCTTGCCCGGTGAGCGATGCATCAGCACGGCTAGCGCCACGGCTTCGCCGCCGGCGCTGACGACGGCGGACTGGATGCCGACGACGACGAAGCGGCCATCGCGCTCGACGACGATGGGTGAGCCCGAGGAGCCGGCTTCGGAATCGCAGTCGTGAAGCAGGAGGCGGCCGTGCTCAATGACGCCTAGGGCCCGGCACGGCTCGACCTTGACCGGCAGGTGCGGCCGGTCTCGGCTATAGCCGCCACTGGCCAGTGGCATGGAATCCAGAAGAATCCGCTCGTCGCCCTCGGCGAGCGCCATCGGCTCGACGCCGGCCCCGGTGCTGAGGTCGAGGGTAAGTTCCAGCACCGCCCAATCATCAAGCAGGCTCTCAGGGTGACCGCGCTGGTCGATCCTGATGCCCTGCGCCAGTTCATAGCGCACGACCTTGGCATGGCCCAGATAGGTGCCACGGCGGTAGCCCGGCACGAAGTGCAGGGTCGACGGCTCGATCCAGATGCGCCGGCTCTGGTCCCAGAGACAATGGGCGGCGGTCAGCGCCTCCTTGGGTCCCACGAGGACGGCCGTGCAAAACCCGCCGGATTCCCGGTTCAGCCGTCCGACGGCATGCCAGCGCCGATCCTCGGCTTCGATGACCACCCGGTTGTCGACCCCGACGATCCCCGGGCGCTCGACGGACCCGGCATCCGTGCCGGCCCCGGCATCGGCACCGAGGCCGAGGATCGCAATAGTGACCGCAGCGATGGCAGCGTGCAGCGAGGTTCTCCTTCAGCCGCATATCCTTTATCCCAGTAGCGACCGCCCGCCTAGTCGGCGCAAACCGCGAACGCCATACACTTCTACGCGATGAGGTACCCGATGGTCGATCTCGACCTGCTCGAGCAGCGGCTGCTCAGCGCTGCCCTGGCCCGCCGGTCGATCACCTATGGCGAACTCTTGGCGTTCTTCGAGCGCCGCGCCACCCCAGTGACCGTGCGCGCTCTGTGCCGCGATCTCGGGCTGGTCTGCGACCGCATCGTGGCGGCGGGCGGACCCGACCTCGCCTGCCTCGTCGTACGCGCCAGCGACCGCCTGCCAGGGGCGGGCTATTTCAAGGCGTTGCGCGACGCCGGTCGCTATGGCGGGCCGGACCAGGGCGAAGCGGCCACACGTTTCGTTGCGGCGGCCCAAGCCCGCGCCGCGGCCTATGCCCGAGCACGTGCAGCCATGGCACCGGCGACCGTCAGACCGCCGGGGCCCCGGTGAGCTGGTGCAGCCGCTGCACCGTGCCGGTATCGAGCCCCAGGCCCTGGGCGAGCGCCCGCAGATAATGCCGCTCGGCCTCGCTGTCGATATCGATCGCGAGGATCGAGGCGGCATAGACCTCGGCCGCCACCGCCGGGCTCTTCACCTCGGCGACCAGGCCGGCCAGATCGAGTGGCCGGGCCATCTCGTCGATCACGAACTGCCGCTCGGCCTCGGTCACGCCGTCGGTGTCGATCTGCCCGACGATCCGCTGCATCTCGGTCTGGTCGACCTGATCATCGGCCTTGGCGGCACTGATCATCGCCCGGACGATGAGCTGCTCGGTGGCGGGATCGGTCACTGCCTGCACCTCGTCCGGCGCCAGTGGTGGTGGCGTGTCGCCGAGCCGTGCTGCCGGCGCGTCGGCGGCGGTCGCCGTGGCACCGGCCTGGTAGTTCTTCAAGGCGGTGAGCGCCAGTGTGCCGAGGATCGCCATGGCGCCGCCGCCGACGGCACCCTTGGCGGCGCCACCACCACCGCCGAGCACCGCACCGACCAGGGCCCCGAGGCCACCAGCCTGCGCACCGGTCATGCCGCCCACCTGCTTGTTGCCGAAGAACTGCTGGGCCAGGCCCGCCAGATTGCCGAGCCCGCCGGCCGAGGCACCAGCGCCTGCACCACCGCTGCCGCCGAGCAGCGACCCCAGCATCTGATCCAGCCCGCCGCCCGACTGACCGGCCGCCTGCTGCAGTCGTCCCCGCGTCTGCGACTGCCCGGCCATTCCCTGTTGCAACAACTGACCGACGATATTGCCGAAGCTCATGACGTTGGACCTCCGATTTTCTGTTCGCCTGCTCATACGCGTCGGCGCGTACGTCGTCGAGCGGCGAATTGGTGAACCGGGCCGATACAGCCGGCCGGGACCGGCGCTCTTCACTCCGCTACCTTGGAGCTAGAACAAATCATAACAGCGGCGCTTTCGATTGCCGCTTGGTGCAGCGCGTGGCAGGCCTTGCGTCCGTTTCATTCGCGCAACCAAGGGAGCGCTACCGTGCCATCATCTCGCCACCTTCTTGCGGCGACCTGCCTCGCCGGTCTCTGTGCCGCCGGCGTCGCCACAGCCGCCGAGGTCAACGTCTACAGCGGCCGCCACTACGACACCGACGCGCAGCTCTACAGCGATTTCACCGAAGCCACCGGCATCGAGGTCAATCTGATCGAAGGTGATGCGGAAGAACTCGCCGAGCGTATCCGCATCGAAGGGGCCAACAGCCCGGCCGACGTGTTCATCACGGTCGATGCCGGCCGTCTCTACCGCGCCGACCAGGCCGGCCTCTTCCAGCCGACCAGCTCCGCGGTCCTCGACGAGGCAATCCCGGCCCACTTCCGTCATCCGGACGGCCACTGGTTCGGCTACACCACTCGGATGCGGGTGATCTACTACAACAAGGAGCGGATCGATCCGGCGCTCGTGCAGAACTACGAGGACCTCGCCCGGCCCGAACTCGCCGGCGAGGTCTGCATCCGCACCGGCAGCAACATCTACAACCTCTCGCTGCTCGGCAGCCTGATCGAGCATCACGGCGAAGAAGAGGCGCGCGACTGGGCCGCCAGCGTCGTCGAGAACTTCGCCCGCCCGCCCGAGGGCGGCGACACCGACCAGATCCGCGGTGTGGGTACCGGTGAATGCGGCGTGGCGCTGGGGAACCACTACTACTTCGCCCGGCTGATGGCTTCCGATGACGCCGCCGATCAGGAGGTGGTGGAGAACACCGGCATCATCCTGCCGAACCAAGACAATCGTGGCGCGCACGCCAACATTTCGGGGGCCGGCGTGGTCGCCACCGCCCCCAACCCGGAAAACGCCGTGGCGTTCCTCGAATACCTCGCCTCGCCGGAAGCGCAGACCTACTTCATCGCCGGGAACAACGAGTTTCCGACGGTGACGGGCGTCGAGTTCGAGAATCCGCTGCTCGAGGAGATGGGCGTGATGGATGCGAAGGTCGACGCCATCCCGGTGCACCTCTATGGCGTGCATCAGCCCCTCGCCCAGGTCATCATGGACGAAGTCGGCTGGAAGTAGTCCAAGCTCCACCGTTCCGCAGGCGGCGCCTCTGCTGCAGGGGCGCCGCCTCTTTCTTGAACTGGAGGCTCATCGCTTGCGCCGATCGAGCCCCAGCCGACGGGTCAGGATATAGACCGGCAAGAGGCCGACGAGGACGAGCAGCAGGGCCGGTAACGCGGCCTCGGCAAAACGCTCGTCGCGGGCGAGGTTGTAGATCCGGACGGCCAGCGTGTCGAAATCGAAGGGCCTGAGCACCAGGGTCGCCGGCAACTCCTTCATGGTGTCGACGAAGATGATGATCGCGGCAGCACCCATTGCCGGCCAGAGCAGCGGTACGTGGATCAGCCGTAGCCGACGCCAGATCGAGCTGCCCAGGACCGAGGCCGCATCGTCGAGGCTCGGCCGAATCTTGGCGAAACCCGCCTCGATGTTGCCGAGCGAGATCGCCATGAAGCGGACGAGATAGGCGAAGACGAGGGCGGCGATGCTGCCGGTGAGCACGAGCCCGGTCGAGATGCCGAAAGTCGCCCGCAGCCAGGCGTCCACCGCATTGTCGAAGGCGGCGAGCGGCACCAGGGTGCCGATGGCGATGATCGGCCCGGGTAATGCGTAGCCCATGCCGGCGAGCGTGGCGGCGGCGGCGACGGCGCGGTGCTGTGCCACCCGTCGTGCATAGACGATGAACAGGCCGACCACGACGGCGAGCACGGCGGTGATGGCCGCGACGGTCACGCTGTTTCGAGCCAACTCGAGAAAAGCCGCCGCACCGATGAAGCTCGGCACCTCCACCGTCATCCAGACCAGCCGACCGGCGGGCAGGATGAAGCCGAGACCGAGCGGCACGAGGCAGCCGACGACAGCCAGGAAGGCGGGCCAGCCGGACAGCGTCTCGCGCATGTCGAGGTGATGGTCGCCGGCCGGGTTGAAGGTTTCGCCGCGTCGCATCAGCCGCTCGAGCAGCACCAGCAGCAGAATGAAACCGATCAGCATGCTGCCGAGCTGGGCCGCGGCGACCCGATCGCCGAACGAGAACCAGGCACGAAAGATGCCGGTCGTGAAGGTCTGCACACCGAGCAGCGACACCGCACCGAATTCGGCCAGGGTCTCCATCAGGACGAGGATCAACCCGACGGCGATGGCCGGCCGGGCGAGCGGCAGGACCACCCGCCGAAAAGCCTCGGCCCGACTGCAGCCCAGGGTCCGGCTCGCCTCGATTAGGCTGCCCGCCTGGCGCAAGAAGGCCGCCCGGGCAGCGAGATAGACGTAGGGGTAGAGGGCAAGACCGAGAACCAGTACGGCACCGCCGAGATTGGTCACCCGCGGAAACCAGTACTCGCGGGCCCCAAGCCCGGTTGTCGCCCTGAACGCGGATTGCAGCGGGCCCTGGAAGGTGAAGAGGTCGTAGTAGACATAGGCCAGGATGAAGGCCGGAATGGCGAGCGGCAGGATGAGGGCCCATTCGAACAACCGGGCGCCGGGGAAGCGATAGCTGACGACCAGCCAGGCGCTGCCGATGCCGAAAACCAGGCTCAGCGTGGCGACCCCGAGCATCAGCCAAAGAGTGTTGGCGAGAAAGCGCGGCAACAGTCGCGCGACGACATGCACCCAGGCGTCGCCCGTCGGCTGCAGGAGCGCGGTGAGCACGCTCAGCACCGGCAGGCAGACGAGCGCCGCCATGCCGACGGCGACAGCGACCAGGATGGCAGTGCGACGTCGAGCGGGAACCGGGTCGACATTCGCCGCACCGCTCGTCCATCGGTCCCGCTCGATCGTCAAGGCGCTGTCCAGCTCAGAGGGTGACGAGGGCCGCGAAGATGCGACCAGACGGCCGGGCCGGCGCGCCCGAAGGGTGACAGCGATGGTTGAGCGGCGCCGCATTGGGGATGTGCAGCGCAGCGCCCAGCCACTCCACCCCGAAGCCGACATTCTTTTAACGGTTCTAACACAAGACGCTCAAGGCGCGTCTTTCGCGCCGTCCCGATTGTTCCTACGTTACCTTCTCGACACATGATGTGTTCGATCATCCAGCCGACTGGCACCGACTGTCCGGGTCTGGTACGTCATTTTCCGGGTGAATACGAAGAGCGCAGGCCGATCGGTGCGCCGAATGCTCGGCGGGTGGTCGGGTCGAACCAATGGAAGGGTGTGGATGAGCACGAGCGAGCGGATCCGCTTGCACAGCGACGGCAGCAGCGACTTGGGTCAAGGCGATCTCGTGGTGGCGGGCGTTTCCCATTGCTACGAGACGACCCTAGCGGTTGCTGACGTGTCGCTGACGGTGCCGCGCGGCGAAGTGCACTGCCTGATGGGCCCGTCCGGCTGCGGCAAGTCGACGATCCTGCGGCTGATTGCCGGCCTTGAGACGCTGCAGGCCGGGCGCATCGAGCTCGGTGGACGACCACTCGCCGACCGCCAGCGGGCGGTGCCTCCCGAGGCGCGCGGCATCGGCTTGATGTTCCAGGATCTCGCTTTGTTTCCGCATCTTACCGTGGCCGAAAACGTCGCGTTCGGTCTGCGCCGGCAGCGTTCGGCAGAGCGGCGGGCGCGGGCGATCGACCTGATCGAGATGGTGGGCATGCGCCGTCACGCGGACAAATATCCGCACCAGCTTTCCGGCGGCGAGCAACAGCGGATCGCCCTCGCCCGTGCACTGGCACCGCGGCCGCGGCTGATGCTGCTCGACGAGGCCTTCTCGGCGCTCGATGCGAGCCTGCGGTCCGAGATACGAAGTGAGTCGCTGCATATCCTCAGGGAGGCCGACGTTCCCATCCTGCTCGTCACCCACGACCCCGAGGAGGCGATCGTGGCCGGCGACCAGGTGCACGTGATGCAGGACGGCCGCGTGGCGCAGAGCGGTCCGCCGGACGCCCTCTACAAGCATCCGGTCAACGCCTTCGTCGCCAATTTCTTCGGCCCCACCGTTCGCTTCAGCAGCCGGGTCACCGGCGGGCTGGCGTGGACGCCTCTCGGCATGATCGCCTCGCCAGAGCACGCCGACGGCGCCGCTGTCGACGTGGTGTTCCGCGCCGAGGCGCTCAAGCTGCGCCCGGATTACAATGGCACGGGCCACGCCGGTCAGGTCGTCGCCTGCCGACGGATGGGGCCGGCCTGCGACCTCAGCATCAAGCTGGAGACCGGCAGCATCATCAAGGTCAGAAAGCCGGTCGAGACCCCGCATCACATCGGCATGCGGATGGGTCTCGACATCGACCAGCGCTACACCTTCGTGTTCCCGGACCAAGCCGAGCCCACCGCTCCGACGCCCGGCGGCTGAGCGACCTGCGTCCGGATAATGCGATGCGGCGGACCGCCTAGCGACCGCTCGCCGTGGCGCTACTGAGCGCACTCAGCCGGCCGCGGCATTGGCGCCAGAGAAAGCGGACGAGAAAGCCCTTGGTCAGGCTTTCGGGAAAGCGCCAGAGCCCGAGCAGACACAGCTGGGCGAAGCGCCAGCGATTACCGCCATAAAGCGAAGCGCGCGCGGTGGCCCAGTAGTAGTCGATGGCGGCGTTGCGCCGTAGTCGGTGGAGGGTCCGCTGAGCCACCCTGGCCGTGACACCAGGCAGCGCGAAAACCTTGTCGATCGCCCGGGCATCGAGCGAGGCCGAAGCCAAGCCGTGCTGTGCAAAGGCGCTCTGCCGCCGCTGGCGGTAGAACAGCACAGCCCGCTGGCCGAGCGTGGCGAAATCGCCGAGCAGCGCCAGCCGACACCAGAATTCCCAATCCTCGGCGATGCTGATCGCCGGATCGTAGCCACCCGCTTGGCGTGCCGCCGTGCTGCGGATCAAGATCGCCCCGCCGTTGACGATGGCGTTGCGGGCGAGCAGCTGACCGAGCGCGTCCTGGCTACCGAACGCCGGCCGATCGGCTGCCGTTTCACCGACGATTTCCGCCCCGATCTCGTCGATCTTGCTGTGGCCGCCGACCGCCGCCACGGCCCCCGGATGGGCGCTGAAGCCCGAGAGCAACGTCTCGATGGCGTCATCGGCCAGCAGGTCGTCGCCGTCGAGGAACAGCACATAGGCTCCGCGCACCCGCTCGAGCCCGATGTTGCGCGCCGCACTGACCCCGCCAGCCTCGGCCTCGATGATCTCGACCCGGGGGTCGGTCGCATAGCGGGCCGCGACGTCGGGCGAGCGGTCGGTGCAACGATCCAGGACCACGATGAGCGCCAGATCGGCCACGGTTTGCCGCAGCACGCTCTCGATCGTGGCACCGAGATAGCCCTCGACATTGCGGGCCGCGATGACGACGCTGACCAATGGAGAGGGGCAGTCGTCAGTGCGGCGCTTGGGGCCAGGCGCGGCCGGTGCGATCGCGTTCTTGGCAGGATCGGACATGCTGTCTTCCTTCCCCTCGGCGGTCGGGGGTGAACCGGCGGCGCGCGGCGACAGGCGCCGACAGGTCGCCCGGCCGCTTTATGCCAGAGCGCTAAAGCCCGCTGGCACCGCCGACGCCCCAGCACCTACCAGGGTGAGGCAGCAGGTTAAGGTTCCGCCTAGACCGTGCTGCACGCCGGCCCCGTAACGCTACGGGTGAGACGGTCCAGTTCGCCCATGCGGATCGGTGGGACGGACTATACGGCTCTCACCGGAGGCTGCTCGCCGACACAGATCGCCGGGTTTGTCGCCATCCCGCGCCGCGGGCTCCCCCGGTGGATCGCCGGGCGCAGCAATATTCAGGACAATGGGCATCGATTGCCGCATGCCCGAGCGTCACCGTGGTAGGCCGTGCGCTCTTTCTCGCCGGCCCGCCGGTTGCAGCACGGACTGTCGTGCTGATTGAACCGCCCCCGGATGCCTGAGACCGCTTCGTCGGCCACTCATCGACCGGCGGCGATCCGCAAAACCAGATCATGGTACATGGCGGCGCCGACACAGTCGGGCAGGACCGCGCCCGAGTCCTGACGTCGCCGGGCGAGCGGCCTGCCGCCATTGTCCAATTCGTGCCGACCAGCGGGCCTGCCGTGGCCATGAAGAAGGCATTCCTGGTCGGTTTTCCTCGACGTTGGCGGTCGAGCTCAGAGCGGCTCCGCCTCCCGCCGCCGCATCATCTCCACGAACGCCGGACGGGCCTGGCAGGCCTCGTACCACCGCTTGACGTTCGGGGCGGCGGCGAAGAGCTCGGGTGCCATGCCGGCATAGCGCAGCACCTCGGCGACGTTGAGGTCGGCCACGGTGAAGCGGTCGGCGACCAGCCAGTCGCGGCTGGCGAGGTGCGCCTCGAGCACGGTGAACTTCGGGCCGAGTGCCGCGACCGCGGCATCGGCCCGAGCGGGTTCGCGCTCGGCCTCGGGCAGATAGCCGCGATGAAAGAGGATCTGCATGGCGTGCGGCTCGACCTCGGTGGCGACCCAAAAGCTCCACATCGTCAGCAATCCGTCCTCGGCGAGGTCGGCAGGCCCGATCGGCGCGCCCGCCTTCTTGGCGAGGTAGAGATTTATCGCCATCGATTCCACGATCACGAGTTTGCCGTCCTTGAGCGCCGGAACGAGGCCGTTGGGGTTGATCGCGAGAAAGCTCGGCGTTCTGGTGTTCAGTGGTGCATCCGGCGCCAGCGGATCGGCGACCCGTCGGGCCTGGATGACCGGCACCTGTTCGAAGGTGATGCCGGTCTCGAGGCAGAGCCAGACCGCGCGCGAGGCGCGCGAGCGGGTGACGCCATAGAGGGTGATGGTCATGGGCGAACTCCGAACAACCGCTTTTTTGGTGTCATAGCAAAGGACGAGCGGATGGCGCCATGGCCGACACCGGCAACTCACCCAGGCACTGCCGCGACGCCGGTCACGACTGCTCAGCGATGATTGTCAAAGCCGGCCCCTGACGGCGTCAGGATGGATCAGCCGAGAACGTGTCGCAGCTTTCCATCTGGCCCACCTCGAAGCCACGCTGGAACCAGCCGCGCCGTTGGGCGGCGCTGCCGTGGGTGAAGCTGTCCGGGACGACGTAGCCCTGGCTCTGGCGCTGCAGTACGTCGTCACCGATCCTCGAGGCGGCGTTCAGCGCCTCGTCGATGTCGCCCTTCTCCAGCGAGCCGAACATCTCTTGCGCAGTTCGCGCCCAGACGCCGGCGAAGCAGTCCGCCTGCAGCTCGACCAGGACCGAGATGGCGTTCGCCTCGGCCGGGGACGCGCGCAACCGAGCATCAGTGGTGGCGCCCATCACCCCGATCAGGTTCTGCACATGGTGGCCAACCTCGTGGGCGACGACGTAGGCACGCGCGAAGTCGCCGCCAGCCCCGAGCCGGTGCTCGAGCGTTTGGAAGAAATCAAGATCGAGATAGACCCGCTTGTCGCCTGGGCAGTAGAACGGCCCGACCGCCGCGTCGGTCAGGCCGCAAGCCGACTTCACGGCACCGGTGAAAAGGACGAGTTCGGGCGGCTGGTACGTGGCACCGCGGCGGCTGAACTCATGCGTCCAGACCTCCTCCGTATCGGCGAGGACGACGGAAACGAAAGTGGCCGCCGGATCGTCGACACCGACCGGGCCTGCCGACTGCGACGGCGCGTCGGGTGCCATGAGCCTGCCATCGCCACCACCCAGGAGCGGCGTGAGGTCGACGCCGAGGAAGAGGCCGATCAGGATGACGACGACGGCACCGATGCCGCCGATCCCGCCGGCTCGTCGCGCGCCACGGCCGAGGCTGCCGGCACCGCGTCCACGTATGTCGATGACGTTCTTGCTGCCGCGACGGCCGCGCCATTCCATGAACCCGTCTCCCGTCGCCATAACCTAGAAGTGATGTGTGCGATTGGCCCAGTGTGGTCAACGACGAAGATCGCCAGCCAGCCACTGTTTGCGCGGACAGGATGGCCGGCGCCAAGCTGGCCACAGCGGGCCGACAAGCGGTCAAGGTTGACGTTTGCGCGGTTAACGACGCTTACTCGGGTGCATCGGTGGCATTGCGGCGACCGTTCCTCTGGAACCGGCGGGCGGGTGGCTGCGCCGGCGGCGTGTCGCGGCGCGACAACCAAACCTTGGGAGGAAAGTGGCATGTATGAGGTTCGCTTCTACAAGGGCGACTATATTCAGCGGCAGCGACAGGCCAGTGCCGATCGGGCGGTGGCCTATGTCGAGCAGCATTTCAACGCCTCGGCCTCGCCGCATGCCGCGTACGTCGTGGTGATCACCGGCTCGAACGCGTCGATCACCAGCCGCAACTGGGGCCAATGGTATTCGCAGGCCACCCATCGCGAGTTCAGCGTGCCGATCGGCGGCGACGACGGAATCAAGGTCGGCGGCTACAACGGACGCGGCGACGGCAACCTCAAATATACCTCGATGCCGGCGATCCTGCTCGAGCCACTCTTCGTCAGCAACCCGGCGCACGCCGAGATCGCCAGGAGCGATGACGGCCAAACGCGGCTGGCAAGAGTGCTGGTCGACAGCATCGAGCGGTTCTTCCCGTCCGGCGGGCTGATCGCCTTCAGCGTCGGCCACAAATACAAGACGTCGAACCCGAACGACCGGGGCGCGGCGGTGGTCGGTGGCGGCACCGAGGCCGACATTGCCGAGCTAGTCCTCTTGAAGGCGCAGGCGATGCTCGAGGCCAGCGCCGGCGCGCCCGAAGGCCGCCACCTCAAGGTGGTACAGGGTGACACCGTGCTCCTCGATAAGCGTCTCGACGAGGATGCGGAGATCGTCTGGGACCCGGAGCGGTCGATCATGCGGATCGTCGGATGAGCCTGGACTGGACGGGCCCGACCGTGGTCCGGCACTCGGGCTGGCTCATCGTCTTGGCACTGCTGCTCGGCTGCGCCGGCACCGGCCCGATCGAAAAGGCGGGGCGCGAGGTGATGCCGGTCGGCGGCGCCGTCGAGACCGTCACCGTCTTCTTCAACCGCGAGGGTCTCGGCGAGGCGGATGACGCCTGCGGCATGGTGGCCCCGGTCGTCCGCGCGGTTCGAGCGACCGGCGAGCCGGCACGCACCGCTCTCGAGCAGCTGTTGATGGGACCGACCGAAACGGAGCGGGCGGCGGGCTATTATTCCTGGTTCTCTGTAGAGACCGCGTCGATGCTGCACTCCGTCCGGGTTACCGACGACACCCTTTATGTCGACCTCGATGATCTCCGCTCGGTGATCCCGGGTGCCAGCTCCAGCTGCGGCCGCGAGTCCTTCTTTGCGCAAATCGAGCAGACCTTGGCACAGCTGCGGCCAGCGCATCGGATCCTCCTGGCGATCGAGGGCGACCCGCGCGTGTTCTACGACTGGATGGAGATCGCGTGCGACGAAGCGAACGACTTTTGTGATCGGCGGGGTTTCTCGAGCTGATCGACGGCCAGCCGATCCCGGCATCCGTCACGCCGGCACCGGCTGCGTCGTCCGGATCGGCGAAAAGCGATTGTCGGCGCAGTGCCATGCGCGGCATCAGGGCAGTCAGCCACACGTGAAGGAATAAGACATGGAGGCGCTTCCCGCGCCCAAGCCCTTGCACAAGGCGAGTGCTATCGCCGAGCTGCCGGAGGTGCACATGCAGCACCCGTGGAACCCCGACTGGGATGTCTTCTTGAAGCCGCTTTCGATGCTGGCCGGCCTGAGCAGAACGGTGCTCACGCTGGCCAGGGTGCCGCCCGGGAAGGAAAGCTTCGTCTAATACAGCCACGAGTGGGACGAGGAGTTCGTCTGCATCCTCTCGGGTCGTGGCCGGGCCGAGATCGGCGACGCGGTGGTCGAGGTTGGGCCCGGCGACTTCATGGGCTTTCCGGCCCCCGGCATCGCCCATCACCTGACCAATCCGTTCGACGGGGATCTCGTCTATCTGATGGGTGGCGAGCGCTCGGGCATGGATGTCGGCCACTTTCCGCGGCTCGGTCGAAAGCTCGTGTTCATCAAGGGCGACTTCTTCGCGGTGGATGAACAGGACATGACACGCATGCACGTGGCCGACTATCTCGCGAAGGATGCTCAGCCGAGATAGCCACGCCGTTTGTCGCGGCTGACCAGAGCCGCGTCGCGCCTGCTCGGATCGCCATAGCCGCCGCCGCCCGGCGTCTCGATGTGGATCGTGTCGCCTGCCTCGATGCGGATGTTCTGCGCCTTGGACAGGTGCAGCGGGGTCTCTCGGCGACCGTCCTGGTAGCGGATCTCGATGCGGTTCGGCGCCCCGTCCTCGCCGCCTAGCGCGCCCTGCGGGCCGAAGCGGCCGTGGTCCATGACGAAGCTGACATTGGCGCTGCCGCGGCGCAACGTGATGGCGTAGCGCAGACCCATGCCGCCGCGATGCTCGCCGGCACCGCCGGAACCCTCGCGCAGCGCATATTCCTGAAAGAGGATGGGGTATTGCTGCTCCATCACCTCGAGCGGCGCCGATTTCGAGATGCCGATGGTCGAACAGCCGTAGCTGAGACCGTCGGTCCGGGCATTGCCGCCATAGCCGCCCCCGGTGATGTGGTACATGACGTAGGCTCGGCCCTTGCGCGGATCGTAGCCGCCGAGGGCGAGATTGCCCGAGGTGCCGGCGGGAGCAGCCGTAACGCGGTCGGGAATGGCCTGGACGAGAGCCGCAAAAACCGCCTCGGCGATGCGCTGCGAAACCTCGGCAGCACAACCCGAGACGGGCCGCGGGTAGTCGGCGTAGAGGAAGGTGCCGCGAGGCTCGATGATGGTGAGTGGTTCGAACATGCCGGCGTTGATCGGCACCTCGGGCCAGATGTGCTTGACGGCAAGGTAGATGGCGCTGCGGGTGGTGGCGATGACCGAGTTCATCGGGCCCTGGCAGGCGGGTGAGCTGTCGCCGAGGTCGAAGGTCAGCGTGTCGTCGCTTTTGCTGACGGTGAGGCGGATGGCGAGCGGCTCGTCGACCACACCGTCGCTGTCCACCCAGGCGGTGCCTTGGTAGCAGCCGTCGGGGAGCACCTCGATCTTGGCCCGCATTTGCTTGGCGGCCGCGGTGCGCAGTTCGCCGATGGCCGCCTTCACGGTGTCCTCGCCGTAGCGCTCGAGCAGCGCGGTGAGGCGTCGGGCGCCGATCTCGAGGGCTGCGGCCTGGGCCTTGATGTCCCCGATGCGTTGATCGGCAACCCGGATGTTGGCCATCACGATGGCGTAGATCTCGGGATCCATTCGCCCCCGCTTGAACAGCTTGACCGGTGGCAGGCGCAGGCCCTCCTGCTCGATCTCGGTAGCACTGGCCGAAAACCCGCCGGGGACGGCACCGCCGATATCCGGCCAATGGCCGGTATTGGCGAGCCAGCACCAGTGCTCGCCCTTGTAGAAAAAGGGCTTGATGAAGCGAACATCCATGAGGTGGGTGCCGCCGAGATAGGGATCGTTGACAATGTAGACGTCGTCGGGTTCGGGTTCTGCGGTCTCGCCGGCCCTGATCTTGTCGATCACCGCCTTGGTGCTGTCCTGCATGGTGCCGACAAAGATCGGCAAGCCGAGTTCGCCCTGGGCGATCAAGGCACCGTCGTCCAACGCATAGATGCCGTCCGAGCGGTCGTTGGCCTCGGCGATCACCGGCGAGAACGCGGCTCGGCTGAAGGCGACGTCCATCTCGTTGCAAACCTGAACAAGGCCCGAGCGGATGACGGTGAGCGTTATGGGGTCGAGGGGCATCGGTCGAATCCAGGCGATTGCCTCATTCTCTCCGCCGCCGCCTCGGGCGAACGCATCGCGAACGGGGCAAAGCCAACCGCCTCACCGCGGGCGGCCACCGGCCGGCCAGCATCCTGCCCACGACATATGTGACATGCCGAGAGCCCGCGCGGATCGCACTGCGGGAAGTGCCAACGCGTTCCGTGACATGCCGGTGCAGCCGGGACACCATGGTCCCGACCAACCGCTGCGACCGCGACGACACGTCCCGTGATCCACGCATTTGTGCGCACTTGCCGGTTGATGGCCACGAGCTGCGGGCCTTGGCGTTGCGGTGCTCGACCAGGCATCTAGCCAGCCTCTACGACGCTGATGATCAGGTTGCCGAGCCGATCGACCTCGACCGTGTCGCCAGGCTCGATGACGGTCGTGGCATCGACCTGCTGTAATACCGCCGGCCCTGAGAATCGTGCGCCGAGCGGCAGCCGGGAACGGTTATAGACCGGCGTGGCGTGGGTGGAGCCGGTGAACCAGACGGACCGTTCCGCGATTCGGGCGTCCGCCAAGCTGACCGCGCGATCGTCGTCGCCGATCAGGGCGTGCGGGTCGAGTGCCGGGCGGTGGCCGATCAAGGTTGTGACCAGGTTGACCAGCATGGCGCCGACCTCCGGCAGACGCACCGCAAAGCGCCTGAAATACGCCTCGGCAAACCGCTCGTGCAGGTCATTCAGGCTCATCTCGCCGGCGATCAGTGGGGCGGCGGGCAGGTCGACACGGATCAAATGCGTCTGCCCGCGAAACTGCATGTCCGCCGCCAGCAGCAGCGTTTCGCCGACGATCGGCGTCGTCTCGCGCTGCAACGCCGCCTGGCCGCTGGCTCGCTGCGTTAGTGCCACGGCACGCAACTCGGCCATGTCGAGGGTCGCGACCGGCCGGTTCAAGGTGCGAACGAAATCGTGGCGGGCGTCGGCCACCAGGCAGCCGAGTGCGTTGGTAACGCCGGGCCGGGGTGGCACGAGCACCTTGGGAATGCCGAGTTCGCGGGCCAAGGCCGCCGCATGCAGCGGCCCGGCGCCACCGAAAGCGAAGAGCACGAAGTCGCGCGGATCGTGGCCGCGAGCAACTGATGTCAGGCGGATGGCGCTTGCCATCCGGTCGTTCGCGACGCGGACGATCGCGGCGGCTGCCTCGATCGCGTCGAGACCGAGGGGCACCCCGATCGCCCGCAGCATGATCGCTTCGATTCCCGCTCGCGAAACCGGCTCGTCCACTGCCGTGAGGCGGTCCGCGGGAAGTCGACCGAGGACCAGATTGGCGTCGGTGATGGTGGGACTGCAGCCGCCGCGGCCATAGGCGATCGGGCCTGGATCGGCGCCAGCACTCTGCGGGCCGACCTGCAACAGCCCCGCCTCGTCGATGCGGGCGATCGAGCCGCCACCGGCCCCGAGCGTGTTGACGTCGACCATTGGCACATGAACCGGCATGGCGTAGTCGAGCTCGAGTTCGTTGCTGACGCTGGGCACGCCGTCGAGGACGAGCGCCACGTCGGAGCTGGTGCCGCCCATGTCGTAGGTGATCACGTCGCGAAAGCCGGCATGGCGCGCCGTCCAGGCAGCGGCGATGACCCCGGCGGCCGGTCCCGACATCAGCGTCTTGACCGCGTCGTCGATTACCAGCTCCGCCGGCAGCGTGCCGCCATTGCCCTGGACGACGAGCAATGCATGGCGATAGCCCGCGCCGCGCAGTCGACCACCGAGGCTGGTGACATACCGGTCGAGGACGGGCTGGACGGCGGCGTTGACCGATGCCGTGCAGCCGCGCTCGTATTCGCGGTACTCGGAAAGGATCTTGTGGCCGGTGGTCACGTAGCGGTTCGGCCACACACTCCTGACCGCAGCCTCGGCCTGCAGTTCGTGTGCCGGGTTGGCGTAAGCATGCAAGAAATGGATGACCACGGCCTCGACGCCGAACGCCAACAGCGATCGGGCACAAGCGACCACCTCGGACGGGTCGAGCGCCTCCAGGACCTCGCCCTCAGCGCTTATGCGCTCGCCCACCGTCAATCGAAAGGGCCGCTCGATCAGCGGCTCGAACGTCCCGGTCATGCCGTAGGGGGCGGGTCGCGTGCGCCGACCGAGCTCGAGAACGTCCCTGAACCCCCTGGTGGTGATCAGCCCGACCTTCGCCACCTTGCGCTCGAGAAAAGCGTTGGTGGTGGTCGTCGTCCCGTGCACCAGTGATGTGACTGCCGAAAGTGGGATACCCGAGGCGACGATCGCCTGCATGACGCCGTCGGCTTGGTTATTCACCGTCGTCGGGGTCTTGATGATGCGGATGTGGCCGTCGGCGTCCACGACCATGAGGTCCGTAAAGGTGCCGCCAACGTCGATGCCGAGGCTGGTCACGCAACACCTCGGACAATAGCGCCGAACTGCGAGCAGCCCTTCCGCCGTTCGACCGACAGTTCGGCCTCGAGATCGATCGACCGAAGGCGAGCTGTCAACCTCCCGTCAAATTCTTGCTGCGATGGTCCGATGATCGAACCGCCAACGAGAGGTGTGACATGACGACCCTGATCATGGCTGGACGGGTCGCGGCGACGGCGCTGACGACCGACCACGAGCCGACGCTGCTCGAGGCGGTCGTGCCCGACAGGGTGTTCTTCGCCAGGCTCGCGGCGCTCGAGCTCTCGAAGACGCGGCTGACGACCTGCAAGCATTGCGGCGGTCGTGCCCTGCGAAGCTGGGGGCATTCGCGGCGCGGGCTCCGCCGCGCCAACTGCCGCACTTGCCGGCGTACCTGCACAGCGGCGACCGGAACACCACTTGCCCATGTGCATTCGCTCGACAAACTGCGCCAAGTGGCCATCGACATGCTTGCCAGCGTGCCCGATTCCTGTCGCCGTCTTGGCGCCAGGCTCGGGCTCGATCGCATGACCGTCTGGCGCTGGCGGCGCCTGATCGCGGCTATCTGGGACAGCATGGACAACCCGACCACGGGCGACGCCCCACAATCCGTGGCCAGGGCCACCGTCGTTCTTCGAGAATCCCGCAAGGCGTCCCGCGAATGGGTCGCTCACGAGCGCGCCCCGACGCTTTACCCAGCACCGGATCGCCTCCGGTGGATCGATTATCGTCAGCTGCAGGTACCCCTGCCCGACCCCATGACCCCTCACCGCATTGCGCTGCCTTTGCCGGCCGTAGCCCCCGGCGCGCCCAACCGCGCGCCATCGAGCATACCCCAGCCCGCCGATGAGTCGCCCGCCGTCGCTCCAGTTGATGACCCCGGCATCACGGCAAGGACTTTGCAGTTGCCAGCCGCAAAAGGTCACGCCTCCAACCGCGGACCACGAGTGGAAAGTTCTGCGCGCTGCCTGGCAATCGTCGCGGACTTCCGCCAGTTCCTGGCAGCGTTTCGCGGCCCGGCCACCAGGCATCTTTGGGTCCACAGCTGTTGGTACAAGGCGCGCCAAGCGACCGCCTAACCGCCTTGCGCAGCATCCGATGGGCCGATGCTCTCTGTCGGACGCGTGCGCCAGGACTGCTCGATCGACGCAAACGAAGCGCATTCTCCGCAGTCCGGCCCCCGGCGTCGTGAACGATCCAGACCATAGCCGAGGCGACCATGGCCACGGCGCGATGCAAACAGCGGGCCGTCGTTGCCGATAGCCAATGCGGCCGATTCGGCCCTTCCCGGCCGACCAACGCGCTGTCGCAACGAAACCATAGGCCGGCACGTTCTGGCTGAACTCGGGGCTCGGGCAGACCGGGAATGCGCTGAACGCATCTCGGGACAACGACAGCGTTGTGCATCGGCTCCATGCCGGGGTGGTCGGCACGACGACTGATCGTGGCGACAACCAGTTTATGGCCCCGATCGCCGCTAGCTGCCGTCGGTCAGTGAGCGCTGTCACGTCGACCGATGCCGCCCCGGGCGCTCCGACCAGGCCCACTGGAAGGGCTCGCGTTGCATGCTGACAAAGCAACCACGAGGGATCGCCGAGATGGCGTTGATTGTGCCCGCCCGAGCACCGCGCGGCACGCCATCGCGAGACTCTCGCCGGCATCAGACCTGTGCCCACCGACAGCTCCGCCGCCTGCAACGAACCAGGGTCAACACGATATCGAGACATGCGGCCGCTCATCGGCAAGTCCGTCAGACGCTCAGATGCGCACGGCGGAGGGCCGGATCATCGAGCAGTCGCTGCATTCGTCCGGCGAACCGCACGTGGCCGGATTCGATCACATAGGCGCGATCGGCAACGGCACCGGCAAAGCGCAGGTTCTGCTCGGACAGCAGGACCGAAAGGCCTTCGCGCTTGAGCTTCTCGACCGCAGCCGCCATCTGCTCGACGATCACCGGTGCCAGGCCCTCCGAGGGCTCATCGAGCAGCACGAGCCTCGGGTTGCCCATGAGCGTCCTGGCGATCGCCAACATCTGCTGCTCGCCGCCACTGGTCTGGCCGGCCCGCCGGTGGCGCAGCTCCTTGAGATTGGGGAACACCTCGAACAGCCCCTCCGGCGTCCATGACGGCGCTCCCTGCCGTGGCGGTTGGCGACCGACCTCAAGGTTTTGGAGAATCGTCAGGTCGCCGAACACGCGGCGCTCCTCCGGAACGTAGCCGATCCCGAGCCGGGCGATGCGGTGGGTCGGTAGATGGGCGATCTCCTGGCCGGCATAGTGAATCTGGCCACTCCTGCGGACCTGGATCCCCATCACGGTCTTGATCGTCGTCGACTTGCCAGCACCGTTGCGGCCGACCAGCGCCACCACCTCGCCGTCGCCGACCACCAGATCGAGGTCGAACAGAATTGCCGCCTTGAGATACGCGGCCGACACGCCCGCGAGCTCGAGCAGCGGTTTCACAGCGCCTCCGGGTCCAGCGAATTGCCGAGATAGACGGCACGCACCTCGGCGTCGTCGCGGACCTCGCCGGGCGTGCCTTCGGCGAGCAGCCCGCCGCGGTGCATCACCATGATCCGATCGGCATGGCCGAAGACGACGTCCATGTCGTGCTCGGTGAACAGCACGCCCACACCATCGGCCTTGGCGATTGCCGTGGTGAGCTGCATCAGTGCCCGCCGTTCGGTCGGGGCCATGCCGGCGGTCGGCTCGTCCATCAACAGGACCTTGGGGCGATTGGCGAGGGCGATGGCGAGTTCGACCCGCTTGAGGTCGCCATAGGCGAGGAGGCCGCACGCGCGCTCCGCCTGCGCTTCGATGCCAACGCGTGTCAAGAGCGCTTCGGCTGCTTCGGCATGGGCAAGGCGTGCCCGGCTGACGACATCGAACAGCCGCCGGCCGTGCGACAGGAGCGCCAGCTGCACATTCTCGCGGACGGTGAAGGACGGCAAGATCTGGGTGATCTGAAAAGTGCGGCCGACGCCCTGACGCCAGATGCGTCGGCTGGGCCAACCGGTGACGTCGCGGCCGAGCACGCGAACGCGACCGGAATCGCACCGCAGCTGGCCCATCAGCATGTTGAAGCAGGTGCTCTTGCCGGCACCGTTCGGGCCGATCAGGGCGACGAGCTCGCCCGGAGCGACGACGAAGCTCATCCCACGGACCGCTCGAATACCGCCGAAGCTCTTGGTGAGCCCGTCGGCCTCGAGCGCATGGGGCGGGGTCAAGAGGCGAGTTCCGAGCGAAGGCCGACGAAACGACCAAGGCGTTGCTTGACGAAACCGGCGATACCCTGGGGGAACAACAAGACGATGGCGATCACCGCCAAGCCCAGGAGCAGCCGCCACATCTCGAGCCGCAGGAACGTGTCGCGGAGCCAGGTCAGGGCCGCCGCCCCGGCCAACGGGCCAGAGAGGTGCTGCACCCCGCCGAAGAACACCATGATAATGCCGTCGAAGGAGCGCGCGATCGCCATCTCGTTGGGAAAAACGCTGCCCTTGGAGTAGGCGTAGAGGCCGCCGGCGAGCCCGGCAAAGGCACCGGAAAGCGTGAAAGCCGCCCATTGCTGGGCACGGACATCGATGCCGATGGCCTCGGCACGAAGCGGGCTGTCGCGGCCGGCCCTCAGCGCGTAGCCGAAAGGCGACGAGAGCCCGTGACGCAATGCCAGGACGCCGGCCGTGCAGCAGGCGAGCACGAGATAGAAATAAGCGACACGGTCATTGACCCAGGGGGCGCGCCAGACCCCGAGGATGCCGTCGTCGCCGCCGGTCACCTCGCCCCACTGGAAGACCACGGACCAGACGATCTGCGCGAAAGCGAGGGTCAGCATGGCGAAATAGACGCCTGACAGACGCACGCAGAACCAGCCGATGGCGACGGCCAAGAGGGCCGCGGCCGGCGGCGCCAGGAGGAGGTTGAGCACCATCGGCGTGCCGGCGTATTCGACGAGCAGCGCCGCGGCGTAGGCACCGCCGCCGAAGAAGGCGGCATGGCCGAAGCTGACGAGGCCGCCCGGGCCGATGATCGCGTGGAGCGCTGCCGCGAAGAGGGCGAGAATCAGAATATCGATCAGGAGCACGAGGCCGTAGGTGCCGAGATAGAAGGGTGCCGCGGCAAGGCCGAGGATCAACAAGAGCGCCAGGGCCTTGAAACGCCAGTCGGTCGGCCGCATCGGGTCGTCGAGCATTTGCCGACCGTGGCCAACGAGTTCCGGTCGGCCGAGCAGACCGAATGGGCGCACGACGAGCACCACGGCCATCACCAGGAACATCATCACGAGCGTGGCTTGCGGGATCAAGAGGACACCCCAGGCCTGAAGCTGGCCGAGCAGCACGGCAGCCAGAAAAGCGCCGGAAATGCTGCCCATTCCGCCGACGACCACGACCACGAATGCACCGGCGAGAACCGTGAAATCCATGAGCAGGTCGGCACCGCCCTTGGGCAGCTGCAGGGCACCACCGAGCCCGGCAAGGAACGAGCCCAGGAAGAACACGCCGGTGAACAGCCAAACCTGGTTCACCCCGAGGGCGCCCACCATCTCGCGGTCGGCTGTCGCGGCCCTGACCAGAATGCCGAAGCGGGTCTTGTTCAACACCAGCCAGAGGAGGCCGAGGACGATCGGTCCGGCGGCGATCAGGACCAGATCATAGCGGGGCAGAGGCTGGCCCATGATCGAGATGGCGCCGCGGAGCTCCGGGGCCCGTGGGCCGAGCTTGTCCTCGGGTCCCCAGCCCCAGAGTGCCAGGTCCTGGATGATCAGGATGACACCGAACGTGGCAACCAGCTGAAAGAGCTCGGGCGAGCCGTAGATCCGCCTGAGGATGGTCATCTCGACCAGTGCACCGATAAGCCCGACGATCAGCGCTGCCGTCAGGATGGCCGACCAGAACGAGAGATGGCCGCGCCCGAACCACTCGGCGAACAGCGCCACCAGGGTCAGACCGAAATAGGCGCCGAGCATGTAGAACGAGCCGTGCGCGAAGTTCACCACCCGGGTGACCCCGAAGATCAAGGACAGACCGGCGGCGACCAGAAACAGGCTGGCCGCGCTGGACAGGCCGGTCAGGACCTGGACGAGGAAGAACCCCAAGGTCAGGTCATCTCCCGGGCGTTGCAGCAGGCAAGGCCGTGCCTCGCCACATGTCACGGATCGAAGTGACGGCGACGGTCTCAGCCCGGCGGTCGAGAGCGGCTGCGTGCGCCAACCAGGTCCGTGACATGTTCGGTCGGCCTGGCGACCGCCAACGCCACCTGCAACCGGCCGCCGGCCAAGCAATCAACGCTGTCTGTGACATGCCACAGCGCACTTGCCGGACGGGACAGGGCCGAGCGACCACGGGACCGCCGGCGCCTAGTCCGAGGCCGGGCGGAGGCGGGCGACCATCTCCTCGGGAGGCAGGTAGTCGGCGCCGGGCGCATAGTACCAATCGCGCATCGTGCCGCCGCCATCTTCCACGGTCGTGTAGCCTACCCAGGTGCCGAGTGTCGCCTGATGGTCGCTGGCTCGGAACTCGAGTTCGCCCTGCGGCGTCGTGAAGCTGACGGTGCGCATCGCCTCGATGAGGTCTTCGACGTCGGTCGACCCGCCGGTCGCCTCGAGTGCTGCGCCGAGGGCCACAATGGCGTTGTAGCCGACGATCGAGCCGATCCGCGGGTAGTCTTCGTAGCGTTCCTGATAGGCATCGAGCCAGGCGACGTAGGCCGGCTCTTCGATCTTGTCCCAGGGATAGCCGGTGACCAGCCAACCCTCGGGCGCCTCGTCCTCGAGCGGATCGATGTATTCGGGCTCGCCGCTCAAGAGGCTGGCGACGAAGATGCCCTCGAAGAGGTTGCGGTCGGCGCCCTCGCGGACGAAGCGGGCGAGATCGGCGCCGAAGGTGACGTTGAAGATCGCCTCGGGCTCGGCCGCCGCCAAGGCTTGGACCTCGGCTCCGGCGTCGATGTTGAACAGCGCTGGCCACTGCTCGCCGACCCATTCGATATCGGGGCGATGCTCGCTCATGATCGCCTTGAAGGCAGCGACCGCCTCCTGGCCATAGGCGTAGTTGGGGGCGATAGTGGCCCAGCGGACAGCCGGGTTGTCGACGGCGAGCTCGGCCAGCATGGCGGCCTGCATGTAGGTCGAGGGCCTGAGCCGGAAGGTGTAGCGGTTGCCGCTTTGCAGGGTCACCGCGTCGGCCAGGGGCTCGGCCGCGAGATAGAGCACCTGGTTCTGGGCGGCGAAGGAGGCGACGGCGAGGCCGACATTCGAGAGCGTGGTGCCGGTCAGGATCGAGACCCCTTCCCTCGTCACCAACTCCTCGGCAACCCGGATCGCCTCACCCGGTTCGCCGGCGTCGTCGCGGCTGATCAGCTCGAGCATCTTGCCGCCGATGCCGCCGGCATCGTTGATCTCGGCAATGGCCATTTCCATGCCGCGCTTGGCATGCTCGGTGTGCTGCGCCATGCGGGTATAGGAGTTGATGTCGCCGATCTTGATGGTCTCGGTGGCCATGCCGCTGGTCCCGATCAAGGCCACGGCCAGCACGGTTGCGATCGGCAGGCCGATCAGGTGGCGCCTCGTCGTCATCGCGTCTCAGCCTTTCCTCGTCATGTCACGAATCTTGTTGGTCATTCGGCGGCGAGCGTGGTGCGCTCCGCCGCGAGCAGGCGCTCGATGGTCTTGCGCATCAGCACCGCCCCCTTGTCGATGCCGAGCCTGAGCGGCCGCTGCCGGCCGTCGAGCTTGGCCTCCTCGACCGCGATCGCTTCGAGGATCGTCTTGTCCTCGGCAAAGGCGAGCGCGAACTGCTCGTTGATGCGGGCCCTGGCTTCGGCATCCGATGGAAAATTGTCGACATGCAGCCAGTAGTCGATCGACCGGGTATCGTCGACCGGGCAGATGAAGTGACAGGCGAGAATCCTGATGGCACCCGGGTGCAAGCGGCCGTCGCGCGCCCCGGTGCCGGTATCGGCACCACCAAAATCAATCACGGCGAGCGAGGGAGCGTGGTAGTTGTAGATCTGCCAGCGATCGATATTGCCCTTGAAGCAGCCGAATTTCTTGAACAAGGGAATGGGTTCGGCATCGATGGTCCAGCGCGTGGTGATGATGAGATCGCCCCGTATCGCGGTCTCGATCGGCGCATCCTCGTGCGCCGCGTTGCCGAGGGTCGAGGTGTGAACGAAGGCGACATGCGCCGGATCGCAAAGATTGTCGGCCAGCGCCAGGTAGTTGGCCTCGACCTCGAGCGCCTCGCCTTCGACCGGATGCCAGCCGGCCTGGTGGTACTCGGGCAAATCGAAGAGCCGGTCGCGGCTGGCGAGGGCGGGCTCACCCAGCCAGATCCAGACGACGCCCAGATTGAGCTCGACCGGGTACGCCTTGACCCGGGCCGATGCCGGGATGGTCTCCTGGCCGGGAATCCGGACACACGTGCCATCGGCGGCAATAGTGAGCCCATGATAGCCGCACTGCACCTTGCCATTCTTGAGACAGCCCATGCTGAGCGGCAGGAAGCGATGCGGGCAGCGGTCCTGAAGCGCGGCGAAGCGGCCGTCGGGCTGCTGCCAGACCACGATGTCCTCGCCGAGGATGCGGCGCTTGCAGAGCCCCTCGCCCATCCGACTGGCGAAGCCGGCGGGATACCAGCAATTGCGCACGAAGCTCATGGGCTGTCCTCCCCTAACGCAGGCCGTCCTCGCCTTTGATGTCCGCGGCCTTCAGCCCGCCCATCCGGTCGTGCGGTCGGGAGCCGGTCGTCATCACCAGGCAAAAAACGATCTCGTTCGGTTTCGGCGCATCCGGCACACGCACCTCCATGGCACTGAAATGGCCGCGGACATAGGCCGCATGGATGTGGTGGATCGGCACGTCCAGAGCGGTGCCCATGCTTCCCACCTTCTTCGACGAGGGAACGATGGCCTTGGCATCACCCAAGAGCTGGCGCATGGCATAGCCGCCCGGCACGTGCCATAGCGCGCCCTGCTCGAACTCGCCGTTGGCCCCCACGATCGCGCCCTTGCCGTAGGCTTCGATCCGCCTTGGCTCGCCGCCGAGCGCCTGGATCAGCTTGTTCGACATCTCCAGGCCGAGCGGCTTGAGCGCCTGCATCGCCGCGGCGAACTCGGCCGCGGACGCATAGTGGCCGGCGAACGGGTTGGCGACGACGGCGGCCACACTGCCGCGCAACAAGGGCCGGTCGAGCCGCGGCCCGCCGTCGTGGTGGATCTCCTCGACCGTGACCTGCGTCTTCCTCAGCTCGAACATTCGATCTCCTCCCAGGCCCTGCCGACGACCCTGGCCTTGCCTTGGAGCACCAGCATGGCACCGCGGATCAGGCCACGCTCCAGCAAGTTCGTCGCGTACCCTGCCCCGTTGTCCAGGGCCACCGCAACCGCTTCCTTCGCCAAGGGGCCGACCTCGATGGTCACCATACGGCAACCGAGGTCGCTGTCGGGGTCGAGAGAACGGGCCGGCGCTCGACCGATCGCCGCGTCGTCGCAATCCACCGCATTGGCGATCAGGGTCGCCGCGGCATCGGCGCCGGCGGCGGTCTCGGCCAGGACGGTGACCGCATCGGCGATACCGAGCGAGAAGCTGCGGCCGGCCCAGCCGCTGGTCGCGATGCCGCCGATGCCATTGGCATGGCAGAGACGAATGGCGGCTGCCATCAGCGGATGTTGCAACGCGGGGACGATGCCGACCTCGAAGGACCGACCCGGGGTGAGATGGATGGCGATGTCGCCGCGATTGTTGACGTAGGCCCGATCGATGCCGGGCGTGGTGCGGATCGTCGCCATGACCGTGTCGGCCACGGCACCAGCGACGGCGGCCATCGGCGTGACGAAGCGGTCTGCCAAGGGCTGGGTCGCCGCGTGCATCAGGAGCGCCGGTGCCGGCAGGGCCGTAGGGTCGCCCACGGGCTGGCGCAGCCGCGCCAACACGGAAACGAGACATGCCAGCAGGCCATCGAAGCGGCGGGCAGCCGTCTGATAGGCGCGCTCGACCGCGGGCTCAGGTCCGAAGGCTCCGATCACCAGATCGATTGGACCGTGCGCGAGATGCAACCGGTTGCCGGCGAGGCGTTGCGCCAGCGGTCGATCGCGGGCCGCAGGCAACGCCGTCACGGGCTCTTCTCGTCGAGCGGCCAAGGGTTCTCCGCCGGCCAGGGTTCCCGCCTTGCCGTCGGGCCGTAGGCGGCGAGCACGCTCTCGATCGGCTGGACATGTCCGGCATGCCCACCCAGCGCAACGTAGAGTTCGCGCGGCAGCGTGAACTCGATCGGTGCGACCAGCGCCGGGGTCGGCACCGAGCCGAAGGCGTGCTTCGGCAACCGCGACACGTCGACCATGATGGTGATGCCGCCGCCGGGCCAGATATAGACCGGGGCACCGCCCATGGTGACCCGGGTTGCACCGGCCTTGACCGAGCGGGTCAGCCGGACCGGGTTCTCGGTCACGCCAGCGCGCAGCGAGCCCCCGGCCCCGGCCATGAACAACACCGAGCACGAGGATGGCTCACAATTCTCGCCGATCCGTTCAACGGTCCGGCGGACGCCGGCGGGCATCTCGGCCTGGTGCAGGCGGCAGTCCTTGCCGAGCAGGCAATAGATCGCGTCCTCGCCTGTGGTCGAGGTGATCAGCACGCGCATGCCGGGCCAGGCGAGCGCGCCGTCGATCTCGCGAATCACCGAGAGGGGGTCGGTAATGTTGGTGCCGCCCCAGCCCATGCCGGGCTCCGCCACCTGGAAATAACGGCCGGGCGTCGACTTGCGGCCGTCGATCCTGATGCCCGACGGCGGCATGTCGAGGCAGCGACCGGCCTGGTGCTCGGTGAGCACACCGGTGATGTGGTCGTCGAGCACGATCACCTCGTCGACATGGCCGTGCCATTGCCGGGCGAACATGCCGATGGTGGCCGAGCCGCACCCCACCCGCATCCGCGCTTCGGGCCTGCCGTTGACGATGGGCGGTCGACCCGCCTGAACAGTCACGGTGGACCCGCTCTCGATCGCGAGCTCGACCGGCTCGCCGCCGCAGAGCGCCAGCAGCATGTCGCAGGTCGCGTTGCCGGCCTTCCTGGTCGTGCCGGTCAGGTGGTGCACGCCGCCGAGCGACAACATCTGCGAGCCGTATTCGGCCGTGGTGACGTGACCGACGGGCTCGCCCCGGGCGGTGATCGAGGCGCGCTCGGGGCCGAGATGGCGGTCGGTGTCGATCTTCACCTTGCAACCGCAATAGGAGAAGATTCCCTCGGAGACCACGGTGACGGTGTCGACGCCGCGATAGGCCGAGCTGACGATGAACGGGGCGGGCTTGTAGTCGGGATAGGTCGTGCCGGCGCCGATCCCGGTCACGAAGGTCTCGACATGCGGCCCCGGGTCACCGTGCCAGTCGCCATCCGCGAAGCGAACCAGCTTGCCGCCTTCGCCGACCGTGCGCTCGGCCAGCAGCACCGGATCGGTGCGCACCAGCGAGCCATTGTCGTTGGCGTAGCGGCTGCAGGCGCCGGCCCTGCCCGGGCGGATGCGGCAGAGCACCGGGCAGGCGTCACAGCGGACGATGTCGTTCGCCTCGCGGGCCCCGAACCGCTCGGTCATGTCGGTCATCGGCTGACCCCGGCGGCCCGGAGCGCCGCGTGGAGCCGATGCGGCAGTGCCGGGATCCTCTGCAAGCGCACGCCCGTGGCGTCGAAGATGGCGTTCATGATGGCCGGTGCCGTCGGGATCAGCGCATGCTCGCCGACACCTTTCGCCCCGAACGGTCCGAGCGGCTCGGCCACCTCGATCAGATGGATGGCGATCTCGGGGATGTCGCCCATGGTCGGGATCAGATAATCGTGCAGGTTCTCGGTCCGGCCGGGCACGAATTCTTCCATGAGCGCGAAGCCCAGGCCCTGCGCGATGCCGCCAATGATCTGGCCCTCGACCTGGGTCGGGTTGATCACCCGTCCAACGTCGTAGGCGGCTTCGATGTGCTCGACCGTCACCGTGCCGAGCTCGATGTCGACGGCGACTGCCGCGAGTTGGGCACCGAACCCATAAGTGGCATAAGGCGCCCCCTTGCCATCGACGATGGGGGTCGTGGGTGGATCGAACGTCGCTTGGGCGTTGAGGGCGACCGACGGATCGACGCCATCGACCGGCGGCAGGTCGGCGAGGGCGATCCTGCGCGCATGGTCGCCGTCGTTGACGGTAACATGGCCCGGACCGAGCGTGATCAGCGCATCGGCGCCGGCATTGGCGAGCCTGATGATCTGCGCGCGCAGCGCCGCCCCGGCGAGTTGGGTCGCCCGCCCCGAGACGAAGGTCTGCCGCGACGCCGACGATTTGCCGCAATCCAGGGTGAGATCGGTGTCGGCCGTGGTGACATCTATGGCATCGAAGGGGACGCCCAAGGCATCGGCCAGGATCTGCGGCATGGTCGTGCTCGAGCCCTGGCCGATCTCCTGTACCCCATTGGCAAAGAGAATGCGGCCGTTGCGCAGCAGACTGACGCGCTGGGTCGAGGGGTTGCTCATGCCGGTATTGCCGCAGCCGTACCACACGCTGGCGAGGCCGACACCGCGGCGGACCGGCCCCTGCCCTTTCGCACCCGCCCGCAGCCGCCGCCATGCCGGCCGCAAGGCCTCCAGGCACTCGGTCAGCCCGACACTTTCGAGCACCTGTCCCGACGCGGTAGCGTCGCCGGGGCGTAGCGCGTTGCGTATGCGAAAAGCGAGCGGATCCTGGCCGAGCCCATGCGCCAGATCGTCATAGGCCTGCTCCACCGCGAGCAGCGCCTGCGGCACGCCGAAGCCGCGAAAAGCGCCACTCGGCGGCGCATTGGTGAGGATCGCTCGGGTCCGCGCCCGAAGGTTGGCTACCCGATAAGGGCCGGGGGCGTGGATCGGCACACGACCGGCGACTGTCGGCCCCCACGAGGCATAGGCGCCGGTATCGAAATCAGCGTGGAAGTCGAGTGCGGTGATGCGACCCTCGGCGTCCGCCCCTGCCTTGACCCTGATCGCGGCTGGGTGGCGCTTCGTGGTCGACGCCATGGATTCCGCACGGCTGTAGATGCAGGCGACCGGGCGGTTCAAGAGCCAGGCGGCAATGGCGATGAGCGGCTGGACGGCAAGGTCGAGCTTGCCACCGAAACCGCCGCCGCAGGCCGACGGGCGGATGCGAACACGCGTCGGTGCAATGCCGATGACATTGGCGACCTCGTCGCGGTCGAGATACGGGCTCTGGGTCGAGACGGTGAGCTCGAGCCGTTCGCCGAGGCGCACCGCCCAACCAGCCTCGGGCTCGATATAGGCGTGTTCGACGAGGCTGGTCTGCAGCGCGATCTCGGCGGTGGTCGCGGCCGCATCGACAGCGCGGGACAGATCGCCGAGCTCCAGGAACCCCTCGGTCAAAACGTTCCAAGGTCGGTCGGCATGCAGATCGGGCGCCTCGCCACACCGGGCGGCGGCGAAAGCGACGGGTTCCAGCGGCTGCCAATCGATCGGCAGGTCGGCATCGGCGATGTTGGCCAGGGCCGCTGGCGGCCCGACCAGGGCGGCGACCGCCTCGCCGCGAAAGCGCACCTGATCAGCGGCCAGCACAGGCTGGTCCTTGCGTTCGGGATAGACTGCAAAGCCGTTGACGCCGGGGACGTCGGCGGCGGTCAGGATGCGAATGCCAAAGCGCGCCTCGACGGCGGCGAGATCACCCAGGCGGAACCGGGCGCGGGCATGGGGCGAACGGACGACGCGCAGACGCCAGGCTCGGTCGGGAATGGCATCGGCGCCGAAATGCTCGGTACCATCGACCTTGTGCCGGGCATCGTACCTGGCGAGCCGCGCCCCGACGCAAGCCGGGGCACCCCGGTCGCGTGGCATGTCACGAACCGTGTTGCCGGCGATCGCCTGCTCGGCCGAGCGCCGCTGGCTGCCGCTGAACTGCATGTCACGGATCGTGTTGGCGACGGCGGCGGCGATCTGCCGGTAGCCGGTGCAGCGGCAGAGCACCCCGCCGAGAGCGTCCTCGATCGCCCGGCGGCCGGCGGTCGGGTGGCGAATCAAGAGATCGTACGCGGCCATCAGCATGCCGGGGGTGCAGATGCCGCACTGGACGGCCCCGCCGGCCACGAACCCGGTCTGCAGGCGGGCCATCAGGGGGTCGGATGCCAAGCCCTCGATGGTGGTCACAACACGGTCCGTGACCTGCCCCAGCGGCACCAGGCAGGCGCAGACCTGGCGGCAGTCGAGGAGAACCGTGCAGGCGCCGCAATCGCCGGCGTCGCAGCCGGACTTGGTGCCGGTGAGGCCGAACTCGTCGCGCAGCACGCGGCTGAGACGGGTCACGGCGGGAGATTGGGCGATAATCGCCCGGCCATTCAGCTGGAACGCCGTGCCCTGCCCTGCCGATGCAGCGCGACATGCCAGCGCCGTCATGCCACCGCCGCCAGAGGCTGTCCGCCGAGGGCCCGGCGAACGAGAACCAGGGCCGCATGGCGGCGATAATCGGCGCTGGCGCGGACATCGTCGATCGGCTGCAGCGCCGACAGGTCGGCGGCGGTGACCTCGGCGGCGGCCGCAGCCGGGGTCAGGCCGCTGATCCGTGATTCGAGCGTCGTCAGGCGCTGGGCCACGGCCGAGCAGGCGCCGACGGCGATCCGGGCGTCCGCGATGCGGCCCGCGTCGTCGACCGCCACGGTCGCCGCCACCATGGCGATCGAGATGACCAGATAGCGCCGGGCACCAAGCTTGAGAAACATCGACCGTGCCAAGTCGTTCGGCTTCGGCACGACGATATGGGTCAGGAGTTCGTCCGACTGGCGCGTCGTCCGCCGGTTGCCGACCAGGAAGCCGGCCAATGGCAGCTCCCGGCAACCTCGAATGCTTGTTAGCCGTACCCGGGCATCAAGGGCGAGGAGCGCCGGCACGCCGTCGGCGGCGGGCGATGCATTGCAGATATTGCCGCCGAGCGTGCCGCGGTTCTGCACCTGCGCACCACCCACCGCGCGCGCTGCCGTCCGCACGGCGTCGAACCAGGGTGGCAGGGTCGACGCGCCGGCAGCAGCCCAGGTGACCAGGGCACCGATTTCGATCCGATCGCCGCGGTCGTCAATCCGCCGCAGCTCGGTCAGGCGGGCGAGGTCGAGAAGCTGCGCCTGCTCCAGGCCACGACCGCCCCAGGCAGTCGTCGTCGCGTCGGTGGGAAAGAGGTCCGTGCCACCGGCCACGGGTCGAGCCCCCGTCGCGGCCAAGAGCCGCAGCGCCGCGTCGACGTCATGCGGCCGATGATAGGCGCCCATTCCGATCCGCTCGACCAGGGTGGCTCCGTCGCTGTGGCTACCGCAAAAGGTTATTAGTGCTGAAACAAGCTGTCGGCAGCCACCATGGCCTGTCAAGCCGATTCGACCGGCTCTAGTCGATGATCCAGGTGGTGCGGCCGGTGACCAGCTGCTGCAGGTCAGCGAGGTCCGGCTTCGGCGGCGCACCGGCGGCCCTGAACAGCTGCTCGTAGGTCCGGGCCTCGACGCAATGGATCACACCCAGAGCCTTGGGCGCTTCGAGGCGGACGAGGAGCTGGGCGAGGATCGGGTTGCTCTCGTCGTGGACCATCGCGTGCTCGATACCGAAGCCATCCTCGCCCACGGTGAAGACCTCGAGGGCAAGGCGCTCGGGCACCAGCCTGAGGCCCATGCTGCCGCCGGCGAACAGCAGCGGCTCGCCGTGCCGGCACCAGAGCTGATGCTCGGCCGCGGTAGCCTTGTCGGTCACCGTGGCAAAAGCGCCGTCATTGTAGACGATGCAGTTCTGCAGGATCTCGACGAACCCGGTGCCGGCATAGCGGTGCGCCCGGGTCAGCACGTCGACCATCGCTGCTTGCGCGACATCTGGCACCCGGGCGACGAACCTCGCACCCGAGCCGAGAGCGAAGGCGGCGGCATTGACCGGTGCGTCGAGCGACCCCGCGGGTGTGGACGGAGTCACCTGCCCCACCGGGCTGGTCGGCGAGGCCTGGCCCTTGGTCAAGCCGTACACCTGATTGTTGAACAGGAGATAGACCAGATCGACGTTGCGCCGGAGCAGATGCATCAGGTGGTTGCCGCCGATCGAGAGGCTGTCGCCGTCGCCGGAGACGACCCAAACATCGAGGTCCGGATTGGCCAGCTTGACCCCCGTGGCGATGGCCGCGGCTCGGCCGTGGATGGTGTGGAAGCCGTACGAGTCCACGTAGTAGGGGAAGCGTGCCGCACAGCCGATGCCCGAGACAAAGACGGTGTTGTCGGGATCGGCCCTGATCTCCGCCAGGGTCTTCTGCACCGCCTTGAGGATGGCGTAGTCACCGCAGCCCGGGCACCAGCGGACCTCCTGATCACTGGCCCAGTCCTTGGCTGTCGTCGGTTTCGGCTCGCGGTCGAGGACGGCGACCATCGCTTCAGGCCTCCAGCAGGGTGCGAACGCGGCCCTCGATCTCGGCCGCAGTGAACGGCTTGCCGGTCACCTTGGTCAGGCTCTCGACCTTGCGCCCGAGCACGGCTTGCAGGACGAAAGCGAACTGCCCGGCATTGAGCTCTGGAACGAGGACGTGACGGTACCCGGCGATCAGCCGCGCCAGGTTGCGGGGCAGCGGCCAGACGTAGCGGACGTGGGCATGCGCCACGTTGTGGCCGGCATCGCGCAGCCGGTCGACGGCACTCTCGATCGCACCGTAGGTCGAACCCCAGCCGACGATCAGAACGTCGTCGCCCGTCGCCCCAACCTCGAGCGTCTGCTCGGGGACGGCGGCGGCAACACCGTCGATCTTGCGTCGTCGATAGTCGGTCATCGTCTGGTGATTGGCGGGATCGTAGGAGATGTCGCCGCTCTTGTCGGCGCGCTCGATGCCGCCGATGCGATGCCGCAGCCCCGGCGTCCCCGGTGGCACCCAGGGCCGGGCGAGGGTCACCGGGTCGCGGACATAAGGCTCGAAGGTCTCGGGATCCGCACCCTGCGCGATCGGGAAAGGTGCCATCCGGCCGAGATCCGGCACCAGCCACGGCTCGCTGGCGTTGGCGAGAAAACCGTCGGTCAGCAGTATCACCGGGGTCATGTAGGTGGCAGCGAGGCGGACGGCCTCGATCGCCACCGCGAAGCAGTCGCCGGGCGTGGCGGCGGCGAGCACCACGAGCGGCGCGTCGGCGTTGCGGCCGAGCACGGCCTGAAAGAGATCGGACTGCTCGGTCTTGGTCGGCAATCCCGTGGACGGACCGCCGCGCTGGGCGTCGATGACGACGAGCGGCAACTCGGTGGCGACGGCGAGGCCCAACGCCTCGGTCTTCAACGCGATGCCCGGGCCCGAGCTGCCGGTGATCCCGAGCTTGCCGGCGTAGGATGCGCCGATCGCCGCACAGACGGCGGCGATCTCGTCCTCGGCCTGAAAGGTCCGCACGCCATAGCTGCCGAGCCGGGCCAGGGCATGCAGCAGGCCGGAGGCCGGGGTGATCGGGTAGGAGCCGTAGAAGAGCTCGAGCCCGGCGAGCCTGCCGCCCTCGACCAGCCCGTAGGCCAGGGCCTCGATGCCGGTGACGGTGCGATAGCGGCCGGGCGGCAGCGGCGCCGCTTGACCGGCGGCCAGGACCTCGGGCAGGCGCGGCAGCTCCGCCGTCTCCCCATAGGCGTGGCCGGCATCCAGGGCGGCAAGATTGGCGTCCCTGACCAGCGGCTCGTCCGCGAACCGCTCCCTGATCCAGGCCTGCGTCGCGGCGCGCGGTCGACCGGTGAGCCAGAGCACCAGACCCAGGGTCCAGAAATTGCGGGCCTGATTGGCGTCGCGATTGCCGACGCCGAGCGGCTTGACCGCCGCCTGCGTCAACTTGGTGATGTCGATCTCCATGACCCGAAAGTGGTCGAGATCGTGGCCGTCGAGCGGGTTGGTGGCGTACCCGGCCTTCTTCAGGTTGCGCTCGCCGAAGGCCGCACTGTCGACGATCAGCGTGCCCGCCGGCCGCAGATCCGCGACATTGACTTTCAAGGCGGCGGGGTTGAGCGCCACCAGCACATCGAGCTGGTCGCCCGGGGTGCGCACCCGCTTACCGCCGAACTGGATCTGGAACGCCGAGACCCCGAAAGTGGTGCCGACCGGTGCCCTGATCTCGGCCGGGAAGTCGGGGAAGGTGGCGAGGTCTGCACCACCGAGCGCCGCCTCCTGGGTGAAGCGGCTGCCGGTCAGCTGCATGCCGTCGCCGCTGTCGCCGGCGAAGCGCACCACCAGCGAACCGCCGGGCGGTGCCGGTCGCCTCGCCGGCGGGACCAGCGTCCGCGCCGGCCGTCGCATCTCGTTCATCCCTGCCCCCGCCTGCTATGCCTGGCGTGCCCTCGTTGGAACGCACATGATATATCGACTGGCCATCGACAAGTCACGACTGTTGGCGCTCAGGTGAGCTTGCCGAGCAGGCCGAGGAACTGGTGGCGTTGCGCACCGGACAGCGGCGCCAGCGTCTCCTCGCTGACCGCCAGGCCCTCCTCGACCAGCCGCTCGGCCAGCTGCCGGCCATCGGCGGTGAGCGTCAGGAGCTTGCGCCGCTTGTCCTCGGTACTGCTCGAGCGGGTGACCAGCCGGCGGCGCAACAGCCGCAGGATCACCCCCTGGACGGTGTTCGGGTCCATTGCGGTCTGGCGGCCGAGCAGGTTCTGCGACAACGGTCCGGACTCGCGCAGCCGCATCAGCACGGCGAACTGCAACGGCGTGAGATCGAACGCCGCGAAACGCCTGGCGAAGAGCGCCGTGTGGCGCTGGCTGGCGCGGCGCAACAGATGGCCGACCTGCTGGTCGAGAACATAGCCGTCGGTTGCCGTGGTCATCGCCCGTCCCGCATGATGTCCGACGCTTCTGCCAATTGGCGGCGGCTCGGGCAAGCCCTTCAGGGTGCCGGGGCCTCCGCTGTCGTGCCGGTCTCCGCCACCGGCTCCGGCTGGACGGTGATGCGAAACGCCGCCGAACCGGCGGGGTCGCGCCAGAACGAGAGGGCGGTGTACTTGCTGAAGAGATCGGGCGGCAGGATGGTACGACGCGGCACGAATGCCACCCGGCGCTTGACCGTGTGCAGGCCCGGCGTCGCGAGCTGCGCGTCGAACTCGGGCTCGGCGTAATCGACAGCCTCGAAATCGTGGTCGAAGGCCGGCTCGTCCAGAAACTGGTAGATCAGCCGCAAGGTTTCGAACGGCCGCTGCGCCAGAATGTCGTATTCGAGGATCAACAGCGACCGGCCGTGCTCGCCGTAATACGCCTCCTTGAGCGCGGACCAGGCGAAGCCGACCATGCGGTCGCGATGCGCCAGCGCCTCGATGCGGCTGAACACGGTGGCCCGCTCCTCGGCTGTAGCGAACAGCCGCGACGGCTCGAAGGCGTTCTGCCGCACCAGCCGCTCGATGCTGTCCATGATCCAGGCGACGCTGCGCACACAGCAGATCACCTTGGCGTCGGGAAACAGCGAGAGCAGCGCCGGCAGCCGGGCGCACCAGACCCGGTTGGTGTCGAAGATGACGGCCTTGTCCGCTTGCGGCCGGTAATAGCTTTCGAACAGCGCAGCCAGCAGATCCTTGCGCTGCGCCTCGTCGATGAAGAGTGCCGTCTCATTGCCACGGCTCATGGCATTCAGCATCACGCTGAAGAGCGCGCCCACCGGGCTCGTCATCGCCGCATGAAAGCGCGGGTTCTGCCGGAGGATGCCAGCGAGCAGCGTCGAGCCCGAGCGGGGCAAGCCGGAGATGAAATGAATGCATGTGGTCATCGCCGCACTTGCAGCCGGCTGGTCGTGAGTATGCGCGAATTCGAAGGCAATCGTTCCTCCACTGGCTGAACGCCAATTCGATCGACATCGATGCTTGCCGATCGATGAAAAGTTTGCAACGTATCCTACCATAATAGATCGCCGTGACAGGCTGCCTTTCGACGCGTTCATTAGCATGGGCAAGGGGGAATGATGAGCTTCACCGACGTCGACGATTTCGACCGTTTCGGCCCCACGCGGCACGCGCACGAGCTGCTCTCGACCAGCAGTGCCGCCGCCGCGGCACCGCTGGC
>CAZNWE010000007.1:0-74414 GCA_964576715.1 uncultured Geminicoccaceae bacterium | reverse complement strand
CGCCCTGGAAGCGCACCACGACGTCGGCGCGCTCGCTCAGCCAGTCGACGATCTTCCCCTTGCCTTCATCGCCCCATTGCGAGCCGACCACCGCGACATTGGTCATGCGGGCTTGCTCCTCGTGCCAAGCTTCACGTGTTCCCCGTTTACGCCAAAGCCCAAGGGCATGCCAGCAGCGCCGCGAGGGCCGGTTTTCCTGGCCATGCGTCGGGGCGAGCTGCTATCGCACCGTCCAGCCCGGGGCTGTTGGAGCGACCTTTGTCCGCCGCCATCGACCGATCGAAGCAGACGTGCCACGGCTCCCTGGACGCCGGCCTCGAGCGGGTATTCGGCTTCAAGCGCTTTCGCCCGGGCCAGCGCGAGATCGTCGAAGCGCTGATGGCCGGCGAGGACCTGCTGGCAGTGATGCCGACGGGCGGCGGCAAAAGCCTGTGTTATCAGCTGCCGGCGGTGATCAAGCCGGGCCTGACCCTGGTCGTGTCGCCGCTGATCGCGCTCATGGACAACCAGGTCGCGCAGCTGAAGCTTCTCGGCGTCGAGGCGGCAGCCGTGCACAGCGGCGTCGATCGAGCGGAGCGGGCACTGGTCTGGCAGGCGATCAAGGAGGGGCGCTTGAAGCTCCTCTACCTCTCGCCCGAGCTCTTGGGCACCGAGCGGCTGCAGGCGGCCCTCGACCGGCTGCCGGTCGGGCAGATCATCGTCGACGAAGTGCATTGCGTCAGCCAGTGGGGCCACGATTTCCGGCCCGACTACCGCAATCTGGCCGCGCTGCCGGCCCGCTACCCGCACGCCTGCGTCGCCGGCTTCACCGCCACCGCGGACCGGGTGACGCGCGAAGACATTGCAACGCAACTGTTCAAGGACCGCCACGCGCGCGTGTTCGTCCACGGCTTCGACCGGCCGAACATCAAGCTCTCGGTGATGGAAAAGGCTCGGCCGGAGCGACAGCTGCTCGACCTTCTCGCCCGCTTTCCCGGGCAACAGGGAATCATCTATCGCCTCGCCCGCAAGGCCACCGAGGAGACGGCCGCCAATCTGGAGGCTGCCGGCTACCCGGCCGTCGCCTATCACGCCGGGCTCGACGGCGGCCTGCGCAAGGCGCTGCTCGACCGGTTCCTGACCGAGCCCGACCTCATCGTCGTCGCCACCATCGCCTTCGGCATGGGGATCGACAAGCCGGACATCCGCTTCGTCGTCCATCTCGACCTGCCGGGCAATCTCGAGGCCTATTACCAGGAGATCGGCCGGGCCGGACGCGATGGCGCGCCGGCCGAAGCGATCATGCTCTACGGCTTCGACGATATCCGCAGGCGGCGCTGGCTGATCGAGAGCGGCACGGCCAGCGACGCGCAGAAGCGGGTCGAGCACCGCAGGCTCGACGCGCTCCTCGCCTTCACCGAGACCAGCGGCTGCCGCAAGCAGGCGCTGCTCGGCTATTTCGGCGAGACGGCGCCGCCGTGCGGCACTTGCGACCGTTGTCTGCAGCCGCCGGACCTCGCCGATGCGAGCGATCTCGCGCGCACCGTGCTCAACGCTATTCGCGCCACCGACACCCGTTTCGGTCAGGCCCATCTGATCGACGTGCTGACCGGCGAAGCGACGGTAAAGGTCGCGCAGTTCGGCCACGACCGCCTCGAGGTGTTCGGGGCGGCGGGTGGCCTCGACAAGCGGCTGCTCAGGAACGCCGTCCGCCAGTTCTATGCCTCGGGCGTCATCGAGGTCGACATCGCCGGCCACGGGGCGCTGCGTCCCGGCCGCAAGGCCGCGGCGATCATGGCCGGCGAGGAGACGATCGCGCTAGAGTTCTCGCCGCCACAGCGAAAGCGGGCGACGACGAAGCGGGTCACCAATCGCACGGCCGTGCAAGCGACCGGCCCGGCACCAGCCGATGCCGAACTGCTGCGGGTCCTGAAGGCGCTCCGTCTCGAGATCGCGCGGGAGATCGACAAGCCGGCCTATGTCGTGTTCAGCGATGCCACGCTCAGCGACATGGCGCAAAAGCGGCCGCAGGACGCAGCGAGCTTCCTGACCGTCGATGGCGTCGGCGAGGCCAAGCGCCAACGCTACGCCGATCGCTTCCTCGCGGCGATCCGGCGCTTCGCCGACTAGTCGACGACCAGGTCCGGTCGCCGCCCGGCGGCGGTCTTGCGGGTTGTCGGGATCGGCACGGGCAACCGAGCGCCTCGCACCTTGGCCCGCTGCTCGCGCGACGGTACCGCCGCGGTCCGCCAAACGTATCACTGTGGCCGATCGCCGCCGCCGACCATCGCCGATCGTCCCGCATGCATGTCGAAGGCGACGCGACGGTCCGGTTTGCCGCGCCTCGGACGCTGTCGGCGGCCGGTCATCGGATCGCAACGACCGATCACTAGCTCGTGCTGTCGGCGCCGTTCTGGCGCGTGCTGGTGCGAACGACGAAACACTCCTGTCGCTGCGAGATCAGCAGGTCACAAGCCCGCGCTGCGACACCGCGCTCGAAGCCACCGACGCGCGCCCGATAGACCATTTGCCGCCGCCCCTGCAACGGACTGACATCGATAGCGCCGAGCAGCAGGATTTGCGGCACGAGGTCGGTTGCCTTGTGGGCCGCCCGGCGGGCGAGATTCGGGTCGTGATAGGCGCCGACCTGAACCGCATACTCGCCACGTGTTGCTGTCTCGTCGGGGTCGGCGAGCAAGCCGCCGTCGTGCGCGACCGCCGCCGACGCGACAACTTTCGGGTTGGCTGACGGCACCGGCAAATCGGTGGTCGCTTCGTGCAGGGCCGCACGTTCGTCGGCCGGCAGGGCGTCGAGCACACTCGCCTGCGCGGTAGGCGAAGCATCGCTGGCGCTGGCAACCGCAGCCGGTCGCGGCTCGGGCAGGACCGGTGCTGCGACAGGCCCGGCAGCGGCGCCGCTGCCGGCCGCGATCGCAGTCCCGGGGCGCGGCTTCGGCAGGTTGGCGAGCAGTAGCTCGGCGCCACTTTCCGGCAACCGCGAGAAGCCCAGGTCCATGAGGCGGACAACTTCGGCATCCCGCGTCTTGGCGCTCCGGCCGCCGAACACGACGACGATCACCCGCCGGCCGTTGCGCACCGCACTCGACGCCAGGTTGAAACCTGAGGCCCGGGTGTAGCCGGTCTTGAGCCCGTCCATGCCGCGATAGCTGCCAACCAGGCGATTGTGGCTGCGGTAGGTGCGGCCGCCGAACTGGAAGCTGCCCTGGCTGAAATAGTGATAGTACTGTGGATAGTTTCGGATCAGCCGATGCGCCAGCACGGCCATGTCGCGCGCCGTGCTCTTCTGCCGGCTATTCGGCAGGCCGGACGCGTTCTTGAAGGTGGTATTGCGCATCCCGATCGCCCGCGCGCGCACGGTCATCATCTCGGCGAAACGGCTTTCGCTGCCGCCGAGTGCCTCGGCGATCACCACCGAGACGTCATTGGCCGAGCGCACCGTCATTGCCTGTATCGCCTGCTTGACGGTGATCGACGAGCCGGCCCGCAGCCCCAACTTGGAGGCCGGCATGTCGGCCGCCCGGCGCGAGACGGGCAGCTTGCTGTCGAAGCGCAGCTCGCCCCGCTCGAGAGCATCGAAAAGCATCATCAAGGTCATCATCTTGGTCAGCGACGCCGGGAACAGCGACACGTCAGCGCGGCGCGAGTGCAACACCTCGCCGGTCCGGTAGTCCATGACCACGGCCGCATACCGCTTGTTGGCGAGAGCCGGTTTGCCGACGGCGGCGATGACGAGAACCAGAGCGACCATCGTCAAGCGACCGAGCATCGATCCACCTTTCTGGAGCAAGCAATCTACCTGGGGTTGCGAACAATCTTCCATCTCGCTGCCCCGCAAGCCCGACCAGCATGAAGCGGACAGGTTAATAACTTGTGTAGGCGATTGAATTAACCGATCAAAGCGGAAAGTTTTTTGGCCGATCAGTCACTGCGACTCCGATACCGGCTCCAGCCATGTGCGATAGATGAAGCCACGATCGCCGTTCGGGACGATCACGTGTTTCCAACCCAAGGTATCACCGGTCACCTGCACGATGCGGCCCGCATCGACGGTGCCGAGCCGATCTGCGCTGTTATCGGGTCCGGCCCGGTAGTTGACGGCGCTGACCACGCGATAGGGCTCGCCCGGCGCGGCATCGACGACCGCCGGGGCGGTGTCGGCCGGCGGGGCGGCGTCGACCGGCGGGCTCGCAGTGGTTGCCGCCGTCGCCTCGGCTGCCGGCTCGGGCGTCGCTTCGGGCGCCGGTGCCGATGCGGCCGCCGGCGGTGCGACGGCAGCGACCCGGGGCGCCGGCTCCGGCCGCAGGGCAATGGTCGGGTCTTCGCTTGGCGCCTCGGCCGCAACCGGCGCGCCCGGGTCCGCCTCGCTCGGGGCCGCCTCGCCCGAGTCCGTCTGGCTCGGGGCCGCCTCGCTCGTGGCCAGCTCGGGCGCTTGCGGCGTTGGCGCCGGCTCGGCGGCAGCGGCCGGCGGCGTTGGCTCGCCCGCCGGCGCGGACGCGGGCAACTCGGCAACGGGCGCGGCTGCGGGTCCGGCGGCCGGCGCGGCAGCCGGCCCGGCACCGGCCATTTCGGCCGTCGGCGGCAGGACGCCACCCTCGATCGGCAGCGGCTCGTCGGTCGCCGCGGCGGCCGACGAGCCGTCCGGATCGCGGCCCGCGACGATCGCCGCGCGCTGCTGTGTCGCGCGCTCGAGGGCGGCGACGATCTCCGGGTCGCCCGGGCTCAGGACAGCCGCCCGTTCAAGATCCTCGACCGCGAGATCGAGCAGACCAAGCTCCGCGTAGAGCTCGCCGCGACGCAGGTAGGCCAAATGGTGATCCGGCTCCAACTCGACCGCCGCGGTGAAATCGGCGACGGCGGCATCATAGGCGCCGGAAGCGAAGTCGACCTCACCCCGGCGGACATGAGCGACCCTGAGGTTGCGAATGGTCGTGGCATCGCCCGGCCGCAGCGCCAGCGCCTGACTGTAGTCGGCGATCGCGGGGTCGAAATCGCCGGCCTCGCCATGCGCCACGCCGCGATTGTTGTAGGTTATGGCCAGGGCCTCGCCGACCAGTTGGCCCGAGCGGATCGCATCGGTGTAGTGGCCGATGGCCGCCGCATAATCGCCCTCCCGAAAGGCTTCGTTGCCGAGCCGCACATCCGGCAAGCCCTGCGCCAGGGCGGCACCTCCAAGTCCGGCAACAACCAGCCACACGGCGCCAAGAGCCGTCAATCGCCGCATTCGCGGTCCTCCCTCAAGCGTCGATCCACCACGATGACGACAATTGTTAGCACCACCGCGACCCAACGTCAGCTTTCGCGGCCGGCTTTTTCGGCTGCCAAGCGTTCCCGCAGGCGCGCTGCTGCCTCGTCGAGATTCTGCTGCGGCGGTCGGGACAGGGCAATGGCGCGGGCCGGCACGTCGGTCGTGACGACGGTGCCGGCGCCGGTTGTCGCGTTCTCGCCGACGCTGACCGGGGCGACGAAGGCGGTGTTCGAGCCGATGAAGGCACCGGGACCGATCACCGTGCGGTGCTTGTTGAATCCGTCATAGTTGCAGGTGATCGTGCCAGCCCCGATATTCGCGGCCTCGCCGACCACGCAATCGCCGAGATAGGTCAGATGGCTCGCCTTGGCACCGGCGCCGAGCGTCGTGTTCTTGACCTCGACGAAATTGCCGATCTTGGCCCGTTCCTCGACGACGGCACCCGGGCGAAGCCGGGCGAACGGCCCGATCTCGGCCGAAGGGCCGACCACGGCACCGGTGAGGTAGGAGTGCGAGCGGATGACGGCATCGCGCGCGACCCGGACGTTCGGCCCGAACACGACGAACGGCTCGATCACCGCGCCCGGCTCGATCACCGTATCGGCGGCGACGAACACGGTCTCCGGTGCCGGCATCGTGACCCCCTGGTCCATGAGGGCTCGCCGCCGCCGATCCTGGAAGTGACCGGCCACCAGCGCCAGCTGTGCCTGGGTGTTGACGCCCTGGCCCTCGAGCCACGAACCTTCGACCGCGCGGCAGACCAGGCCCCGACGATTGGCCAGCTCGACCGCGTCGGTCAGATAGACCTCGCCGCCGCCGGGCTGCTGCGGCAGCTCGGCGAGCAGCGCAGTCAGCCGCTCGGCGGCCAATGCCATCACGCCGGCGTTGCAAAACCCCTCGGCCAGCAGTGCCGTGTCGCAATGCTTGTGCTCGACGATCGCCAGCAGCTGCGCCGCGTCGCCGACCGCGAGCCGGCCGTAGCCGGTCGGGTCCGGCGGACGCATGCCGAGCACCGCGACGGCGGCAGCCGCGGCGCGTCGGGCATCGAGCAGCCGGGTGAGCGTGGCCGGCGTCAAGAGCGGCGTGTCGCCGTAGAGGACGAGCACGCTGCCCGATGCCGGCAGCTGCTCGGCAGCTACCTGCAACGCATGACCGGTGCCAAGCGGCGGGTCCTGAACGACGATCATCGCGTCGGGCGCGCTGCGGCCGACCTCGGCGGCGACCGCCTCCATGCCGGCCCCGAGCACCACGACGAGGCGCCCGGGTGCCAGCGCTGCCGCGGTCGCCAGCACATGGCCGATCAGCGTCCGACCGGCCATCTCGTGCAGCACCTTCGGCCGATCGTTCTTCATGCGGGTGCCGCGGCCGGCGGCCAGCACCACAATGCTCAACGGATCGCGGCTCAACGCATCGCGCTCGGCCATCCTGGTCTCCGGTTCAATGGGGATGGATCGCTCGTTCGCTCGAGCAGCAGCGGTCGGCTGCCTTGACGGGCGAGCGGCAAAGAGGCTCGACGCCGGCACGTGACCTATCCAAGATGGTGGCGGCCCACAACCGGAACGGTAACTGCACATGACCTTGCGCGCGGTGGTGTTCGATCTCGACGGCACCCTGGTCGACACGCTTCCCGACCTGCACGCCGCGGTCGGCAGCCTGCTCACGGAACGCGGCCTCGGCGTCCCGGATGCTGGCCTGGTCCGGCGGATGATCGGGGATGGGGCGCGCAAGCTGGTCGAGCGCGCCCTCGAATGGGGCGGTGGTGCTGTCGACGAGGCGGCGCTCGAGGCCGCGCATGAGCGGTTCCTCGCCATCTATAACGCTGCTCCGTGTCGTCAGAGCCGGCTCTTCGCCAACGTCGAGCGCGCCTTGGAGCAGCTCGGCAGCCAGGGTCTGCCGCTCGGCGTCTGCACCAACAAGCCACAACGTCCAACCGACACGATTCTCGAAACGCTCGGCGTGCGCTACCGCTTCGCCGCCGTCATCGGCGGCGATGCCATCGCCCGGCGCAAGCCGCATCCGGATCACTTGCGCACGGTCCTCGGACGGTTGGCGGCGCCGCCGGCGGCCACCGTGATGGTCGGCGACAGTCGCAACGACCTGATGGCGGCGAGGGGCTGCGGCATGCGCTGCATCCTCGTCGATTTCGGCTACAGCGCCGAGCCGGTGGAGACGCTCGGTGCCGACCAGGTGATCAGCGATTTCGCCGACCTCGGCGCTGCCCTGCAGGTCTTGGCCGAAGGCTGAGTGGAACCGTCGATCATCGCTGCCAGGGTCCAGTTGGTGGGTGGTTGGCCGGTCGAGCGGCGCGGCAAGCCCCATGCCCGGGCGGCCGCCGGCGCTTGACAGGGTGATGGCCACGACTTATCCGGCTTCGTCCAGGCCAGGGCGCGTAGCTCAGCGGGAGAGCACTGCCTTCACACGGCAGGGGTCACAGGTTCAATCCCTGTCGCGCCCACCATCGCCAGCCAACCGGCCGCTGTCCAGTGGCCGTTCTAGCCAAGACGTATGAATTTTCGGTCAACAGCGCCGCTTCAGCCGTTCTCGAACAGCGCCGTGGTGATGTAGCGCTCGGCGAACGAGGGGATGATCACGACGATCGTTCGCTCGCGCATCGCTGGTCGGGCACCCACCTCGAGGGCCGCCGCCAGGGCGGCACCGGACGAGATGCCACCCGGAATGCCCTCGGTTCGCGCCAGCCGTCGCGCCGTCGTAAACGCGGTCTCGTTGGCGATCTTGATCACTTCGTCGACCAACTCGAGGTCGAGATTGTCGGGAATGAAGCCGGCGCCGATGCCCTGGATCATATGCCCAGCCGGCGCCCCGCCGGAGAGTACTGGGCTAGCCTCGGGCTCCACCGCGACCAGGCGCAAGCCGGGCTTGCGCGGCTTCAGCGCACGGCCGCACCCGGTCATCGTGCCGCCGGTCCCGACCCCGGCAACGATGACGTCGACGGCACCAGCGGTGTCACGCCAGATCTCCTCGGCCGTGCTGCGCTGATGGATGGCCGGGTTGGCCGGATTGGCAAACTGGCCGGGCATTACCGCGCCTGGCAGCTCGGCCAGGAGTTCATGCGCCCGCTCGATGGCCCCCTTCATGCCGCGCTCGCGCGGCGTGAGCTCGATTTCGGCACCGAGGAAGCGCAGCATCTTGCGGCGCTCCAGCGACATCGATTCCGGCATGGTCAAGATCAGCCGATAACCGCGGGCAGCGGCGACGAAGGCGAGCGCAATGCCGGTATTGCCGGAGGTCGGCTCAATGATCGTGCCACCGGGCAACAGCTCGCCTCGGCTCTCGAGCGCGGTGATCATCGCCACGCCGATGCGATCCTTGACACTGGCCAGCGGATTGAAGAACTCGAGCTTCAACAGGATGTCCGCCTCGATCGCCGCCTCGGCGCAGAGGCGCTTGATGCGCACCAGGGGCGTGTTGCCGATTGTTTCGGCGATGCTGTCGTAGATCCGGCCGCGGCCGGGAGCGTCGAGGAGGGGTGGCTCGATGGCCGGTTGCTCGGGCATGGTGGTCCTGACAGCCTGGGTCGAGGGGACGGATCACGCGGCACCTGCCGTTGCCAGCGAGATGCTCGTCGCTCCGACACTAGGCGGCAAGCGAAAGGTGCGCTACCTGCGGCTGTCAATTCGATGGATATGCCGATCGTGAGCCAGCCCGAAATCCCCTCGCCCTGTGTCGGCGTCTGTCGTCTCGAGCCGCTGTCCGGGCTCTGCGCCGGCTGCCTGCGGACAGCCGCGGAGATTGCCGGCTGGCCATCGGCCTCGCCTGGCGAGCGGCTGGCGATCGTCCAGGCCTTGCGCCAGCGACGCCGCGCCCGCGGCATCACCAGTCCGACCGACAGTCGGCCGCGGCGGCGTGCGGCCGGTCGGCAAACGGCGGGCTGAGCCGATGGCATCGACGTTTCAGGCACTGCTCGATGCGCGTCAGGTCCTGCTCGCCGACGGCGGCACCGGCACCGGGCTGTTCAAGCGCGGGCTGGAGACCGGCGATAGCCCGGAGCTCTGGAACGTCGATCAGCCCGGGCGCGTGCTCGACCTGCACCGCGAGTTCATTGCCGCCGGCTCTGACATCGTCTTGACCAACAGCTTCGGCGCCAATGCCTTTCGCTTGCGGCTGCACGCCGCCGACGCGCGGGTCGGCGAGCTGAACGAGGCGGCCGCGCGGCTGGCCCGGCAGGCGGCTGCAGCGGCGGATCGGCCGGTCGTCGTCGCCGGATCGATCGGCCCGACCGGCGAAATCCTGGCACCGGTCGGCAGCCTCGACCCGGCAGCTGCAGCCGCCGCCTTCGCGGACCAGGCCGCCGCGCTGGCGGCAGGTGGGGTGGACGTGCTCTGGATCGAGACGATGTCCTCGGCCGAAGAGCTGACCGCCGCGGTCGAGGCCGCGAGTGCGACGGGGCTGCCGGTTTGCGCGACGATGAGCTTTGATACCAACGGGCGGACGATGATGGGTCTCACCCCCGATGCCGCCCTGGCCCTTGCCCACGGCTTTCGCCCGCCGCTCGCCGGCTTCGGCGCCAATTGCGGCATCGGCCCGTCGCAGCTGCTGGCCACGCTCCTGGGTTTCAGCCGCTTCGAGCGGCAGGGCGAGGTGATCATCGCCAAGGGCAATTGCGGGATCCCGGAATACCGGGACGGCGCCATCCACTACAGCGGGACCGCGGCGATCATGGCGGCTTACGCCGTGCTGGCCCGCGATGCCGGGGCGCGGATCATCGGCGGCTGCTGCGGCACCGAGGGTTTGCACATCGCCGCGATGCGCGAGGCGCTGACGACCACGCCCCCGGGACCGGTTCCGGATGTGGCACGGATCGAAGCGCTGCTCGGGCCGGTCACTGCCGCCGACACGCCGACCGTCGCCTCGAGCCGTGGCGAGCGGCGACGCGGCCGCAGCCGCGGCGAGACGCGTGAGGCGACCTGACCGACTGCTTCGGCAAATCGCCGGGCTCAGGCGCGAAGGGCGGCGTTCTCCGGGTCGTACGGGCTTTCGGCGATGATCCGCGCCGGGCGCAGCTGATCGAGCACCCGCACCTGGCAGTCCCGCCCGACCTCGGCGAACTCGCTCTGCACGTAGCCCAGCATCAACGACTTTTGCAGGTGATGCCCGAAGCCGCCGGCCGTGCCGCGGCCGACGACCTCGCCGTCCATCAAGACCGGCTCGTTGCCGAAGGGATCGGCATCGTCGGCATCGATCTCGATCGTGCAGAACTTGTTGGGGATGCCGGCCTCGATCTGCCGGGTGAGCGCCTCCTTACCGACGAAGGGGCCTTTCTGCAGTCGGACGAAGCGGTCGAGCCCGGCCTCGAGCACCGTGTTCTCGGCGTTCAGATCCGTCCCCCAGAGCCGGTACGACTTCTCGAGCCGCATCGAATCCATCGCCCGAATCCCGACATGACCGATCTCGAACGCGCGGCCGGCGTCCAAGAGCGCCTCGAAGAGATGCAGCTGGTACTCGATCGGATGGTGCAGCTCCCAGCCGAGCGAACCGACGAAATTCACCCTGAGGGCTCGCACATTGGGGCAGAACCCGACCGGGATGTCCTGCACCGAAAGCCACGGGAAGGCCGCGTTCGACACATCGGCATCGGCGAGCTTCTCCAGCACACGCCTGGCATCGGGCCCGGCCAGCACGAAGACCCCGTACTGCGTGGTGACGTCCTGGACGATCACCGAGCCGTCCCGCGGCATCGTCTTGGTGAGGAAATCCCAGTCGTAGTCGCGCCCCGCACCCGGACCCACGAGGTAGAACCGCTCGCCATAGAGCCCGTCCGGCAACCTGGCGATCGTGAACTCCGAGCGCACCGAGCCGGACGGGTTCAAGGCGTGGCAGAGATTGATCCGGCCCACGTTCTTCGGAATGGCATTGGCCACCATGTGGTCGAGCGAGGCCCGCGCGCCCGGCCCCTCGATCGTGTATTTGGCGAACGAGCTCAGCTCCATGAGCCCGACCCGCTCGCGCATCGTCCGCACCTCGTTAGCCACGTGCGGAAACCAGTTCGAGCGGCGGAACGAGTAGACGTCCTTCGCCTCGACACCCGCAGGCGCAAACCAGTTCGGCCGCTCCCAGCCGAAGCGCTGGCCGAAAACGGCGCCCGCCGCCTTCAGCTTCTCGTAGACCGGTGGTGCCTTGGCAGGCCGGCAGGCCGGGCGCTCCTCCATCGGATAGTGGGTGATGAAGACGTGCTCGTAGGCTTCCTCGTTCTTGAGCTTGGCGAAATGCTTCGCGACCACGCCGAAGCGCCTGGGATCGACACCGATCATGTCGACCGTGGGCTCGCCGTCGACGATCCAGCTGGCGAGCTGCCAGCCGGCGCCACCGGCGGCCGTTACCCCGAAGCTGTGCCCTTCGGAAACCCAGAAATTCGGCAGCCCGAAGGCCGGCCCGACCAGCGGATTGCCGTCCGGCGTATAGGCGATCGGACCATTGACGATGTCCTTGATCCCGGCCTTCTCGAAGGACGGCACGCGGCTCATGCAGGCCTCGACATGCGGCATCAGCCGCTCGAGGTCGCCGGGGAAAAGGTCCTTCTCGAAGGTCGGCGGCACGCCGTCGACGAAGCAGGCCGGCGCATGCTTCTCGTAGGGGCCGAGGATCCAGCCCAGTCGCTCCTCGCGGAAATAATACTGCGCGTCACTCTCGCGCAGGATCGGCAGCTCCTTGTTGCCGGCCTCGCGATAGGCCTTGAGCGCGGGGTCGACGTCGGTGACGATGTATTGATGCTCGACCGGGATGACCGGGATCTCCAGCCCGACCATTCTGGCCGTGGTCCGCGCGTAGTTGCCGGTGGCCGAGACCACGTGCTCACAGCGGATGTCACCCGCCGTAGTCTTCACCAGCCACTCGTTGTCGGCCCGCTCGATGCCGGTGACCGCCACCCGCTGGACGATCTCGGCCCCGGCCAGCCGCGCCCCCTTGGCGAGCGCCATGGTGACGTCGACCGGGGCGATATGGCCGTCCGTTGGATGGAAAAGAGCCCCCACCAGCCCCTCCGGGTTGACCAGCGGCCAAAGCTGCTTGATCTCGTCGACACCGATCAGGTGGCACTCGACGCCGATGGTCTCCGCCGTGCACTGGTAGTTGCGGTACTCGTCCATGCGGTCGCGATTGGTGGCGAGCCGGAGATTGCCGCAGACGTGGAAGCTGACATCCTGCCCGGTCTCCGCCTCGAGCGTCTTGTAGAGCTCGACCGAGTACTGGTGCAGCTGGCCCACCGAATAGGACATGTTGAAGAGCGGCAGGAGCCCGGCGGCATGCCAGGTCGAGCCGGCCGTCAGCTCGGTCCGCTCGAGCAGCACGCAGTCCGACCAGCCCTTTTTCGCCAGATGATAGAGCGTCGAGACACCCACCACCCCGCCGCCGATCACCACCACCCGAGCCGTCGTCCGCATCGCCCTGGTCCTCCCATACCCGTCAAGCCTGGCGCCCCACGCGGCTGTCGCCGAACGCGGCCGGGTCACCCGCTATTCATCGCCTAGCAGACCGGTTGGGGCACCGGCCGCGCCTGGGCGACAGCGACGGGCCGTAGAGCGACACGGCTGGTCGGGGGTGCCGCAGGGCGCAGCCGAGCCGTCACTTGGCAGCCGCGCCTCGAGCGCGCATAACGCTCGACCGAGACCCACTGCCGAGCGGTTCCGCGCATGCCGAAGCTGGCGTTTTCCCTGGTCCTGATCATCGCCGTCGCGGCCCTATCGACCAACCGGGCGCAGGCCGGGACGCAACTGGTGGATAGCCGCATCGACACGGTCGTGGTCCAGCCCGACCGGGCAACGGTGAGCCGGCTCGCCACGGTGCGACTGGAAGCTGGCCGGCACGAACTCCGCTTCACCGACTTGCCAGTGGTGGCGGAGCCTTCCTCCGTGCGCCTCGAGCTGCGCGAGGGCAACCTCGTGATCGGCCGTCCACTCTTTCGCGAAGTCGAGACGCTGTTGCCGGTCGGGCCGCGGGCACGCGCGCTCACCGAAGAATTGGAGCGGCTGGCAAGCCAGCGGCGCATCGAGCGCGACGCGATAGCCGTGCAGGAGTTGCTGCTCGACGTGCTGCGCCAATCGCAGATCGTGGTCGAGCCGGGCGGCTCACAGCCGACCGCCGATCCTGGCAGCCTGCTCGGTCCGCTGGAGACACGCGCCAAGCAGGCGCTCCTGGCAATCCGCAACGCCGAGCGGGCGACCACTCGGCTGGATGCGGAGATCGACCAGCTGCAACGCGAGCTCGCCCGGCTCGGCGACGACCCCATGCGGCAGCTCTCGCTGACCGTGCCCGTGACCGCCGAGCGGGCGGGCGAGGCTACGCTCAACCTCGTCTACACGGTGCGGGATGCCGGCTTCACCCCCGGCCTCGAGGCGCGGCTCGACGTCGACACGGGTGTCGTGGCACTGACCGGTACGGCAGCGGTCAGCCAACGGACAGGCGAGGACTGGCTGGACGTGCAGCTCACCCTATCGACCGCCACCCCGAATTGGCGCATCGCGGCCCCGCCGACCGACAGCTGGTACATCGATGTGCAACCGGATATGCCACAGCCCGGGGCCCGCCTCGAAGCGGCAGCCCCCATGGCCCTCGCCGATGCAGCCGATGTCACGGTCGACAGGGCAGCGTTCGACGTCACCTATCGCGTCGCCGAACCGATGAGCGTCGCCGCCGACGGCGCCGCACAGCGGGTCACGATCGAGACCGTCGAGCTGTCGGCCGAGCTGATCTGGCGGACGGTGCCGGCGATCGACGAGGCCAGCTACCTCACCGCCCTGCTCACCTATGACGGCGCCGCACCACTTCTGCCCGGGCCTGTCGCACTGCATCGTGACGGCCAGCTCATCGGTGAGACGGCGGGTGACGGCCTGCAGCCGGGCGAAGCGTTAGAGCTCGGCTTCGGCGCTGATCCCGCGGTCGTGGTCGAGCGACGGCTGGTCACCGACCAGCGGGCGCGCTCGGGCCTGATCGGCACGACGCGGCGGCATGAGCGCCGCTTCGTCATCGAAGCCACCAATCGCCGGCAGCAGCCGGTCGAGCTCCAGATCATCGACCGGCTGCCAGTGTCGCGGGACAGCCGGATCACGGTCGACAGGCTGCCGGCGACGAGCCCGCCGACGACCGAAGCGCACGATCGCGACCAGGGCGTGCTCGCCTGGCGACGACAGCTCGAGCCCGGGGCAACGACGACGGTGACCCTGGCCTATGCCATCGGTCATCCAGCCGATCTCGACGTCAGCGGGTTTTGACGCTCGCGGCCGTTAGCCGGCCGTTAACCTTGATGCTTTCTAATGCGTGGCCATGAACCCCGGCCGCGAGCAGCGCTGCTGCCCGGCCGACAGGCTAGCAGGAGGCCGCATGGCACGCATTCTGGTCGTCGACGACGACGAGCTCCTGGTCGAGCTCGTCACCTTTACCCTCGAAGGCCACGGCCACGAGGTAATCACCGCCGAGGACGGCAGCGAGGCGATCGACATCGCCACTCGCGAGCAGCCGGATGTCGTCGTGCTCGACGGCATGATGCCGGGCGCCGACGGGCTGGACGTGCTCCGTCAGCTTAGGCGTGAGGCCGGCATGACCCTGCCGGTGATCATGCTGAGCGCCAGAAAGCAGGAGCGGGACGTGGTCGGCGGCCTCGCCGAAGGGGCCAACGACTATTTGGTCAAGCCGTTCATGCCCGAGGAGCTGGCTGTGCGCATCCAGAAGGTCCTGCGTGTCGCGGCATGACCGCTGATCCGCCGATCATGGCCAGTCAACGCCGTCAGGCACGGCCCTGGCGCCGACGGCGTGCGCGGCTTCTCCTCCTGGCGCTTTGCCTAGCCTGGCCAGGGCTCGCTGCCAGCCCGGCCAGTGCGGCGCCCGAGCCCAGCCGTGCGGCTGTTCTCGAGCTCCGCGACCAGGGCGCGTTCGAGCCGTCCCTGGCAATGGTCGAAGCGCTCCTGGCCGACGCCCCGGACGATGTCGATCTCTTACTGCTCAAGGGTCAGCTGCAAGCCTTCATGGCCGACTATGACGCGGCCCTCGAGACCCTGGAGGCCGCAGCGGCGCTGGCCACCGACTATCTCGATATAACGCTGATGCAGGCGCGCGTGCATCTGTTCGCCGCGGCACCCGAGACCGCCTTCGCGGTTCTCGAGCCGGTGGTGCCGCCCGACCTCGAGCGCGTCGATGCCCAGCTCCTGTTCGGCCGGGTGGCGCTCGCCGCCGGCCGGCCGGCGCGCGCGCAACGCGCGTTCGCCGCCGCCGCGAGACTGGCACCGACCAACGGTGCTGCGTGGCTCGGCCTCGGCGACGCGGCGTTGCAGACCGGCAGCATCGCCGATGCCGAGCTCGGCTTCGAGCGGGCGCTCGGCGTTGTCGAGACGGCCCCGGTGGCCCGCGCCAGGCTCGACGCATTGGCCGCCGAGAACCGCCGCTTCGAGCTGACCACCGACGTGGCGGCCAGCGGCTTCAACGACTCCAGCGATGACTGGCGCGAAGGCGGCGTGACCCTCGGTTGGCGGCTCGACGACCGCCGCCAACTGAGCACCGGCATCGCCGTGGCCAACCGCTTCTCGAGCACCGACGTGCAGATCGGCGCCAGCTGGAATGCCCGGCTTGGCGCGGCCAGCGGTTATCTCTTGGGTGCCGCCGTGGCACCGGGGGCCGATTTCCTCCCGAACTGGCTGGTGCGGGCGGGCTACGACCAGCGTCTCTACGACCTCGGCGGCGGCGCGCCGCTGCCCCGCCTCGATCTCGGGGTGGGCATCGGCTTCGTCGAGGGCTCGCTCGCCGATTATTCGGACGGGACGGTGCAGGGCTTCGAGGCCGGCATTGTCCAGTATGGCTGGCAAGGCAGGGCCTGGCTCACCGCCAAGGCCGGCGGGTCGTTCGGCACGGCGGGCGATTTCGACCCGAGCTTCGGCCTCCGGCTCGACCTTGAGTCGAGCGCGCGAGCGCGCGTCTTTTTGGGCTTCGGCCAGGCCTTCGACAACAGCGATCAGGGCACCGGCACGACCCGCAGCTACTTCACCGGCATCGACTACGCGCTCGATGAGCGGCTCAGCCTGATCGCCACGCTGGCGCTCGAGGACCGCGAGAACGGCGTGCGGCGCACCACGGTCGGCGTCGGCGTACGGGTGAAATTCTGAGATGCCGGTCATCGGCTCCGTCGACCTCTTCATGCGACTCATCTGGCAAACGACGCTGGCACTGGTCGCCGTCGGCCTCGTGCTGATAACCGGGCTCGTGTTGCACCGCCTGCTCGAGGAGTGGCGCGAGAAGCGGCATCGGCCGGCGCGTGACGCGTTGCGCCGACGGCTGCTCGCCAGCCTCAATGCTCCGGTGGCCGGTGAGTCATCGGCGACAGATGGGGCGGCAGCACCACGACAGTCTCTGGCGCGCGGCCTGCCGCTGGCGGCAACGGCCCGGCTGGTCGACGAGCTGGCGCAGATCGTGCGCGGCGAGGCCCGGCTGCAGCTCGCCGCCTTCGCGGCCGCCACCGGGGTGGAACGCTACTGGCTCAAGCGGCTCGGCTCGCGCGGCACCCGCTATCGCCAGGAGGCCCTGCGCTGCCTCGCTCTGCTCGCCACCGAGCGCACCGTGGGCGCCCTGCAAGACTGTCTCGCCAGTGGCGACGACCGGCTGCGGCTTTCCGCGGCCGAGGCGCTAGCGCACCACCCGACGCTGGCCGGCGACCTGGTCTCGCGGATGATGGGCGACCCCGCCGCAGGCTTGCGACCGGCGACGCGGTTTTGGCATCGCATCGCCGAAGTCGCCCCGGAGAGCCTGATCGCCCACCTCGACGCGGCCGCCGCCCGGCCGCCGCTCCTCTGCCGGCTGATCGAGGCGCTGGCCGATGCCGGGCATGTCGCCGCAGCAGGCCCGATCGAGGCCTGCCTCGGCGAGGCGGGCGAGGCGGTCGATCGTGCCATCCTCGCGGCCCTGCAAAGGCTGCGGCATCCGGCGATGCTGCGGGTCGCCCGACGGCTCGCTCGGGCTGCCGACCCGGCGACCCGTCGCGCCGCGCTCGCCGTGCTGAAGGGCCGTGCCCGACCGGCCGACCTCGAGCTCATCGAAAGCCTCGCCGCCGATCCGATCGCCGATATCCGGACCGCGGCAGCCACCACTCTCGCCCGTCTCGGCCAAGCGACGACCGAAGGAGCCGTCCCAGGATGATCCCCGAGCCTTCCTTGCTCGACCTCGTGGCGCAGACCGTGGCGATCCTCGTGATCGCGGTCAGCATGGCGCAGAACCTCCTTTATCTGGTGCTGCTCGGCACCGCGATCGCGGTGATGGCGGCGCGACCGCGGGTGCATCAGAGCCGTGCCCTGTGGAACGGGGCGGTCGACGCGGCACCGCCGGTCAGCATCCTCGTGCCCGCCTACAACGAGGCGGCGACGATCGTCGACAGCCTGCGCTCGCTGCTCGCCCTCGAATACCCGGACTTTCGGGTCGTCGTGATCAACGATGGCTCGACCGACACCACACTCGAGGTGCTGATCGACGCCTTCGCGCTCGCCCCGGAACCGATCGACCGCGTCTCGCCGCTCGCCCATCGCCCCCTGCGCGGCCGCTACCGGTCGCCCCGGCATGCCAACCTGGTCGTGCTCGACAAGGCCAATAGCGGCAAGGCCGACGCCTTGAACGCCGGGCTCGGGCAGGTGACCACCGAGCTGTTCTGTGCGGTCGACGCCGACAGCCTGCTCGAGGCCGACGGCCTGCTGCGGGTCGTCCAGCCGTTCCTGGAGGCCCCAGAGCGCGTCGTCGCCGTCGGTGGCACGGTCCGGGTCGCCAATGGCTGCGGGGTGCGCGCCGGGCGGATCCGCACCGTGTCGCTGCCGAGGAAGCTCCTGCCGATGCTGCAGACGGTCGAATATCTGCGCGCCTTCATGATGGCGCGCCTAGCCTGGGGACGGATCGGCTGCCTGATGATCGTCTCGGGCGCGTTCGGCCTGTTTCGCCGCGATCTCGTGGTCGAGCTCGGTGGGTACAGCACGAAGACGGTGGGCGAGGATCTCGAGCTGGTGATCCGCCTGCATCGTCATCTGCGCGACCGCAACGACGACTACCGCATCGAATTCGTACCCGAGCCGGTCTGCTGGACGCAGGTGCCGGAGAGCCTGGCCGTGCTCGCCCGGCAGCGGCAGCGCTGGCAGCGCGGTGCCTTGGAGAGCTTCTTCACCCACCAGGACATGCTGGTCCGGCCGCGCTACGGCAGGGTCGGCCGGCTCGGCCTCGGACACATCCTGCTGCTCGATGTCGTGACCCCCATCATCGAGGTGATCGGCTATCTGCTGCTCCCTTTCTTCTGGCTCGCCGGGACGATCAACACCGAGTTCTTCCTGGCCTATCTGGCGCTCACCTTTGCCTTCGGCGTGTTCATCTCGGTGGCATCGCTGGTGCTCGAGGAGTTCGAGCGCCGCCGGGTGCCGAAGGCGGTCGATCTGGTGCGCCTGACGATCGCCGCCATCATCGAGAATTTCGGCTACCGGCAGCTCGCCAATCTCTGGCGGATCCAGGGCCACTGGCATTATTGGCGCGGTGCCGCGCACTGGGGCAAGCAGAGCCGAACCGGCTTCGCCACCGCCTGACCGGCCTCAGGACCGCGGCACCAGCTCCGCCACCTCGACCCAGCGGCGCTCGCGGCCGGAACGCAGCATGGCATCGACCGTCGCCTGGATCATGGCGGCCTCGCGGAAGTCCGGCTGGAAGGCCGGGCCGCCGGCCAGCGCCTCGGCGATGGCCTTGACCTCGATCGCCTTGATCTCGTTGAAACCGAGCTGATGGCCCGGCGCCGGGCAGAAGGGCGCGTAGTCGGGGTGGCTGGGCCCGGCCGGAATCCGCACATAGCCGTCGCGACCGGGCCTGCCGCCGCGAATGAACAGCTCGAGTTCGTTCATCCGCTCCATATTGAGGCAGATCGAGCCCTTGGCCCCGGTCAGCTCCATCGCCAGGTACATCTTGCGTCCGGTGGCGATCCACGAGGCTTCGAGCGTCCCGGTAACGCCGTTGGCGAAGCGGAGCAAGGCCCGCGCTTCGTCGTCGACCTCGACCGGGAGCCGCCTCCCGTCGGCGGCGACCCGCTCGCCGATCCGGGTGGTGAGATCGGCCGCGAGCGCTTCGATGTCGCCCACGACGAAGCGGGCCATGGCAACGATGTGGCTGCCGAGGTCGGCGACCGCGCCGGCACCGCCGCGCGGGTCGAGCCGCCAGGTCCAGGCCGCCGCCGGATCGCTCATGTAGTCCTCGGCGTGGATGCCGCGAAATGCCCAGATGTCGCCGATTTCACCGCTCTCGACGATCTCGCGGGCGGTTCTGACGAGCGGGTTCTTGAGGTAGTTGAACCCCGTGAAGGTCGCGACACCTGCCGCCGCTGCCGCGTCGGCCAGGCGAAACGCCGTCGCCGCATCCGGGGCCAGCGGCTTCTCGCAATAGACCGGCTTGCCGGCGGCGATCGCCGCCATGGCCATCGGCTCGTGCAGTGTGTTCGGCGCGGTGATGTCGACGAGCTCGACCGCCGGATCGGTCACCAGGGCCTGCCAGTCGCCCGTGGTCCGGGCAATGCCGAGGGCGCTGCCGGCGCGCGACGCGGTCACAGGATCGACATCCGCCAACAGCTCCAGGACCGGCGGCCGCGCCAGGCCGAAGACAGCGGCTGCCGTTCGGATGGCGATGGCGTGGCTGCGGCCCATGAAGCCACTGCCGATGAGGCCCACGTGGATCGGGCCGGCGCCGCTCATCTGCGAGGGTCCGCGACGGCCGCCAGATTGACGATGACGGCAGGGTCGAGCCGGCCATCCAGCACATCGAGAATATTGGTCGCCGCCTCGCTCGCCATGCGCACCATCGATTCCTCGGTGACCCCGGCATTGTGCGGGCTCAGCAAGGCGTTGGGTGCGGCGAGCAGCGGATTGTCGGGTCGTGGCGGCTCATCGGCGAACACATCGATCCCCGCCCCCAGGAGCTTGCCGTCGGCGAGCGCCTTCGCCAGGGCGGGCTCGTCGATCAGGCCGCCGCGCGCGGTGTTCAGGAGGATCGCCCGGGGCCGCATCAGCGCCAGCCGCCGCGCATCGATCACCTGCCGCGTCGCCTCGGTCAAGGGCAGGTGCAGGCTCACCGCGTCGACCTCGCCCAGCGCCGCGTCGAGGTCCGGCGCGACGCCACAGCCGACGGCCGCGAGTGCGGCCACGTCGACGAACGGGTCGTGAACCGTGACGGTCATCCCGAAGGCTTGCGCCCGCGCCGCCACTTCGCGGCCGATTCGCCCGAAGCCGACGAGGAGCAGCTGCTTGCCGAACAGCTCGAAGGCCAGCACCCGGTTGCGGATCGCCCAGTCGCCACGGCGCACGGCCGCATCGTGTGGTATCGCGGCCTTGGCCAGGGTGAGCAGCATTGCCATGGCGTGTTCGGCAACCGCGACCCGATTGGCGTTGGCGGCGACGGCCAGCGGAATTCGCCGCGCGTCGAGCGCCGCGACATCGACATTGTCGTAGCCGACGCCGTGCCGCGAGACGACCCGCAAGCAGGGTGCGGCCTCGATCAGCTCGGCACCGATGCGCGCGGTGCGCACCAGGATGGCGTCGGCGGTGCGCACCGCGGCGTGGACGGCCGCCGGCTCGTCCTCGTCGGCGATCCGGACGATCACCCCCGGCCGTGCCTCGAGGACCGCCAGGCCTTCGGGCTTGATCCGGCCGACGACCAGCACCTCGGCCATGGGCTCAGTAGGCGCTGCTCTTGGTGCCGCCCGCGCGCCCCTTGAGCTCCGGCAACAGCTCTCCGGCCTTCATCACCATCAGCCGGGCATCCGACAGCAACGTCGCGTAATCGAAGCCGATATCCCACATCCGCCTGATGTAGGCCGGCGAGCCGCAATGGATGCCGGCCACCTTGCCGTGGCGCTTGACGGTAGCGATGATCGACTGAATCGCCTCGACGACCGGCGGCTCCTCCTGATCGAACTTGGGTGTGCAGCCCATCGAGTTCGAAAGGTCGGCCGGCCCGACATAGATGCCGTCGAGGCCGTCGACCTCGAGGATCGAATCGAGGGCCGCCATGGCCGCTTTGGTCTCGATCATGGCGAGCGTCAGCACCTCGTCATTGGCACGGGACGGATAGTCGGCGCCGCCGTAGAGCGTCGCCCGGATCGGCCCGAAGCTGCGGCTGCCCTTGGGTGGATAGCGACAGACGGAAACGAACGCCGCGGCCTCGGCACGGCTGTTGATCATCGGGCAAATGACCCCGTAGGCGCCGGCATCGAGCATTTTCTGGATGATGCCCGGCTCGTTCCACGGCACCCGGACCAGCGGCACGGTGTCGGTGGTCGAGATCGCCTGCAGCATCGACACCGCAGCCTGGTAGTCGACGACACCGTGCTGCATGTCCACGGTCAGGCTGTCGAAGCCCTGGTGCGCCATGAGTTCGGCACTGAAACCGTTGGGAATGGCGAGCCAACCATTGACGGTCCGCTCGCCGCCGGCCCAAAGCCGCCTCAACCGGTTTTCACGCATCGTTCTGCTTCCCCCTGACCCGCTGTGATGGTGAAGGTAACGGTTTCGAAGGAGGTCTGTCCAGCGGCGCGCGCCAGCAGCCGCGATGGCATATGCCAGCCAACAAAACGCCGCCCCCGAGGGGACGGCGTCAGTTTGGGGAGAGAGGACAGTTGGTCGATTGGCTCGACCGTTTGCTTGGAGCAGCGGGACGTACCCACGACCGGAACTCGCAGCCGCCTGGGCAGAGACGGTGGGACCCTGGGAGCACCGGTCGGAATGAACTCTTTCCTTGTTTCACTCCACTGCGACATCACCACAAGATGTACGCTAGGTCAACGCCGATGCCACAAATTGTAGTGGATAACTCGATCTAATCGCTCAAGAGCTGGCGGGCGATCCGATCGAGTTGGTCGAGCGAGGTATAGCGGATGGTCAGCGTGCCTCCCTTGGCCTTGGGCTTGATCTGGCAGGCGAGACCAATAGCGCCGCGCAGGCGGTCCTCGAAGGCCACGACGTCAGGATCGCGATCGACGCGGCTCTTCGCACTCCTTTGCACGAGCTTGCCGGTCTGCACCATGGCCTCGGTATCGCGCACGCTCATCCCGCGCTCGATGATCGAGCGGGCCATCGCTTCGGGGTCGTCCGCCGTCAGCAAGGTACGGGCATGCCCGGCGGTGAGCCTGCCCTCCTCGAGGAAGCGGCGAACCGTCTCAGGCAGCTTCAGCAGCCGCAACGTATTGGCGATGTGCGAGCGACTCTTGCCGATCTCCCGCGCGAGCTCTTCCTGGGTGCGGTCGAATTCGTCGATCAGGCGGCGGTAGCCTTCAGCCTCCTCGATCGGCGACAGATCTTCCCGCTGCAAATTCTCGACCAGCGCGATCTCCAGCACCTCGCGGTCACCGAGTTCGCGGACGACGACGGGCAGCTCGTCGAGACCGGCGAGCTGGGCGGCCCGCCAGCGCCGCTCGCCGGCGATGATCTCGTAGCCCGGCGGCGCATAGCCCGCGGCGGTGCCGGGCTTCGGCCTGACCAGGAGCGGCTGCAAGACGCCGTAGGTCTTGAGGCTGTCGGCGAGCGCCTGCAGCTCGCTCTCGGCGAAGCGTCGGCGGGGCTGCAGCGGCGAGGACGACAGGAACTCGATCGGCACGGTCTGCGCCGGGGGCCGGTCGATCGGGTCCGGCACGTCGTTGCCGAGGAGTGCCGAGAGCCCCATGCCGAGACCTCGCTTCTTGGCCGACTCCTGTGTCATCGGTTGTCGATCCTTTTCGTCCGGTTGGGGTTCAGGCATGAACGGCCAGCGACTGGTCGCGGCGCAGCATCTCGCCGGCCAGATGCGCATAAGCCTTCGCCCCGACACTCTTCACGTCGTAATAGAGCACCGGCTGGCCATGGCTCGGCGCTTCCGAGATCCGGACGTTGCGGGGAATCACCGTCTCGTAGACCCGATCGCCGAGAAAGCTCCGCACATCTGTCGCCACCTGCTGCGAGAGATTGTTGCGGCGATCGTACATCGTCAGCACCACGCCGTGCATCTGCAGGATCGGGTTGAGCGCCTGCCGCACCCGCTCGATCGTCCGCAACAACAGCGACAGCCCTTCGAGGGCGAAGAACTCGCACTGCAGCGGCACCATGACCGCATGCGCGGCAGCCAGGGCGTTGACGGTGAGCACGCCGAGCGATGGCGGGCAATCGATGAGGATGTGATCATACGGCTTGATGAAGCTTTGGAACGCATCACGCAATCGATAGTTGCGGCGCTGATCATTGAGCAGCTCGACCTCCGCCGCAGCAAGGTCGACGGTCGCCGGCACGATATCCAGCCCCGGCACCTTGGTCGGCATGATCGCGTCGGCGAGCCGGGACTGGCCGATGACGACCGCGTAGGAGGTGACACGTCGCGCTTCGCGGTGAATGCCGAAACCCGTGCTGGCATTGCCTTGCGGGTCGAGATCGATGACCAGGACACGCTTGCCGGCAGCGGCCAGGGCGGTGCCGAGGTTGATCGCCGTCGTCGTCTTGCCGACGCCGCCCTTTTGGTTGGCGATCGCGAGAATGCGGCCGCTCAGCACATAGGGTCCCCGCCCTTTGCCGGCGTTCGGCTCACCGGCCGGCGGCTCACCCCGCACGTCGTCGCACCTCGTCCAGAATGACGACGCGGCCGGCCGGATCGGCGAGGCTCGGCTCGAGGGTAACCTGCATGTCCCAACGCAGCGCGGCTGCCGTGACTTCGGTCTCGGCGTTTCGCCCCTTGAGCAGCACCAGCCGGCCGTCGGGCTCGAGCAATGGTACGGCCAACTGGAGCAATGAGGGTAGCGGTGCGAGGGCACGCGCGGTCACCACATCGACCTTGAGCGCCAGGTTCTCAATCCGATCTGCATGGACGACAACGTCGCTGAGCGCGAGCTGCCGGACGGCCTCGCGGAGGAACTGGGCTTTTCGTCGATCCGCTTCGACCAGATGCACCATCGACGCACCCATGCTCGCGAGCACCAGACCTGGCAAGCCGGCACCGCTGCCCAGATCGGCGATCCGGCCTCGGCCTCGCGGCATGAACCGCGCGAGTTGGGCGCTATCCAGGACATGGCGGCGCCAGGGATCGGCGAGGGTGGACCGCCCGACAAGATTGATCGTCTCTTGCCATCGTTCGAGCAAACCCAAATAGGTGGTCAACCGATCGAGCGTTTCACGTGAAACAGGCACCGATGCGGCGAAGCCGGCAGCGTCGAGCGCTGCCGAGGTGGCGGTCTTGCTCATGCGGCATGCTTGACATGGCGGTAAAGCAAGGTGAGCGCCGCCGGCGTCATCCCGGGCAGCCGCGCCGCCGCGCCCAACGTTGTCGGCCGCACACGTTCGAGCAACGCCTTAAGCTCCCCGCTCAAGCCGCCGAGCGCGCCGAAATCCATCCCCGAAGGCAAGACCAGGCATTCCTCCCGCCGGAAGGCGGCGATATCCGTCGCCTGGCGCTTGAGATAGGCGGCGTAACGGACCTCGATCTCGACCTGCTCGGCAACGTCCGCCGCGATCGCCGCCAGTTCCGGCCAGATTTCGGCGAGGCGCCGGACATCCACATCCGGATAGGCGAGCAGCTCGCGGGCAGTGCGTGGCGCACCGTCCTGGTTCACTCGGATGCCATGCTGGCGCGCCTCGGTCGGGCTCAGTCGACGCGCCTGCAGCAGCAACTCGGCCTGCGCCAGACGGTCGAGCTTGTCGCCGAAACACGTCATTCGACCGGCTGCAACCAAACCAAGTCTGTGCCCTATCGGTGTCAACCTTCGATCGGCATTATCGGCACGCAAAGACAGTCGGTACTCCGCACGACTGGTGAACATGCGATATGGCTCGACGATCCCCTGGGTCGTCAGATCGTCGATCAGGACCCCGATATAGGCCTCCGACCGATCGAGCACGGCGTCGGGGGCGCGGCCCGAAGAACGCAACGCCGCATTGATGCCGGCCATGATACCCTGTGCCGCCGCTTCCTCATAACCTGTGGTGCCGTTGATCTGTCCGGCGAGAAACAACCCCCGGACGGAGCGCAGCTCCAAGGTCGGATCGAGCGCCCGCGGATCGACGTGATCGTATTCGATCGCATAGCCCGGCTGCAGCATCACCGCGCGCTCAAGGCCGGCGATGGTCCGCAACAGCTTTTCCTGGACCGGCCTCGGCAGGGAGGTCGAGATGCCGTTGGGATAGACGGTGTGATCGTCGAGGCCCTCGGGCTCGAGGAAAATCTGGTGACCGTCGCGGTCGGCGAACCGGACGACCTTGTCCTCGATCGATGGACAATAGCGGACGCCGCTTGTCGCGATCTGCCCGGAATACATCGGCGACTGGTGGAGATGCGCGTGGATCAACGCATGCGTGGCAGCCCCGGTTCGGGTGATGTGGCAGGGCACTTGCGGGTTGGTGATACACTCCGTGAGGAACGAGAACGGCCGGGGCGGGGTGTCGCCGGGCTGCGCCGCAAGTGCTGACCAATCGATGGTCCGGCCATCGAGCCGCGGCGGCGTGCCCGTCTTGAGCCGGCCGAGACGGACCCCGGCGGCTTCCAGGTCCTGGGCCAGCGCATTCGAGGCCTGGTCGCCGACCCGGCCGGCAGGCCAGCGCTCGGCGCCGAGGTGAATCTCGCCGCGCAGGAATGTGCCGGTCGTCAGGACCACCGCACCGGCGCGAAACGCTCGACCGTCGGTCGTCAGCACCCCGGTTACCCGGATCCCGTCGCGGCGCAACCCGGCCACCTCGGCGGCGCGGATCGCCAGCCCCGCTTGTGCCGCCAACAAGCCTTGGACCGCACTCGCATAACGCTTGCGGTCGGCCTGGGCGCGCGGACCCTGGACGGCCGGGCCCTTGCGGCGGTTGAGCGTGCGAAACTGGATGCCACCCTGGTCGATTGCCCGACCCATGATCCCGTCCAGCGCATCGATCTCGCGCACCAGGTGGCCGCGACCCAAGCCACCGATCGCCGGATTGCACGACATCGCACCGATCGTGGCGAGTTTTTGGGTGAGCAGCAGGGTCCGCGCTCCCAGCCGGGCACTGGCGCCGGCGGCTTCGGCGCCGGCATGGCCACCACCGATGACGATCACGTCGTAACTCTCCATGGCTGGCTATGTGCGCTGTCGCCAGCCGAGCGTCAAGCGACCCACCATGCTGCCGCAGGCACTGCTGGACGGCGCCCGGCAGCCGTGCTCATAACCCGCCATGAGCACGGTTGCCGGTATCATCCTCGGATTTGCCTTGCTGCTGGCGCTGATCGCGCCGCTGCCGCCATTGGCCACGCGCTTGCGCCTGCCCTATACCGTCCTGCTCGCCGTCCTGGGTTGCATTCTCGGCGTGGCCACCGGCATCGCCGACCAGTTGCAGCCTGGGCTGGCGACGTTCGGCATGATCGAGATCTTTCAAGCGATCGGTCGCCTCGAGGTGAGTTCGGCTGTTTTCCTCTGGGTCTTCCTGCCGCTGATCCTGTTCGACAGCGCCATCGAGATCGATAGTCGATCGCTGCTCGAGGATATCGGCCCGGTCTGCCTGATGGCGGTGCTTGCCGTGATCGCGACCACGGCCATTGCCGGGTTGGCGCTTTGGAGTGTTACCGCCTTTTCGTTCGCCGCCTGCCTTCTGGTGGGGGCGATCGTCGCCACAACCGACCCGATCGCCGTCATCAACGTTTTCAAGGAAGTGGGTGCGCCGCGCCGCCTAGTCACCCTGGTCGAGGGCGAGAGCCTGTTGAACGACGCTGCGGCCATCGCGATCACCTCGAGCCTTTTGGCCACCGTCGTGGGTTTCAACGCCCCATCGCTCGACAACTTGGTCGCGGGCTTCGGTCTGTCACTCGCCGGCGGTGCCCTTTTCGGGATCGTCGCCGGTCGCCTTGCCGGTCTCCTCCTGGCCCGTCTCGACGAGGCCGGCCCGGCCGAGATCACGCTCAGTGTCTCCGCCGCCTATCTCACTTATGCGATTGCCGAACTCTATCTCGGCCTGTCGGGCGTCGTTGCCGTGGTTGCTGCCGGGATCGTCTTCGGCAGCCAGGGACGGGCCCATCTGTCAAGGCATGGCTGGCGCGCCTTGAGCGCGATCTGGACCCAACTGAGCTTCTGGGCGAGTTCGCTGATCTTCGTTCTTGCGGCGATGCTCGCACCGCGGACCCTGGCCGCCGCCAGTCTCCCCGATTTCGCTCTCCTGCTGCTGCTTGTCGCTAGCGCCCTCTTCGCCCGCGCCGTCATGCTTTATGGCGCGCTGCCCATCATGGAAGCGGTCGGGCTCGCCGCGCGTGTGCAGGCCGACTACAAGCACGTGATGCTCTGGGGTGGCCTGCGCGGCGCCCTCACCCTCGCGTTGGCACTCGCGGTGACCGAAAATCCGCTCGTCCCGGCGCCGGTGCAGCACCTCGTCGCGGTGCTGGCCACCGGTTTCGTCCTGTTTACCCTGTTTGTCCAGGCGACGACCCTGCGCTGGCTGCTCCGCTGGTTGCGGCTCGATCGCCTGACCCCACTCGAGGACATTCTCCGGCAACGTGCGATTACCCTGACCCATGGCGAAATCGTCGACACCCTACGCGATGCCGCGACCGTTCGCGGCATCGATCCGAGCAGCGTCGAGACCGTGGCCGGCGAGTACCAGCGCCAGGACCAGGCCGCCCGACAACCGCTGGCCGACGACTTGCAGCGTCGGCAGCTGGTTACGGCGCTGATAACCCTGAGCCGCCGCGAAGCCGAGCTCTACGCCGACGAGCGGGCGAAACTGATGTTGCCGCGCACCGCAAGTGCGGCGTTGATCCACCACGCCGGCAGCCTGATCGATGCGCTGCGCAGCGAAGGACTGGAAGGCTACCGCCGCCTTTCACGGACTCGGATGGGGATTGATCGGCGAACTCGGATCGCGGCGATGCTCTACCGATACCTGCGAATCGAGCGCCCGCTGGCCCGTCGGCTGACCCAGCAGCTCGAGCAGGCCATCGCCCAGCGCTACGTCCTCCGTGCGCTGCTCGACTTCAACCAGGCCAGGCTGGAACCGCTCTTCGGCGACCGGGTCGCGCTTGTGGCGGCGCGCTTTCTCGAGAATCGGCTGGAGCTCGTAGAGCGTGTCATCGACGCGCTGCGCCTCCAATATCCGGACTACTGGCGCTCCTTCGGCGACCGCTATCTCAGACTGGCCGCTCTTCGCCTCGAATACGCCGCGATCGAGGAAATGGAGAACGAGCGCCTGCTACCGCCGCACGTCGCGAGCAAGATGGCGCAGGCACTGAAAAGCAAACGGGCGGAGCTCGATCAACCGCCAACGCTCGATCTGGGTTTGCGGACGGCGGAGCTGATTCGCCAGATGCCGCTGTTCGCCAAGCTCGACGCTGCCGAGATCAAGCGATTGGGCACGAAGCTGCGGACCCGTCTGGCATTGCCCGGCGAGATCATCGTGAGACGCGGCGAGCCCGGGGATGCGATGTTCTTCATCGCGTCGGGGGCGGTCGAGGTGCGCACTCAACCAGAGCCCGTCCGCCTCGGCACCGGCGAGTTCTTCGGCGAACTGGCACTTCTGACGCGCCGGACCCGCTCCGCCGATGTCGTGGCAATCGGCTTCTGCAGGCTCCTGGTTCTGCGGCGCGAGCTGTTCGACGACGTGCTCGGCAGCCAAACTGCCGCTGGCGCGAGTGTCCGCGCCGCCGCCACGCAACGGCAAGCCATGGACCAGCAACCGTCCAGCAGTTGATGGTCCGGGCATTGTTTCACGTGAAACGAGTGCCGAGCCAGCCGTTACTTGCCGATGCAAAACGTCCCGAACACCCGATCGAGGATCTCCTCGACGCCACAGTCGCCCGTCACCCGACCGATCGCGCGCACCGCCAGGCGAAGTTCCTCGGCGCGCAGCCCGAGATCGGCGGCGTCATCGAGCGCCAGTGCCCGCTGCAGCGAAGCCAGCGCATCCGCCAGCGCCGTACGGTGGCGGCTCCGAGTGACCAGCACCGCGTCCTCTGTCGGCAACAGCGTCCGGGCGGCCGCTGCCAGCGCCCGCAAGAGTGCATCGATCCCGTCCCCGGTGGTCGCGCAAATGGCGAGAATACCGGTCGGCACAGCCGCTGCGGGCCAAAGATCGGCCTTGTTGACAACCGCCAGCGTCGGTGCCATCGGCTCTGCCGCCGAGACGAGATCGGCCGGGTCGTCGACTACCCGCAAGCGCAGATCTGCGGTGGCGGCCCGGCTGCAGGCGCGGGCGATCCCCGCCCGCTCGATCGGATCGTCGCTTTCCCGCAGGCCCGCGGTGTCGAGCAAGGTCAACGGTAGACCCTCAAGGTCGATCGCCACCTCGATCACGTCGCGGGTCGTTCCTGGCAGCGGCGTCACGATCGCCACGTCGCGGCGTGCCAGCGCATTGACCAGGCTCGATTTGCCGACATTCGGCGCCCCGGTCACCGCCACGACCAGGCCCTCGCGCAGGCGTTCGCCCTGGTGGCCATCGTCGAGGTGCCCCTGTATCTCGATCGCGATAGACGCGAGCGACGCCGCCAGCATCGTCCATTGCGCTTCGGGAACCTCCTCCTCGGGCGCAAAATCGATCTCGGCTTCGAGCATGGCCAGCGCCTGCACCAGCCGTTCGCGCCATCCGGCGTAGAGGCGACCTTGCACGCCCGAGAGCTGCCGCAGCGCCGCGCGCGCCTGAGCGCCGGTAGACGCCTCGATCAAATCGGCTAGGCCCTCGGCCTGCGTGAGGTCCAGCTTGCCATTGAGAAAGGCGCGCCGGGTGAAGGCGCCGGGCTCCGCGGGACGGAATTCCGGCATGGCGGCCAGGGCGTCCATGAGCGTTTTCGTGACGGCCATACCACCGTGATGCTGGATTTCGAGGCAATCCTCGCCGGTGAAACTCGCTGGCGCCGGGAAATACAAGAGCAGGGACTCGTCGATCACGTCACCGGTTGCCGAATCCTGAAGGATCGCAAGGGTCGCCCGGCGTGGCACCGGCACTTTCCCCGCCAGCCGCCTTGCCGCCAGCCCGGCAGCCGGTCCGGAGATCCGCATGATCGCGATGGCGGCCCGACCCGGCGCGGCGGCGGGCGCAAAGATCGTGGTTGCGTCATCCTGCACGGCGATCAGCTGCTCAAGACTTGTCGTCGTTGTCCGCCTGGCCGGTGTCCCGGCCGCTTCGCTTGCGCTGAACACCGGCAGCCGCCGCAGCCAGTTGCGTCCAGAACGACTGAAACTGCTCCACCCCCTTGATCCCGACCGGCAGCCACTGCTCGAGCATCAGCTTGCCGTCCATCGTCCGGATGGTCTCCTTCAGCTGCGCTTCCATCTCCTCGATCAGCCGCTGCTGCATCGGCGCAACCTCGGGCAGACCGAGAAAGCGGCGCGCTTCTTCCGGCGTGCACTCGACCTCGATATTGATCTTCAAGCTCATCTCCTTATTGACGATCGCCGCCTGACTGCCGCTATAGCGGCAAACTGGGGCGTGCCGCCAGCCGCCGTCGCCCAAGACTACCGCAGTGAGAGGTTTACCGACGCGCGCATCACCCCCTTCCTGCAGTTCGGCCGCCTTGCCCCGGCCATCGATCCGGCCTAGCACCAAGGCGACGATCACCACTGCCGGGAGGACATGCGATGGAAACCAAGATCGTGGTGCGGGCCTATGGCAGCCCTGAGGTCATGGAGGTGGTCGAGGGCGAGATCGGCGCACCCGGCCAGGGCGAGGTCCGGATCCGCCACACCGCCATCGGCCTGAACTACATCGATACCTATTTTCGCACCGGTCTCTACCAGCCACCGATGGGCTTGCCATTCACACCAGGGTCGGAGGCTGCAGGCATCGTCGAAGCGATCGGCGACGGGGTGACCACGCTGCGGCCCGGTCAGCGCGTTGCCTATGGAACCGGTCCATTGGGTGGCTATGCGACGGCACGCCTGATCCCCGCCGACAAGGTGATCGCCATTCCCGACACCATCGCCGACGAGACCGCCGCGGCAATGATGCTCAAGGGCATGACCGCCCAATACTTGCTCAGACAGACCTATCCGGTCAAATCGGGCGACACCATTCTCATTCATGCGGCGGCCGGCGGCGTCGGTCTCATCGCCGGTCAATGGGCCAAGCACCTCGGCGCCACGGTGATCGGCACTGCCGGCGACGAGCACAAGGCGGCGCTCGCCAAAGCGCACGGCTACGACCACATCATCCTCTATCGGCAGGACGACGTCGCCGCCCGGATCAAAGAGATTACCGGCGGCGAGGGCGTGCCGGTCGTCTATGACGGCGTCGGCAGGGACACCTTCGAGCCCTCCCTCGATTGCCTCGCGGTGCGCGGCCTGCTCGTCAGCTTCGGCAATGCCTCGGGTGCGGTCACCGGGGTCAATCTCGGCATTCTCGCCGCCAAGGGCTCGCTCTACGTCACCCGACCGACGCTGGCCGGCTATACCGCGACCCGCGCCGAACTCGAAGCCTGCGCCAACGACCTGATCGACGTGGTGGCCAAAGGGGCGGTCAAGATAGAGGTCAATCAGCGCTTCGCGCTGACCGACGCCGCCGCGGCGCATCGAGCACTCGAAGGCCGGGCCACGACCGGCAGCACAATCCTCCTGCCATGAGGTCGTCCATGCTCATCGCCCAACTCTCCGACAGTCACATTTGTCCGCCCGGCAGGCTGTTCGCCGATGTCGTCGATACCACGGCGATGCTCGAGGCCGCGGTCGACGCCGTGCTCGGCTTGCGGCCGCTGCCCGACGCGGTGCTGTTCAGCGGCGACCTTACCAATGATGGCGAAGCGGAGGCCTATGCGGTCCTTCGGCCGACGCTCGCCCGGCTGCCGATGCCGGTCTACGCCATACCCGGCAATCACGACGACCGCGAGGCCATGCTGGCCCTCGATGGCGTGGTCGAACTCGGCGCCGGCAGTTGCTTCCGCCAGTTCACCGCCGAACTCGGCGGCCTGACCCTGCTCGCCCTCGACAGCCTCTCGCCGGGACGAGCGGCAGGCGAGATCTGCGCAGAGCGGGTCGACTGGCTCGCCGACGCGCTCGCACGGTCCGGCCAGCAACCAGTGCTGCTGATGGTCCATCACCCGCCCGCCGAGACCGGCATCGGTTTCATGGATCGCATCGGCCTCGTCGCGTCGGCTGAGTTCGAGGCACTGATCCGCGCCAACAGCGGGCGCATTCAACGCATCGTCTGCGGCCATATCCATCGACCGATCTTCTACCGTTGGCTCGGCGTGCCGGTCAGTGTCGCACCCGGCATTGCGCATCAGGTAATCCTCGGCCTCGACGGCAGCGACCCGGCGTTCTCGATGGAGCCGCCCGGCTTTCATTTGCATCGCTGGACAGCTGCGGGCGGGCTGGTCACCCATCAAGTCTATATCGGCTGTTACCCCGGCCCCTACCGCTTCGGCGGCAACCCGGGAGCGAGACCGCCCGGTCGATCGACGACCTAAGAGTTCATCGTCCCCCAGAACTCGTCGTTGGTCTTGGCCAGTCGCATCTTGTCCATCAGGAACTCGACGGAATCGGTCGTCCCCATGGGATTGAGGATGCGGCGCAGCACCCACATGCGCTGCAGTGTTGCCTTGTCGACCAACAACTCCTCGCGGCGGGTGCCGGACTTGTTGATGTCGAGCGCCGGGAAGACCCGCTTGTCGGCAACCCGGCGATCGAGCACGATCTCGGAATTGCCCGTGCCCTTGAACTCCTCGAAGATGACCTCGTCCATCCGCGAGCCGGTGTCGATCAAGGCCGTGGCGATGATCGTCAGCGAACCGGCATCCTCGATGTTGCGGGCCGCACCGAAAAACCGCTTCGGCCGCTGCAGCGCATTGGCATCGACGCCGCCGGTCAGCACCTTGCCGGAACTCGGCACCACGGTGTTGTAGGCGCGGGCAAGGCGAGTGATCGAATCGAGCAGGATGACCACGTCACGGCCATGCTCGACCAGCCGCTTGGCCTTCTCGATCACCATCTCGGCGACCTGGACGTGTCGCGCCGCCGGCTCGTCGAAGGTTGAACTCACCACCTCACCCTTCACCGTGCGCTGCATGTCGGTCACCTCCTCGGGGCGCTCGTCGATGAGCAGCACGATGAGATAGACCTCGGGATGGTTGGTCGAGATGGCGGTCGCGACATTCTGCATCAGCACCGTCTTGCCGGTGCGCGGCGGGGCCACGATGAGCGCCCGCTGACCCTTGCCGAGCGGACAGACGATGTCGATGATCCGGGTGCTGACATCCTTGCGACCGGGCACCTCCAGACTGAGCTTGCGGGTCGGAAAGTAGGGCACGAGGTTCTCGAAGTGGATGCGATGCCGCGCCACCTCCGGCGGGTCCAGATTGATCGTGTTGGCCCGCAACAGCGCGAAGTAGCGCTCACCCTCCTTGGGTGCCCTGACCTGCCCCTCGACGACATCCCCGGTGCGCAGCGCAAAGCGCCTGATCTGTGACGGTGAAACGTAGACATCGTCCGGACCGGCGAAATAATTCATGTGCGGCGAGCGCAGAAATCCAAAACCATCTTGCAGGATTTCCAGCACACCGTCGCCAGTAATCGGAACACCTGTTTTGGCAAGCTCTTTCAATACAGCAAAAACCAGATCACCCTTTTTTAGGGTGCTGGCATTTTCAATGCCTATCTCTTCGGCATATTGAAGAAGCTCGGCAGCGGGGCGACGTTTCAGCTCGGTCAGACTGATCGGCGGTAGATCGGAGCGCGGTTCGACCGTGACCTCGCGGTCACGCCACCGCTCGCGGTCGCCGCGCCCTTCACGTTCACGCGGTTCCTGGTCGCGAGGCTCGCGGTCGCGATCGCGCGACCGTTCCTTGGCGCGTCGCCGCGGCTGCGGCTCGCTCGCCTCGTTGTCCGGCTCGACGCCGAACAACTCGGGCGGCAGGCCGATATCGTCGGCTTCGTCGCCGCCAGCAAATGCCGCGGGCTCGTCGAGGGATGGCTCCGGGATCGGCAGCTCCGGCTCGCGCGGTGCCGGCCGGCTGCGGGTTCGCTTGCGCCGCGCCGGCCGCGCCGCTGCATCGTTGGCCGGCCCCCCAGTCGGTGCACCGGCCTCCTCGCCTGGTCGCACGTCGGGGGAACCCGTGTTGTCGATCGGCGCGTTGTCGGTATCCGCAGCCGTGGATTGGTTCGCGTCGTCGCGGCGCGGCGTTTCAGCCATCCTGCCCTCGATTTCTTGAGTCACGTCGACCTCAGATGCTGCTTGTGCCGTCGCTGCCGGGCATGACCGCCCGCACGCTCAAAACGGCTTGAACACGGCGAGGATGACGATGCCGATGAACAGCACGGTCGGCACCTCGTTGAACACCCGGTACCAAAGGGTCGTTCTCGGCCGCTCGTCCGCAGCGAACCGGCGAACGTCACGCGCCATGATGGCGTGACAGCCTGCGATACCAACCGCCAACAGGATCTTCGCGTGTAGCCAGCCCTGCGTCCATTGATACTGCATCGTCGCCAACGCCAGGCCGAAGACGAAGGTCGCGATCATCGCCGGCGTCCCGATCGCTTTGAGCAGCCGACGTTCCATGACCTTGAAGGTCGCCGACGCCTCGCCGCCAACCGGTGCCTCGCGGTGATAGATGAACAGGCGCGGCAAATACCACATCGCTGCCATCCAGGCAGCAAACGCCATGACATGGAGTGCCAGCAACCATAAGAGTGGGTTAGTCAGTGTCGTTCACCAACCTTGTGCGATCGCTGGGCATCGCCTCGCGTGCCGCTACCGCTAATCACAGGAAGTGGGAATTACCGCTCTGCGGCACCGAAAACTGGCACCGCGTCTTCGGTGCCAAACCTCCCACTGCGTATAGGGTCATCTTTCCCGGGATTTCAAGTGCTGAAGCAACGCCGCAACGTTTTCCGGTGGTGTTTCGGGCACCACGCCGTGCCCCAGGTTGAAGATGTAGGGTCGGCCGCGCCAGGCCTCGAGGATCCGATCGGCCGCGTCGAACAGCGCCTCGCCCCCGGCCACCAGCGCCAAGGGGTCGAGATTGCCCTGCAGGCAGACGTCGGCGGGCAAGGCGTCGGCCGCCCAAGCCGGGTCGACGACCGTGTCGATGCCGACCCCGTCGGGCTTCACCTGCGCCACCACCTCGATCAAGGCCGGGCCAACCCCGCGCGGAAAGACGATGATCGGCACGCCCGGACAGCAGGCGCGCAATTCCTCGACGATCCGCGCCAACGGCGCGTCGACCCAACGTTCGCGTTCGTCGGGCGGCAAGACACCGGCCCAGCTGTCGAACAGCTGAATGGCCTCGGCCCCGGCGGCCACCTGCGCCTCGCAGTAGCGCACGATCGCCTTGCACAAAAGATCGATCAAATCGGCGAACAACCGCCGCTCGCGGCGCGCGAACGTCCGCGCTACCGCGTAGTCCTTGGAGCCACCGCCTTCGACCATGTAGGCGGCCAACGTCCAAGGCGCGCCCGAGAAACCGATCAGCGTTACCCGCTCGGGCAGCGAGCGCCGCAGCCGTCTCAGGGTCTCGTAGACCGGCGCCAAATGAGTGTGGAGCCGCTCCGTCGACAGCCGCGCCAAGTCGCTGCGATGGGCGAGCGGTGTCAGTCGCGGCCCCTCGCCTTCATGAAATCCGACCTCCGAACCCAGCGCATCGGGCACCACCAGGATATCGGAGAACAGGATTGCGGCGTCGAAGTCGAACCGTCTGATCGGCTGCAGCGTCACTTCCTCGGCGTTGGCCGGGTCGTAGCACAGCTGGAGGAAGCCGCTCGTCTTGCGGCGTACGGCACGATACTCGGGCAGATAACGGCCAGCCTGGCGCATCAACCAGATGGGCGGTCGCTCGGTCACCTCGCCGGCCAGCGCGCGAAGCATGATCTTTTCGGGCCTTGCGCTCATCGTGTCACTTTCAAGGGGGATTCGGCCACGATCTTCAGCGACCAACCGACGGCCCGCCGGACGACGATGCCCGCTGTGTCACACATCATCTCTTAACTGAAAATGAGATAAAAGGGTTAGGGAGGTAGATGGCGGACAAAAAACGTGGATCATTCGTAGTCCCGCATTTGCCCGACGAATCGCCGACTCGCATGACCGCCGGGGGCAAATCGCGTGACCCGACGATCCTGCCTTGTCGTACAACGGGTTGCAACCGCCGTGGAAGAGTGGGAAATCGGGCATATGTCAGTTGCGCTGCCGGCTTGGCAAGAACGGGTCCACAGGCCCGCGGCTGGCCCGCCTCGCTGGCATCGCGTGCACAGCCGGCGATCATTCGTTCGGTCTTGTGAGCAACCGAACAACCGTCCACAAGCCGGTCCACCGACAACGCCAGCGTGTGCCGCAGCCGGAGAGTAGTGTCCAAGTGCGCCTTCACCTTCACTTGATCTCGGATTCGACCGGCGAAACCGTCACCACGGTCGCTCGCGCTGCGGTCTCGCAGTTCGAGGACGTTGTACCGGTCGAGCATGTCTGGTTCTTCGTCCGCACGCGCAGCCAGCTCGAGAAGGTGATGACTCTGGTCGAGGCATTGCCGGGTCTCGTCATCTTCACGCTGGTCTCACCAGAGCTCAGGTTCTTCCTGCAGGAGCGCTGCCGGTTGAGCGGCGTGCCGTGTGTCCCGGTGCTCGATTCGGTGATGAACGCGCTGACCGGCTTGCTCGGATCGGCGGGTCGGCCGCAGATCGGCCGGCAGCACGCGATGGACGAGGATTATTTCTCGCGCATCGCCGCCATGGATTTCACCATGCGGCACGACGATGGCCAATATGCCGAGGAGCTGGAGGACGCTGACGTCGTGCTGGTCGGCGTGTCACGGACGTCGAAGACACCGACCTGCGTCTATCTCGCGCATCGCGGCATCAAGGCGGCGAATGTGCCGCTCGTGCTCGATCTGCCACAGCTGCCGATCCTCGAGCGCTTGACCCGGCCGTTGATCATCGGGCTGACGATCAACCCGGCCCAACTCGTGCAAATCCGGCAGAATCGCCAACGCATGCTGGGGATCGAGGGTCTCGAGCAGGGCCGCTTTGGCGGCGACTACGCGGATCTCGAGCGGATTCGCGAGGAGTTGCGCTACGCGCGCCGCCTGTTCGCGCGAAACGGTTGGGTCGAAATCGACGTGACTAAACGATCAGTTGAAGAAACGGCCGCGACGATCTATCAGCTGGTGCAGGCCCGGGCAAATCCGGTGATCGGCGCGTTGGTGGTCTCGAACGCTCCAGCCGATGCCGGAAAGCCCGGCACGGGGGCGGACGACAGCAGCTGAGAGGCGACTTGGCATCGGTTGTCGTGTGCGCCGATCGCAAGGCCCGCAGACAGGTGCCATGAAACAACTGTCGACCCTCGGAAGGCGGCGCCAGGCGCAGCGCCGCAAGTTTTTCTGGAACGTGGTTCGCTTGGCCGCAGCTTTGGCGTTGCTCGGCTTTTTTGCGATCGCCGGTTACGAGGCCGGGCGCTCCGAAGGCGATCACTTGCTGGCGCAGCGGGCGGCCGACCTAGAGGAGGCCAAGGCTCGCAACCTGAAGCTGATGGAAGACCTGGCGACGATCGAGGACCATGCGGGCAGGCTGGAGAGCCAGCTGCGGTCGTTGCGTCTCGATTATGCGGCCAATGTGCCACCGGCGGAATTCAAGCCACTTCTCGATCTGCTGCGCGCGCGGACCCGCGCTGGCGTCGCGCGCGAGCGCCTGGCCTTCGTCATCGAGCAAGCGGGTCGCGAGCGAGACTGCGAGGCCACCGTCGAAACCAGCCGCCTGGTCGTGCGCACGCCGGTGACCACCGTGCTCGACAACGCCGTCTCCTTCGCCGATCGGCGCATTACCGTCAGTGGCGACGGCCGGCCAGCGCGCGACGCAGCCGGCGAACCGCTCGAGTGGTACGATCCGGCAGCACCGGTGACGTTGCGGTTTCTCGCCATCACCGGTGAGCTCAGCCGCGCCGCCGGGCGACTGCCGCTGGTGCACTCGGTTATCCTCAACGACCGGGAATGGTTCTTTCAGGCGACCGCGGCGGCTGAGCCGAGCTTCATCGACATCACCGCGCAGAGCTGCGCCTATCCCTGATCCAGCGCCGCGGGCTTGTCGAGCGCCGGACCGTCATGTCGCGCATCGAGAGCGTGACCCACGGCAGGGTCGGGCGCGACAGCGTCGTCGTCGGCCGGGTCGTCGTCGTCGGGGTCGTCGGGGCCGAGCGGCAGGGCGAGTTGCGTCACATGGCCGTCCGGGCGGCCACCGACCCCCAGACCAAGCAATCGCACCGGCGCGCGCAGCGGTGCCCGATCGAGCAGCCGCATGGCGATCGTCGCGAGCTCGGCTGGCCTCGCCGGCGGTGCCCTGAGCGTCGTCTGCCGCGTGGTCAGGCGAAAGTCCCGATACTTGATCTTCAACGTGACCGTGGTCGCCAGAAAGGCGGTGTGGGCGAGACGTGCGGCGAGCTCTTGGGCGAGGCCCTCGATCGCCGGCGCCAGCGCCGCCCTGGTGGCGAGGTCGGTCGTAAAGGTTGTTTCCACGCTGAGCGACCGGCGCGGTCTCGATGGTTGCACCGGCCGTTCGTCGATGCCGTGCGCCAACCGCCAGAAATGCGGCCCCTGTCGACCCAGCCGGCGCAGTGCCTCGGTTTCGCCGAGGGCCTGCAGATCCGCACCGCAGGCAATGCCGGCGGCACGCAGCCGCGCTGCGGTCGCCGGGCCGACACCATGAAACCGTTCGATCGCCAGCCCGGCCAGGATGTGTCGGGCGCGCTCGGGCCGGATCACGAAGAGGCCGTCCGGCTTGTCCATTTCCGAGGCGAGCTTCGCCAGGGACTTGTTGATCGAGACACCCGCCGAGGCCGTGAGCGAGGTTTTCTCGAGGATCGCGGCCTTGATCGCTCTGGCAATCGCCGTGGCACTCGCCGCGTCGATCTTGGGATTTGAGACATCGAGGTATGCCTCGTCGAGCGACAGCGGCTCGACGAGGTCCGTGAAACGGTGGAAGATCGCCTGGATCTCGCGGCTGGTTGCCTTGTAGACGGCAAAGCGCGGCGGCACGAAAACGAGATCGCGACAAAGTTGCACGGCCTGGCTACCCGGCATCGCCGAGCGCACGCCGAATCGCCTTGCGACGTAGTTCGCCGTCATGACGACCCCACGCGCCGACCCGCCACCGACGGCGAGTGGTCGGCCGCGCAGCATCGGATCGTCACGCTCTTCGACTGCGGCATAGAACGCGTCCATGTCGACATGAATGATCTTGCGCATGGCAATTCTGGCTGGGTGTACGAACAACCCGACCGCCCCCCGGCGGCCGACGGTCACGGCTGTTGCACGATGCCAACAACAGTGGTGCGTGTCGCCGATTTCCATAGCGCGCCGTTCGCGTTTTCTTGCCAGAACAGCCTATCGCCACCTAGGTATTTACCGGCGTGCACAGTTAGCCCTGGCGCCGGGACAGCCGCCGGGTTGATGAGTGCAACGGTTGGCGGAGAGCTGGAGACGGGCCTTGACCTTTGACTGTCGTGGTGGGGCGCGCCCGCGTGGCTTTGCGTTTGCCGCCTTCCTGCTGCTCATCGCCTGGCCGGTTCAGCCGGTAGTCGCCGACAGCCTCAACGAGGCTCTCGTGTCGGCGTATCTGACCAATCCACGACTGGAAGCAGGACGCGCCCAGCTGCGCGCCACCGATGAGCTGGTGCCGCAGGCGCAGGCAGCCGGGCGGCCGAGTGTCTTCCTCGACGGCACCATCGACGCGCTGACGGCCGATACCGACGTCACTGAGCGTGACGATCGCGTTACCCGTGGCGTCGATCTATCGCTGCGGCAGCCGCTCTACGCCGGTGGCGGCATCCGGGCCGGTATCCGCGAGGCCGAGAACGCGGTGCGCGCCGAACGCGCATTTCTGGTCGCCACCGAGCAACAGGTCCTTTTGGATGCGGTCGACGCCTATACGGCGACGTGGCGTGATCGCGCCGTTCTCGATCTCGCTTTGACCAACGAGACCCGCATCCGTCGTCAGCTAGAGGCCACGCGAGATCGCTTCGAGGTCGGCGAGGTCGCGCGCACCGACGTCGCGCAGGCCCAGGCCCGGCTCGCCCGCGCCCAGGCGGATGTCGAGACCGCCCGCGCCGACCTCGCCGAGTCGACGGCGACGTTTCGTGACGTGATCGGGTTCGATCCCGGCGTCCTGGTCGAGCCCGAGGCCTTCGCGCCGCTGCCGGCGAGCGAGAGTGAGGCGCAGGCGCTCGCCGCGGCGAATCCAAACATCACCAGCGCCACCTTCCGCCTGCAGGCGGCGCGCGAGGCGGTGGACGTGGCTTTCGCCGACCTCCTGCCCAGTCTCGATATCGCCGGCAACCTCATCTACCGACAGCAGGAAAGCAGGGCTATCGATCGACGCGACGAGGCGCGGATCGGTCTCACTCTGTCGGTGCCGTTGTTTCAGGGTGGTGCAGATCGCTCCCGGGTACGGCAGAATCGAGAAACCGTGCAAGCGCGGCGCAGCGAGCTCGAGGACACGCTGCGTGGGGTGCAACGTTCGGTCACCACCGCGTGGGAACGGGTGCTCGCGGCGCGGGCCGTAATCGATGCCCTCGAGGAAGAGAGCCGTGCCAATCAGATTGCACTCGACGGGGTCGAGGAGGAAGCACTTGTCGGTCAGCGTACCGTGCTCGATGTGCTCGACGCCGAGCAGGAACTGTTCACCTCCCAGGTCGATCTGGTGCGTGCCCAGCGAGAATGGGTCGTCGCTACCTACCTGCTCAAGTCGGCCGTCGGTGAGCTCACCGTGGCGGGTCTCGACCTTGGGGTTAAGCCCTACGATGGCGAAGCCAATTACCTCAAGCAGCGTGATCGCCTGTTCGGCATCGATTGAGAGCGGTCGGGTGACGGTTCGCCCACCACCCAAGCCGATGACTTGATGCGTTGCCTTTAACCGAAAATTAGGCTTGGCAAGGGTAGATTAGCGGCATGCCGAGCGGCATCGACGCCGTTCAAAAACGCCTGCTGCGCCAAGTGGCGCCAAGAACTGGGACTATCGCATGCCCTCCTCCTGGATGCCCCGATTCGTCCTCGCCTCCCGATTCGCATCGGCCCCACGCTTCGCGCTCGCCGCGGCTCTCGCTGTTGCGACCGCCGGTGCTGCCGCGGCCAATCCCGACACGGACATCCTGACCGTCCGGGTCACCGTTCAGGAAGCCTGCTCGATCGCCGGTTCGACCATCGACTTCGGGACCTACAGCGCCGGTCAGCAGGCAGCACTCGATGCCGATGGCGCGGTCAGCTACAGTGGTTGTCCCGCGAGCACGCTCACCATAGCCCTCGACGGCGGCAGTGCCGGTGATGTCGCCAATCGCGCCATGACCAATGGCAGCGGCGACATTCTCAACTATCAGCTCTATCGCAATTCCGCGCGCAACCAGGTCTGGGGTGAGGGGGCCGAAGCCCAGCAGGTAGTGCTGCTCGTACCGGGCGCCGGCGACGTTCAAGTCTATGGCCGTATCCCGGGCAGCCAGAGCGTGCCCGCCGGCACCTACACGGACACGGTCAACGTCACGCTGACCTTCTGATCGGGCGACCGATACCGTCGCCGATGCACCGAGCCGACCGGAGGTGTTGTCGCGGGATCGGTCACCGATCCCGAAGACCGCCCGCCGGCGGCGAGGCGTTGCCCCTCTCGGTCGAGGAAGTCGCTGCCGCAGATGGTGCCGTGGGCCCGCCGCGGCGATCGGCAAGCCGCTCCTGCCGCTCGTGTCCCATGGCGTGGTGCGGCCCAGGTGCTAGCGGCGGAGAAGGGCACTGTTGCCAGTCTCCGGGCGTTGCAGCGGGCAGTCGAGGACCTTGTCGCACCGCGTGGTGTAGCTGACGGTGGCCATCGGCGGTTCTCCGGTAGGGTCTGGTTGTGACCATCAACCTGAACCGGAGCACTGAGCCGATAACCAACGAGATGATCGCCCTTCAGGGGCTGTTGGAGAAGACGTCCGATTCCGACTTGGTGCGTGAGATGCTCGGCTTCGCGGCCGAGCGGCTGCTTCCCGGGCCTCATGGAGCCGCGTCGATTGGCCGAGAAGGCGCTGACCGCTGTCGTCCATCGCGCGCCGGCAGTGTCCCGAGTGGTGGTGTAGGAGGCCGCGCGATCCAAACCTCGAAGGGTCGATGTCAGGAGACATCGACGGGGAGGCTTACCTTCAAGGCATCTCGACCCGGTCGGTGGACGATCTGGTCAAGGCTCCCTCCAGGGCCTGCTGGCCCTGTCCATTGAAGGGATCGGATCGACGGTCTCCTGACCTTTCGCCTGCAGGGCCTGCTGGCGCTGTCCCTTTCAGGGATCGGATCGATGGTCTCAAGACCATCGATAGTGCTCGGCATGACGATCGGCGCGTCGGAGGCCGAGACTTTCTGGACCGAGTTCCTGCGCCAGCTCGCCCGGCGCGGCGTCAAGCTGGTGAACTCCGACGCTCATGACGGTATCAAGGCCGCTGTCTCGAAGGTGTTCTCAGCAACCTGGCACAGATGCCGCATGCACTTCATGCGCAATGCCCTGGCGCATGCCGGCAAGAGCGGCCGCCGGGTGGTCGCCGCCTTCATCGCCACCGGGGTAACCATGGCAACTCGCCGCCATGGGGTGGGCGACCGCGTTCGCGCAGAACGACGCCGAGGGCGCGAGCCAGCCCTTCGCAGCCTCCTGGCTGCGCCGGCTTCGCCGATCGGATGAAAGGCCTCCTGGCCTTTCATGGCGCCGGGTCGCCGACCACCTATGGCCCAAGGTTCCGAATCTTGCCAGAGTGCCGCCAGGGCCTGCTGACCTTGTCTCCTCCGGAGATCGGATGAAAGGCCTCCTGGCCATTCATGGATGACGCCGAACCCGACGTCCTGGCCTATATGACCTTTCCGGCCCAACACCGCACCAAGCTGCACTCGGCCAACCCGATCGAGCGCCGCAATGGCGAGATCAAGCGCCGCACCGAACTCGTCGGCATCTTCCTCAACGAAGCCGCCATCACCCGTCTCGTCGCGGCGCCCTGCTGCTCGAGCAGAACGACGAATGGGCGGTCCAGCGAGTCCGCTACATGTCGCTTGGGACCATCGCCCAGACCGGCGATGAGGCTGCCGTCAGCCTCACCGACATAACCGGCTACGCCGCCAGCCAGAAATGTCGCAAGCGCATCGCGGAGATCGTCGGTTGGCTGACGACCGTGGGATGCTGGCGGCAGTCGCGCTTGCGGGGCCTGGAGCGTACCGCGGACGGTTTCCACTTGGCGCTCGCCGCCGACAACGTCGCCCGAATCCCCGGCTCCTCGTTGCCGAAGGCAGATGATGGTGGGGTACAAGGCCGAGTTCGACATTCGAGGCAGCGCCGAGGGGCGGTCCGAGCGTCCTGCAGGTGCCAACCCGCCGTGCGTTCGCCGGGCTGTGCCCGGTGTCGCCGGCCCATGAAGCGCACGCGCGAACCGCGCCGGACGCCTCGGCGAAGCCTTTGTTCAGCAGCCCTGCTGGAGCGCCCTGCTGACCGCCGTCCGGCGGGTCGGCGACGAGGGCATGGTCTCGGGGATCCGTACCGGGGCGGTCGCCGGGGTGCGCGGGATCTTGATGGTGAAGAGCGAGCCTTGGCCCGGTCGCGAGCAGATCCTGATCGAGCCGCCGATCTTCTCGATGTTGGTGCGCACGACATCCATGCCGACGCCGCGGCCCGAGACCACCGTGATCGTCGTGGCGGTCGAGAAGCCCGGGAGGAAGATGAATTGCTGCACGTCCGCCTCCGTCATCGCCGCGACATCGGCCGCGCCGACCAGGCCACGGGCGACCGCCGCGGCGGCGATGCGCCGGGTATCGAGGCCGGTGCCGTCGTCGCTGATCTCGATGATGACGTGGTCGCCCTCTCGACAGGCGCTCAGCCCCACCGTGCCCTTTTCGGGCTTGCCGAGGCGACGCCGCTCGGCGGCCGGCTCGAGCCCGTGATCGACGGCGTTGCGCACCATGTGGGTCAGCGGATCCTCGATCATCTTGAGGACCTGGCGGTCAAGCTCGGTCTCGGCACCGCGCAGCTCGAGCTCGATCTCCTTGTCGAGCTTGTCGGCAAGGTTGCGGATCAGCCGCGGCAACTTGCCCCAGGTAGTGCCGATCGCCTGCAGGCGCGGCTTGGTCACGCCTGCCTGCGGCGCGCCCGAGGTCTGGTTCAACCGCCGCAGGGACGGCCCGAGGCCCTGGTCGCTGCCGTGCCGTACGGCCTGGCGAGGTTCGTTGCGGGCCTGGACGAATTCGCCGGCGAGCGTCGTCGGCCGCTCGGTGAGATCGACAAGCCGACGCCGTTGCCGCGGCGCCACGATTGAGGGCACGGTCCAGGGAAGCAGCGGCTCGCGCCACCCGCTTGCGGGCAGGGCTGGCAGCGCGGTCGGTGACCGGGCGATCGGCTTTCCCGCAGGCGGCTCCTGATCGCGCGCGATGGCGTTCAGGGCGGCGATGAGCGGCGCATCGTCGTCGGCTGGCTCGGCCAGGTCGTTCGCCAGGCCGCCGAGGATCTCCCTGATCCGGTCCAGCGCCTCGAGAACAGCGGTGATGACCGCCGGTGTCGCCACCATCTCGCCATCGCGCAACCTGCCGATCACGTCTTCCACGGCGTGCGCCACCGCCTCGAGCCGATAGAGATCGAGAAAGCCGCACGTTCCCTTGATGCTGTGGATCAGGCGGAAGATCCTGGCCACGAGCTGGGGGTCGCGCGGCTCGCGCTCGAGGCGCATCAGCTCCGCTCCGAGCACGGCCAAGCTCTCGCCGCACTCCCTCAGGAACTCGTTCAGCAGCTCGTCCATCAGGCCAGCCCATGCGCCGCGATCGCTCGTGTCGGCGGGCGCCCGCGCCTTCATCCCAGCTGGCACTCATGCCAGACAGCCCTTAATTTTCGCTGAACAGCGCAGGCGGCAACACGGATGGAGGGCAAGGCCGATGGCGTCGGTAGATCTCGAGCCCGGTGTGGTGGTTCGCCATCCGCAACGGCCGGACTGGGGCATCGGCCGGGTGCAATCGGCGATCGGGCATCGCGTGACGGTGGGCTTCGAGGAGGCCGGGAAGGTCACGCTCGACGTCCGTCACGTGGCGCTGGAGATCGTTCGCGACCGGCGACCGCAAGGCGAGCGCTGAGCGGCCCTCAGCCGAGCCCGCTGATGAAGCGGCAGAGGCGCGGTGCTACCTGCTCGGCAAAGCGTGGCCCGGTGAACAGCGCATAATGCGCCGCCGCCTCGATGGTCAGCGCCTGCGAGCCGTCGCCGCCGAGTGCCTGGGCGGCGTGGCCGGCACCGGCACCGACGAGTTCGTCGCGACCCGCCTCGATGGTGAGGATCGGCAATGCTGCGAGGCCGGCTTCGGGAATTGCCTGGCCACCGATCATCAGGCCCTCTGGAGACAAGGCCGGCTGCCGGACCAGCTGGTCGATGGTCTGCGTAAACAGTTCGGCCGGCACGTCGGCCACCCGGTGCAGGTCGCCGTGCAGCCGCTCGTAGAGACCCGGGGTCTCGTTGACCAGCTCGGTCCAGAACCCCGTCTGCGCTTCGACATAGGTGCCGGGGTTGGTCATGAACAGGCCGATCAGCTGGAGCAGGCCTGGATAGACGCGTCGCCCGGCGCCGGGGTAGCGTTCGGGCACCACGGCAATGAGGGTGGATTCAAGGCGGGTGCTGCCAAGGCTGAGCAAGAGCCAATCCGCGGCCGAGCGGGTCCGGCTGGGACCGATCGGGGCACCCAGGAGGCTGAGCGAGCGGGGCCGGGCGAACCTGTCGGCCGCGGCTGCGGCCAAAGCCGCCGCGGCCAGGGTCACCGCCCCGGATTGCGACACCCCGACCAGATGGGCAGGTGCGTCGATGCGGCGCAGCGCGTCCAGCACCACCGCCAGCTGCTCCTCCAGCCCGAAGGCTCCACAGGCGACAGGCACGTGGCGGGCATCGGTCCAGTCGAGGAAATAGATCTCCCCCAACGGCAACAGGGCGGCGGCGAGCTCGCCCAAGACGGCACCGGCATAACCGGAATAGGGGGCCACGATGAAGATTGGCGGCCCTGCCCTGGCGCCGCGCAGGTGGACGAGGCGCGAGAAGGGGCCCTCGTCGATCGTCACCGCGCTGGTCACCCCCGAGTGATCGCGGGCCACCGCTGCCTCGATCGGCACGAGCACGCCGTCGCCGGCCTCGAGCGTGCGCTCGAGCAGGGTGTGCTGGGCCAGCATGACCCGTTGCCAGAGCGGCAGCGTCGCCCCGAGCCGGAGCCCGGTGAGCCAGGGATCGAGCAGTCGGCGCTGCCAGTCGACGATGGTGTACAGCACGTTGGTCGCTAGCCTCGCCGCTCTCGGTCGATCGGCATCGTCTCAGCCACCGACCATGGTGGCGAGGCGGCCTTCGATGGCGCCCAGAGCCGCGGCGGCGGCCGCCCCGTCCGGGCCACCGCCCTGGGCGAAATCCGCACGGCCGCCGCCGCCCTTGCCGCCGACCGCCGCGACGCCGCTCTTGACCAGCTCGACCGCGTCGATGCGGTCGCCGAGATCGTCGGTGACGCTGACCACGACCGCCGCCTTGCCCTCGTTGACGGCGACGAGCGCCACCACGGCGTGCTCCTGGCCCGACTTGATGCTGTCGGCGGCGGTGCGCAGCTCTTTGGCCGGCACGCCCTCGAGCTGGCGGGCGGTGAAGGTGATGTCGCCGATCCGCTTGGCCGCCGCCGCGGTCGCACCGCCGGTGGCGAGCTTGCGGCGCAGCTCGGCCACCTCCTGCTCGAGCCGGCGCTTTTCGGCGAGCAGCTCCTCGACTCGCTGCGGCAGCTCGGCGGGCACGGTCTTCAGTATCGCGGCAGCGGTCTCGAGCCAGCTCTCCTCGGCCTCGACATGGGCGAGCGCAGCGGCCCCAGTGAGCGCCTCCACCCGTCGCACGCCGGCCGCCACGGCACCCTCGCCGACCAGCTTGACCAGGGCAATGTCGCCGGTGCGGTCGGTGTGCGTGCCGCCGCAGAGCTCCATCGAGTAGGTTGCACCGTCCGCCTCGTGGCCCATGGTGACGACCCGCACCTCGTCGCCGTACTTTTCGCCGAAGAGCGCCATGGCCCCGCCGGCGATGGCGTCCTCACGGGCCATCACCCGGACCTCGACGGGACTGTTCTGCTGGACGTAGGAGTTGACCTCGCGCTCCACCGTCTGAAGGTCCTCTGCGGTCATCGCCTTGGGCTGGCTGAAGTCGAAGCGCAGCCGATCCGGGGCCACGAGCGAGCCTTTCTGCGCTACATGGTCGCCGAGGCGGTGGCGCAGTGCGGCGTGCAGCAGGTGGGTCGCCGAGTGCGCCCGGCGGAGACGGTCACGGCGCCCGGCGTCGACCTGCATCGTGAGCGTGTCGCCGACCGCGAGGCGGCCCTTCTCGAGGTGGACGTGGTGGACCCAGATCTCGCCGAGCCGCTTGGTCGTGTCGGTGACCGTACCCTCGAGCGCTGGGCCGATGAGCCAGCCTGTATCGCCGAGCTGGCCGCCGGATTCGGCATAAAATGGGGTCTGGTTGGTGACGATCTCGACCTCCGGGCCAAGCTCACCAGCAACCCCGGCCTCGACCGTCTCGACGGGAGTGCCATCGATCACCAATGCCAGCACCTGGGCATCGGCCATGGTCGTCGTGTAGCCGAGGAACTCGGTTGGTCCATGCCGCTCCAGCAACTCGAACCACAACGGTGCCGTGGCCTCGGCACCCGAGCCCTTCCAATGCCGGCGGGCCTCCTCGCGCTGGTTTGCCATGGCGGCGTCGAACCCCGCCTTGTCGACAGCACGGCCGGTCGCCCGGAGCGCGTCCTCGGTCAGATCGAGTGGAAAGCCATAAGTGTCGTAGAGCTTGAAGGCGGTCTCGCCGGGGAGGGCCGCATCGGCCGGCAGCTCGGCGACCGCTTCGTCGAGCAGTTTGAGGCCGCGCTCGAGCGTGCGGCGGAAATTGGTCTCCTCGAGCTTCAGCCACTCGATGATCGAGGCCTCGGCGCGCACCAGCTCGGGAAACGCCCGGCCCATCTCCTCGATCAGGACGGGGGCGAGGCGGTGCATCAGGGGTTCGGCCGCACCCAGCAGATGCGCATGCCGCATGCCGCGGCGCATGATCCGCCTGAGCACATAGCCGCGGCCGTCGTTTTCAGGCGTGACACCGTCGGCGAGAAGGAAGGCCGATGCCCTCAGGTGGTCGGCGATCACCTTGTGCGAGGCGCGGGTGGGCCCTTCGGCGGGGGTGCCGGTGAACTCGACAGAATGGGCGATGAGCTTCTGGAAGAGATCGATGTCATAGTTGTCGTGGTGGCCCTGCAGCACGGCGGCGATGCGCTCGAGGCCCATGCCGGTGTCGATCGAGGGCTTCGGCAGGTCGACCCGGGTCCGAGCGTCGATCTGCTCGTACTGCATGAAGACGAGGTTCCAGATCTCGATGAACCGGTCGCCGTCCTCGTCGGGGCTGCCGGGTGGGCCGCCCGCGACCTCGGGCCCGTGGTCGAAAAAGATCTCGGAGCAGGGGCCGCACGGGCCGGTATCGCCCATCGCCCAGAAATTGTCGGAGGTGGCGATGCGGATGATCCGGCTCTCAGGCAGCCCGGCGATCTTTTTCCAGAGCTCGAAGGCCTCGTCGTCCTCGGCATAGACCGTGGCGAGGAGGCGGTCGGCGGGCAGCCCGTACTCCTTGGTGATCAGCTTCCAGGCGAGCTCGATCGCCACGTCCTTGAAGTAGTCGCCGAACGAGAAATTGCCGAGCATCTCGAAGAAGGTGTGGTGCCGGGCGGTGTAGCCGACATTGTCGAGGTCGTTGTGCTTGCCGCCGGCGCGCACGCATTTCTGCGAGGTGACCGCACGGCGGTAGTCGCGATGCTCGATGCCGGTGAAGACGTTCTTGAACTGCACCATGCCGGCATTGGTGAAGAGCAGGGTCGGGTCGTTGTGCGGCACGAGCGAACTCGACGGCACCACGGCGTGGCCGTGCCTCGCAAAATAGTCGAGGAAGGTCGTTCGGATGTCGTTGACGGTCTGCATCGGTAGGACGTTCTCCACGGAGCCGCGGCAGTGTCATAGCGCCAGAGCGCAGCAACGCAAAGCCGTGTCCGTGCCGCGGCTCGGAGCCAGCCGATAGTGGCCGGCCACCGGTTCCGCGGCCGGCGAAGGGCCCGTGCTCTAATCGAGCTCGAACGATTCTTTGTAGTCGAGCTTGAGGCCGGGGTCCTGCGCCTCCTTGCGCAGCCAGCAATTGCCGACGACGAGAATCTCGATCTCGGAGCCCATGAAGCAGCGGAAGGCATCCTCGGGCGTGCAGACGATCGGTTCGCCGCGAACATTGAAGCTCGTGTTGACGATGACCGGACAGCCGGTTCGCTGCTTGAAGGCCTGGATCAGCCGCCAGTAGCGCGGATTGGTCGCCTCGTGCACGGTCTGCACCCGGGCCGAGTAGTCGACATGGGTGACGGCCGGGATCTCCGAGCGTGGGACGTTGAGCTTGTCGATGCCGAAGAGCGCTTCCTCCTCGGCGGTCATCTGCCGACGCCGGCCTTCGACCACGTCGGCGACGAGCAGCATGTAGGGGCTGGGCTGGTCGAGCTCGAACCAGTCGCCGACGTCCTCGGCGAGGACCGAGGGGGCGAAGGGGCGGAAGCTCTCGCGGTACTTGACCTTGAGGTTCAAGAGCTTCTGCATCGTGGGCGAGCGCGGGTCCCCGAGGATCGATCGGCCGCCGAGTGCCCTGGGCCCGAACTCCATGCGGCCCTGCATCCAGCCGACAGCCTTGCCGTCGGCGAGGGCGTCGGCGGTGGCGGTGATCACCTCGTCGTCGTCGAGAGTGGCGAAGACCGCCCCTGCCGCCTGCAGCGCCTTCGCACTCTGGTCGGTCGAGAAGGCGGGACCGAGATAGGCACCTTGCATGCGGTCGAGATGGCCGTTGATCGCCTGGCGCGGCCGATTCTCGAACTGGTGGTAGCCGGCGAGCGCCGCACCGAGGGCACCGCCGGCGTCGCCGGCTGCCGGCTGGATCCAGATCCGCTCGAAGGCACCGTCCTTGAGCAGCTTGCCGTTGGCGACGCAGTTGAGGGCGACGCCGCCGGCGAGGCAGAGATGGCGCTGGCCGGTTTCCTTGGCGATGGAACGGCCGAGCCGCAGCACCACCTCCTCGGTCACCTTCTGCACCGATGCCGTCAGGTCCATTTCGCGTTGGGTCAGCAGCTGCTCCGGCTGCCGCGGCGGCCCGCCGAACAGGGTGTCGAACTTGCGGTTCGTCATCCGCAGCCCGGTGCAATAGTCGAAATAGTCCATGTTCAGCCGGAAGGTGCCATCCGGCTTGAGGTCCATGAGATTGTCGAGAATGGTCTGCGTGTAGCGGGGCTCGCCATAGGGGGCGAGGCCCATGATCTTGTACTCGCCCGAATTGACCTTGAAGCCGGTGTAGTAGGTGAAGGCGGAGTAGAGCAGGCCGAGCGAATGCGGGAAATGCTGCTCCTTGACGATCTCGAGTTGGTTGCCCTTGCCGAGGCCGAGCGTCGTCGTCGACCACTCGCCGACGCCGTCCATGGTGAGGATCGCGGCCTCGTCGAAGGGCGAGGGGAAGAAGGCACTCGCCGCGTGGCTCTGATGGTGCTCGGTGAACAGCAGCTTGCCGTTCCACCGATCGCCGCCCGGCAGCTCGCGCAGCGCGTCCCTGAGCATCGACTTCTGAAACAGCTTCTCCTTCAGCCAGATCGGCAAGGCCATGCGGAACGAGCGAAAGCCGCGGGGGGCGAAGGAGAGGTAGGTCTCGAGCAGCCGCTCGAACTTGATGAACGGCTTGTCGTAGAAGACGACGTGGTCGACCTGGTCGAGGGTGACCCCGGCTTCGGCCAGGCAATAGGCGATGGCCCGGCGCGGAAAGCCGGGGTCGTGCTTCTTGCGGGTGAAGCGCTCTTCCTGGGCTGCCGCCTCGATCGTGCCATCGACCACCAGGGCCGCGGCACTGTCGTGGTAGAAGGCCGAGATGCCGAGAACCCGCATGCCCGCCCCAATCAAAACAGCGTGTAGATGAACGGGGCGACGGCCGAACCCTGTGCTGCGACCAACAGCCCGCCGAAGGCGGCCATGATCAGGATGATCGGCGCCAGCCAGAACTTTTTGCGGGCTTTGAGAAACCCCCAGAGCTCAGCGAGAAATTCCATGGTTGCGTTCCCTGCCGCTCGATCGACGCTTCTCGGCGTGGTCAGAACTGGTTCTCGAGGGCGTCCGGCGCCGGGCCGGGCGGTTGGCGCTCGAGCCAATAGGTGCTGGCCTCGGGCTCGAAGCGACGGCGCATCGGGTCGTGACCGAGCAGCCGCATGATCAGCCCGGCCGGCATGATCACGACGATGAACATGAGCAGCATGACCACCGGGTTGACCACATGAAACAAGACGAGCCCGAGCTTGGTCCAAAGGCGGTTCGGCAGGGCCAGCAAAGCGGGCCGGACCAGTGCCGCCACGACAAGCGCTAGGCCGACCACGAGGAGTCCCGTCATCAGCCACGACAACCCAGCGACCCAATACCAGCGAACCAGGGCGATCGTCACGAGAATCCCGCCGACCGTCAGGCCGAAGCTTCGATCGCTTGCGGTCTTGACCGTGCTATGCGACGCGTAGATTTCGTGAGTGGTCATGAAGCATCCCGAGTTTCAATCAAAGGTTGTGCGCACATCCGGATGATACTGAACCCGGCGTTCGATTTCAAATGCTCAACCTATCGACAAATGTATGACGATCGTGCTCGCGCACTGTCTTTGGGCATGGGGCCCCGCCCGACGCAACAGGCCCGCACGACACTCTATTGGTGGGCCGACTTGCCAAACGAATGCCGCACGCCGCGCCTGCGCTTTCTGATCCGCAGTCAGTCGTCGGGCGTCGGATCCTCGTCGAGCAGATCGATCCCCGGACCGCCACCGCCGCCGACGCCGGCCGCGGCACGGATGGCGGTCTCGATCTCGTCGGCCATCGCCGGGTTGGTCCGGAGAAAGGCCTTGGCGTTCTCGCGGCCCTGGCCGATGCGCTGGCTGCCGTAGGAGAACCAGGAGCCCGACTTCTCGACCAGCCCCGCCTTGATGCCGAGATCGATCAGCTCGCCGGTCTTCGAGATGCCCTCGCCGTACATGATATCGAACTCGATCACCCGAAACGGGGGTGCGACCTTGTTCTTGACCACCTTGACCCGGGTCTGGTTGCCGACGGTCTCGTCCTTCTCCTTGACCTGGCCAATGCGGCGGATGTCGAGGCGGACGGAGGCGTAGAACTTGAGCGCGTTGCCGCCGGTCGTGGTCTCGGGGCTGCCGAACATGACGCCAATCTTCGAGCGGATCTGGTTGGTGAAGATCACCATGGTCTTCGAGCGGCTGATCGAGGCCGTGAGCTTTCTCAGTGCCTGGCTCATCAGCCGGGCCTGGAGGCCGACATGGCTGTCGCCCATCTCGCCTTCGAGCTCGGCCTTGGGAACCAGGGCTGCGACCGAGTCCACGACGATGACGTCGATCGCACCCGATCGGACCAGCGTGTCGGCGATCTCGAGCGCCTGCTCGCCGGTGTCCGGCTGGCTGATCAGGAGGTCGTCGAGATTGACGCCGAGCTTGCGCGCATAGCCCGGATCGAGGGCGTGCTCGGCGTCGATGAAGGCGCAGGTGCCGCCGGCCTTTTGCGCCTCGGCGATGACATGGAGGGTCAAGGTCGTCTTGCCCGAGCTTTCCGGCCCGTAGATCTCGATCACCCGACCGCGTGGCAGACCGCCGACGCCGAGGCCGATATCGAGACCCAGAGAACCGGTCGAGACCGTTTCGATATCGGCGTTCTGCTCGGCCTTGCCGAGCCGCATCACCGAGCCTTTGCCGAACGACCGCTCGATCTGGGCGATCGCCGCATCCAACGCCCGCTGGCGCTCATCGGTCCGCCGCGTCGTCACGGTCTCTGCCATGGAGTGTCCTGTCTGGTGGTGGCCGGATCCGGCTTCGTGGGTCTGTTATATCGGGTCTTTTTGCTCGAAGAAAGGTCGCTGCCGCTCAACCGGCCGGCTTGGCAGCGGGCGGCCGCAGCAGGACCAGGGCGAGGGCGGCGAGGATCAGGGCCAAGGCCATGAGGTCGGTGGCGCCGACCGGCTCGCCCAGCAGCAGGGCGGAGCTCGAGAGGCCGATGACCGGAATCGCCAGCGTGCTGATCGCGGCGACATTGGCGGGCAGGGTCGATACCAGCCGGATATAGGAAGAGAAGCAGAAGACCAGCGCCACGAACACGACATAGGCGAGGGCGAGAAGGCCGAGCGGGGTCACGCGCGAGAAATCCGGCTGGGGCTCGAGGATCAGCCAGGCGACGACGATGGGCACCCCGCCGATCAGCAGCTGCCAGCCGCTCAGCGCCAGGATGCCGATCTGCCACTGGCGGAGCTTCTGGCCGACCGTACCCATGCCCCAGGCGATCGCCGCGAGGATCATCAGGGCATAGCCGAGAGGCAGCGCCCCGGTCTGTTCGAACTCGGGCAGGAGCAAGAGGCCGATGCCGCTGAGCCCGAGACCGAGTGCGGCGGCCTGACGCCAGCGGAGCCGTTCGTCGAGCACCAGAACGCCGAGCAGCGTGGCCCAGAGCGGCATGGTGAAGGCGAGGATCGCCGCCCGTCCGCCACCGATGCTGGTCAGCGCGAAGGCGGTGAGCATGTGCCAGTTGGTGACGTGAACGACGGAAAGCACGCCGAGCGCTGGCCAGAGACGGCGCGGCGGCACCAGCCGCTCGCGCTGCAGCTTGGCCAGGGCCAGGAGACTGGCGCCAGCGACGCCGACGCAGACGACCCGAAAGGTCCAGGGCGATAGTTCGCCCACCACGACCTTCATCGCCGGCCAGTTCAGTCCCCAGAGCAGCGACATGGCGACGATCAAAAGGATACTGCCCGGGGGCACGCGATCGACGCCGGCCTCAGAAGTCGAAGCAGCGCCCACCTTTCTCCCAGTCGCCGTAGCGCGTCGGCTCCGGGCCCTTCGGCCCACCGGTCTCGCCGGCCGGCTGCATGGCCGGCGGCGGCACCGCTTCGTGCTTGCCGGGCGGCTGCGGCAGCGGTGGCGGCGGCGCCTGCGCTGAGTCGGCCTGGGCAGCGGTCGGCGGCGTCATCGGCTTGCGCTTCGTCGCTATCCCGGTCACTCCGCCATCACCTGCTGCTTGGCGATCGCCTCGCACTCGCTCAGATGCTTGTTCAACAGGTAGTCGCTGAGCTCGATGTTGGCGGCACTGAGATCCTCACGCGCCTTGTCGAGCACGCCACTGTCGCCCGGCCGCTCGAACGCCGCCATCACCAGCTCTTTTGCGTAGGCGAAGGCGTCATCGCCAGCCTTGCCCAAATGGGTCTCGGCAAGCCATATACCAAAGAGCTTGTTGCGGCGGTTGCGCACCTTGAATGCCAGTTCCTGATCGTGCTTGTATTTCGCTTCCTCGCTCTTGCCGCGATCCTCGAGTGCCATGCGCTGCTCCCCGGCTAGGTCGACCGTCTGTCTTAGCACTATATAGGGTGGTGGTGCCCGGCCCGCCATCGCCGGCGCTGGTGAGGCGTGCCAAAACAGCGGTCGCGCGAAGCGCTGGATGAGCCTATCGATGCAGTCGTTCCTTCAATCGAGCCCCGGCAGCTGTCCTTGCCTGCGGGGCGGCAGCTGTTGGCCATGTGCTCGCTGATCATCCTCCGACGACCCGATCACCCGCGCTGGCCGGTGCTGCTCGCCGCCAACCGTGACGAGCTGGCCACGCGGCAGACCGCAGCGCCCGATCGGCATTGGGCGGATCGGCCGGAAGTCTTGGCCGGTCTCGATCTGGAGGCCGGCGGCAGCTGGCTCGGCATCAACGACGACGGGGTGACGGCTGCCGTGCTCAATCGTCACGGAACGCTGGGGCCCGAGGCTGGCAAGCGCAGCCGCGGCGAACTCGTGCTCGAGGCGCTCGACCACGCCGATGCCGAGGCGGCGGCCACCGCGCTGGCTCATCTCGATCCGGACGCCTACCGCCCGTTCAACATGCTGGTCGCCGATGCGACTGAGGCCTATTGGATTCGCCACGCTGGAGACGGCATGGTCCGTTCCGTGGCCCTCGAGGCCGGTGTTGCGATGCTCACCTCGCGCGAGCTCAACGACGCCGAGGCGCCACGGATCCGTCGCTATCTGCCGCTCTTTCGCGCCGCCGAGGCGCCGGCACCGGAGCGCCAGGACTGGTCGAGCTGGCAGCTGGTGCTGGCCTCCCGCGCCACGGAGACCGGCGATCCGCGAGATGCAATGTGTATCCGCACCGATGGCGCCTACGGTACGGTGAGCTCGAGTCTCATCGCCTTGCCGTCAATCTCGACCGATCAAGCCATCTGGCTCTATGCGTCGGGCCCGCCGGACGAGGCCGCGTTCGCACCAGTGGCGTTTTGACGCAGCAGCTGCGCTCAGCAGCGTGATGTCAGGGGAACGACCCGGCGCGACCCAGGTTCTCGAACAGCGCGGCCACGGATTTCTCCATGAAAACACTGCGCGGGTCGGCCTCGTAGGGCGGGAACGGGTCGGTCCGGCTATAGCCGGCGCTTTCGTAGAGGGCGATCGCCTCCGGCTGGGCAACGCTGGTCTCGAGCCGGATCAATGGCCGGCCAGCGCCCGCCGTGGCGGTCTCGAGATGGCTCAGGAGTTGCCGGCCGATCCCCGACTGGCGCATCTCCGGCACCACATACATCCGCTTGATCTCGGCGAAATCCTCTGCGAGCCGGATGGCGCCGCAGGCGACCACCGCATTGTGTTGCTCGACGAAGACGAAGCGAACATTGGGTGATTGCAACTCCTCGTCGGCGAGCCCGTACTCCGCCTCTGGCGGGTAGAGCCTGGCCAGGTAGCTATCGAAGTCGGCGAGCAGCTTCTGCATGTGCTCGGCCGTCGGTGCAGCGGTCGTGATCTTCAACCCTTCCATCTCGTCTCCTTCCGTCATGGCACGGCCTGTGATCGCGGCAGGGTTGCTGATGGGCAGGCGATGGACGCTGGGGACCATCGCTTTGCCGCCGACGGTCGAGTGCCGCGCTGGTCGCCCAGGGCTTGGCGCATCGGCCAGGCATGGTCTGCAAGGCGGGCAGACCCCACGACACTGTGACGATCGACGTTACGGAGGCCAGCACTCCGTCCTGCCACTCTACCTAGACCGAAAGGGTCATCGCCGCCAGTGCTGCAATGCAGCAGAAAAGGCGGTCCGCAGTACCGGGTCGGTCGTTTCGCTGCCCTCAGACGATCCGCCCGCCACCGCGGTCGTCGCCGTGGCGATGGTCCTTGGATAGGGGCCGTGAGGGGGCGATCCCCTTGCCTAGCTCAGAAGCGTGCGGCTGTTGGCCGCCTGTAACGGCCCTGCTCCCCGTCGCCAGCCAGTGCGACATCCCGCACCGCGTTACGCTTACCAGGGAAGCGCTAGATCGCGGCATGCCTGGCATGGCAGCTGCATAGGAAAAGGTGGCGATGCAGATCTCTGTTGCCTCGCACGAGGAGCCGAGAGTCCGAGCTGCGAGCATCCACGCTGATTGGTTGGCTTAAGGCCTGAACAGCGCGTCAGCTTGGCCAGAACCGACCGGCCGCATCGCCGCATTACGTCGTTGCCGGACAAGCCCCGGCCGCGAAAACCGGACCTTTGCACTCCCCGCGGCGCCGCTCAGCCGACAGTCTCGGGCAGCTCCTCGTTCGGGCTGTCCTCATCCCGGGCATCGACGTCGTCGATGGCATCGGGCGGCGGCAGGAAGGGCAGGGCTTGGCCGGTCGGCACGATCACGAAGACCGGCTTGTCGCCCTGGATGGTCACCGTCACCTTGCCCCCCTTGGCCAGCCGACCGAACAGAAGCTCGTCGGCCAAGGGCTTCTTCATGTGCTCCTCGATCACCCGAGCCAGGGGGCGGGCACCGTAGAGCGGATCGTAGCCACGCTCGGCCAGCCACGCTTTGGCCGCCTCGTCGAGCTCGATCGAAACGCGCTTGTCGGCCAGTTGCGCGGCGAGCTGATCCACGAACTTGTCGACCACCGAGCGGATGATTCTCGGCGTCAAACCGGCGAAGGGGATGACCGCATCGAGCCGGTTCCTGAATTCCGGCGTGAACAGGCGCTTGATCGCCTCGGTATCCTCGCCCTCGCGTGCCGCGGCGCCGAAGCCCATGACGGGTTTGCTCATGTCGGCCGCCCCGGCATTGGTCGTCATGATCAGGATGACGTTCCGGAAATCGACCGTCTTGCCGTTGTTGTCGGTGAGCTTGCCGTAGTCCATCACCTGGAGAAGGATGTTGAAGACATCCGGATGCGCTTTTTCGATCTCGTCGAGGAGCAGCACGGCGTGCGGATGCTGGTCGATCGAATCGGTCAACAGGCCACCCTGATCGAACCCGACATAGCCCGGAGGTGCGCCGATCAGCCGCGAGACCGCGTGCCGCTCCATGTACTCGGACATGTCGAAACGCACGATCTCGATGCCCATGACGCTCGCGAGCTGGCGCGCCACCTCGGTCTTGCCGACACCGGTCGGGCCGGAGAACAGGTAGCAGCCAATGGGCTTTTGCGGATCACGCAGTCCAGCCCGGCTGAGCTTGATCGCCGACGAAAGCGCCTCGATCGCCTGGTTCTGCCCGAACACCACGGCCTTGAGGTCGTCGCCGAGGGTCTTCAAAGCACTCTTGTCCCGGGCATTGACCGCCTTGATCGGCACGCGCGCAATCTTCGCGACGATCTCCTCGATGTCCTTCGCCCCCACGGTCTTGCGCCTTTGGCCCTCGGGCTTGAGCATCTGGGCGGCACCCACCTCGTCGATCACGTCGATCGCCTTGTCGGGCAGCTTGCGGTCATGAATGTAGCGGTTCGACAACTTGACCGCGGCCTTGAGTGCGCCGGTCGAGTATTTGATTCGGTGATGCTCCTCGAAGCTCGGCCGCAAGCCCTCGAGGATCTTGACTGCCTCGTCCTCGGAGGGCTCGGGCACGTCGATCTTCTGAAAGCGGCGGACGAGGGCCCGGTCCTTCTCGAAATAGTTCCGGAACTCCTTGTAGGTGGTCGAGCCGATGCAGCGCAGCGAGCCACCGGCGAGGGCCGGCTTGAGAATATTGGAGGCATCGAGCGAGCCGCCACTCGTCGCACCCGCACCGATCACGGTGTGGATCTCGTCGATGAAGAGGACGGCCCGGTCATTGGCCTCGAGCTCGCCGATCACCGCCTTCAGCCGCTCCTCGAAGTCGCCCCGATAGCGGGTGCCGGCCAGCAGTGCGCCCATGTCGAGGGCGAAAATAATGGCGTGTTTGAGGACCTCGGGAACCTCGCCGCGCACGATCCTGAGCGCCAACCCCTCGGCTATCGCGGTCTTGCCGACACCCGGGTCGCCGACGAAGAGCGGGTTGTTCTTCGAGCGCCGACAGAGGATCTGGATGGTCCGCTCGATCTCGTGCTGCCGACCGACCAGGATATCGATCTTGCCGGCCGTCGCCTTGTCGTTGAGGTTGACGCAATAGGTCGACAACGCCTCGCTGCCGGCCTCGCGCTTCTCCTCGCCTTGGCTCGCTTCCTCCGCACCCTTCACCCGACGCTCCTCGCTGAGGCTTGGCTTCTTGGCGATCCCGTGCGCGATGTAATTGACCGCATCGAGCCTGGACATGTTCTGCTCCTGCAGAAACCAGACGGCATGCGACTCGCGCTCGGAGAAGAGGGCGACCAGCACGTTGGCTCCGGTGACCTCACTGCGGCCAGACGACTGGACATGGATGGCGGCGCGCTGAATGACGCGCTGGAAGCCGGCCGTCGCCTTGGCATCGACAACGCCGTCGACGACGAGGCCGGAGAGCTCATGATCGAGAAAATCGGTGAGGGCGAGGCGCAGCTTGTCGATCTCGACAGCACAAGCCTTCATCACGGCAACCGCGTCTTGATCCTCGCTCAACGCCATCAAGAGGTGCTCGAGCGTGGCATATTCGTGCTGCCGCGCATTGGCGAGGGCGAGCGCCCGACGAAGGGTCTTTTCCAGTGTGCGCGAGAGCATCCTACCTCCTTGCCGAAGCCGCCACGACCGTGGGCCGCAGCCGCTCGATCACCGTGATCGGCATTGTAGCCGAACTGCATGGATATCTGCCAGCGTCGAGCTTGGTCAACAACGCCAGCCCGGCGACCGCGGTGAGCGACGGCGTGGCGCCGCGCTTTGCCGGTGATTTCCTCGGGCACGATCGAGGCGGCCGGCTGCGGCCGCGATGGCGCGGTGCCGCCACACGCGGGGCGCTGCGACCGCTCACTCCTTTTCCATGGTGCATTGGAGCGGGTGCTGGTTCTGTCGGGCGAACTCGGTCACCTGCGTTACCTTGGTCTCGGCGATCTCGAAGGTGTAGACGCCGCAGACACCCACACCTTTCTGGTGGACATGCCACATGATGCGGGTGGCGTCTTCGCGACTCTTGTTGAAAAAACGCTCGAGAACATGCACGACGAACTCCATCGGCGTGTAGTCGTCATTGAGCAGCAACACCTTGTAGAGCGAGGGCCGCTGCGTGCGTGTGCGTGGCTTGGTGGCAACATCGCCCTTTACCACCCGATCCTCGTCCCAGCCGTCCTTCATGGCTCCCCAGGCGCCCGTCGCGCGTCGCGTTGGCTCATCGACACCCCCAAACATAGTTCAAACGGTGGATCGAACAAATCCCTTTCGACGGTCCGGTGGAGGCCGTCGCAGTATCGCGCAACGATTGAGAATCTTCCGTTAACGCCCTCGCCGTTACGCTACCCGCGCCAGCGCAGGCGTCGACGGCGCGGCCCGGGCGCGCCACAGTGCCGAGGCAATCGCTCCCGGCCAAGACATCCGCACCGCTCGTGCGGCTGTTTGTTGGTCAGCGTGCCGTCGCGGCTTCTGTCGCGGCGCTGTGCGCCTCGTCCGCAGGGTCCGGGTGCACGGTTTTCAGCCGCAAGGTTGCACCACGCTTTGCTCGGGAAACCTTGCTCTCGGCTTTCTCGTCCTTGGTGTCCGCCGGCGTGGCGCTCGGCGGCTCGGTGGCGTCGCCCGGCGGCGGGTCTTGTGCGGGCAGCGTCGACGCGTCGCGTTGCGCCGGGCTTTCGGCGACCATTCCTTCGTCCGCCGACGCCGCGCCCGTCGCCTGGGGCGACGGCGGCTCACCCGGAGCCGGTGCCCCGGTCGCGATGCTCAAGGCGAGTTCGCGCAGCCGATCCATCGAGAGCGGCGGTGCAGCGGCGGCGACGGGCGCCGCCGCTGCGTCGGCATCGGCGGCGTCGTCGGCATCGGCGAGGGTCAGCTTCAGCCGGGCAAGCTGCTCGAGAAATTCCTCGCGCTGCTTCGGCGGCAGGCGTTCCACCGCCCGATCGTCGACCAGTCGCTCGGCCTGGTTGAGGATATTGCGTGCATGCACGACCTGGCCGGACGCTCGCGTGTTGCCGGCGAGGACCTGGGCCAGCGATTTGGTGGTCGGCTGCAGCGCACCGAGCAACTCGGCCGCCGAATTGGGGATCCTCCGGCCGCCGGCTTGGCGGCGGCCGGGCTGACCGGGCTGATGACCACCCTGGGGCTTGCCCCGCTTCTTGCCGCCACCACGGCGAAACGGGAACATCGAGTTCCGGTTATTGCTGTTCACAAGCCTTCCTTCTTCCACTTTGACGAAACACGGCCGTCGTTGGTTCGATCAGCCGGTTTCAGGCTGCCGCAGTGCGAACGCGGCGCCACTGATCGGGCCTCTTGGCATGTTTGCCAGCCGGTCGATAGCGAGCAACAGCCCCGGTCCGACGACACCGACACCGAGCGCAGTCGCCGTGGCACTGCGCGAGACGCGTCGCCGCCCGATCGCTGTGGTGCCCCCGGCATAGTGACCTGACGGAGTGACCTGACGGCGGCGCGAGACCGGTCAGCAGCCAGGTACAACCGGAGTCGTGCCACACGCTCGCTCGCTCGCCTGCACGTTCGCCGTCTCCGCCTGCTGGTGCGCGACCATCCAACCGGTACGCCGCGCCGCTGGTGCGCCCTCAGCTCGCGCAGCACCGTGGTGCTGGTCGGCGCCTCGCTAGCCCTTCGATGATGACCTCACCAATCGACGGCCGGCTGTCTGTTCACATCCCGAGGGGTGCATCTCGAGCGTCGCCGTCCGCCATACTGCGAAGCGGGCTTTCATAGCGAGGAAAATTACCATACGAGCCTCGTCACCAGACGATAGCTACCGAAGACGGGAGGGAAATCAAGAAAAACCGCAAGCTAGAACAGGGTGCCGTCGGCACACCACGAGGCTGGCGTGCGTCGAAGGCTACGTCGGTAGCACGATGCGGTGCCGCCGAATCAACAAGATCGAACCGGCTCGGCACTTGCCCGTTGTCCATCGCTCAGGGTGATATCGTGACCCCGGTCGCGCGGCGCAAGGTCAGTCGCACCGATCGCGCGGTGGTTGTCGCCAAGGTGGCGCCGGCGCGCTCGATCAGCGCGCTGGCGAGCTGCCAGGCCAGAGCCCCGTCACCGCTCGCCGACGGGGCCAGGCGGAAATCGAGACCGATCCAATCGGCGGCAATGGCCCCGACCTCGCAGTCGAGACCGCGCGTGCCGCCTGCCGGCGCCAGGGCCGACAGCTGGACGAGCGCGCGCCTGACCAGGGATGGCACGACATGCACGGCCGTCGTGGCAGCAGGCTCGAGCGCCGCGCTCGGACGCAGCCGGACTGCGGTGCCCGAAGCCGCAAGCAGCTCGACAAGCGGCACAACCTGCGGTGCTGCCGGCGAGCTAGCGCTGAGTGCCGCGAGCTCGCATAGATGGGTGATGCAGCGCTCGAGATCGGCGGTTGCCGCGTTGATCAGCCCGAGGGCCTCGAGCTGCGTCGCCGAAAGCCCGGCACCGCGGTCCTCCAGGAGGAGGGCGACGCCGCCCTGAATCGCCTGCAATGGCGTGCGCAGCTCGTGCGCCGCAAACCAGCCCACAGCATCGCGCGCGGCGCGCGCGCCTGCCATGCCCGGCGCCGCAATCTCTGCATCGAGCCGCAAGGTATCATCTCCTGTCCGACATCACTTGGCAGGCGCGAAACTAGCAGCGGCAGCTTAATGAAGGGTTGCACCAGCCACCACAGAAGCGCCGGCCCTAGGCCGGCGACAGGCAACGGTTGCGACAAGCCGGCGGTCGCGCCGCGTCGCTGCCGCCCCTTACCGCTCCGGCGCCGGCATGTCAGCAGCGCGCTTGATCACGCTCAGGGGTCCACGACATTCTCGAGTGGCTGGTCGGCAAGCCAGCGCTCGAGATTGGCCATGAAGAACCGCGCATGCCGCAGCTCCCAGTCGATCACCCGGTCGCTCATGTGCGGGGTGATCAGAACGTTGGGCAGGTGCCAGAGTCGGCTGCTCGGCGGCAGGGGCTCGTGCGCGAAAACATCGAGATAGGCGCCGGCGATGCGACCATCGCTCAGCGCCTCGACCAGCGCCGCTTCGTCGACGACCGCGCCACGCGCGGCATTGAGAAGGTAGGCCGTGGGCCGCATGGCACCGAGCACCTCGGCACCGATCAGCCCACGGGTCTCGGGTACCAGCCGCACATTCAGGCTGAGATAATCGCAAGCGCCGGCAACCTCGGCGAGGGCCGTGAGCGGCCGGACCGTGTCGAATGCCGCCCGCCTCTCGGGCCGCCGGGCGACACCGATCGTGCGCAGGTCGAGCGCCTTGGCCAGGCGCGCGAAGGCCACGCCGACCGCACCGGTGCCGACGATGGCGAGCGTCTGGCCAGCCAGTGCTGGAAAGCTCCACGGCGCCCAGCGACCCTGGGCCTGCTCGCGGCCAGCGTGGATGAAGCCGCGGTTCAGGGCGATCAGCGCGCCGAGCAGGGTCTCGGCCAAGAAAGGCGCGAGCACGCCGCCTCCGTTGGTGAGCAGCGGTGCCGGCGTCGCGTCGCTCACGAGGTGGTCGAAGCCAGCGCCGCCGACATGAATCCAGCGGAGGCCGGCACGTTCGCGCAGGCGCCGATGCGCCTGGCGCGGAAAGCCGTCGGTGACGCAGCTATAGGCGATGCGCGCCGGGAACCCGGCGGCCGCGTCGAGTTCGCCTGCCGAGCGGACGAGCCGACAGGGCAGGCCGGGAAAGCGTGCCCGGAGCTCGCTGCACCAGAGGTCGGCGTGCTCGTGGGCGATCAACAAGGGCGCGGTCTCGGGCATCGCGGCACCTGGGTTTCGGGTGCCGCGATAGACGCCGGCGCGGCGCTGCCGTCAAGCGTCGGTGGCCGGGCCGGCGAACAGGTCTGGGGCCGGCTCGTTGCGGTCCTTGGGCGGGAAGGCCGGCTGCGGCATGGCGTAGAACTTGGGCTCGCGATTGTCGAGCGAGGGCTCAAACGGCAAGCGCATCTGCACCGCGGTGCCATTCTCCTCGGCCTCGCGCAGCGCATCCTGCAGCTGTTGTGCCAGCTCCTGGCTCCACGGCAGCACGTAGGACCGTGGCTCGGGCAGCTCGACCATCTGCAGCCAGAGATAGATCCCTTGACCCTCGCGCAGCGAGCTGCCGAGCACCGTTGCCTCCTCGGCCTGCGCCTGCCACCATTCGAGGTGGACTGGTTTGGGCTTGCTCAAGAGCTGTACCATCGCGGCGTAAGCCAATGGCAGGAACAACACGGTGGTGATCAGGGCCGAGAGCTTCACCCGCAACCGGGTCGGTGCCCAGATGCTGTGCGTCGCGAGGATGCAGAGCAGGGCGACAACGACGATGAAGAGGCCGAAGAGCTCGTTCATGACGGCTTCCAGTTGCGCAAGGGTCGCTGAAGATTGTGCACGCTGCCCGGCACCAGATCGCTGGCTTCGTCGAGCTTGAAGCGAAAGACGGTGAGCTCCTGGCCTTCCCGGCCGAGCTCGATCTTGCTCGCGAGGATCTGCTTGCCCGATTCCTGGGCCGTTTTCTTGACGCTGACGACGATCGTGACGGGGATCGGCAGCTTGCGCTCCGGGTTGCGATAGAGATGCACGTTGACGGCGTACTCACCGGGCGGAATGCCGCGCGAGTAGCTGACCTCATAGTTCATCTCGGTGGCATCGCCGCGTCGTCCGAGATCGTCGCGCAAGAGGTTGAAGATCGCTCCGCCCTTGTTCGAGTAGCCGACCGGTACGTCGCCCGGGGCCTGCACCCAGAGATCGACGTCGCTGTCCCAGGCATCCGGCCAGCGCGCCTCGACGATGACGTTGCCCGGCGGGTCCATGGCGTCCGCGGTCTTGGCGTCAGGCGGGTTGAGGTGCGGCAGGATCATCACGACGATGGCGACGAAACCGGCGAGGGCGAGGAGGATGACGTCGCGAAAGACCGTGCCGGTCTCGTCCTCCTCGAACGGCTCAAGGCCGCCCATGGCTGGCCTCGCCACGCTCGACGATCTGCGTCAGCAGGTTGACCACCCCACCCTCCAGCAGCCGGTAGTTGATCATCAGCCAGATGCTCAACACCGCCCCGGTCAGGGTCGTGTAGAGAGCGACGGCCATGCCCTCGATCAGTTTGGAGACCATCGGTCCCACCGCACTGATATCCCCGGCGAGGTCGGGATCGACACCGGAAAGGGCGATGATGAAGCCGAGCACCGTGCCGATCAGGCCGAGCAGCACGAGGGCATTGGCGGCATGGCGAATCGGGGCGATGCGGCTCGCGAGCTTGAGCTTCAGCGCGGCCGCGAGATTGCTGCGGCCTTGGCCGTCGCTGCCGGCGGTCTGCTCGAGATAGGCGGCGACCCGGCTGCCCCGCTTGGGAAAGCCGCTTCTGACGGCATTGAGCTCGACACTGGTCTGCCACACCCGCCTGGCACAAAGTGCCAAGCCGACGACGAAGGTCCCGGTGATCAAGACGACGATATGCGTCGTGTCCGCCACGAGGACCGTTGCAACCAGGCCGTTCAGCCAGGCGACGGCGAGCACCGCGACCGCGCAGGCGTTGAAGAGCGCGAAGCGCAGCAGCAGGAGGTAGTCGAAGGCCAGGTCGCGCGGCAAGCTCGCAGCACGCCAGCGCGCCAGGAAACCGGACGCCGGTGGCTGTCCAGGTCCATCCGAAAGTATCGAAGCCATTGAATCCACTCCATCATGAGGGTGGTGACACCGCAACTATTCTGGCCGGGCAGGGGTGGCTTGCCAGTGCAGGGTGTTGCGGTCGACGGGTCGATCGGCTGACGCGCTGTCGATGGAGCGTATCGGAACTTGGTAAACAAACGCTTAACACCCTCGCTCATCAGCTCCGACAACTCTACCAAATGTTCAAAGCCTCTTCTACCCGGAATTGATTTCGATTCGCTTAAAATACAACCTTTATTTGCTTGTTGTGCGGTCTCCGCATGGCTCCCGAAATACTCCAAGACGGCGCTGGACTTTGGCCGCTGGCGCTGGCCTCGGGCGGCCGGACAGGCTACCGCGTGTGACAGTCCGGGGGTCGCTTGGTGACGGGCGCAAGATCGCGCGCGCCTGCGGCTTGCCGCGTAAAGACAGAACTCGGCCCTGCCGGATCGCCTTATGGTTTTGTGATCACAGCCGGCCCTAAAGGCGCAAACCCAGTGAATGAGCGGTTTTCGGGTATTCGCATCGGGAATCTTTCATGATAGAGGCGTCGCACTCGAATAGGCTAGGGAGTGGGTTGATGACCCTCGATGAGTTGAACCAGGCCGTCGCTGATGCGACCGGCAGTACCAAGGCCGGTGCCGCGAAATCCGTCCAGGCCGTGCTCACCAGCATTCAAGACGCGCTCGCCAAGAGCGAGAAGGTATCGATCGCCGGGTTTGGGGTCTTCGAGACCGTGCATCGCCCGGCCCGCGACGGTCGCAACCCGCAGACCGGCGAGACCATCAAGATCGCCGCGAGCAACGCCGTTAAATTCAAGCCCGGCAAGACCTTGCGCGACGCCGTCAACGGCTGACGCTGGTCGGCTCCCGGCCGACCGACCCTTCCCGATCATTCATCCGACTTGAGCCGCTCGAGGCCGGCACGCTGTTGAGCTAGCGGCCCGAGCCGGTCAAGGTCCGCATCGCCGATCGCGCGGCGACGCGCGAATTCTGCTGCTTTCTGCGTGTTGATGATCCGGCAGCCACGCCGCGGGCTTCGCTGCGTCGTCAGGCTGTCACGGACTGGCTCTTCTTATCTGGCGACGCCTGTGGTTGACTGCGGGCTGAAGCAGGGAGAGCAAGGCGATGCTATGGCGAGCCCAAGAGCAAAAGCGGGAGTTGATCGACGCGGTCGTGGCCGAGATCGACGGCCGGCTGGAGGATGACGAGGCGGCGCGCGCCGCCGCTTTCGCCCGTCGCTATTTTCGCGATGTGGCCCCTGACGACGTCGCCTCCCGAGAAATACCCGATCTCTACGGCACGGCACTCGCCCATCTCCGCTTCGCCGAGACCCGTCAGCCGGGCACCGCCAAGGTGCGAGTCTACAACCCGCATCTGCAGCAGCACGGCTGGCAGTCGACGCACACCGTGGTCGAGATCGTCAACGACGACATGCCGTTTCTCGTCGACAGCGTCGCCATGGAACTCAATCGGCACGGCTTCGGCATCCACCTCGCCATTCACCCGATCTTCGCGGTCAGCCGTGATGCCGGCGGGCAGCTGACCGGTGTCAGCACGCGCCGCGAGGCGGCGCCGGGCGCCCGGCCCGAGAGCTTCATGCATTTCGAGATCGATCGGCAGAGCGACCCTGAAGTGCTCGAGGGGCTGGAGCGCGATCTCGTTCGGATCCTTTTTGATGTGCGTCGAGCGGTCGAGGACTGGCTGGCGATGCGCGACAAGGTGGCGACGGTGATCGCCGACCTCGAGCCGGCGAAGGACCGTCTCGGCGCCGACGAGTTCGCCGAGATCAAGGCCTTCCTCGAATGGCTGGTCGACGATCATTTCACTTTTCTCGGCTTTGCCGCTTATGCGCTCGAAGGCGAGGGCGACGACATCATGCTGCGCCGCATCGAGAACAGCGGCCTCGGCATCCTCCGCACCGCTGAGGACGGTGCTCCGTCCAAGAGCTTCATGGCGATGCCGCGTGCCGCGCGCTTGCGGGCGATCGAGTCGTTGCCGGCGATTGCCGTCACCAAAGCCAACACCAGAAGCACGGTGCACCGCGCGACCTACCTCGATTTCATCGGCGTCAAGCGCTACGCGGCGGACGGCCGCGTGATTGGCGAGCACCGCATCATGGGTCTCTTCACCTCGGCGGCCTACAACCGCAGCCCGCGCTCGATCCCACTGCTGCGCCGCAAGTTCAATGCGATCGTCGACCGGGCCGGCCATCCGCCGGCGAGCCATACCGGCAAGGCCCTGGTCAACATTCTCGAGACCTACCCGCGCGACGAGCTGTTCCAGGCGGACGAGGAGACCCTCTTTCAGATCACGACGCAGATCCTCCACCTTCAGGATCGCCAGCATATCCGGCTGTTCCTGCGCAAGGATGCCTTCGAGCGCTTCGTCTCCTGTCTGATCTACATCCCGCGCGAGCGCTACAACACCGCGATGCGCGAGCGCCTGCAGGGGCTATTGACCGAGGCCTTCGCCGGCAGTGACAGCGAGTTTCAGGCGCAAGTCTCGGAATCGCTGCTCGCCCGGATCCTGGTCATCGTGCGAACCCCGAATGGCCTTCCGTCCGATGTCGACATCGAGTTGCTCGAGACCGAGATCACCGAGCTGGCGCAGAGCTGGTCGGACCGGCTGCACAAGGCGCTGATCGAGACCGCCGGGGAGGAGGAGGGCAACCGGCTGTTTCGCGAGTTTGGCCAAGCCTTTCCCGCCGGCTACCAGGAGCGGGTGGCCGCCAGGGCGGCGGTCCCCGACACCTATCTGATGGATCGGTTGCAGCGCCAGGGCAAGCAGGCGCTCGGCATGAGCCTCTACCGCAAGCTCGAGGACCGCCCGGAAATCCTCCGCTTCAAGCTGATCCGGCCGGACCTGCCGCTCTATCTCTCCGACGCCTTGCCGATCCTCGAGAACATGGGTCTCAAGATCCTCTACGAGGAGCCGCACCGCATCAAGACGGGCAGCCGGGCGATCTTCGCGATGCATGATTTCGCCATGCAAATCACCAACGGGCACGCGGTCGAGGTCGATGCGATCCGCGAGTCGTTCCAAGACGCTTTCGAGCGGAACTGGTCGGGGGCGGTGGAGAACGACGGCTTCAATCGGCTGGTGCTCGCCGCTGGGCTCCGCGCCAACGACATCACCGTGCTCAGGGCCTATTGCAAGTACATCCTGCAGCTCGGCTCGCCGTTCAGCCAGCGGTACATCGAGGCCACCTTCACCTCGAACACCGGCCTCGCCGCCGACCTCGTGGCGCTGTTCAACACCCGGTTCGACCCGGCCTTCGCCGGCGATCGGGAGGCCGCCACCGCAGCCCTCGAGAAGCGCATCGAGGAGGGCCTCGAGGCGGTCGCCATCCTGGACGAGGACCGCATCCTTCGCCGCTATCTGGGGCTGATGAAGGCGACGCTGCGGACCAACGCCTTCCAGCACGATGCCGAGGGTCGACCGAAGCCCTATCTGTCCTTCAAGGTCGACCCGGCTCGCGTGCCCAACATGCCGCTGCCGCGGCCGGCCTTCGAAATCTTCGTCTACTCGCCCGCGGTCGAGGGTGTGCATCTCCGCGGCGGCAAGGTGGCCCGCGGTGGCTTGCGTTGGTCCGACAGGCGCGAGGATTTCCGCACCGAGGTGCTCGGCCTGATGAAGGCGCAAATGGTCAAGAACGGCGTGATCGTGCCGGTCGGTGCCAAGGGCGGCTTTTTCGTCAAGCGCCCGCCCGACACTGCCGACCGGCAGGTGCTGGTCGACGAGGCGATCCGCTGCTACCGGCTGTTCCTCTCTGGTCTTTTGGACATCACCGACAACCAGGTGCAGGGCGCGGTGGTGCCGCCCAGGGAAGTCGTCCGCTACGACGACGACGACCCGTATCTGGTTGTGGCCGCCGACAAGGGCACGGCCACCTTCTCCGACATCGCCAACGAGGTCAGCCGGTTGTACGGCTTCTGGCTCGACGACGCCTTCGCCTCGGGCGGCTCGGCCGGCTACGACCACAAGGGCATGGGGATCACCGCCAAGGGGGCCTGGGAATCGGTCAAGCGGCATTTCCGCGAGCTCGGCATGGACCCGGCGGTGGACGCGTTCACCGTCATCGGCATCGGCGACATGTCGGGCGACGTCTTCGGCAACGGGATGCTGCTGTCGAACCGGATCAAGCTCCTCGCCGCCTTCGACCATCGCGACATCCTGCTCGACCCCGATCCCGACCCGGCCGCCTCGTTCGACGAGCGTCGGCGCCTGTTCGCCCTGCCCCGCTCGAGCTGGCAGGACTACGACCGGGCGGTGCTGAGCGCGGGCGGGCAGATCGTCTCCCGTCGCGCCAAATCGATCACCGTCTCCCCCGAGGTCAAGGCGGCACTCGGCCTCGACCGCGACACCTGGGCGCCGATCGAGCTGATCAACGCCATCCTCAAGGCCCCGGTCGACCTCTGGTGGAACGGCGGCATCGGCACCTACATCAAGGCTAGTCACGAGACACACCACGACGCCCAGGACCGGGCCAACGACGGCTTGCGCATCGACGCGAGCGAGCTGCGCTGCCGGGTGCTCGCCGAAGGCGGCAATCTCGGCATGACCCAAGGGGCCCGGATCGAGGCGAGCCTGAACGGCGTCCGCCTGAATACCGATTTCATCGACAATTCGGCCGGCGTCGATTGCTCCGACCACGAGGTCAATATCAAGATTCTCATGGGTGAGGTGGTGGCCGCGGGCGACCTCACCATGAAACAGCGCGACGAGCTCCTGGCCGAGATGACCGACGAGGTCGCGGCCTTGTGCCTGCGCAACAACACCCTGCAGAACCTCGCACTCAGCCTGGTCGAGGCGCGGTCCGCCGAGATCGTCGAGGCGCAGTCGCGGCTGATGCGCAAGCTCGAGCAGGCCGGCCGGCTGGACCGCGAGATCGAGGAGCTGCCCGACGACGCCATCCTGGCCGAGCGGCGACGCGGCGGCCGCGGCCTGACCCGGCCGGAAGCGGCGGTGCTCCTGGCCTATGCGAAGATGACGCTCTACACCGACCTGCTCGCCACCGATTTGCCCGACCGTCCCTATTTTGCGGCCGATCTCGCCAAGTACTTCCCGCGGCAGCTGCGCCGGCGCTTTCCGGAGGATATCGCCCGGCATCGGCTGCGCCGCGAGATCATCGCCACCTGGCTTGCCAACAGTGTCGTCAATCGCGGCCTCGACGTCTTCACCACCGAGCTCGAGGACGAGACCGGAGCCGGCCTCGGCGATATCTGCCTCGGCTACGTGATCACCCGCGACGCCTTCGCACTATTGCCGCTTTGGGCGGCGATCGCCGAGCTGCCGCTTAGCGTGCCGGCGACCCTGCAGATCGAGATGCTGAACGCTGCTCGGGAGACGCTGGCGCGTGGCACGCGCTGGTTCCTGGCGCACACGCCGCGGCCGATGCGGATCGGCAAGACCGTGGTCGCCTTTGCGCCGGCCATCGCGCGGCTGCAAGCGGCCTTGGCGAAGACCCTGTCGCCGAACCAGGCACGGGTCCTGGCCGCTACCACGGCCGCCCATGTCGAGGCCGGCGTCGATCACGACGTGGCGCAACGGGTGGCGGCCCTGCCCCATCTGCTGGCTGCCTGCGACATTGTCACCGTGGCGCGTGAGCTCGAGCGCGCGGCTTCGGCTTTGCCGGATGCGGTGCTGGAACTCGCTTCCGAGCCGGCGTCCGGCGACCCTGCGTCAGCGCTTTCGGCGCTCGATGACACCGACGAGAGTGGGCCCGGCGACGGCCTCGATCCGTTGCCGGTGGCGCGGCTGTACTTCGCGCTCGACGAGGGTCTGGAGCTAAGCTGGCTGCGCGGTCGCCTGCTGCGGGCGCCGATCCGCAGCCGCTGGGACCGCATGGCGTTGAGCGGTCTCGAGGACGAACTCGCCATGGCGCTGCGGGCACTGACCATCGCCGCCTGGAATGCCGGCATCCGCGCGGCCTCGCCCGAGGAGGCGGCAACCCGGATCGACGGCTGGCTCGGCGACAATCTCGGCGGGCTCGAGCGCTATCGCGAGCTGATGGCGGAGATCGAGAGCAGCAGCGAGCCCGACCTCGCGATGCTCAGTGTGGTGGTCAACAGTGCCGGCAAGCTGCTGCGCAACGTCGTGCTTGCCGCCGCGTGACGCGATACCTACATCCATCAAGTTGCCTTGGAACGGTCGAATTTGACAGTGTCGCCAAGTTAGCGACGAGCCGCCGCGTCCATCCCACACAGCCCGAATAACCCGCGCCTGCGGGACGAGGAAACGCTCATGTCGCAGCCCCACACCGCCACGGAGAGCCAAGTCTTTTTCAGGCACTGGCTGCGTTCGCCGAAGTCGATGGGTTCGATCATCCCGTCCTCGACGCATCTGGCTCGCGCCCTGGCCGAGGCGGTCGCGTGGCAGCCCGGATCGCACGTCGTCGAGCTCGGCGGTGGGACCGGGGCGATCACCCAGGGTTTGCTGGAGCGCGGCATTCCGGCAGCGAACCTCGTGGTGGTCGAGCTGGAGACCAATCTCTACACCTATCTCGCCGGCCGCTACCCGGAGGTGACGGTCGTGCAGGGGGATGCCACCCGGCTCGACGAGATCGTCGCGCGGCTGCCGATCGAGCGGGTGTCGACCGTCATCTCCGGCCTGCCGATGGTACGAATGCCGCTCGCCTTCAAGCGGGCCATCGTCGACCAAGCATTCAAGGTAATGCCGCCTGGCCATTTCATGCTGCAATACACCTATTCGCCGCTGGCGCCGGTTCCGGTCAAGGACTTCAATCTTGAAGCGTCGCTGGCGCGCTATGTGCTCCGCAACGTCCCGCCGGCAGCCGTCTGGCGATATCGCCGCCGCTCCTGACCAGCCGCTGTCACGTCACGCCCACTTTTTTGCAACACATGCTCTTGCCAATTTTTCGCCGAATAGTAGAGTTGTCCGCACACAGGGACAACCTATTGGGTGGAGTATGGCGGCGTGATGGTTGGATCGCCGAGATTTCCGATCGACCGGGCGCCGGTTGGCTCAGCTGAGCCGGCAACGATGTCTTTGCTCGGCCGACTGACGGCCTCGCTGTCCGGGCTGGTAGAACGCTGCGGTTGGGGCATTGCCACACTGATCTTTGCCGTCGGCGTCATGGTGCTGGGCCTGGGCGTCGTCGCGACCATCGAGGCGCTGATCGGGCCGCACCAGATACAACTCATGCTGGTGGCAGTCGTGATTTGTGCGCTGGCAGCACCCTGTCTCGCCATCGCCTTCAAGCTGGTCGAGCAGCTCGGCCGTACCCACGCCAAGCTGATCGCCGAGATCAATCGACGGCTCGTCGCCGAGCAGCAGCAGCGCCAGCTGGCCACGACCGACGAACTTACCGGGCTCAGCAACCGGCGGCATTTCCTGGAGCGCGGCCGCGAGGCCACGGCCATCGCCCGCCGCTACGCCCAGTGGTGCAGCTTTGCCATCATCGATCTCGATCGCTTGAAGGACATCAACGACCGGCGTGGACATCTCGCCGGCGACAACGCGCTCGTCACGCTCGCCGCCATCCTCCGGGCCAATCTGCGCGCCAGCGACCTCGCGGCCCGGCTTGGCGGTGACGAGTTCGTCGTCCTGATGCCGCTGACCCAACCCGAGGCTGCAAGGGCCGGCGCCGAGCGCATTCTGGCGGCGGTACGCGAGGACAGCGGCCGGCCGGGTTTGAGCGTCAGTATCGGCGTCGCCTCGCTGCAGGGTGACGACGCGACGCTCGAGGCACTGATGGCCCGCGCCGACCAGGCACTCTACGCCGCCAAGCGTGCGGGCCGTGATCGCGTGATACCGAGCGTGGTGCCGCCGTCGGCCGCCTCGCGCCACGGCGAGGCCAAGCTGCTGATGGTCGACTGAGCAGGCGGCAGGATGTCAGCCCGTCACTCCGGCCGGCGGGCCGGCTTGCCCTGGATCACTTCAACCGGAACGCCCAGGGCCTTGGCCAGACTGATCTCGCCGCTGCCGCGCCGCGCCGGCCGCGGCTGGCTGGCATGCGGCTTCCAGCCGGTGAGGGTCAAAAGATCGAAGCTCGCCCTGACCTTGCCGTCCGGATCGGCGTAGCGCTGGCGGTAGAGTTCGGCAACGCGTGCCAGCACCGCTCGCGTCAGCGGGGCGCGCGCACCGTCGACCAGAGTCTGTGATTCGCCCATGCTGCGAAGTTCCAACAGCAGCCGCAACGGCTCGGCGTAACGGACCGTCAGCCGCTCGACGTCGGCGACCGGCAAGGCAAGACCGGCCCGCTGTAACAGCGCCCCACCGTCCTTGACGTCGACCATCGGCAGAAGGCGGAGGCCGGCACCGCCCCTGAGCTCGAGCTCGGCGGTCAGCAGGCAGGTGCGCAGCTCGGTCAGCGTCTCGGCGCCCGGAAAGACTGCGAGAAAGAGCCCGTCGGCAGTGAGCGCCTCGCGGATCTGGACCAGCAACCCAGGCAGGTCGTTGACCCAGTGCAGGCTCATGGCACTCAGCACGCTGTCGAACTGCCCGGGGCCGAAGGGCAGGCACTCCTCGTCGATGACCACCGACGGCCCGGCCCCCGAGGGCCAGACGAGCTCGTCGGCCGTGACCACCTGCGTCACCCCAGGGCGCTGCCGCAAGGCGTGAGCCAAGTCGCCGTCCTGTGCGCCGAGCACCAGCACCCGCCCCAGCGGCCGGCGAACATCGTCGAGCCGATCCAGGAGCCGCGCCTCGATCGCCCGCCGCAAAAAAACGGGTCCGCCCGCAAAGCGCCGGCGGCGTTGCCGGTGACGTGCACGATCGACGAACCGTGGTGTATCACTCATGGCGGGAAGGTGGCGCCCCGGCCGCCGTCAGGCAAGGTGCCCACAGCTCGGCAGTGCCGGGACCCGACGCGAAGCCGCGCGCAATGAAGCCTTCCGGCTCAGACGCGCGGTGTCTGCGCCATCTGCTCGGGCAGCCAGGTCGCCAGACCAGGAAAGGCGACCAGCAGCACGACCATCAACAGCAACAGAAGAAAGAAGGGCAGGGCCGTGCGCGCCACGTAAAAGATGTCGTGGCCGGTGATGCCCTGCATGACGAAGAGGTTGAAGCCGACGGGCGGGGTGATCTGCGCCATCTCGACGACGACGACCACGAAGATGCCGAACCAGATCATGTCGATGCCGGCGAGCCGCACCATGGGTTCGACCACGGCCATGGTGAGCACGACCGCACTGATGCCATCGAGAAAGCAGCCGATGATGATGTAGAAGACGGTCAAGGCCGCGATCAGCATCAAGGGCGAGAGCTCGAGATGGGCGATCCATTCGGCCAGGGCCCGGGGCAGGCCGGTGAAGCCCATCGAAAGGGAGAGAAAAGCCGCCCCCATGAGGATGAAGGCGATCATGCAGGAGGTGCGCACCGCCCCCATCAGGCT